>DASSSJ010000165.1:0-53360 GCA_035708485.1 Anaeromyxobacter sp. | reverse complement strand
CCCCCGTCGCCTCGGGGCGCAGCGCGAGGTCGAGCTCGCCGCGCTCGAGCAGGCGCGCCGCGGCGCGCGCGTCGCGGGCCTGCACCTCGAGCGCGTCCGCGAACGGCCGCCCCTCGAAGCAGCGGTCGTTCCGGACGAGGCGGAGCGGCCCGCCCGGGAGCGCCGGCCGCTCCACGGTGAACGGGCCGGCGCCGGGGACGCCGGCGGGCGCCGTCGCGAGCAGCAGCGGGAACCGGGGGAGCGGGAAGGCGAGCGTGACCAGGAGCTCCGTCGCGGAGAGCACCTTCACGCCCGCGAGCGTGCGCGCCCGCCCCTCCAGCACCGCGTCCGCCCCGGCGATCGGGAGCGCCACGAACGCATGCGGCGAGGGCGGGGAGTCGTGGAGGAGGGCGGCGAGCCGCGCCGCGACGTCGGCCGCCCCGATCCGCCGCCCCGCCGCGTCCACGAGGTCGGGGCGGAGCCGCAGCCGGAAGGCGCGGCCGTCCGCCTCGGGCACCGGCACCTCGGCGAGGGCGGCGGGGCGGAGCCGCCCGCTCGCGTCGAGCTCGAGGAGCGGCGCGGACGTCGCGCGGAGCACGAGGAGGTCGCCCGCCTCCGCGCCGCCGTCCCCCGGCCGCGGTGCGGCGGGGACCGCGATGCGCACCGTGCCGCCCCAGGCCGGGCGCACCGCCGCCGCGGCGAGGGCGGGCGCGGCGAGGAGGGCGATCGCGGTCCCGAGCGTCGCCGCCGACCCGGCCGCGCGGCGCGCGCTCCACGCGCGAGGCGCGCGCGGAGCGAGCGCCCGCCGGTGGAGACGGACCGGGCGCGCGATCACCGGAGCTCCCGCGGGTCGGCGCTGACGAGGAGGAGGGTGGAGGCGGGCGCGCCGTCCGCGCCCGCGGCGATGGCGGCGACGACGGCGTCGTCCACGCCGTCGCCGGTGAGGTCGCCGCCGGCCGCGGCGAGGATCGCCCCGTCCACGGCGGCCGACTCGAGGAGGAGCGGCGTCCTCGAGAGCGGCGCGAGCACGCGGATCCGGTCCGGCGCGCCCGGCGCGGGCGACGAGGCGACGAGCTCGGCGGTCCCGTCCCCGTCGAGGTCGGCCAGCGCGAACCCGGACCCCGTGGCGAGCGCGTCGGCGGCCGCCGCGCCGCGGACCGGCGCGAGGTCGGGGCCGAGCAGCGCGAGGCCGAGATCGACGCCGAGCACCGCGTACGCGAGCGGGCCGCCGCCGGGAGCGGCGGCCGCGCCGTACAGGAGGCGCGCGGAGCGCGGGCGCGCGGCGGGGTCCACGAGGGGCGAGAGCAGGTCGAGGAAGACGCCCGTGCCCGGCGCGAAGCCGCCGAAGAGCGGCCCGGCGCCGCCGGCGCACAGCGGCGCCGCGCCGAGCGCGCCGGCCGGCTCGAGCGCGCCGCCGCGCACCGCGAGCACCTCGGCGCGCGGCTCGCCCGCGCGCTGAACCGCGATCCGGCCGCCGCCGAAGTCGCCCACCGCGAGCGCGGCCGCCGGGTCGCGCACCGGCGCGGCCTGGCCCGGCACCGCGCGGCGGACCGCGACGGGCACCGCCTCCGGCCCGAGCACCAGGACGGCGTCGGCCGTGACGGCCACCACGGCGGGGCGCCCGCGGCCGTCCGCGTCGCCGATCGCGAGCGCGAGCACGCGCCCGGCCAGCCTCCCGATGGTCCGGACCGCCGCGAACGGCGCCCCGGCGCGGCGCTCCTCGCGGGCGAGGAGGCGCGTCTCGGCGTCGGCGGGCGCGCGCGCCTGCACGACGCGGGGCGGGATCGCGCGCGCCTCCGGCCGGCGCTGCAGGAAGAACGAGGGCCAGGCCGGGACGAGCTCGCCGACGAGCGCCACCTCGGCGCCGCCCGGCACGAGGCCGGCGCGGACGCGCAGGAGCCAGTCCTGCCCCGCGGCGCGCGCGGCCGCCTCCGCGTCCCCCGGTCCGCGGTGCGGCGTGACCGCGTAGCCCTCCGCGGAGAGGGCCGCCTCGAGCGCGCTCTCCACGATGCGCGCGAGCGCCGGCGCCTCGGCCTCGACGGCGAGCCGGAGCGGGCGGCGCCCCTCCGGAGGCGCGCCGACCTCGCGCGCGAGCGCGCCCGCGGCCGCGACCGCGGCGGGGGGTGGCGCGGCGCGCGACGGCGCGGCGGCGAGCGCGCCGGCCGCGGCGGCGGCGAGGAGGACGGCGAGGCGCATCGGGCCCTCATCCGTACCGCAAAATCAGCGGTCGTCCATGAAGAAGTTCTGCGGCGCGGAGCCGGGCCCCGACGACGCGCTGTCCGTCGGCGCCGTCCCGGCGAGGAACGCCGCGAACGGCGCGTCGACCTGCCGGTCCGGGGCGAGGAGCCCGGTCGCCGGATCCACGCGCGCGAGCTCGACGCCGGGGACGACGTCGAACTGCGCGACCGGGCGCGCGCCCACCGCCGCCTGCATGAACGAGAGCCAGGGCGGGAGCGCCGCGCCGGCCCCGGTCTCGCGCGGCCCGAGCGGCGCGTGGTCGTCGAAGCCGATCCAGACGCCCGCGACGAGCTCGGGCGTGAACCCCACGAACCACGCGTCGCGGTGCTCCTGCGCGGTGCCGGTCTTCGCCGCGACGGGACGGCCGAGCGCCTTCGCCGCGACGCCGGTGCCGCCCTCGACCACGCCCCGCATCATCGCCGTGACGACGAACGCCACGTCGGGGCGCGTCCCGTCGGCGGGGACGGCGAAGTCGGGGGCGGCGGCCGCGATCGGCACGGGCGCTCCGTGCTCGTCGACCGCGGCCACGGCCGGGGTCGGGGTCGGGGTCGAGGTCTCGGTCGAGGGCGCCGGCGCGGCCGGCAGCGCGCTCCCGTCGGGCCCGACGCCCGGGACGGGCAGCGGCTGCGCCTCCTCGAGCACGTTCCCGTTGCGGTCGCGGACGCGCAGCACGACGAGCGGCTCGGCGTGGAACCCGCGCGCCGCGAACGACGCGTACGCGTTCACGAGCTGCAGCGGCGTCACCTCTCCGGTGCCGAGCGCGAGCGTGAGGTTCCGCGGCAGCTCCGCCTGGATCCCCATCCGGCTCGCGAAGCCGGTGACCGCGTCCACGCCGAGCGCGTCGACGAGCTTCACCGAGACGGTGTTCTTCGACTCGGCGAGGGCGCGCGCGAGCAGCATCGGCCCCGCGAACTCGTCCTTCTCGAAGTTCCGCGGCTTCCACTCCTTGCCGGTCCAGGGATCGCGGTAGAGGTCCGGCGTGTCGTAGACGACGGTCGCCGGCGTGAAGCGGCGCGACTCGATGGCGGCGCCCCAGACGAACGGCTTGAACGACGAGCCGGGCTGCCGCCGCGCCTGCGTCGCCCGGTTGAACTGCGAGGTCGCGAAGTCGTAGCCGCCGACGAGCGCGCGCAGGCCGCGCGTGGCCGGGTCGATCGCCACGAGCGCGCCCTGGACGAGCGGGACCTGCTCGAGGGAGAGGAGGAGCGGCTTCCGCTCGCGCGCGGCGCGCTCCGGCGCGAGCTTGCCCGGCATCACGCGCACGAGTACGACGTCCCCCTCGCGCACGACCGCGGAGATCTTCTTCGGCGCGGGCGTCGCGGCGGTGGGGTTCCACTTGCGCGCCCACTGCACGTCGGAGAGCGAGAGCGTCCCCGCCGCGTTGCCGAGGTCCACGGTGGCGGCCTTGTCGCCCGCGGCGGTGACGAGCCCGGCGTACACCTCGCCGGTCTCGAGCAGGCGCGGGCGCGCCATCCGCGCCACGCCCTTCTCCTCGGCGTCCTCGGCGTCGATCTCCTTCGGGTTCACGCGCGAGAGGTCCCACACGTGCACCTGGCCCGGCCGCGGCTCCGCGCGCGCGAGCCGCTCGCGCCACAGCGGCAGCGCCGCCTCCACCTGCGCGGGCTCGAGGTGGAGGAGGGGGCCGCGCCAGCCCTGGCGCTTGTCCACCGCGCGGAGGCCCGCCTCGAGCGCCGCCTCGGCGTAGCGCTGGAGCGTGGGGTCCATCGCGACGTCCACCTGGAGCCCCTCGGTCTCGACCGCCTCCGCGCCGTAGCGCTCGTCGAGGTACCTGCGGACGACGTCCGCGTAGAAGTCGCCCGGCGGGTGGTCCTCGGGCGGACGCACCACGATCGGCTTCGCCGCCTCGCGCTCGGCGTCCGCCGTCGTGATGAAGCCCTCCTCGGCCATCCGGCGCAGCACGTACCGCTGGCGGACCTTCGCGCTCGTGGGGTGGTTCACGGGCGAGTGGCGCATCGGCGACTGCACGATCCCGGCGAGCGTCGCGGCCTCGCCGAGCCCGAGCTCCTTCGCCGGCTTCGCGAAGTAGAACTGGCTCGCCTCCTCGACGCCGTAGCGCAGGTGCCCGAAGTAGATCTGGTTCAGGTACAGGTACAGGATCTCGTCCTTGCTCAGGTTCTTCTCGAGCCGCGGCGCGAGGACGAGCTCCTTCACCTTGCGCTTCACCTTCCAGTCCGACGAGAGCAGGAAGGTCTTCACCACCTGCTGCGTGATCGTCGAGCCGCCGCACGCGACGCCGGCGCGGAGGAGCCCCTTCGCCGCGCAGCGCGCGATGGCGAGGTAGTTCACGCCCTGGTGCTCGTAGAAGTGGGCGTCCTCGGCCGCGAGCACCGCCTTGCGGAGCACGTCCGGCATCTGCTCGAGCGGGATCACCGTCCGCCGCTCGCGCGCGAAGGTGAAGACCTCCGCGCCCGTCGCGCCGATCACCCGCGTGGAGATGAGCGGCCGGTAGTCCTCGAGCTTGTCGAACGCCGGGAGCTCGCGGGTCCACGCGAACAGGAAGCCCCCGCCGAGCAGGAGGCCGGCCGCGCCGGCGAGCGCCGCGATCCGCAGGGCGCGCCGGTGGCGGGGCGTCAGTCTCGCGAGCAGCCGCTTCACGGGGTTGCGAACCATACCGTCGGGCGCGGCGTCGGGCAAAGCGGTGCTTTCGGTGGGCGCGGTCATCCGGGGGAGGCGCGAGCAGGCGCCGTGCCAGGGGAAAACGCGGGAAACACGGGCCGATTCCCCGGCCCGTGTCGCCCCGGACACGCGCGCGCTCGGGAATCCGAGGCGCGGTCACGCGCGGGCGCGGGGCGCCCCTGCGCGGCCGGGACGATCGGCCGGCGCGCGAGCGCCCCTCCGGCCGGGCGCCGGCTCGCCCGCCCGCTCAGGTCTTCTCCGCGTCGCCGCGGCGGATGCCGAGGGCGCGCATCTTCTTGTAGAGGTGGCTCCGCTCGAGCCCGAGGGCGCGCGCGGTGTCCGAGACGTTGTCCTGGTGCGCGTCGAGCGCGCCGAGGATGATCTCGCGCTCCGCCTCCTCGACGAGGTCGTGGAAGGAGGCGCCGGCGCGGAAACGGTCGGCGCGGGGCCGCCGCGCGCCCGGGAGCACCGCCGCGACGTCGTCGGCGGAGATCTCCGGGCCGTCGCAGAGGATGGCGAGCCGCTCGACCAGGTTGCGGAGCTCGCGCACGTTGCCGGGCCAGTCGTGCCCCTGGAGCGCGAGGAGCGCGTCGCGCGCGAGCCGCATCGGGCGCCGCCCGTTCCGCTCGCACGCCTCGACGAGGAAGCGCGCCGCGAGGTCGGGGACGTCCTCCCTCCGCTCGCGCAGCGGCGGGGCGTGGATCGGCACGACGGCGAGCCGGTAGTAGAGGTCCTCGCGGAAGCGGCCCGCCTTCACCTCCGCCTCGAGGTCCTTGTTCGTCGCGGCGACGACGCGCACGTCCACCGCGAGGGTCTGCTGCCCGCCGACGCGCTCGAACTCGCCCTCCTGCAGGACGCGCAGCACCTTCGCCTGCATGGCGGCCGGCATGTCGCCGACCTCGTCGAGGAAGAGGGTGCCGCCGTCGGCCTGCTCGAACTTCCCGCGCCGCGCCGCGACCGCCCCGGTGAAAGCGCCGCGCTCGTGGCCGAACAGCTCGCTCTCGATGAGCTCGGCCGGCACCGCCGCGCAGTTGAGCTTGACGAACGGCCCGGCCTTCCGGCGCGAGTGCTCGTGGATCGCCCGCGCGACGAGCTCCTTCCCCGTCCCGTTCTCGCCCGTGACGAGGACGCGCCCCTCCGACGGCGCGGTGCGGCGCACGAGCTCGAGCAGCCGCTGCATGGCCGAGCCGGCGCCGATCATCTCCTGCGGCCCCGCCTCGCGGCGCAGCCGCGCGTTCTCCTCGCGCAGGCTCCGGAACGCGAGCGCGTTCTTCACCGCGACGAGGAGCTTCTCCTTCTCGGTGATGGGCTTCTCGAGGTAGTCGAACGCGCCGAGCTTGAACGCGCTGCGGACCGTCTCCAGCGAGCCGTGCCCCGACATGATCACGACGGGCAGATCCGGCCGGGTCTCCCGCGCCTTCTCCAGCACGGACAACCCATCCAGGTCGGGCATCCGGACGTCCATCACCACCGCCTCGACCGGGAGCGCGGCGATCTTGTCGAGCGCCTCGCGTCCGCCGCTCGCGACCTCGACGGCGTACCCCTCCATCGAGAGCGCGCGCGAGAGGGTGAGCTGGATGTTTCGCTCGTCGTCGACGATCAGCACGGTCGCGGGCATGTCGGACGGGATGTTAATCCCGGATGGCGCCAGGGAAGGAAATCCTTTGACACCTGTTCCGAACGGAGCCACTTAATCGGCCAACCAACTCAGCCCCAGCTCGGGGAGCACACGCGCCCACCGGAGGTCACATGCGTCGCGTCCTTCTCCTTTCCGTCACGCTCGCCGGCGCCGCCGCGCTGTCCGGCTGCCCCGCCAAGCCCAAGAGCGGAGAGTGCAAGACGAGCGCCGACTGCGCAGCGCAGGAGGGCTTCGGCAAGGTGTGCGTCGAGGGCCGCTGCCAGGAGTGCGGCACGGACGCCGACTGCCGCGAGGGCTTCGTGTGCCGCGGGAACAAGTGCGTGCCGAAGCCGCAGTGCCAGGCCGACGCGGACTGCCCGAAGGGGCAGCGCTGCGAGGGCGAGCGCTGCGTCGCCGCGCGCGAGGAGGAGCCGCAGAAGGCGGAGGCCGGGGCGGTCCCGGCGGAGTGCGCCGACGCGGGCTCGTTCACGATCCGGTTCGGCTTCGACCAGTCCACGCTGACGGGCGACTCCCAGCAGACGCTGCAGAAGCTCGCCGACTGCCTCAAGAAGGCCCCCGCCAAGCGCCTCGTCATCGCCGGCAACTGCGACGAGCGCGGCACCACGCAGTACAACATCGCCCTCGGCTCGCGCCGCGCGGAGGCCGCGCGCAAGTACCTCTCCGACCTCGGCGCGTCCGGGAAGCTCGAGACGGTGAGCTACGGCGAGGAGAAGCCGCTCTGCACGCAGGCGACCGAGGACTGCTGGGCGAAGAACCGCCGCGACGACTTCCAGGTGGAGCGGTGAGCCGTCGCGGGATCCTGGCGGGCGCGGCGCTCGCCGCGGCGTCGCTGCCGGGCTGCTGGGTGCCGATGGAGAAGGGCCGGCAGCTGGAGGCCCGCGTCCAGCGGCTCGAGGTGCAGAACGTCGAGCAGCAGCGGCTCCTCGACGAGACGCTCAAGGAGCGCATCGCGAAGGCGGACGAGCAGATCGGTCGGGTCCAGACCAAGATCGAGGAGCTGAACGCGGTGTCGCGCAAGAGCGGCGCGAACCTGGCCGTCGAGCTCGGCAAGCTCCAGGAGGAGTTCGCCCGCGTGAAGGGCGATCTCGAGGCCTCCCAGCACCGCCTCGCCGAGCTCGAGAAGAGCCTCAAGGCGCTCGACGCGAGCACCGAGGGGCGGTTCGCCGCGCTGAAGGGGGCGGGCGCGCTCGACGAGCACGAGGCGCGCCAGAAGCTCGCCGCGCTGAAGCGCCCCGACGACAAGGGGGCGGTCTTCGAGCTGGCGCAGCGGGAGGAGAAGGACGGCGACAAGGGGGTCGCGCGCCAGATGTACGAGGAGTACGCGCGGCGCTGGCCGAGCGATCCCCGGACCGCCGAGGCACGCTTCCGCGCCGGCGAGATCGCGTTCGGCCAGAAGCGCTGGCGCGACGCGCTCCTCTCCTACGGCAAGGTCGCGGAGGACTTCCCGCGCTCGGACGTGGCGCCGGACGCGATGCTCGGCGCCGCCGAGGCGATGCTGAGGCTCGACATGAAGGACGACGCGCGCGCCGTCCTCGACCAGCTCGTCGAGAAGTACCCGAAGAGCAAGGCGGCCGGGCGCGCCAAGGATCGCCTCACCGAGCTCCCGCCGCCGCCGCCCCCCCCGCCGGCCCCCGCGGAGAAGAAGAAGCCCGCTCCCAAGAAGAAGTAGGCCCCCCGAAGGGAGCGTCCCCACGATCGGTGGGTGCCGCCGTGTGCCCGATCCGGCACACTGTGTCGCGGGGGTCCCCTCCAAGCCCGCGCAAGCACGGGCGGCGAAGGGGCGGCACGCCCCTCGCAGTGTCACGAACCCGGGTGAGATTCATCCGGGAGGTTCGAGATGGCCCGGCTCCGGCTCGGCGAGATGCTCGTGCAGCGCGGCTGCATCGACGCGGTGCAGCTGCAGAGCGCGCTGGCGCACCAGCGCCGGTGGGGCGGCCGCATCGGCCGCTCCATCGTGCAGCTCGGGTTCATGAAGGAGCAGGCGCTGCTGCAGAACGTCGGCGAGCAGATCGGCGTCCCGTTCGTGGAGATCGGCGACCGCGAGATCCCGCGCCACGTGCTCGCGCTCGTGCCGCAGAAGCTCGTCCGGACGCGCAAGGTGCTCCCCATCGAGCAGATCGGGAACGGGAGGCGCGGCCCGCTCGTCGTCGCGCTCGCGGATCCGGCGGACCTCCGGACGCTCGACGAGGTCGCGTTCGCGACGGGGATGGCGGTGCGGCCCGTGCTCGCCGCCGAGGCCGACCTCGACCGCGCCATCGCGCGCCTCCTCGACGGCGTCGTCGTGCGGCGCGAGCTCGGGTTCGGCGCGCGCGAGGACGCCATCGAGCTGCCCGAGGACTCGAGCCCGCTCCAGCCGGCGCGCCCGCTCAAGGGCGGCGGGTTCGGCGAGGGTGGGTTCAACTAGTTCTCCTCTTCTCCTCCCCGCTCCGCAGCCGGACCGCGCCCGATCGTCGCGGTCGACGTCAGTCCCTTCGCCATGCACGTCGCCGGCGCCCGCTCCTGCGGATCCCGGCGTTCGGTTCGCCTGGTCCATGCGCGGGTCGGCCCCTGCCGGATCCCTCCGTTCCGCTCGCCTGATCTCCACGCCGCCGGCGCCCGGGCCCCTGCGGATCTTTCCGTTCCGCTCGCCTGATCCACGCCGCCGGCGCCCGGCCCCGCCGCGCCGCGGCCGTGTGCTCGGCGACGTTCGATCCGGGGCGCGCGCGCGTTCCCGGTTGGCAAGAGCGTCGCGCCGCCGCGACTCGCGCCGGCAGTGCGCTCGCTTCGCTCGCGCTGCCGGCGCTCAGACAGGCAGCGGCGCGACACCCGGGTTCTCAGGGCCGCGCGCACGAGCACGCTCGTCACCGCGCGCCTGCGCGCCGGCCGCTCTGCGGCGTGGCCGGTCGACTTCGGCGGCTTTGATCAAGAAGCGTAGGCAAACCGGATTCCACGAACCCAGAGTGGTCCCGCCCCCATGACGCGTGAGCGCCAGGCCCGGGGGGACGCCCGGAGGCGTCGGCGCGCAGGCGACGCGGTGATCACCCGGTTCGCGCGCGCGGCCCCGGTCGACCGCGGTCGCGCCGCTGCCTGTCTGAGCGCCGGCAGCGCGCAGCGCACTGCCGGCGCGAGTCGCGGCGGCGCGACGACCTGCCCGATCGGGAACGCGCGCGCGCCCCGGGTCACATGCCGCCGAGCACACGCGCCGGAGGGCGTCCCCCCGGGCCCAGCGTGCACGAGCGACCGGAGCCGACCGATCCGCGGGCCCAGCGTGCACGAGCGATCGGATCACACGCCGGGCCATCGCGCGCGATCGAGCGGATCCGAGGGATCAGCAGGGCCCAGCGTGCGCGAGCGACGTGGCTCGGGAGGGCCGCACCGAAGGAAGCGGAGGGGCGCAACGAAGAGAAGGGGAGGGGCGCAACGAAGAGAAGGGGAGGGCCGCACCGAAGGGGGAGGGCGGGCCGCACCGAAGCGGAGGACGAGGGGCGGACTACTCCCCGATCCGCCGGGCGGCGTCGTCGATGGCGGCGGCGAGGCCGGGGTAGTCGCGGACGACGGGGAACTGGGGGAACTCGTCGGCGACGTTCCGGGGCGGCCGGAAGAGGATGCCGGCGTGGGCCTCCGCGAGCATCGCGGTGTCGTTGTACGAGTCGCCCGCGGCGATGACCTTGAAGGCGATCTCCTTGAGCGCGCGGACCGAGGCCTTCTTCTGATCCGGCATGCGGAGCCGGTACGCCGTCACGAATCCCGCCGCGTCCGTCTCGAGGCGGTGGCAGAAGAGCGTCGGCATCCCGAGCTGCGCCATGAGCGGCATGGCGAACTCGTAGAAGGTGTCGGACAGGATCACGACCTGGTAACGGGCGCGCAGCGCGTCGAGGAACTCGCGCGCGCCGGGCAACGGGCCGAGGTCGCGGATCACCTTCTGGATGTCGGGGAGCCCGAGCCCGTGCCGGCGCAGCAGGTCCAGCCGGAACCGCATGAGCTTGTCGTAGTCGGGCTCGTCGCGGGTCGTGCGCCGGAGCTCCGGGATCTTCGTGCGCTCGGAGAACGCGATCCAGATCTCGGGGACGAGGACACCTTCGAGGTCGAGGGCGACGATCTGCACGAGCGGGGCTCCTCCGGCGGGCGCGGGACCGCGAATTCTAGCAGAAGGGCCCCGCCCGGCTCACGCGTCCCCCTCGTCGTCGGGATCCGGTGCGGCGCCGGGGACGCGCCCCTCGTGCTGGAGGCCCCACTGGCCGATCCGCTTCATCACGGTGCTCTTCGCGATCTGCAGCTCCTTCACCACCGCGGCGCGCTTCCCCTTGTGGCGCCGGAGGGACAGGCGGATCGCCTCGCGCTCGATCTCCTCGAGCGTGAGGCCCCGCACGTACATCGTGTCGTCGTCTCCCAGGTCGGCCGGGGTCGCGCGCGTGTCCTCGAAGGTCACCGCGGCGGCCGGGACGACGAGCCCCTCGCCGCGGAACAGCAGCGCGCGCTGCACCACGTTCCGGAGCTGGCGGACGTTCCCGGGCCAGTCGTAGCCCTCGAGCTTCGCGAGCGCCTCGGGGGACCAGCGCAGCACGAGCCCGCGCGGGCTCGCGCGCTCCAGGAACGCGTCCGCGAGCATGCGCACGTCGCTCCTGCGCTGGCGGAGCGGGGGGACCGTCACCGGGACGACGCAGAGCCGGTAGTAGAGATCCTCCCGGAACTTCCCGGCGCGGACGGCGGCGCGGAGGTCGCGGTGGGTCGCGGCGACGATCCGGACGTTCACGGTGATCGGCCGCGACGCGCCGACGCGCTTCACCTCGCCGAGCTCGAGGACCCGCAGGAGCTTCGGCTGGAGGTCGAGGGGCAGCTCCCCGATCTCGTCGAGGAAGATGGTCCCGCGGTCCGCCTCCTCGAACGCCCCCTTGCGCATCCGGTCGGCGCCCGAGAAGGCGCCCTTCTCGTGGCCGAACAGCTCCGACTCGATGAGCGACTCGGCGATCGCCGAGCAGTTCACCGGCACGAACGGTCCGTCCTTCCGCGGGGAGCGCGCGTGCAGCGCGCGGGCGACGAGCTCCTTGCCCGTGCCGGTCTCGCCGAGGATCGTGACGGCCGCCTCGGACGCGCCGACGCGCTCGACGAGCTCGAACACCTGCCGCATCGCCGGGTCCCGCGAGATCATGCCCTCGAACGTCTCGACGCGGGGCGGCTCGGGCGCGTCGCGCGGCTCGAGCACGACCTCCGCGTCCCCGAGCTGGACGGGCACGCCGAGCGGCAGCTCCGCGCGCGCGACGCGCGCGCCGGAGATGAACGTGCCGTTCGTGGACTCGAGGTCCTGGAGCATCCAGCGGCCGCCGACGGCGGTGATGCGCGCGTGGCGCGCCGACACGAACGGGTCGTCCACCGGCGCGTCGCAGGTCGGGTCCTTCCCGATCACGACGCCCGCGGAGGTGACCGGCACCGTCCGCTCGCGCCCGCCGGCGCGGACGCGCAGCCGCGCCGCGGGCGGCGCGCCGCCGGCCTCGCCGGCGGGGCGCACCGTCGTCCCGCCGCGCGCGGCCGAGGTCGCGTCGGCGGGCGCCGCCGGGACGGCCCGGAACAGGGCGCGCCAGGTCCCGAGGGCGATCTCCGCGCCCTCGGCGAGCGCCGCCTCGCTGACCTCGGCGCCGCCGAGCCGCGTGCCGCGCCCGGAGCGGTCCACGAGGTGAAACGCTTCGCCGCGGCGCTCGACGAGCGCCTGCACGCGCGAAATCGTGGCGTCGGGGAGCGAGACGTCGCACTCGGGGTCCCGGCCGATGGACGTCCGGTCCCCGAGCGCGACGCGCAGGAGCTCCTCGCCGTGGCGGAAGAAGGCGAGCTCGGGCATGCCGGCAGCCTACCGGAGCGCGCACCGCGGGTGGAGGGGGAATTCGCGGCGGGCTAGCCGTGCGCGAGCTCGTCGAACTCGGGCGTGCCCTTCAGGCCGTCGAACATCGGATCGCTCTGGAGCCAGCCCCGGGTCTTGGCGGGGTCGATGGCGAGCGCCTTGCGGAGCGCCTCGAGCGCGTCGGGGGGCCTGCCCCAGAGCGCGTACAGCGCCGAGAGGTTGTAGTTGAGGAGGAGGTCGTCCGGCTGCAGCCCGCGCGCCTTCGCGTACGCGCGCTCCGCCTCGGCGTAGAACCCCTTCTGCGCGTAGCAGATGCCGAGGTCGAGCCAGGCCTCGAAGTTCTCGGGCTCGAGCCGCACGACCTCCTTCAGGTGGCCGATCGCGGCGCGGTAGTCGCCCTCGTCCATGAGCAGCGCGGCGAGCTCGTGCCGCGGGAACGGGTCCTTCGGCGCGAGCTCGATCGCCCGGGAGAGCTCCGCGGTCGCCTCGTCGGTCTTGCCCTGGTCGGCGTAGGTGAGCCCGAGGTTCAGGTGCGCGTCCGGGTACTCGGGGTCCAGCTGGATCGCGTCCTTGTACTCGACGACCGCCATCTCGGCGCCGTGGCTCGCGAGGAAGCAGGCGAGGTTGTAGTGGGCGGTCGCGCTGTCCGGCTCGAGCCGCAGCGCGGTGAGGTACTCCGCGAGCGCCTCGCGGAAGAGCTTCTTCTCCGAGTAGACGGTCGCGAGGTTGTCGTGGGCGTGCGCCGAGTCGGGATCGAGCTCGATCGCCTTCTGGAACTCCTTCACCGCCTCGTCGAGCCACCCGCGATCCGCGAGCTCGATGCCGCGGGAGTTGTGCTCGTCCGAGAGCGCGATGTGGTCCTTCTTGTCCCGGCTCACGGCGTGGAGTCTACTCGCGTCGGCCCCGGCGTGGGGCGTGCGCCCGTCGATCTAACGGCGGGCGGCGCCGCCGTCCGGGGAAGGTGAGGGCGACGTCGCCCGCCTGCCGGGGGGCGCCCGCCCGTCCGGCGCGGGGACGCAGCGCCCTGGATCGGAGCCGACCCGCATGACCGTGACGCGCCGGTCCCTCGTCGTCGCCGCCGTCCTCGCCGCCGCGGCCGCCGCGGCCGCCGCGGTCGTCGCGCTGCGGCTCGGGCGCGAGCCGCCGACGGACGCGGAGCTCATCCGCGCGCTCTTCGACGGCGCGGCGCGCGCGGCGGAGGAGAAGCGCGTGTCGGACGCGGTGGAGGGCGTGTCGGAGCGCTTCCACGGCGGCGGCCTCGATCGCCGGGGCGCGAAGCAGCTCGTCGCGTTCCACGTGCTGCGCGGCGAGTGGGTGTCGGTGTCCGTCTCCGGCGCGCGGATCGCGGTCGCCGGCGACGCGGCGCGCGCGAACGTGGACGCGGTCCTCGCGCGCGGGAGCGGGAAGGGGAAGTCGCTCGAGGCGCTCGTGCCGGGCGAGGCGAGCGCGCACCGGTTCGCGTGCCGCCTCGAGCGCGAGCCGGAGGGCTGGCGGATCGTCGAGGCGGAGTGGAGGCCGATCGGGCTCGCGGACGCGCTCGCGGGGCCGCCGGAGCCGGAGGCGCCGTGAGTGGCTGGACGGCGACCCCCGACCGCGACCGCGACCCCGACCTCGACCTCGACCGCCGCTCACGCGCCGCCGCTCGCGCGCGTTGACCCGCCGCCCGCCGCCCGCCATCCTCCCGCGCGATGGCCGTCTACACCGTCCTGTCGCCCGCCGAGATCGCCGACGCGCTCGCCCGGTTCGGGCTGCCGCCGCCCGAGCGCGTCGTCCCGGAGCCGAGGGGCTACGTGAACACGAACCACCACGTCTGGGCGGGCGGGGCGCGCTGGTTCCTGCGGGTGGCGGAGGGCAAGACCGAGGCGGACGTCCGCTTCGAGGGGGAGGTGCACGCCTTCCTCGCGCGGGCGGGGTTCCCGGCGCCGCGGCTCGTGGCGGCGGCCGACGGGCGCCCGTTCGCGAGCGCCGGCGGCCGGCTCGTCATGCTCTTCGCCTACGCGCCGGGCGAGGAGCTCGCGGAGGACGCCGTCACCCCGGAGCGCTGCCGGACGGTCGGCGATCGGCTGGCGCGGCTCCACGAGCTCTCGGAGGGCTTCACCGCGGATCGCCCGAACCCGTTCGGACCCGCCCGCGTCGCCTCGTGGATCGCCGAGATCCGGCGGGACGCGGCGGCGGACGCCGAGGTGGCGCGCGCCCTCCCGCTGCTCGAGGACGAGTCGCGCCGCGCCGCCGCGCTGCCGGGTGCGCCGCGCGGCCTGGTGCACGGCGACCTCTTCGTCGACAACGTGCTCTGGATCGGCGATCGGCCGAGCGCGGTCCTCGACTGGGAGATGGCGTGCGTGGACGCCTTCGCGTGGGACCTCGGCGTCGCCCTCTGCGCGTGGGCGTGGGGCGACGGCGCGTTCGACGGCGCGCGCGCGGCGGCGCTCCTCCGCGGCTACGCGGCGCGGCGCCCGCTCGATCCCGGGACCGCGCGCGCCCTCGCGCCGTACGCGCGGCTCGCCGCGCTGCGCTTCGCGGCGTCGCGGATCCTCGCGCTGCGCGCGCCGGACCCGGGCCGGGATCGCGCGCCGCGGAAGGACTGGCGCCCGTTCCGCGACCGCCTCGCGGCGCTCGCCGCGCTCGGCGACGAGGGGCTCGCCGCGCTCGCGGGGGTCGGCCGCGGCGCCGACCGAGGGCCTACAGGCCCGCGGTGATCCTCCAGCCCTCCGCGAGCCGCTTCAGCTTGAGCTTGTAGACGTCGGAGTCGCGGCGCGGGACCGGCGCGTTCGGCGTCTGCACGCGGTAGTAGCTGTCGTAGTACAGCTCCGCCGTCGCCGTCCCCGCCTTGTCGTCCACGTCGATCCGCCGGATCGTCACGGCGAGCTTCGTGCCCTCGACGCGCGCGAAGTCCTCGGGCAGCGCCTTCTCGAGGCGCCCCCGGTCCAGGTCGTCGCCCGGATCCGGCGTCCCCGCGTCGTCGAAGTACTGGGCGGCCACCACCGCGAGGACGCCCTCGGCGTCGCGATCGTTCATCGCCGTCACCCACCGCTGGATGACGTCGTAGATCGCGCGCGTGTCGCTCGTGGAGGGGACGTCGGTGCCGGGGAGGGTCCGCAGGCCGCAGCCGGCGGCGAGGGCGAGCAGGATCGCGATGCGGGTCGTCTTCATGGCGCGGACTCTGTCCCGCGGCCGCCATCGGGTCAAGCGCCGCGTCCGAGCCGGGACGCCCCGGGCCGGGGACCCCGCCCGTCCGCCGCCGCGCTACATTTTCGACGATGCCGACCGGGAGCCTGGAGGCGCTGAGGACCTTCTTCGAGACCGCGCCCGCGGCGCGCAGGGCCGCGCGCCCGCTGGCCCGCGGCGCCCGCGTGAACCTCGCGCTCGACGGCGGGGACGCGCGCTTCACGATGGAGTCCGGGGCGCCCGAGGTGCACGCCGGCGCCGCGCCGGATCCGGACTTCACGCTGACGCTCCCCGCCGCCGCCGTCGCGCGGATCACGGGCATGGACGGCGACGACGTGGGCGCCTTCGGGATCGAGTTCTTCAGGCTCGTGCTCGAGCGGGACCCGGCCCTCAAGGTGCGGGTGCGCGTGAACGCGCCCACGACGCGCCTCGTCGGGCACGGCTACCTGGGCGTCCTCGCGCTCGGCGGCGCGAAGGTCGCCTGGTGGCTCGTCAAGAACGGCGTGAAGAACCCCAAGGCCGCGATCGACCGCCTGCGCGGCGCGTGAACGCCGGGGCCGCTCGCCCGGCGGCCCAGGGGGCCCGCGCCGCCCCGCCCGCGGTGCCCGTCGTTGCCCGCGCCGGACCGCGGACCCAGCCTATGGGGGGCCGCGCCGGGGGCGCGGGGCTGGAGGAACGATGACGGCGGACGTGCGGAGAATCATCGCGGTCGTGGCGCTCGCCTCGGCGCTGGCGTGCAGCAGGGGAGGCTCGGGCGGGAACGCCGGCTCGAGCGGGAGCGCGGGCGGGGAGGGCGTCCGCTCGGTGGAGGGCGTCGTCGCCGCGGTGACGCAGGACGCCGTCCAGGTGAAGACCGAGGACGGCCGCGTGCTGGACTTCCCGATGCGGGACGACACGAAGGTGACCCTCGCCGGCGGCGAGGCGTCGACCGCCGTCGTCACGGAGGGCGCGCCCGTGCGCGTCTCCTTCAGGGAGAAGGCGAAGGGGAACGAGGTCGTGACGATCGACGTCGAGCCGAAGGCCCGCGCCGGGAGCGCGGCGGGCCAGCCGCCCGCGGCGGGGCCCCTCGACGCGAACGCGGGGAACCAGGGCGACGCGCAGGGGAAGGCGCCGCGGGAGAGCGGCGGAGCGCGCTGAGCGCGCGGAGGAGCGCCGCCCGCGCGGCGCCGCGGTCAGCCCCGGCCGGCGAGGAACGCGCACCGCCTGAGCGCCTCCTCGGCGCGCGCCCGGTCGGCGGCGCTCCCCTCGCGCGCGAGCGGCGCGAGGCCCCGCTCGCCCTCGTCCCACCTGCCGGTCGCGCAGCGCGTCTCCGCGAGCAGGAGCGCGGCCTCCCGCGCGAGGAGCGGCGGGAGCCCGCCCGCGAGCGCGCGGTCGAGCTCGCGCGCGGCCTCCGCCGCCTCGCCCCTCGCCGCGTGGGCGCGGCCGACGAGGTACGCGGACAGGGGCCGGGGCACGCGCGCGACCCGCGCGAGCGCCGCGCCGCGCTCGCCGAGGCCGAGCAGGTACTCGCGCGCGGCCGGCCCGAGCTCGGGATCGGGCGCGGCCGCGATCTTCGCCTCGAGCGCCCGGGACTCCGCGCGCTCCGGCCCGGTCGCGAGCGCGGCCGCCCATCCCGCGAGGGCGGCCGCCACGTCGCCCCGGCGCCACGCGAGATCCGCCCGCGCGGCCTCGAACGTGGCCCGCAGCGCGACGTCCTCGCCGGCGGCCCGCGCCGCGTCGCGGTAGGCGGCGTCCGCGCCGTCCAGGTCGCCGGCGCGGGCGAGCGCCTCGCCCGCCGCGCCGAGGTCCGCGGCCGATCCGGAGAGCGCCGCGGCGCGGCCGAACAGCGCGCGCGCCTCCTCGACGCGCCCCGCGCGCGCGGCGTCCGCGGCGCGCACCTCGGCCGTCGCGACCTCGCGCGCGCAGCGGCGCCCGAACACGCTCGGCCGCGAGAGCCGCGTGCGCGCCGCCGCGGCGAGCCCCGGCTCCGGCGCGACGCCGTCGAGGAACCGCTGCCACGCCGCGACGAGCTCCGGGAGCGGCGCGCCCGTCGCGCGCGCGAGATCTCCCGTCCGGTACGCCTCCCGGACCGCCGCCGGGCCGCGCGTCTCCAGCACGAACGCGAGGAAGCTCCCCGCCGCGGTGTACGCGCGCGCCGGGGCCTCGGCCCAGAAGCCCGTCGGCCCGAGGATCCCGCGGACGTCCGGCAGGTATCCCTGGTCCCGCCCCGCGCGCGACCACTCGTGCACCGTCCACCGCCCGCGCGGCGTCTCGAGCGCCGCCGCGAGCCCCTCCACGAGCCCGGCGTTCACGAGCACGAGCCCGCGCGCCGGGACGCCGAGGGGGCCGCGGGCGGCGCGGGCCGCCACCGCGTGGACCAGCTCGTGGCGCAGGATCGGGTGCGGCGGCGGCGCGTCCACGACGTGGATCTCGGCGAGCCAGGGCTTCGCGTACTCGGTCCCCGCCGCGCCGACGAGCCGCCGCTTCTCCGCCGCGCTCCGGTACACCCAGACCGTGACGCGGGGCGGATCGGCGATGCCGAGGGCGCGCGCCACGTCCGCGTGGTGGAACTCGCAGTCCGCGAGGAGCGCCGCGGCCGCGGGCGCGGGCTTCTCCGCCGGGTGCACGAGCGCGCAGCGCGCCCCGTCGCGGCGCGCGCCGAGCGCGCGCGCCAGCGCGTCGCGGCTGCCGGAGAGCCCCGCCCGCTCGAGCGCGACGCCCGCCGCGAGCGACGCGGCGGCGGCGAGCGCCGCCGCGAGCGCCGCGCCGCGCGCGCCGGCGAGCCCGGGCCGGTGCCGCCGGCCTCCGGCGGCGGACGCGCCGTCGCTCTCCCCCCGGCGAGCGGAGACGGTCGGCGAGGCGGCGGACGCCGGAGGTCGCGCGGCGCGGAGGAACGCCTCCACCGCCGCCGCGACGGCGACCGCCTCGGCGGCCGCCGCGAGCCGCAGGAGCACGACCCGCAGGTCCGGCACGAGCGCCTCGTCGTAGATGGGGCCCGGCCAGGCGCCGAGGAGCGGGTCGAAGACGAAGGCCGCCGGCCCGGCGTACGCCGCGCCCAGCGACCACGCGAGCGCCGCGAGCGCGACGAGCGCGTACAGCGCGGCGGCGCGGACGGCGCGGCCGCGCGCGAGGAACCCACAGGCGACGGCGAGCGCCGCGCCGAGCAGCGCGGAGGGAACGGCGAGGAGCGGCAGGAACCACGCCGCCGGCCCGAGCGCCGAGCACGGGCCGAGCGCCGCGCGGCCGACGGCGCCGACGACGAGCGCGCCCGCGAGCGCCGCGACGACCGCGGCCGCGCCGCCCCACGCGGCGAGGGCCGACGGCGCCTCGCGCGCGCGCTCGAGGCGCACCGCCGCGAGCCCGACGGACGGCGCGAGCAGCGCCGCGACGAGCGCCGCGAGCTCGCCCAGCTCGTACCCGGGCGCCTCGAGGAGCGGGAGCGAGCCCGAGACCGCGCCCGCCGCGAGCAGGGCCACCGCGACGGCGCCGACGGAGCGCCGGCGTGCGAGCGCGGCGGCGATCTGGAACGAGCGGAGCACGCGCCCCCGATATCGCGGGCCCCGAGCTACCCGCCCGCGCGCCCCCGGGATAACATGCCCGCCGATGCGCGAGAACCGGGAGCACGGGCGCGCGCCCATCGAGCTCAAGGTCGACTACAAGAAGCTGAACAGCTTCTTCGCGGACTACACGAAGAACATCTCGAAGGGCGGCACGTTCATCCGGACGAAGAAGACCCTCCCGGTCGGCACGCGGTTCCTCTTCCGTCTGACCGTCCCCGGCCGGACGAACGCCTTCGAGCTGAACGGCGAGGTCGTCCACGCGAGCGCCACCGGGGACGAGCCCGGGATGGGCATCCGCTTCGTGTGGACCGACGACCGGGACCGCGTCGGGTTCGAGAGCGTCGTCGAGGGGCTCATGGCCGAGAGCCTCGGCCCGCTCGTCGCGAGCCGCCTGCTCCGGAGGGGCTGAGCGCAGCCCCGGAGGGAACGCGGGCGCGCCGCGCCCGTGCTGGAGCCTTGCGCCCCGGGACTAGAACCGCGGGACGTTCTCGAACCGGACGCGGTCGCCCGCGCGGACGCCGCGCGCGCGGGCCCACCCGCCGTTCACCTCGAGCACGTACCGGCTCGGCCTCCCCACCGATCGCTCGGTCAGCGTGCGCGGCTCGGCGCGCTCGACGATGCCCGCGATCCGCCCCTCCTCGTCGATGAAGATGATGTCGAGCGGGATGAGCGTGTTCTTCATCCAGAACGTGTGGACCGACGTCCGGTCGAAGAGGAAGAGCATCCCGGCGGTCTCCGGGAGCGAGGCGCGGTTCATGAGCCCCTGGCGGCGCTCCGGCTCGGTGCGCGCGATCTCGACGTCCACGGCGTGGCGCGCCCCCGCCGAGGTCTCGATGACGACGCGCGGCCTGGACACGGCGGGGTCGCCTCCGTCCTTCGACGCGCAGGCGAGCGCGGGCGCGAGCGCGAGCAGCGCGGCCGCGGCGCGGACCACGGCTACCTCGGGATCGCGCAGTAGCTCGAGAACTGGATGTCCGCGAGGTAGCGCGAGCGCGTCTCCGGATCGAGCTGGTCGAGGAACACCGGGTCGAGCACCATCTGGCGGCACGCGAGCCCGGTGTCGCTCTGGTAGCAGTCCGAGTTCGACACGCACGGCTTGGAGCAGTAGCCGACGCCGGGCGTCTCCGAGCCGTACTCGGTCCCCTTCTCCGCGGGCGAGACGATGCACACGAGCCCGTCGCACGCGAGGTTGCCCGACTCGAAGTAGTCCGGCCCGTTGGGGCCGCTCTTGACGAAGAGCACCGCCGCGGTGGGCGGCGGCTCGGTGCCGTCCTCGAGCCAGTTGGGGTTCCACGCGAGCTGGCACTGCTGGCCGACGTCCGGCGACTGGCAGCCGGCGAGCGCGGCGCCGAGCGCGGCGACGGCGAGCAGTGACCGGGATCGCATGCGGGGCAATCGTTAGCACGCGGAGGACCGATCGACAAGGAAGGCGCGGGATCCCGACAGGCTCCTACAGCCTCGTATGGACACCGTTTTCGGAGGGTTGGCGTCGTTGCCCCTCCACCACCCGTGGGCTAGGATGCCTCGAGTTCACGGACCTGCGAATGAGATTCCGCGTCGCGATCGCTTGCTTCGTCGCCGTCGCCTCACCCGCGCTCGGCGCGGAGGAGCAGCCCGGCCTGGACCTCTCGGAGCCCCCGAACAAGGACGCCGCGAAGGGGGACGACGACGAGCTGCCGCCGCTCGACCTCTCCAAGCCGCCGGAGCCCCCGCGGGACGCGAAGCCCGCCGCGGCGCCCCGGGAGGAGAAGCCGCGCGCGTTCCAGCCGTTCTCCGAGAAGGACGTCGCGCTCGGGGACAAGGTCAAGGCGGTCCAGCGCAAGGGCTTCCTCAAGCGGGGCCGGTTCGAGCTCGCGCCGGTGTTCGCCGCGACCGTGAACGACGCCTTCTACGAGAAGTTCGGGTTCGGCGTGCGCGCCGCGTACAACCTGCACGACGCGTTCGCGATCGCGCTCCGGGGGCAGCGTTACTGGAAGTACAACACCGACAACGTCCGCGCGGGGAAGCTCGCCTTCCAGAGCCAGCTCCTCAACGCGGACATCCAGCAGCAGCTCATGCTCGACGGCGTGTGGTCGCCCATCTACGGCAAGGCCGCCGTCCTCGCCGGCAGCATCGTCCACTTCGATCTCTTCCTCTCCGCCGGGCTCGGGTACGTCTGGACCGCGACGAGCGACCCGCCGCTCGAGCAGGGGATGGATCCGATCGTGAGCCCGCCGCTCGAGTGGCCGCCGCTCTTCGGCGACAAGAAGCCCGCGAAGCTCGCGACCGACCTCGGCGGCGGCGTCCGCTTCTACCCGAAGGAGTGGCTCGCGTTCGAGATCGGCCTCATCGCGACGTTCTACTCCGACCAGCCGGCCCCGCTGCTGCCCGCGACGATCCAGAAGGTGTTCGCCGCGAACGTGGGCGTCTCCTTCTTCTTCCCGACCACGTTCGACTACGTGTACCCATGATCCCCCGCCGCGTCTCGCTCGCGCTCGTGCTCCTCGCGCTGCCCGCGCTCGCCGCGGCCCAGAGCAAGTCGGACGCGTTCGCCGGGAAGATCCCGCCCGTCTCGGGCCAGCTCTTCCGGGTCTCCGACCGGGTGGAGCTGACGCTCGGCGCGGCGATCTCGCTGAACGACGCGTTCTTCACGAAGTACTTCGGGAGCGTCAAGGCCACCTACCACCTCGGCGAGTTCTGGACGCTCGGCGCGTACGGCGCCGGCGGCGCCGCGGACCCGACCAACTCCGCCGTGCTGTGCAGCTCGTCCGTCGGGTGCGGCAACGCCCAGCAGAAGCAGCTCTGGCAGGTGCCCGGGAGCATCACCGCCATCGTCGGGCTCGAGGCGGGGTGGACGCCGGTCTACGGCAAGCTCAACGTGCTCGCGGAGCAGGTCGCGCACTTCGACCTGTCCATCCTCGCCGGCCCCGACCTCGTCCTCCACGACGAGGTGCTCTCCTTCGCCGACGCCGAGCGGCTGGCGACCGCGGGCGGCAGCCCCGGGCAGAAGATGGCGTTCGGCGGGCACGTCGGGGTGGGCGCGCGGCTCTTCCTCTCGGAGTGGGGCGCGATCCGGCTCGAGGTGAAGGACCTCTTCTATCCGGTCGAGGTGCCGAACAACGCCGCGCTGGGGACGGACTGGCAGAACCAGCTCTTCACCGAGATCGGCTTCTCCTTCTTCTTCCCGACCCGGAACCGCCCCGTCCGGTGATCTCATGAACCGCGCGACCCTCGGACTCGCCGTCCTCATCGCAGCGCTCGCCGCGCCCCCGGCGCGCGCGCAGCTGGGGCTCGACCTCTCGGCGCCCGCGAAGGGGCAGAAGAAGAGGAGCGACGCGAAGAAGAAGCCGGCCGCGCCGCCGCGGAAGGGGAAGGCCGCGCCGGCGGAGAAGGACACGCTCCCGCCCGCCGTCGCGCCCGCGCCGACGCCCGCGCCGGAGCCCCAGACCCGCGCCCCCGACCCGCCCGCGGCGGCCGAGCCGCCGCCGCCGGCGCCGCGGCGCAGCGAGCAGATGCCGGGGCTGACCCTCACGCCGGAGAAGCCGCCCACCGCCGAGGCCAAGGCGCGGCTCGAGGCCGCGAAGCGGCTGCTCGCGGAGGGCGCGACCGAGACCGCGGCGCTCGCCCTCGATCAGATCCTGCGCGAGCGCGCGCTCTCGGGCGTCCACGAGGAGGCGCGGTTCCAGCGCGCCAAGGCGCTCGCGCGGCTCAAGCTCAACCACTCCGCGCTCGCCGCGTTCGACGACATCCTCGAGCGCGGGCCGGGCGGGACGAGGTTCTTCCACAGCGCGATGGAGTGGATGTTCTACGTGGGGCGCGGCCTCGCGAACGAGCAGCCGCTCCTCGCGCGCGTGGCGCGCCACTCCGGCCAGGGCATCCCGCCCGCGTACGAGGATCGAGTCAACTACCTGCTCGCGAAGTACGAGTTCGAGCGCGGCCGCGCGCTCCTGGACGCCGGCCGCGCCTCGGAGGCGCGGGCAGCCTGGAGCGACGCGCGCCGGCTCGTCGCGAAGGTGCGCGCGGCCCCGGCGGCGCCGGCGGCGCCCGCGGCGCCGGCCAAGGGCGGCAAGGCCGGGAAGCAGCCGAAGCAGGTGAAGGACCTCCCCGCCACGACCGACGCGCCGCCGCCGCCGGACGGCGACGCCTACGGCCGCGCGCGGTTCCTCGACGGCCTCGTCCTCTACGCGCAGGGCGACGACCAGGGCGCGATCGAGGTGTTCAAGGACGTCGTCCGGCTGACGAACCCGAAGAAGTTCGAGAACGCCGACGAGGACCTGCGCGAGCTCGCGTTCCTGCAGCTCGCGCGCATCCACTACCAGAACCGCCAGAACCGCTACGCCATCTTCTACTACGGGAAGATGCCCTGGGGCGGCGAGCGGTGGCTCGAGGGGCTCTGGGAGGCGTCGTACGCCCACTACCGCATCGGCGACTACGAGAAGACGCTCGGCAACCTCATCACGCTCCAGTCGCCGTACTTCCAGGACGAGTACTTCCCCGAGTCGTACGTCCTCAAGGCGATCGTCTACTACGAGAACTGCCGCTACCCGGAGGCGCGCCAGGTGCTCGAGCAGTTCGCGAAGACGTACGAGCCGGTCTACGACGAGCTCGTGAAGGTCACCGGCTCGCACCGGAACCCCGACCGCTACTTCGAGCTCGTCCGCGACGCGGCGCAGGCCCCCGGAGGCGGGGCGATGCGCAAGATCATGCGGGTCGCCTACTCCGACCAGACCGTCCGCCGGCTCTCCGAGTCCATCGAGGAGGTGGAGCGCGAGATGGACGAGGGCGTCGGCGAGCGGCGCGCCGAGTTCCGCTCCTCCGCCCTCGCCAAGGACCTCCTCGACAAGCTGAAGGCGTCGCGGGCCACGCTCGTCGACGAGGCGGGCGCGCGCACGCGCGCGAAGCTCGAGTACGAGCGCGACGGGCTGCGCCAGCTGCTCGCCCAGGCGCTGCGGATCCAGATCGAGGTCTCGCGCAAGGAGCGCGAGGCGCTCGAGGGCTCGCTCGCGAAGGGCAGCCAGGTCGACGTCGTGCGGGACCTCAAGTACTCGCACGCCGTCTCGGACGAGCACCTCTACTGGCCGTACGAGGGCGAGTTCTGGCGCGACGAGCTCGGCACCTACTCGTACACGCTGACGAAGGGCTGCAAGGACCGGATCAACCGGCCCAAGCAGGCTGCCGTCCGCTGATCGACCCGGAGCGTCCATGGTCCGAGCCCTCGCCGCCGGCGCCGTCCTCGCGCTCGCCGCCTCGACGGCGGTGGCGGGCGAGCGCATCGCGACGACGCAGCCGCACGAGGCCGACCTCGGCCCGAAGAAGGACGTGGCGCCGGACGCCGCGCTCGGCGGCTCGCTCCAGGCGCCGAAGGCGAAGAAGGCCGAGCCGGGCGGGCCCACCCTCGACTTCGAGACGTTCCGCAAGGTGGTCGAGGTGCAGGTCTCCGAGAAGCGCCGCGAGGAGATCGCGTCGCTGCGGCGCCTCATCGACCTCGGCGGCGGCTCCGCGACCGAGACGCCGCAGTGGTACTTCCGGCTCGCCGAGCTCCTCTGGGAGGAGTCGCAGTACTACTTCTTCGAGGCGAACCGGCGCGACGACCGGCTCATCGCCCTCGGCACCCGCGGCGATCCGCGCGAGATCGACCGCCTCATGGCGGAGCGGAAGGAGCACGAACGCCAGGCGGAGCGCCACAAGGACCAGGCGGTCGCCCTCTACAAGGCGATCATCGCGAAGTATCCCAAGTACCCGCGCCTCGACGAGGTGCTCTACTTCCTCGCCGAGAGCCTCTCCAAGCGGAACCGGAACGACCCGGACGCGCTCAAGGCCTACCGCGCGCTCATCCAGAAGTTCCCGCAGTCGCGCTACGTGCCCGACGCGTGGATGGCGTTCGGCGAGTACTACTTCGAGAAGGCGAACGCGTCCGACCGGATCGGGAATCTCCGCAAGGCGCTCGAGGCCTACCGCAAGGCGGCGTCGTACCAGGAGTCGTCCGTCTACGGCTACGCGATCTACAAGCAGGGCTGGGTGCACTACAACCTGAACGAGTGGACCGACGCGCTCGAGCTCTTCAAGGCCGTCATCTTCTTCGGCGAGCTGCCCACCTCGACCGTGCCGGCGGACCGCAAGCTCGCGCTCATCAAGGAGGCGCGGAAGGACTACGTCCGCACCTACAGCCACATCGGGAGCGCCGAGGCGGCGCCCGACGAGTTCAAGCGCGTGGGCGGCGACAAGAACTGGTCGGACATGCTGAAGACGCTCGGCGGCATCTACTACGACGAGGGGAAGGACCGCGACGCGATCGTCGTCCACCACCGGCTCATCCAGGAGAAGCCCCTCTCCCCCGAGGCGCCGCTGTACCAGTCGCGCATCGTCACGTCGGCGGGGCGGATGGGGCGCAAGGACGCCGCCGTCCAGCAGGCGCACGTGTTCGTGAAGATGCTGCGCGACATCGAGGCGCAGCCCGGCGCGAAGGACGAGAAGGGGCAGAAGGCCCTCGCCGACGCGCGCCGCGAGGCGGAGCAGACGCTGCGCATCCTCGCGGTGCAGTACCACAACGAGTGGAAGAAGACGCGCGACGAGCCCGTCGCCGCGTTCGCCGCGGCGGTCTACCGCGACTACCTCGACCTCTTCCCCAACGAGCCGACCGCGTACGAGATGCGGTTCTTCCACGCGGAGCTGCGCTACGCGCTCGCCGACTTCGAGGGGGCGGGCGAGGAGTACGAGCACGTCGCGCGGCTCGACATCGCCGCCGTGAAGGCGAAGCCGCCGCGCAAGCCGGGCAAGTTCTTCAAGGACGCGCTCGAGAACGCGGTCTTCGCCTGGGACCTCGTCGTGAAGAAGGTGGACGAGCAGGACAAGCTGCGGCAGCCCGCCGACCCGAGGAAGCGGCTCTCGTTCGCGCCGCAGCGGCAGCGGCTCGTCGACGCGTGCAAGCGGTACCTCGAGTTCCAGCCGAAGGGCGACAAGTGGGTGGAGGTCGCCTACAAGGTCGCGAACCTCTACTACCGCCACAACGACTTCGCCGAGGCGACCGACCTGTTCACGCGCATCGCCCTCGACCACCCGGCGCACGAGCTCGCGGCGTACTCCACGAACCTCGTCCTCGACGCCTACAACCTCCTCGGCGACTGGCGCAACGTGAACGGCTGGGCGAAGCGCTTCTACGCGAACGCCGAGCTGCTCAAGGCGCACCCGGCCCTGAAGGACGACCTCGCGAAGGTCATCGAGCAGAGCGCGTTCAAGGTGATCGAGGAGAAGGAGCGCGCCCGCGACCACGAGGGCGCCGCCGAGGAGTACCTCGCCTTCGTCCGCGAGTGGCCGCAGTCGCGCCTCGCGCCGACCGCGCTCTTCAACGCGTCGGTGGACTACGTGAAGGTCCACCGGCTCGACAAGGCAGTGGAGGTCCGCGCGCAGCTCCTCCAGCGGTTCCCCGCCGACCCGCTCGCCCCGAAGGTGCTCTACGACAACGCCGAGGCGCAGGAGGCGATGGCCGAGTTCGCGAGGTCCGCCGACCTCTACGAGCGGTACTTCGAGGAGTGGCGGCGCGCGCTCGGGAAGAAGGTCCGGCCGAAGGACGCCGGCGGCTACGAGGAGAAGAAGGCGAACGACGCCATCGTGAACGTCGCGGTCTTCCGCGCCGGCCTGCGGGAGTGGGTGAAGGCGGAGGCGGCGAGCCGCGCCTACCTCGAGACCTGGCCGAACGGCTCCGACGCCTCGCGGCTCTTCCTCTCCCTCGCCGACCTGTACGCGAAGCAGGGGCAGACCGCGAAGGAGCTGCGGCAGCTCGAGGACTACCAGCGGCGGTACGCGAAGGACCCGGACGAGTGGCTCGCCATCCAGCACCGGATCGCGCAGCTCCTCGACCGGCACGGCCGGAGCCCGCTCGCGCGCAAGGCGTACTCCGACGCGGTGGACTACTGGAAGCGGCGCAGGGCGTCGGTGACGGAGCGTGGGCTGCCCGTGGTCGCGCAGGGCATGTACGAGGAGCTCGAGCCCGCGTTCGCGGAGTACGACCGGATCACCCTGAACGTCGCGCCCAAGCACCTGAAGGGCCAGCTCCAGGTGAAGGGCAAGAAGCTGAAGGCGCTCGAGGAGTCGTACGGCCAGGTCGTGAAGCTGAAGCAGGCGGAGCCGGCGGTCTGCGCCCTGTACCGCATCGGCCTCGCCTACCGGCGCTTCGCCCAGACGCTCTTCGACACCCCGATCCCGAGGGAGCTGCGGCGCGATCCCGAGCTCGTGCAGGAGTACAAGGCGCAGCTCGCCCAGGTGGCGGAGCCGCTCGACCAGAAGGCGTTCGAGGGGCTCGGCCTCGCGGTGAACGCCTCGCGGGACTACGGCGTCCAGAACGACTGCTCGCGCCAGGCGCTCGCGCTGCTCGCGAAGCACAAGCCCGAGGAGTGGGGCCCCTCGCCCGAGGTGCTGCCCGCCGTCGCGCCCCCGCCCGCCGAGGCCCTGGCGCCGCGCGGGTACGGGCTCCTCTCCGACCTGCAGCCCGTGCCCCCGCGCGAGCGGACCGCGCGGCGCGGCCCGGAAGCGTCCCTCCCGCCGCTGCGCGTCAGGACCGCGGGCACGTCCGAGCCGCCCGAGCGGCGCGGCGAGGCCGCCTCCGGGGACCCGCAGCTGCGCGCGATCCAGGACGAGCCGGTCCCGGTCAAGAAGAAGCGGAAGAAGGGCCAGGCGGACGACGACGAGGACCTCCTGCCGTGACGACCCGCGCGACCTTCCCTCTCCTCCCCTCCGGACGGCAGGCGATCCTGGCGCTCGCCGCCGCGCTCGCGGGGTGCGCGGGCGCCCCCGCCCGGCCTCCCGCGAGCCCCGCGCCCGGCGCGCCCGCCGGCCGCGGCGCCGCGCAGGCGTCCGCGCAGGCGTCCGCGCCCGCGGCCCGCGCGCCCGCCGAGAAGCCCGCGGACGCGGGGGACGGCCCGCAGGTCTCCGCCCGCGTGCAGCGCCTCTTCGAGGAGGCGGTGAAGGCGGAGGAGGAGCAGCGAAAGCTCAAGGTGCCGGCCGACTGGCCGTACCTCGAGCGCAGGTGGCGCGCCGTCCTCGACGAGGGCGACGTCGCGGAGGCCCACTTCAACCTCGGCGTCACGCTCGAGGCGCAGGGGAAGCTCGGCGAGGCGCGCGCGGCGTACGAGCGCGCCCGGGCGTCGAAGCCCTCGCTCCGGCAGGCGGCGGTGAACCTCGGCGTGCTGCTCGAGAAGCAGGGCGATGGGAGCGCCGCCGCCGCGGTCTACCTGCAGGCCGCCCGGGACTTCCCGGAGGACGCGGTCTCGCGCGAGCGGCTCGCCGCGCTCTACCGCGCCTCGGGGCAGATCGACGACGCGTGGCGCGTGGCGAAGGAGGCGCTGGTGCGGGATCCGCAGTCGGCCACGGCGAACAAGGTCCTCGCCCAGGTGGCCTTCCAGCGGAACCAGCTCGACCACGCCAAGCTCGTCGCGCTGCGCGCGCAGAAGCTCGCGCCGGCGGACCCCGAGATCCCCTACCTCTCGGGGCAGATCGCCGCGAAGCAGGGGGACGACGCGGCCGCGGCCGTCCAGCTCCGCAAGGCGCTCGCGCTCGCCGACGGGTTCCTCCCGGCGCGCTACGCGCTGCTCGAGGCGGCGACGCGCAAGGGCGCCTGGGGCGCGGTGGCCGATCAGGCCGCCGCGATCCTGAAGGCGAGGCCGGACGACGCGCGCCTCCACCTCGTCCAGGCGGTCGCGCTGCGCCACCTCGGCAAGGCGGACGAGGCGCTCGCGGCGCTCGCCCGCGCGGAGAAGCTCGCCGGCGATCGGCTGCCCGAGGTCCGGCTCGCGCGCGGCGTGCTCTACGCGCGCGTGAAGTCGGAGTGCGAGCCCGCGCTCGCGGAGCTGAAGGCGTACCAGCGCGCCGTGCCCGTGACGCAGAACGCCGCGCAGATCTCGAAGCTCATGGCCGACTGCGAGCAGATGCTCGAGGAGAACAGGAAGGCGCTCGAGGCCGCGAAGCAGATGCAGGCTGAGGCGCAGCGGCAGGCGGCCGAGAAGGCCGCGAAGGAGAAGGCGGCGCCCGACGCGAAGTCGGCGCCGGAGGGGAGCGCGGCGCCCACATCGGCGCCACCCGTCCCCAGGGAGCCCGGCCGCTAGCTTCTAGGGCCCGGCGGCACGGTGTAAGCTCGGTCGAGGGACACTCGGATGCGCAAGCTGCTCGTGGCGACGGTGCTGCTCCTGCCCCTCCTGGGCTCCGCCCAGGAGAAGGCCCAGCCCCAGCCGAAGATCGAGTACGAGAAGAAGACCGTCATCAACTTCGAGGACGACACGATCGAGGGCGACCTGAAGCGCCCCGACGGCGAGTACGTCGAGGCCCGGCAGAAGGTGGACCACTCGAACCTCATCAAGATCCGCGAGGACTGGCGCGACAAGGTGATGCAGGCGTCCGGCGACCTGTAGGCCTTCCCCATGGCGACCCCGATCACGCTCAAGGTCTTCCGCGGCGACGAGCTCGTCCGCAGCGAGCAGTTCAACCGCGAGATCATCAAGATCGGGCGGCTCGCCTCGGCGCACCTCTGCCTCGACGACGAGAAGATCTCGCGGATCCACTCGGTGATCGAGGTCGCGCCGGACGGCAACCTCTCCATCATCGACATGGGGAGCGCCGAGGGGACGTTCGTCAACGGCAAGAAGGTCTCGCGCGGCGCGCTCCGGCTGGGCGACCAGATCACGCTGGGCGGCCTGCGCATCGTCGTCGAGTCGCCCGACGCCGCGCCCGCCGCGAACGCCGTGGCGCCCGAGCAGAACCGGGCGATCTCGGTCCCGGCGGCGCCCGCGGCCAAGCGCACCAACGGGCAGCCCAGGCCCGGCGCCGAGCTCCCCGCCGAGCCGGCGCCCGCGCCGGCGGTGTCCGCACCGGCGGCGGCGCTCGCCGCGGCCGTCGCCGCCGCGCCTCCGATCGAGGCCGCGCCGGCGGCGCAGCCCGCGCCGGTCCTCGCGGCGCCCGCGCAGCCTGCGCCCGCGCGGCCCGCGCCCGCCGCGAGGCCGGCCGCGAGGATCCAGCGGCTCAGGCCCGCGGACCGCGTGGCGGAGGATCTCTCGGGCGAGACCGACCTCGGGGTCGAGCTGCGCATCCTGTGGGGCGCGTCGCTCCTCGAGGCCGCCGTCTACGTGAAGCCGAAGCAGCCCGTGCTCGTCGGCGAGACCGACAAGTGCGCGCTGCGGCTCGAGGGGCTGCCCGTGCCGGAGCTGCCCGTGCTGCGGTACGCGGACGGCGACTACCGGTTCACGTTCACGCGGGGCATGACGGGCGTCGTCGAGGAGAAGGGCGTCCGCGCCCCGTTCGGCGAGCTCGTGAAGTCGCGCAAGGCGCACGGGGACGACACGATCCAGAGCGCGTACTGGGTGGCCGTCCCGCGGGCGGGCGCCGTGCGCGCCGAGGTCGGCGCGCACCTCGCCATCGAGGCCCGCGCGCGGCGCCCGTCGAGGGTGAAGGGCGCGCCGTTCTGGGAGCGGATCAACTACCAGTTCCTGAACCTCTTCCTCGTCCTGTTCTTCCTGCAGGCCGGCTTCATCGTCGCGGCGAACAACTTCCCGTACGACACGGACGTCGTCGCGGACGACCTCTTCAAGAACCCCTCGCGGATGGCGAAGTTCGTCATCAAGCCGCCCGAGCCGAAGCCGAAGCAGCCCGGCGGCGCGGGCGAGAAGAAGGACGAGCCCGGCGAGATGGCGGAGAAGCACAAGGGCGAGGAGGGGCAGATGGGGAAGAAGGACGCCCCCAAGACCAACGCCCGCTCCGCGCCGAAGGCCATCGACCCGAACGCGAAGGAGATCGTGAAGCGGAGCGGCCTGCTCGGCGCGCTCGGCCGCGGCGGCGGCGGCCTCTCCACCGTGTTCGGCTCGGGCGGCCTCGGCGGCGACCTGCGCGGCGCGGTCGGCAACATGTTCGGCCCGGTCGTCGGCGACAGCTACGGCCTCGGCGGCCTCGGCATCCGCGGCTCGGGCTCGGGCGGCGGCGGGCAGGGCGAGACCATCGGCATCGGCGCGGTCGGCACGAAGGGGCGCGGCGGCGGGCTCGGCAGCTACGGCACCGGCGTCGGCGGCCTCGGCAAGAAGGGGGAGCGCGACGTGAACGTCGCCACCGGCCCGGCCACCGTGATGGGCTCCATCGACAAGGAGCTCATCCGCAAGGTGATCCAGGATCACGCCGCCCAGATCCGCTACTGCTACGAGACCCAGCTCGCCATCAACCCGCGGCTGCAGGGCAAGGTCGCGATCAAGTGGATCATCAACGCGGACGGCTCCGCGTCGAGCCCGCAGGTGGACCGCTCCGCGACGACGCTCGAGGACTCGAAGGTCCACGAGTGCATGATGTCGCGCATCACGAGCTGGGCCTTCCCGAAGCCGAAGGGCGGCGGGATCGCGGTCATCACCTACCCGTGGATCCTCCGGTCCTCGGGCAACCAGTAGGAGGCGCGTCCCCCGTGAAGCCGCTCGCCGCCCTCGCGCTGCTCCTCCCCGCGGTCGCCCTCGCGCAGGACGCCGCGCCCCAGCTGCAGGAGGACCCGCGCGCGGCCAAGTTCAAGGACGTCGAGCGCGGCTTCTTCGTCGGGTTCGAGGCGGGGTACCAGGGCTGGCTCGACACCCCGGCCCCGGCCAAGCCGGAGGACTTCCCGCTCGCGGGCACCTCGGGCGGGAGCGCGGGCGGCCTCGTCGTGGGCGCGCTCGTCGGCGTGGACCTGGGCTCGCGGCTCTCGATCGCGGTCTTCGCGCAGGGCGGCAACGCCAAGGCCGACCCGAACTACGGCGCGTTCAGCCTGTTCGCGGCGGGCGGCGACGTGAAGCTCGCGGTGCTCGGGCGCCGGGACCGGAACGACTGGGAGCGGCTCTACCTGTACGTGCACGCGCGCGGCGGGTTCGCCCGCAGCTACCCGGAGGGGCTCTTCGGGACGTCGGACGTCCTGCTCGCGGCCGGCCCGGGCGTCGAGTACTTCACGCGCCTCCGCCACTTCTCGATCGCGCTCGGCGCCGACTTCGTGCGCGCGACGAAGGCGGGGGCGAACGGGTTCACGATCTACCCGACCGTCCGCTACACGTTCTAGGCGCGGGCCGCGGGCCCGCTGGGCAAGATGGCCCGAGCGTTTCTCCTCCCCCTCGCTGCCGCGGCCCTCGTCGCCGCCGCGGGGGGCCCGGCGCGCGCGGCGCCGCCGCCGGCGCGCTCCGAGCTGGTCATCGGGCTCATCCCCGAGATGAACATCTTCGAGCAGAAGGCGCGCTTCCGCCTGCTCGGCGACTACCTCGGGCGCAAGATCGGGGTCCCGGTGCGGTTCACCGTGCTCTCCCGCTACGGGAACATCCTCGAGCGGTTCGAGGCGGAGCACATGGACGGCGCGTTCTTCGGGTCGTTCACCGGCGCCCTCGCCATCGAGCGGCTCGGCGTCGTCCCGCTCGCGCGGCCCGTGAACCTGGACGGCTCCTCGACCTACCACGGCCACCTGTTCGTGCGGAAGGACTCGGGGATCCACGGCGCGGAGGACATGCGCGGCAAGCGCATGGCCTTCGTCGACAAGGCGACGACCGCGGGGTACGTGTTCCCGCTCGCGTGGCTGCGCGAGCACGGGATCCCGGGGCCGCACGGGTTCTTCGCCGAGTACTACTTCACCGGCAGCCACGACGCCGCCGTCGCGGCCGTGCTCGACCGCAAGGCGGACGTCGGGGCCGCGAAGCACAGCGTGTTCGACCGCGTCCGGCGCGAGAACCCGCGCGTCGAGCGCGAGCTCACCGTCCTCGCCAACTCGCCGCCCGTGCCGTCGAACGGCCTCTGCGTCCGCAAGGACCTCGAGCCGGACCTGCGGGAGGCGCTGCGCCGCGCCCTGCTCGACCTCGCCGGCGATCCCACCGGCGAGGCGGTCCTCACCCGGTTCGGCGCGCTCCGGTTCGTGGAGACGAGCGCGGAGGACTACCGGTCGGTGCTGGAGCTCACGAAGCGCGCCGGGATCGACCCGAAGCGGTACGAGTACCGGAACGAGTGAGCGATGCGGCGGCGGATCACCTTCGCGCTCCTCGTCATCTTCGCGTGCTCGACGCTCGGCACCGGGGCGGCGCTGCTCTACGTGCGGCGCACGACCGAGGAGCTCGGGCGCGTCATCCGGCTCCACCGCATCGGCGAGATGCGGCAGAACCTGATCATCGCGAGCCAGACGGCGCAGTTCGAGCTGTACAAGGTGAACACGCCGCTCGGCGAGAGCATGGACGCGATCGCCGACAACGTGCTCCTCCTCGAGGAGGCGGCCGCGCGCTGCGACACCTGCCACCACGAGCCGGAGGTGGCCGCCCGGATCCGGCTCACGCGACAGCTCGTCACCGAGTACCAGCACGCGCTGAGCTACTACATCACCGCCTCCGCCGATCGGGGCCGCATCGCGAAGCTGCAGGCGGACGCCGCCGCGGTCTCCGCGAGCCTCCTGCGCGAGACGGAGGCGATGGCGATCCAGGCGTCGCGGCGGGCGGAGGAGCGGACCGTCGGCGTCCTCGCGCGCTACGACCAGGCGCGGGTGATGCTGACCGTCGTCGCCGCGCTCGCGTTCCTCGCCGCGGTCGGCGCGGCGTACGCCCTCGCGCGCGGCGTCACGCGGCCCATCGACCGCCTCGTCGCGGCGACGCGCGCGATCGCGGACGGCCAGCTCGGCTTCTCGGTCCCCGACACCGATCCGACCGAGTTCGGCGAGCTCGCGCGGCACTTCAACGCGATGAGCACGAAGCTGCGCGACGGCTACGCCGCGCTGCAGCGCGAGATCGTCGAGCGGAAGGCCGCCGAGGCGCGCCTCGCCCACGACGCCTTCCACGACGCGCTCACCGGGCTCCCGAACCGGGCCCTGTTCCGCGACCGCCTGGCGCACGCCATCGGCGCCTCGCGCCGCCACCCCGACGAGCGCTACGCGGTGCTGTTCCTCGACATCGACCGCTTCAAGGTCGTGAACGACAGCCTCGGCCACGCGGCGGGCGACCACCTCCTCGTGATCGTCGCCCAGCGGCTCGCCGGCTCGATCCGGCCGGGCGACACGGTCGCGCGGCTCGGCGGCGACGAGTTCGGCGTCCTGCTCGAGGGGATCAAGGCCGCCGGAGACGCCGCCCAGGTCGCCGACCGGATCCACGCCGCGCTCGCGACGAGCGTCGACCTCGACGGCCACGAGACCTTCGTCTCCGCGTCCATCGGGATCGCGATCCAGTCGGAGCGGTACGCCCAGCCCGAGCAGGTCCTGCGCGACGCGGACGTCGCGATGTACCAGGCGAAGCTCAAGGGCAAGGGGTGCTCGGTGGAGTTCGACGCCCGGATGCACGGGAGCGTCGTCGAGCGGATGCAGCTCGAGGCCGACCTCCACCGGGCCGTGGAGCACGGCGACGAGTTCGTCCTTCACTACCAGCCCATCGTCGCGCTGCGGACGGGGCGGCCGATCGGCGTCGAGGCGCTCCTCCGCTGGAGGCACCCTGTCCGGGGCCTCCTCCCCGCCGGCGAGTTCGTCGCGATCGCCGAGGAGAGCGGGGTGCTCATCCCGATGGGCCTCTGGGCGATCCAGCGCGCCTGCGATCAGCTGCGGGAGTGGGAAAAGACGGCGCCCGCGCTCGCGCCGCTCGTCGTCGGCGTGAACGTGTCGGGCCGGCAGCTCAGGCGCAGCGGCTGCGTCGAGGAGATCCGGCAACGGGTGCTCGCCTCGGGCATCGACCCGCGCCGCATCGCCGTCGAGGTGACCGAGAGCGCGCTCATGGGCGACGTGGAGACGTCGGCGAACCGCCTCGCCGCCCTCCGCGAGATGGGGGTGCAGATCCACGTCGACGACTTCGGCACCGGCTACTCGTCGCTCTCCTACCTGCACCGGTTCCCCATCACGGCGGTGAAGATCGATCGCTCCTTCGTCGAGGGGCTCGTCGCGCAGCCCGAGAGCGCCGACGTCGTGAAGGCGATCGTCTCGATCGCCGAGAGCCTCGACTTCGACGTCATCGCGGAGGGCGTCGAGACCGAGGCGCAGGCGTCGATGCTCGAGCAGCTCCGCTGCCGGTACGGCCAGGGACACTTCCTCTCGCCGCCGCTGGACGCCGCGGAGCTGGAGCGGTGGGCGGCGGGGCGCGTGCGCGGAGTGGTCGCCTAGGGCCGCCGTCCCGATGTAGTCAACCTCCCGTAAGGGCTGGGTTTTCCGACGGTCGCAACATTGACCCCCCGCGGCGGCGGGCCCTATACTCCCGTGACGACGGCGCTTCGACACGCGGCCGGCGGCTCGGAGCGATCCCCCCTTGAGCGCATTCTCCCTGGACGAGCAGATCCGGTCCCACCTCGAGACGCTCGAGGCCGCGCCGGGGGACGTCCCCGCCTTCCAGGCGCTCGAGGATCTGTACGAGAAGGCGTCCCGCTGGGAGGACCTGGTCGCGCTCTACGAGGGGCGCGCCCGCGCCGTGCCGCCCGGGGTGCCCCTCCTCGCGCGCGCAGCGGGGCTCGCGCACACCAAGCTCCGGAACGCGGCCCGCGCGGAGGACCTCTACCGGCAGCTGCTCCAGTCGGAGCCCGCGAACGCGGACGCGCTCCGCTCGATGGCCGAGCTCCTCGAGGAGCGCGGCGACTGGCCCGCCCTCGCCGCGGCGCTCGAGCGCGAGGCGATCGCGGCGGGCGACCCGCGCGAGGCGGCACGGCTCGCGCTGCGGCTCGCGCGCGTCCAGGAGGAGCGGCTCGGGCGACGCGACCGCGCGGCCCTCCTGTACGCCCGCGCCGCCCGGCTCGACCCGGGGCTCGAGGAGGCCCGGACGCGCGGGCTCGCCTGCTTCACGGCGCTGCGCCGCTTCGGGCAGGCGAAGCGGATGCTCGACGCGGCGCGGGACGCGGGCGGAGCGACGAAGGCGCTCGCGCGGGAGTACGCGCGGCTCGGCGCCGCGCTGGTGGACGAGCCGCTGGAGCACGACCTCGCGCTGGACGCGCTCATCGACGCCGCCACCCTCGACCGGTCCGCGCCGGGCGCGGCGCAGGCGCGCGAGCGGCTCAAGGCGTTCCCGCGCACCTGGCGGGACGAGTCGCGCCTCCTCGAGGAGGTGGTGCGCCGCGCCAAGGACCGCCGCGAGGCCGCCACGCTGCACCTGCGGCTCGCCCAGCTCCACGCCGCCTACGACCCCGAGGGCTGGGCCCCCGCGGCGGGGCGGATCGAGCGGGCCTGGGCCCTCGCGCCCGGCGACCCGTTCGCGCTCGAGCTCCTCGGCCGGCTGCACGCGGAGCGCGGCGACCACCGCGGCCACGCGGACGCGCTCGCCCGGCTCGCCGCGGCGACCCGCGACCGGGCCGCGCTCGTCCGGCTCCACCTCGAGATGGCGCGGGTGGACCTCGTGAGCTTCGGCGACGCGGAGAGCGCGCTCGCGGCGCTGGAGCGCGCGCTCGACCTCGACCCGGCGTGCGAGAGCGCGGCGCTCCAGGCGTTCGAGCACCACGTGGACGCGGGCCGCTTCGAGGCCGCGCTCGCGGTCCTCGAGAAGCACCTCGCCGCCGCGCCCGAGAAGCCGGCGCACGCGCCGCTGCGCGTGCGGGCGGCGCAGCTCGCGCGCGAGCGGCTCTCCGACGCCGCGCGCGCCCGGCGGCACCTCGACGCCGCGCTCCGCGCCGACCCCGCCGACGCGGACGCCGCGGCGGCGCTCGCGCCGCTCCTCGCCGAGGCGGGGGAGTGGCCGCGGCTCGCCGAGGTCCTCGAGCTCTCCGCCCGGTGCGCCGCCGATCCCGCCGCGCGGGTGCGCGACCTCGAGCGGCTCGCCGACGTCCAGCAGGAGCGGCTCGGCAAGCCCCGCGACGCGCTCCGCACGCTCGCGCGCGCCCTCGCGCTCGACCCGTCGCGGCCCACCGTCCGCAAGGCGATGGAGGGCGCCGCCGCGCGCGCCGACGCGTTCCTCGAGCTCGCGAGGGCGTACCGATCCGCCGCGCAGGGCGGCCAGGGCGACGTGAAGGCCCGCAAGCTCCTGCTGCGCCGGGTCGCCGAGATCTTCGACCGCGACCTCGGCAAGCCCGAGGAGGCGGTGCGCGCCTGGCGGGCGCTCATCGAGCTCGACCCGGCGGACCGCGGCGCGGCGGCCGCGCTCGAGGCGTGCCTCGCCCGCGCCGGCCAGCAGGAGGAGCTCGCCCGCGCGCTCGAGGCGCGCCGCGCGCGCGCCGCCGGCGACGAGCGCCGCGTCCTCTCGGCCAAGCTCGCCCGGCTCTGGCACGACGGCGCGCGCTTCGACGCCGCTGCGGCGATCTGGCGCGAGGCGCTCGGCGAGGCGCCGGACGACGAGGAGGCGCTCTGGGGGCTGCACGCCGCGCTCGAGGCCTCCCCGGGCGCCCACGCCGCCGAGGAGCGCTGCGAGGTGCTCACCCGCCTCGCCGGGCGCGCCCGGGGGGCGGGGGAGAAGGCCGCGCTCGAGGTCGCGCGCGCCGAGGTGCTCGCCGACGCGCTGGGGCGCCACGGCGAGGCGGCGGACGCCGCGCTCGCGGTGCTGCAGCGCCCGGCGCTCCCCGCCGCGGCGCGCGCCGACGCGACCGCGCTCCTCGAGCGGCTCCTCGGCAAGGGCGTCGAGCCCCTGCGCGCGGCGCAGGCGCTCGCGCCGGTGTACGCGGCGCTCGGCGACCCGGAGAAGCAGGCCGCCGCGCTCGAGACCATCGCCCGGCAGTTGCCGCCGGGCGCCGACGCGCGCGAGCGCGCGCGCCACCTCCTCGACGCGTCCGAGGTGCGGGCGACCCGGCTCGGCGATCCGCGCGGCGCGCTCTCCGCCGCCGCGGCGGCCCTGCGCGCGTGCCCGGACCACGCCGAGGCGCGGCAGCGCTGCGAGGACCTCGCCCGGGAGGTCGGCGCGCACCGCGAGCTCCTGGCGCTCCTCGTCGAGGCGGCCGCGCGGCTCGAGGAGCGGCCGGAGGCGGAGGCCGCGCTTCGCGTCCGCGCCGCGGCGGTCGCCGAGGAGGACCTCGGCGCGTTCGACGAGGCCTCGGCCCAGCTGCGCCGCGCGCTCGCGCTCCGCCCGGGCGATCCGGCGGTGCTCGCGGCGCTGACGCGGACCGCCCTCGCCGCCGAGCGCTGGCCCGAGGCGGTCGAGCTCCTGCAGGAGCGCGCGGCCGCCGCGGAGGGCGCCGAGCGGGCCGCGCTGCACGCCCAGCGCGCCGAGGTGCTGCAGGACCACCTGCGCGACGCCGCCGGCGCCGCCGCCGCGCTCCGCGAGGCGCTCGCGGGCGCGCCGGCCGAGCAGCGGGCGCGGCTCCTCTCCCGGCTCGCCGACGCCCTCGGCTCGGCGGGCGATCCGCGCGGCCGGGCCGCCGTCCTCTCCGAGCTCGCCGCCGCCGCGGCCGATCCCGCCGAGGCGTCGCGCGCCGCGCTCGAGGCGGCGCGCATCCAGGCGAGCCTCGGCGATCCGCGCGGCGCGGTGGAGCGGCTCGCGTCGGCGCTCGCCGCGAACCCGTCGGACGCCGCCGCGCTCGCCGCCCTCGAGGCGCAGCTCGGCGCCTCGGACCCGAAGATCGCCCTCGCCGCGGCGCGCGCGCTCGCGTCGCAGCCCGACCCGCGCCGCCGCATCCGGGCGCTCGAGGCCGAGGCGCGGGCGGCCCCCGACCCCGCCGGGCGGGCCGCGGCCAGGCTCGCCGCGGCGCGGATCTACGAGCAGGAGCTGCGGCAGCTGTCGCTCGCCTTCGCGGCGGCCGCCGACGCGGCGCGCGCCAGCCCCGGCGAGGCCGAGGCCCGCAAGGAGCTGCGGCGGCTCGCGCTGGACGCCGACGAGCCCGAGGCGTGCGCGCGGGTCTACGACGACCTCGCCGAGCGCGCCGCCCCCGAGCACCGCGGCGCCGTGCTGCGGGAGCGGGCCGAGTTCGCCGACCGCCGCCTGGACCGGGACCGCGCGGCGGAGGCGTGGGCGCGCGTGCTCCAGCACGCGCCCGGCGACCACGAGGCGCTCGTCGCGCTCCGCCGGCTGCACCGCGCGCGCGAGCGCTGGGGCGAGCTCGCGAACGTCTGCGCGGCGATCGCCGACGCGTCCCAGGGCGCCGCCCGCGAGGACGCGCGGCGCGAGGAGGCGGTGATCGCCGAGACGCGCCTCGACGACCCGGCCCGCGCGGCCGCGGCGTGGAACGAGGTGGCGGCGCTCGCGCCCGGCGACGCCGAGGCGAAGGCCGCGCTGGAGCGGCTCTACGACCGGCTCGACCGCCCCGCCGACCTCGCCGCGAGCCTGGAGGCGCGCCTCGCGCGCGGCTTCGACGCCGCCTCGGCGCTGCGGCTCGCGGAGCTGCGCCGCACGAAGCTCGGCGACGCGGCGGGCGCGCTCGCGCTCCACGCGGAGATCCTGCGGCGCGATCCGGGCCGCGCCGCCTCCCGCGAGGCGCTCGCGTCGCTCGCCGCGGTCCCCGGCGCGCTCGGGCGCGAGGCGCTCGAGGCGGCGGACGCGTCGTACCGCGCGGTGGGCGAGCACACGCGCCGGGTGGCCGTCCGCGAGGCGCGCCTCGCCGCGGTCGAGGATCCCGGCGAGCGGGCGCGCCTCTTCGCCGAGGTCCGCGCGATCCTGGAGCAGGACTTGCACGAGCCGGACATGGCCTTCGTGGCGGCGTGCCGCGCCTTCGCGGAGGGGGGCCCCGCGCGGGAGAGCGCCGAGGAGGACCTCTTCCGCCTCGCGCGCGACACCCGGAGCGAGGACGAGCTGTGGGAGGTGGTCGAGCTCGCCGCCCACGACGCGGACCCGGCCACCGGGCTCGCCCTGCTGCGCAAGGCCGCGCGGCTGCGGTCGGAGCGCGGCGGCGCCGCCGCGGTGGAGGCCTGGAAGCGCGTCCTCGTCGCGGCGCCGGAGGACGGCGAGGCGCTCGCCACGCTGTCCTCGCTCTACGAGGCGTCGCGGGACGCCGCGGAGGTGCTCGAGGTGGAGCGGCGGCGCGCGGCGCTCGCGGTCGGGCCGGAGCGGGTGCGGCACCTCCTGCGCGCGGCGCAGGTCGCCGAGGGGATGGGCGACCGGGACTCGGCGCTCGAGGGGTTCCGCGCGGCGCGCGCGGAGGACCCCTCGTCCGTCGAGGCGCTCGAGGGGCTCGACCGGACGCTGGGCCAGGGCGGCGCCGGCGGCGAGCCGCGCCCGCCCGAGGCGGACGCGGAGCTCGCCGGCGTGCTCGCGGCGCTCGCGGCCCGCGCCGCCGGGGATCCGGGGCGCGTGCTGCCCCTCCTGCTCCGCCGCGCGGCGCTCCTCGAGGGCGGCCCGGACGGCGCCGCCGCCATCGAGGCGTACGCGGAGGTGCTCGCGGAGAGCCCGCGCGAGCCGGCCGCGGTCGCCGGCCTCGAGCGGCTGCTCGAGCGCCCGGACACCGCCGACGCGGCGGCGCGCGTGCTCGAGGACGTGCACCGCGCCGCGGGCGAGACGCGGAAGCTCGCGGCGCTGCTCGAGCGGCGGCTCGCGAGCGCGGACGACGCGGAGCGCGCGCCCCTCCTCGCCGAGATCGCCGCCCTGAGCGAGCGGATGGGCGATCGGGGCGCCGCGTTCCAGGCGAAGCTGCGCGCCCTCGGCGAGGCCGTCCGGCGCGGCGAGGACGCCCCCGCCGTCCGCGCCGAGCTGGAGCGGCTCGCGGCCGCCACCGGCGCCTGGGCGGAGCTCGCGGGAGCGCTCGAGGAGGCGCTCCGGGCGCGGCTGCCCCCGCAGGCGGCGCTCGAGGTGAAGCGGCGCCTCGCGGTCGTGTCGGCCGAGCGGCTCGGTCGCCTCGACCAGGCGGCGCGGTGGTTCGAGGAGATCGCCCGCGAGGTCCCGTCCGCCGAGGCCCTCGGCGCGCTCGCGCGCGTCTACCGCCGGATGGGAGCGCACCGGGAGCTCGCGCGCACGCTGGAGCGGCTCGCCGAGGTCGCCCCGGGCCGCGCGGCGCGCAAGGAACTCTTGCTCGAGGTGGGGAAGATCATGGCCGACCAGCTCTCCGACCGCGAAGGCGCGACGGCGGCGTACCGGAAGATCCTCGCCGTGGACCCCGAGGACCCGAACGCGCTGCGGCTCCTCGGCTCGCTGCTCGGCTCCGCGGAGCGCTGGGAGGAGCTCGCGGACGTGCTCTCCCGCGAGGTCGCGGTGGCCGAGCGCCAGCCGAACCTCGTCGCCGAGGCCGCAGAGCTCCGGTACCGGCTCGGCCGGATCCGCCACCAGCGGCTCGCGGACCAGGACGGCGCGCTCCAGTGCTACCGCGAGGTGCTCACGAAGGTGCCGCGGCACCCCGCGGCGCTGAGCGCGCTCGAGGAGCTGGCGCGCACGAGCGGGCCCGCCGCGGTCGAGGCGGCGATGCTGCTCGAGCCGATCTACTCCGCCGAGGGGGAGCACCAGAAGGCGATCGAGGCGCTCGAGGCGCGCGCGGCGAACGAGATCGACCCCGGCTCGCGCGCGGCGCTGCTCCGCCGCGTCGCCGAGCTGTACGGCGGGCCGCTCCGGAACGCGGAGATGGCGTTCCTCGCGGCCTCGCGCGCGCTCGCCGCGGATCCCGACGCCACCGAGTCGCTGGCGCTCGCGGAGCGCTTCGCCGAGGGGGCGGGGGTCCAGGACGAGCTCGCGGCCCTCCTCGCGGAGCACGCCGACCGCGCCGCCGACCCCGCCGCCCGGGCGGAGTACCACCGGCGGATCGCGCGGCTCGCCACGGCCGATCCGGCCCGCGCCGCCGAGGCGTGGCAGCGCGTGCTCGACCTCGTGCCGGAGGACCGCGAGGCGACGGCGGGCCTCGTCGAGGGGCTCCGGGGCGGCGACCCGGAGGCGCTCGCGCAGGCGATCCGCCGCGCCCTCTCGGTCGAGGACCAGGTGGACGCGCGCGTGCGGCTCTTCGCCGAGCTCGCCGCGGTGCAGGACGAGCGGCTCGGCGATCTGGAGGGCGCGATCCAGACCACGAAGTGGCTCCTCGAGCTCACCCCGGCGGACCGGGACGCGCTCGCCCGGCTCGACCGGCTCTGCGTCCGGAGCGAGCGGTGGGTGGACCTCGCGGCCGTCCTCCAGGACGAGATCGACGCGGCCGCCGCGGAGGAGGACGCGACCTCGCTCGCGATCTACCGCTACCGGCTCGCCGAGCTGAAGGAGACGCGACTGCTCGACCGCGACGGCGCCCTCGGGCTGTACGAGGAGGTGCTCGCGGCGCGCCCCGACCACCCCGAGGCCGTCGCGCGCCTCGAGGGCCTGCTCCAGAAGGACCCCGCGAACGCCCGCGCCGCCGCCGCCCTCGAGGGCGCGTACGCGAGCCAGGGCGACGCCCAGCGGCAGGCGGGCGTGCTCGAGCTCCGCGCCGCGGAGCGGCCCGATCCGACCGAGCGCAAGGCGCTCTACGTGCAGCTCGCCGACCTCCGCGAGAAGCGGCTGCAGGAGCCCGAGCTCGCGTTCCTCGCGCTGTGCAAGGCGTTCCGCGAGGACCCGGCGGACGCGGCGGTGCGCGCCCGCATGGAGGCGCTCGCCGAGACGAGCGGCCACGACGAGGAGCTCGCCGCGATCTACGAGGACGAGCTCGAGCGGCTGCCGCCCGCGGCGACGGCCGAGGTCTCGCTGCGGCTCGGCGCGCTGTACGAGCACAAGCTCGGCGATCCCGGTCGCGCCGCCGGGTTCCTCCGGCGCGCGGTCGCGCTCGATCCCGGCGCGGCCCCCGCCGCGCTCGCGGCGCTCGAGCGGCTCTACGCGCGCCTCGAGTCGTGGCCGGAGCTGGCGGACGTGCTCTCCCGCCGCGCCGCGGCCGCGACCGGCCCCGAGCGCGTGCAGCTCCTCGTCCGGCTCGGCCAGCTCTGCGAGGAGCGGCTCGCGGACCCCGATCGCGCCGCCGACGCCTACGAGGAGGCGGCCCTGGCGGACCCGCGCAACGCCGCGGCGCTGCGGGCCCTCGAGGCGCTCTACGAGGCCGCCGGCCGCCGCGAGGACCTCTTCGGGAACCTCGCCGCCCAGCGCGCCGCCACGGGCGACCCCGCCGCGAAGGAGCGGGTGCTCGCGAAGATGGCCGCGCTCGCCGGCGAGCTCGACCGGCTCGAGGAGTCCGTCGCGCTCTGGAAGGAGCTGCTCGCGGCCCGTCCCCGCCACGAGGAGGCGCTCGCCGCGCTGGAGGAGCTCTACGAGCGGCTCGAGCGCTGGCAGGACCTCGCGCAGCACCTGCGCCTGCGGGTCCAGGCGACGGTGGACCGCCGCGAGATCGCGCGGCTCAACGACAAGCTCGGCGCCATCCTGGGCGCCCGGCTCGGCGACCTCTCCCAGGCGGTCGCCTCCTACAAGGCGGTGCTCGACACCGACCCGCGCAACCGGCGCGCGCTCGAGGCGCTGCGCGACATCTACGCCGCGCAGGGCGAGACCGAGGCGCTCGCCGGCGTGTACCGGCGCCTCGTCCCCCTCCAGGAGGACGCGTCGGGGGTGAAGCGCGTCCGGCTCGAGCTCGCCGAGGCGCTGCTGCGCGCCGGGCAGAAGCGCGAGGCCGCCGAGCAGGCGAAGCTCGCCTTCGACATCGAGCCGCACCAGATCGACGAGCTCGTGCGCGTCGAGGAGATCTTCCGGCTCGCCGGCGCGGCCCAGGACGGCGTCCGCGCCGCCGAGGCGCGCGCCGCGCTGCTCGCGGCGCGGGGCGGCCCGGCGGAGGCCGTGCCGGCGTGGCTCGCGGTGGCGGAGCTGTGGAAGGCGCAGCGGCGGCCCGAGGCGGCCGCGGCGTCGCTCGAGAAGGTGCTCGAGCTCGAGCCCGCCAACCGCACCGCCTACGAGGAGCTGCGGCAGGTCCACTCCGAGGCCGGCAACTGGCGCGCCTTCGCGCGCGTCGCGGACCTCTTCGCGCCGCACCTCGCCGACCCCGCCGAGAAGCTCGCCCTCCTCAAGGAGGTCGCGGGGATCCACGAGAAGAAGCTCGGCCAGAAGGAGATGGCGTTCCTCGCCTGGTGCCGCGCGCTCGCGGACACGCCGGGCGACGCGGAGTCGCTCGCCGAGGCCGAGCGGCTCGCGGCGGAGACCGAGGCGCTCGACGAGCTCGCCGCGGTGCTGGAGCAGGTGTCGGAGGAGGCGCGCGGGATGGTGAAGGCGCGGCTGCTCCTCCGGCTCGGGCGGCTGCGGGACGAGAACCTCGACGACGCGCAGGGGGCGGAGTCGGCCTACCGGCGCGCCCTCGAGGCGGACCCGGCGAGCCCGGAGGCGCTCGACGCGCTCACGCAGCTCTTCAAGCGGCGCAACCGCGTGCGGGAGCTCGTCATCACGCTCGAGCAGAAGCTCGAGGCGGCGGCGGGGCTCGACGAGAAGAAGGCGACGCTGCTCGAGGTCGCGCGGATCTACGACGGCGAGATGCACGACGTGGACGAGGCCGTCGCGGCGCTGCGGCGCGTCCTGGAGCTCGACGGCGCGGACCCCGCCGCCCTCGAGATGCTCTCCGCGATCTACAACCGCGAGTCGCGCTGGCAGGACCTCGCCGCGGTGCTCTCCCGCGCGCGCGACCTCGCCGCGACGGACGAGGCCCGCGTCCGGTACCAGCTCCAGATCGCCGGCCTGTACGAGGCGGAGATCGACGACGACGAGGCGGCGGTCGAGGCCTACCGCACCGCCCTCGGCCTCGACGACCGGAACCGCGAGGCGCTCGCCGGGCTCGAGCGGCTCTACACGAAGCTCGACCGGATGGCGGAGCTGAACCGGGTCTACGAGCGGCAGATCGCGCTCGCCGACGACCCGCGCGAGAAGGTCCGCATCCTCGCGAAGAGCGCCGGGATCCACGACGAGAAGCTGCACGACCCGCGCGCCGCCATCGAGAAGAACGAGGCGATCCTCAGGATCGACGGGGGGAACCTCCCCTCCATCAAGGCGCTCGAGCGGCTCTACCGCGACGAGCGGATGTTCGACCGGCTCATCAGCCTCATGCAGCACCACCTCGGCCTCGTCACCGATCGGAGGGAGCAGGTGGCGCTCGAGGTCGCGGTCGGCGAGGTGTGGTGGAAGGAGCTCGCGCGCGTGGACCGCGCGGAGGCGATGTTCAACCACGCCCTCCAGCTCGAGCCCGAGTCGCGCGAGGCGGTCTGCGCGCTCGGCCGGCTCTACGAGCGGAGCGGCAACTGGAACCTCGCGCTCGACATGCTGCGCCGCGAGGCGCGCATCGCCGGCACCGGCAAGGACGCCGTCGACGTGCACGTCCGGATGGGGACGATCTACGAGGAGATGCTGATGGACCTCGGCCACGCCAAGGAGGCGTACGGCCGCGCGCTCCAGCTCGACCCGGGCTGCCTCGCCGCGCTCCGCGCCGCGCGCGGGATCGCCGACCGCGAGAAGGACCGGGAGCGCTTCCTCGAGCTCCTCGTGGAGGAGGCGCGCTACGCGCCCGAGGTCGAGGAGAAGACCCGCCTCTACACCGACGCCGCCCGCATCTACCAGGAGGAGCGCGACGACCGCGACCAGGCGGCGCGCTACTACGAGGAGGCGCTCAAGCGGACGCCCGGCCACCCCGCCGCGGCCAAGCCGCTCTCCGACATCTACGTCGCCCAGTCCCGCTGGGCGGACGCCGAGCGCGTCCTCGACGCGGTGGTCGAGACCCTCGAGCAGGGCGGCGAGGCGAAGGAGCTGTGCCGCCAGAGCTACCGGCTCGGCTACGTCGCCCAGAAGCTCGGCAAGGACGACAAGGCGCTCGCGTGCTACCGGCGCGCGTACGAGCTCGACGCGACCTACCTCCCGGCGCTCGAGGGGCTCGGGCACCTCCTCGTGCAGCAGAAGGAGTGGGAGGAGGCCCTCCGCATCTTCACGACCGTCATCGTCCACCACCGCGACGCGCTGACCGACCTCGAGGTGGTGGAGACGCACTGGCAGATCGGCGAGATCGCCGAGAAGCTCGGGCAGACCGAGCGCGCCGCCAACGCGTTCAAGAAGGCGCTCGAGATCGACGCCAACCACGAGCCCTCGCGCCGCAGCCTCGTGCGGATCCTCGAGGCGCTGGGCGACTTCGACGGCGCGGTGGAGCAGCGGCAGCGGCTCCTGCCGCTCCTCGACGGCCAGGCGAAGTTCGAGACCTACGTCGCGATCGGCGAGGCCTGCCGCGACAGGCTGAAGGACCCGTACCAGGCGATCGACGCGTTCCTCGGCGCGTCGCGGATCGACCCGAGCGCGCTGTCCGTGACGGAGGCGCTGCTCGGCCTCTACCGCGAGACGCGCCAGGGCCAGAAGGCGGCCGACGTGCTCGGCCAGATCCTGGCGCGGCCCGAGGCGCAGGCCGACGCGGGGCGCGCCGCGAAGCTCCACGTCGCGCTCGCGGAGATCCTGCGCGACGACGTGAAGGACGAGATGGCGTCGGTCGCGGAGTTCGAGAAGGCGCTCGACGCGAACCCGCGGCTCGTGCAGGCGTTCGCCGCGGTCGAGGAGATCCTCACCCGCGCGAAGCGGTGGCAGGAGCTGGAGCAGGCCTACGTCCGGATGATCCAGCGGCTGCCGAAGGGACCGGAGGCGGCGCAGGCACGGCTCGCGCTCTGGAAGACGCTCGGCGACCTGTACCGGAACGTCCTCAAGAACGACGACGGGGCGCGCATGGCGTACTCGGTCGTCGCGAAGGCCGACCCCGACGACGCGGTCTCGCTCGAGACCTTCGCCGACCTCGCCGCGAAGAAGCCGTCCGAGCAGGGCGACGCGATCGCGGCGTACCGGCAGCTCCTCAAGACCGGCCCCAAGGCGGCCAAGGCGGCGTCCGCGCTCGTCGTGCTGCACGCCGGGCGCAAGGAGTACGACCAGGCCTACGCCGCGGCGCAGGTCCTCGCGCACGTCATCGGCCAGGCCTCGCAGGAGGAGCTGCAGGTCGTCTCGCGGCTGCGGAAGTTCGCGCGCGAGGCGGCGACGCGCGCGCTCGACGACGCCGCGTGGGCGACGCTCCTGCACGACAAGCTGAAGGGGCCGCTCGCCGACGTCATGACGCTGCTCGCGCTGCACGCGCGGCCGATGTTCGTGCAGAAGGAGAAGGACCTCGAGCTGAACCCGAAGCGGGACGAGCTCGACGTGCAGGGCTCGATGCTCTTCTTCGTGAACATGTTCAAGTACGTCGAGCGTACCCTCGGGATGAAGGCGCTGCGCCTCTTCCGGCGGCAGGAGGTCTCGTCCCGCCTCCAGATCGTCCCGACCGAGCCGCCGGGGCTCATGGCGGTCGACGAGATGTTCCAGGAGCGCCCGAAGAAGGAGCTGTGGTTCGCGATCGCGAAGGCCATGTCGTTCGCGCGCCCCGAGCTGTTCATGGCGCGGCTCATGCCGCACGACCAGCTGGAGCTCGTCTTCCAGGCGGCGTGCTCCGTGGGGACCTCCAAGTTCGTGGTCACCGCGGACCCCCACCTCGTCGAGAAGCTGAAGCGGGAGCTCGAGCGGACGCTGCCCGAGAACATCCGCCGCAACACCCTGAAGCTGCTCGCGCGGAGCTACTGCGAGGTGCAGCACCCGGGCGACGTCCGGTCCTACCTCGACGCCGCGGAGCTCACCTCCAACCGGGTCGGCGCGCTCCTCGCAGGGGACCTGGAGGTGGTCCGGCGGGGCATCGTGCACGAACGGCCGCAGGTGTCGAAGCTGCGAGAAGATCAGCGGCTCCGCGACCTCGTGGTGTTCTGCTGCTCGGAGGAGTACACGCGGCTGCGGGAGAGGCTCGGGCTGTCGTGCGTCGTCTCCTCGTGAGGGGAGCCCGTTCTTGACGCTCCGGACGGGGCAAACCTAGGATCCCGGCGAGTCCAATGAAATTCACCTGCGACAGCTGCAACGCCCAGTACATGATCTCGGACGACAAGGTCGGTCCGGCCGGGGTCAAGGTCCGCTGCAAGAAGTGCGGGCACGTCATCGTCGTTCGCAGGGTCGGCGAGCCGGCTGCGACGGGCGACACCGCCCCGTCGATCGCCGTGAAGTCCGGCGCGGGGCCGTCGCCGTCCGCCAACGGCGCGACCGCGCCGGGCATCGACCGCGCCGCGGCGGGCGGTCCGGCGGTGACGCCGAGCCGCGGGCTGGACGCCGAGCTGGGGAGCGCGTTCGACCACGCCTTCGGCGACACCCCGCCGTCGACGGCCGCGCCGGCCGGAGACGCGGATCTGGGGTCGACGCAGGCGATGGGGGCGGAGGACGCCGCCAAGGTCTTCGCCGCGACCGCCCCCCCGCCGCCGTCCGCGACGGAGTGGTACGTCGCGATCGGGCAGGCCCAGGTGGGGCCGCTGCCGCTCGGCGAGGTGAAGAAGAAGTGGGAGGCGGGTGACGTCGGCCCCGACTCGCTCGTGTGGCGTCCGGGCATGGCCGACTGGGCGCCGCTCACGACGGTGTCCGACCTCGCCGGCTTCCTCGCGCCCGTGCCGCGCCCCGCGCCGCAGCCGGTGCGCTCGGCCGCGCGCCAGGCGCCCGAGGCGGCGAAGCCGGAGCCCCAGCCGGAGCGCGCCGCGGAGGTGACGTGGAAGCCGGCCGGCGCGTCCGCGCTCGCCGCGCTGGCGAGCGAGGAGCTCGCCGCGCGCGCGCCCGAGGCGCGCCCCGCGCCGGTGCGCCCCGCCGGCGTGAAGTCGCTCGTGGACGCGCTCCCGGACGGCGGCGGCGTCGATCCGACGGGCGCGCTCCCGCTCAACATCAAGGCCCTCGAGCCCAACACCGGGGAGCGCAAGATCGAGCGCCGCTCCGCCGTCGCGCGCGGCGCGGAGCGGGTCCGGCACCGGCGCAGCGCGACCCGGGCCCTCGTGGTCGGGCTCGCCGCCGGCGTCCTGCTCGTCGGCGGCGCGGCGGCGGCGGCGGTGTGGCTCGGCTGGGTGGACACCTCGAGGATCCTCCAGCGGCCCGCGTCCGCCGCGGCGCCGAGGGCGGCGTCGGTCCCGCTCCCGCCGCCGCCCGTGCTGCCGCACGCCGCGGCGCCGCAGCCGCCGACGGCGGCGCAGCCCGCGGTCGCCGCCGCGCAGGAGCCCGGCCGCCCGCGCGCCGCGATCCCCGAGCCGAGGCCGCAGCCGCAGGTCGCTCCCCCTCGGGCGGCGCGGCCCGAGCCGCCGCCGCGCGAGCCGCCGCGCAAGGAGCCCCAGCGCGTCGCCGCGGCACAGCCGCCGCCCCCGCCGCCGGAGCCGAGGCCCACGAAGAAGGGCGGCGACTCGATCCTCGACTTCGACTCGGGCGGCGGCGACTCCGCGCTCGACGACGCGCTCGGCGGCGGCGGCGGATCCACGAGCAAGCGCTCCGTCTACGTCCCGCCCGCGCGCGCCGGGGGCGGCGCGCTCCCGGACAAGGTCTCGCCCGGCGAGATCAACGGCGCCGTGGCGCAGCGCATGGAGGCGCTGCGCAAGTGCGTCTCCGACCAGAAGGCGCGCGAGCCGGAGGCGAGCGGCACGCTCAAGATGCGCTGGATGATCCAGGGCGACGGCAGCGTCCGCGACGTGAAGTGCATCACCCCCGAGTACGCGCAGGGCCAGTTCGCCGCCTGCATCGGGAGCGTCGTGCGGAGCATCCGGTTCCCGCGGTCGACCACGGCCGGCCAGGAAGTCACGTTCCCCTTCAACTTCTAGCGCCGCGCGGGCCATGACCGAACCGAAGCGCGCGCCCAAGGGGTCCGCCCTCAGGCCGATCGAGGCGATGGGCGTGGCGGAGCTCGAGGCCCTGCGGCTCCTGCTCCGCGGCGGGTCGGTGATCGACTGGCGGCGGCTCGAGTTCCGCACGCGCGAGGAGGTCACCGGCTTCCTCGGCCTGAACCAGTTCGACGTCGAGGACCCCCGCGACGAGCGGCGCATCCGCTCGGTCCTCGCCCAGGCGGTCGAGTACCTCCGCGTGGAGTTCGGCTACCGCGTGGCGGCGCCCGTCGCGGACCCGGAGGACGTCCGTGACCTCTTCCTCCTCGCCGCGGGCGCCGCCGAGCCCCACCGCTACCGGCGGATCGCCTGCGTCGTCCTCAAGGTGATGCACGTCATCCACCACCTCGAGGCGCGCGAGCTGCTCTTCCGGACGCCCATCCGCGAGGCGGACCTCGCCGACCGCGTCCACCGGCGCATCATGGCGGAGGCGGAGCGGATGCACGAGCGCGGCCTCCCCGTCGTGGAGTTCCGCGGCAACGTGAAGACGCGCTCCTCGCTCGTGACGAAGCTCCTCGCCAAGAAGGAGAGCGTCGCGGCGCAGATCTTCGACCGCGTCCGGTACCGGATCGTCACCGAGCGGCCGGAGCAGATCCCCTCGGTCGTCTGGTACCTCGCCGAGCACCTCTTCCCGTTCAGCTACGCCGTGCCCGGCCAGACCCAGAACAACCTCGTCCGCTTCGGCGAGGTGCTCCGGGCCCACCCCCGGGGCGCCGAGATCGGGGGGAGGCTGCAGCTGCCGGCCGACCTCGAGCGGAAGGACCCATCCGAGTTCCGGAACGAGTTCAGCGGCAAGGGGTTCCGGATGCTGAACTTCGTGGTGGACCTGCCCGTGCGGGTCGACGACCTGCTGTCCCCGCTGGACCCCATGGCCGACGAGCTCGGGCGTGTCGTATTCTCCCTCGTCGAGTTCCAGGTGGTCGATGGGGCGACGGCCCTCAGGAACGAGGAGGGCGACGCGTCGCACGAGCGGTACAAGAAGCGCCAGCTCCAGCGCGTGCTCCGCCGCCTGTCGCGGGGCCTCGTCGTGCCGAAGCGGAAGCCCAGGCGGTCGGGCAAGGGGGCGCCGTGAAAGAGCAGACGAAGGAGAGCCCGATCGACCGTGGCGAGGTCGACCTCGCGGGCGAGTGCCAGGTCTGCGGCGCCGCCGGGCGCGTCATCGCCGTCCCGGGCGCGCCCCCGCCGAACGAGCTGTGCCCGCGCTGCGCGATCGAGTACGGCGAGGCGCCGGTCGAGACCGACGAGTAGGGCCGCCGCTCACCCGGCGGCGGCCGCGAACGACACCGAGTCGCGGCCGTCCGTCCAGCGCTCGTAGTGAAGCAACGCCGCCCCGCGGCCGCTCGCGCGCATCGCCGCGTAGATCGGAGCGACGCCGCAGAGCCTCCGGCGCGCGTCGTCGCGGACGCCGTCGCGGTGAAAGCCCTCGGCGTCACCGGCGGCGAGGAAGGCGAGCGTGCGCCGGTCCTCCGCCTCGATGGCCGCCGCCTCGGCGGCCGTCGGCGGCCGCGAGTCGCCGTAAAGCGGCCCCACGTGCGCGAGGTCCGCGCCGGCGACGTAGCAGACCTTGCGGCCGCGCACGGCGCGCCCGAGCGCGGCGAGGAAGCGGTCCGTGAACCGCGCCGCGTCGTCGAGGTGCGCGATCGACGAGCAGAGCACGGGGAGCGCGGTGAAGGGGCGCCGCAGGAGGTGGCGCAGCACGACGAGCTGCAGCTCCACGGAGTGCTCGCCGGCGTGGCAGCGCTCGTCGGCGAGGACCTCCGCCTCGCCCAGCTCGCCGACGATCGCGTCCACCGCCTCGTGGTCGGTCGCGACCGGGCCGAGCGGGGTGGCGTAGTGCCGGCGGGTCAGCGTGAACAGGTGCGGCGGCGTCTCGTGCGCCGTCCCGAACACGACGAACAGGTCGGCGTCGGTCCCGTCGAGCGCGCCGTACGCGCGGGCGTAGCCGCGCGCGCCCCGCGGAAAGTCGATGTGCGGCGCGACGAGGAGGCGGACCGGCCCGCGCCGGGCGCGCCGCGCGCCGCCCGGCGCGGGCAGGGCGAGCCACGCGTGGAGCGCGGCGCGGAGGCGGTCCGGGTCGTCGGGGTAGACGCTGCCGGCGCAGGAGGGCGGCCGAACTCCGACCACGGGTGCCTACTTCCGGTTCCGCTTCCGGTTCTTCTTGCGCGCCTGGCGCTCCTGCTTCCGCTTCTTCTTGCGCGCCTCGCGCTCCTTCGACGTCTCGACCGAGATGGGCTCGGGGGCGTAGCCCATGAGCCGCGCGCGCGCCATCGCGCCCGCCGCCATCGGCGGCGTGTACCCCTTCGGCAGCCCCATCGCGCGCGCCGCGTCCGGCGGGACGAGCCCGCCGTGCAGCGCCTGCTCGACGGCCGCCGCGTCCTCGCCCAGGACGTCCTCCATCCCCTTGCCCTGGAGCTTGCGGAGCTGCGCGAGCTGCTTCACGCCGGGGAGCCGCGAGAGGAGGCCGGGGGCGGAGCCCACCTGCTTCATCACGGCGCGCATGGCGTTGTACTGCTTGAGGAGGTCCCGCACCTCCTTCTCGCCGCGCCCCGAGCCCTTCGCGATCCGCTTGATCCGGGAGTCGGTGATGGAGTCCGGCCGGCGGCGCTCCGCGGACGTCATCGAGCCGACCATCGCGACGATCTTCGTGAGCGCCTGGTCGTCGAACTGGAAGCCCTCCGGCAGCTCGCCGAAGAGCGGGAACTTCTCCATCAGCTCCCCGAGCGGGCCCATCTTCCGGACGAGCTGGATCTGCTTCACGAAGTCGTCGAGCGTGAAGTCGCCGGAGAGGATCTTCTGCGCCTCGGCCTCGGCCGTCTCCTCGTCGACGTGCTTCTCGAAGTCCTGGACGAGGCCGACGATGTCGCCGAACCCCAGGATGCGCGAGGCGAGCCCCTCCGGGCGGAACTCCTCGAGCCGGTCGAGCGACTCGCCCATCCCGAGGAACTTGATGGGCTTGCCGGTGACCTCCTTGATCGAGAGCGCCGCGCCGCCGCGGGCGTCGCCGTCGAGCTTCGTGAGGATGAAGCCGTCGAGGGCGAGGCGCCGGTCGAACTCGGCCGCGGTCTTGACCGCGTCCTGGCCGATCATGGCGTCCGCGACGAGGAGCACGTTCTCGGGCGCGACCGCCTTCTTGATCTCCTCGAGCTCGACCATGAGCTCCTCGTCGATCGCGAGGCGGCCGGCGGTGTCGTAGATGATCGCCGAGGCCTCCTCCCGCTCCGCGGCCGCGAGGGCGCGCCGGCACATCTCCGGCGGCGCGGCGGAGGCGTCGTGGAACACCGGCACGCCGAGCCGCTCCCCCAGGACCTTCAGCTGATCCACGGCGGCGGGGCGGTACACGTCGGCGGCGACGAGGAGCGGCTTCTTCCCCTCCTTGAGGAGGCGGTTCGCGATCTTCCCGGCGGTGGTGGTCTTCCCGGAGCCCTGGAGGCCGATCATCATCACCCCGGTCGGGCGTCCCTTCTGCGCCTGGCGCAGCGAGGTGTCGACCGGCCCCATGAGGGCCTCGAGCTCGTCGTGGCAGATCTTGACGAAGTGGTCCTGCGGGGTGACCCGCAGCGTCCCCTTCTGCGTCTTCACCTTCGTCTCGACGACCTCGCCGATGGCCTTCTCGCGCACGCGGGCGACGAAGCGCTTCACCACGTCGAAGGCGACGTCGGCCTCGAGCAGCGACACGCGGATGTCGCGCAGCGCCTCGTCGACCACCTCCGGGGTGATCTCGGTGCGGCCCTGGAGCTTGTTCCGCGCGGCCTTGAAGCCTTTGGATACGGTCTCGAGCACGGCTGGTCGTCTCCCGTGAGGCCGCGCTTATAACATGCCCATGTTAAGGTTTCCGCCCATGGACGAGGGCCCGCGCTTCTTCACGATCGAGGAGGCGAACGAGATCGTCTCCTCCCTCGAGATCGAGTTCGGGCGGATCGCGCGGGC
>DASSSJ010000164.1:0-15552 GCA_035708485.1 Anaeromyxobacter sp. | reverse complement strand
CGAGGCGCTCGAGAACGCCGCGTCGGAGATCCGCGCGGCGGGGGGCGAGGCGCTGGTCCTGCCCCTCGATCTCGCCGACGCGGCGGCGGTCGATCGGGCCGCCGACGAGGTCGCCGCGCGGTTCGGCGGGATCGACGTGTGGGTGAACGACGCGATGGTCTCGGTCTTCTCGCCGGTCGCGCAGATGCGCGCGGACGAGTACCGGCGCGTGACGGAGGTGAACTACCTCGGCACCGTGCACGGGACGCTCGCCGCGCTCCGCCACATGCGGCCGCGCGACGAGGGGACGATCGTGCAGATCGGGTCCGCCCTCGCCTACCGCTCGATCCCGCTCCAGAGCGCCTACTGCGCGTCGAAGGCGGCGGTGCGCGGCTTCACCGACTCGCTCCGCTGCGAGCTCCTCCACGACCGCAGCGGCGTGCGGATCACGATGCTCCAGCTCCCCGCGGTGAACACGCCGCAGTTCGAGGTGGTGCGGAACCGGCTCGACGCGCACGCGCAGCCCGTCCCGCCGGTGTACCAGCCCGAGACGATCGCGGAGGCCGTGCTCTTCGCCGCGGAGCGGGCGCCGCGCGAGCTGTGGATCGGCTGGTCCACCCTGAAGGCGATCGTCGGCCAGCGGCTCGCGCCCGGCCTCCTCGACCGCTACCTCGCGCGGATGGCGTGGGACGCCCAGACGACCGACGTCGCGCCGAAGCCGGAGCGGGACAACGTCGACGCGCCGCTCCCCGGGGACCGGGGGGCGCGGGGGATCTTCGACCGGATCGCCCGCCGCGGATCCGTCGAGCTGTGGCTGCGCATGCACCGCGGCGCGATCGCCGCCGGAGCGGCGATCGCCGCCGGGCTCGCCCTCGCCTCCCGCCGCGCCCTCGCCCGCTGAGGGGGCCGGGCGCGGGCGAAGCCGCGCGCCCTCTGCTAACATGACGCGCCCCGTCGTCGCCGACGGGAGAGAGAAGAGACGCGAAGTGATCCGTCACGAGGACATCGCCCGCGAGGTGCGGGAGTGCGAGTACGCGGTGCGCGGCCCCATCGTCGCGCGGGCGCAGGAGCTCGAGCGGCAGGGGCGCCGCATCGTCTGGTGCAACATCGGGAACCCGCAGTCGCTCGGGCAGCGTCCGATGACCTGGGTGCGCCAGGTCCTGGCCCTGGTCGAGTACCCCGAGGTGCTCGAGAAGGCCCCCGCCGGCACCTTCCCCGCCGACGCGGTGGAGACCGCCCGGCTCATCGCGCGCGAGACGCGGCACGGCCTCGGCGCCTACACGGAGTCGAAGGGGTACCGGTTCGTCCGCGAGGCGGTCGCGCGCTTCGTCTCCGAGCGCGACGAGATCCCCGCCGACGCGGACGCGATCTTCCTCACCGACGGCGCGAGCAAGGGCGTCCAGTCGGTGCTCCGGCTCCTCGTCGCGGGCCCGAAGGACGGCATCCTCATCCCCATCCCGCAGTACCCGCTCTACTCCGGCACGATCGCCCTCTACGGCGGGGCGCAGGTGGGCTACCACCTCGACGAGGCGAACGGGTGGAAGCTCTCGCGCGAGAGCCTCGAGCGCGCGGTGCGCGAGGCGAAGGGGAAGGGCATCCGCCCGCGGGCGGTCTGCGTCATCAACCCCGGCAACCCGAGCGGCGCTGTGCTCGACCGGGCGAACGTGGAGATGGTGCTCGCCTTCGCGCGCGAGCACGGCCTCGCGGTCCTCGCCGACGAAGTCTACCAGGACAACATCTGGCGCGCGGGGGACCGCTTCGTCTCGTTCGCGAGCGTGCTCGAGGCGAGCGGGGTGAAGGACGTGTCGCTCTTCAGCTTCCACTCGGTCTCGAAGGGCTACCTCGGCGAGTGCGGCCACCGCGGCGGCTACCTCGAGTGCCGCAACGTCCCGCCGGCGGTGCAGGACGAGATCACGAAGCTCCAGTCGATCGCGCTCTGCGCCAACTCGGTCGGCCAGATCGTGACCTACCTGCTCGTGCACCACCCGCGCCCGGGCGATCCCTCGTTCGCGACCTGGGACCGCGAGCGCCGCGACATCCTCGAGACGCTCCGCCGCAAGGCGGCGATCGTCAGCCAGGGGCTCGACCGCGCCGAGGGCATCCGCTGCAACGAGGTGACCGGCGCGATGTACGCGTTCCCGCGGGTCACGCTCCCGCCCGGGGTCACCGACTTCGAGTGGTGCATGGCGCTCCTCGACGAGACCGGGATCTGCGTCGTGGACGGGACGGGGTTCGGACAGGACCCCGGGACGGCGCACTTCCGTACGACGATCCTCCCGCCGCTCGACGAGCTCGAGTCGGTGGTGCGACGCATCGCGGAGTTTCACTCCGCGTTCGTGAAGCGCCGGAAGGGCTGACGCCCGCTCGCCGGCGCGCCCTGCGGCAGCCTGCCGCAGCGCTCGGCGTGAAGTCGACGCGACCGAGACTCAGACTCAGCGCCGTTCGAGTGCCTCTTCGCACGTAGGGGCAGGAGTGTGCTTTGCTTGTCGCATGGCAGACCGCGTATCGGAGCTCGAGGCGAAGGTCGCGGAATTGTCCGATTCGCTCCACAAGATGGAGCTCCGCGTCGGCACGCTCGAGCGCGCCCTTCCACCGGCCATCGCGCGCAGGGTGCGCGCTGCTGCCGCAGCCACCGCGGCTCCCGCAGGAGACGCCGCCGCAGCGATGCTGCGGCAGGACGCCGCATCGGTCGCCGGCACGATGTCGCTCGCCGGGCGCACGCTGCTCGTCCTCGCCGGCGCGTACCTGCTGCGCGCGCTCACCGACACCGGGCGGGTCCCGACCTGGCTCGGCGTCGCCATGGGCTTCGTCTACGCGGGGCTCTGGATCGCCGCCTGCGATCGCGCCGCCGGCAAGCGCCTCCTCGCGAGCGCCGGGTTCCACGGCGCCGCCGCGGTGGTGATCGGGTTCCCGCTGCTCTTCGAGGCCACCGCCCGCTTCAAGCTCCTGCCGACCTGGTTCGCGGCGATCCTCCTCTCCGGGTTCACCGCCGTCGCGCTCGCGGTCGCGGCGCGCCGCCGGTTCCAGCCGCTCGCGTGGCTCGTCGTGCTCGGCGCGATCCCGGCCGCGTACGCCCTCATGTTCGCGCAGGGCAGGGTGGCGCCGCCGCTCGTGTTCCTCATCGTCCTCGGCACGGTCACGGTCTGGCTCGGGTACGTCGTCGACTGGCACGGCCTGCGCTGGCCGGTCGCCGCCGCGGTGGATCTCGCCGTCCTCTTCCTCGCCGTCGAGGCGGTCCGGCCCGGCGCTCCCGACGGCCCGATCACCGCGATCGTCGTGCAGTTCTGCCTCATCGCCGCCTACCTCGGCAGCACCGCCGTCCGGACGCTGGGGCTCCGCCGCAGCGTCGTCGCCTTCGAGACGGTCCAGACCGCCGCGGTCCTGCTCACCGCGCTCGGCGGCGCCGCGTTCGTCACCGCGCGCGCCGGCATGGGAGCGACCGCCCTCGGCGCGCTCTCGCTCACGTTCGGCGCCGCCGCATACGGCGTGGCGTTCTCGTTCGTCGAGCGCGAGCGGACGCCGGCGAACTTCTACTTCTACACGACCGCGGGGCTCGCCTTCGTCCTCGCCGGGGCGGGGTTCCTCCTCGACCCGGCGCCGCGCGGCCTCTTCTGGGCGGGCCTCGCGCTGGGCGCCGCCTGCGCCGCCCGCAAGGCGGAGCGGCTCACCCTCGCCACCCACGCCGCCGCGTACGCCCTGGCGGCGGCGATCTCGGGCGGGCTCCTCGCCCATGCCGCCGAGGCGGCGTTCGACTCGCCCGCCGTGCCGTGGACGCCGGCGACCGCCGCGCACGTCGTCATCGCCGCCGCCGTCGCGTTCTCCGCCTGGGCGCTGGGGAGCGCGCCGGCGCGCCGGTGGCACGAGCGCGGGCCCCGCGTGGTCCTCCTCTTCCTCCTCGCCTTCGCCGCCGCGGGGCTCGTCATCGGCGGGATCGCGCCGCACGCCGCGGGCGTCCCCGGCGCCGGCGCCGATCCCGCGATCGTCGCGATGATCCGCTCGGTCGTGCTCGCGCTCGGCGCGCTCGCCCTCGCCGCGATGGGCCGGACCGCGACCTGGGCCGACGCGCGCTGGTTGGCGTGGCCGGTGCTCGGCATCGGCGGCATCGAGATGGCGCTCCAGATGATCTACTACCAGAGCAGGGCGAGCACGCTCTTCCTCGCCCTCGGCGTGTACGGCGCCGCCCTGATCCTCGTGCCGCGCCTGCGCCGCCGCGCGGCGCGCGCCGGCGCGGTGCCCGCCGGGGATGCGGCCGGGGCGCACCGCCCCGCCGGGACGTAGCGTCCGGCGATCAGCGCGCGGCGCGCGCCGAGCAGGCCGGCGCGGGGACGTCGGCGCCGCGGGCGAGGCGACGGGCGGCGACGAGCTCGCGCGCGGACTCGTCGCAGCGGCCGCCCTTGGCGAGCGCCTCGGCGAGGACGGCGTGGGCGTCGGCCAGCTCGGGGTCGATCGCGATGGCGGCGCGGGCGTTCTCGATCCCCTGCTCCACGAGCCCCGCGGCGAGCAGGGTGCGCGCGAGCTTGAGCCGCGCGTGCGCGCGGCCGCCGCTCGCGACCGGTGCGGCGGCGGGGTCGAGGATGCGCGCGAGCGCCGCCTGGTCGATCTCGCCGAGGGCGAGCCGGACCTGGCCGCGCATCGCGTCGAGGTAGTTGATCTTGCGGAAGGGCTGGAAGCCGACGAGCCGCCGGTCCTTCCCGAACACGCCCGCGCTCGGGTGCATCGCGACGCCGAGCTCGCCGTAGAGCGCGTCCGCCTCGTCGACGAGCACGGGCATCCGGATGCCGGCGGCGGAGACGAGCGCGCGGACCTCGTCGCGCGGCTCGGTGTCCGAGACGATCGCCGCGAAGCGGACCGACCTGCCGTCCATCTCGCGCTCGAGCTCGGCGAGCTGGCGGAGCGCGCTCTGCGAGTGGTCCTGCCCGGTGCGGACGAAGACGATGACGCTCACCCGCCCTTCCTGGAGGACCGGGAGCCGCTTGCCGTCCGCGACGGAGGGCAGCGTACGGTTCGCGAGCGCGACGCCGATCTCGTGCTTGCGGAAGGCGACGGCGGTCCCGGGCAACGCCTCCGCGCCCGGCGGCAGCGCGGACGCGAGGCAGGGCGTGAGACCGGAAGCGAGGGCCAGGAGCGCTGCGGCAATGGGTCGCACGTCTGAACGGTAAACCGATCTGCACGCCGGCGTCTCGCCCCCCAGTCAAGGGTCATGTGGGCGCACGCGCACTCGGGCGGCGCAGGTGGTCGCGCCTCGTCGCGGGCCGACCCTGGCGGGACGCGGCGGACGCGAGGAGAAGCAGCGCGTCAGCGCTCGCCGACGAGGTCCGGCTGCGCCTCGCCCTCGGGCAGGTGGCGGAGCGAGACCGAGTTCATGCAGTAGCGCAGCCCGGTCGGCGGCGGGCCGTCGGGGAAGACGTGGCCGAGGTGGCCGTCGCAGCGCCCGCAGCGGATCTCGACGCGCCGCATGCCGTACGAGTGGTCGACGTGCTCGGTCACCGCGTCCGGCGAGACGGGCCGCGTGAACGACGGCCAGCCGGTGCCGGACTCGAACTTCGCGCCGGAGCGGAACAGCGGGTTCCCGCACCCGGCGCACACGTACGTGCCGGGCTGCTTCGTTCCGACGAAGCACCCGCTCCACGCGCGCTCGGTCCCGTGCCCCCGCAGCACCTCGTACTCCTCGGGGGTGAGCCGCTCGCGCCACTCGGCGTCGGAGAGGACGAGCTTCTCGGCCATGGCCTCCTCCTCGGACGCGGGATCTAACGAGCGGAGGGGCCGGCGCACCGGGTCGGCGGGGCGCCCGGGCGGGTGCCGCGGCGGGCGTCAGCCGCGCCTGCGGGCGGGCAGGACGTCGCGCAGCACGCCCGCAGCGGACTGCAGCATCTCCACGGTCGTGTCCCAGCTCACGCAGGGATCGGTCACGGAGCAGCCGTAGCGCAGCTTCGAGAGGTCCTCCGGGATGGGCTGGCTCCCGGCCTCGATGAAGCTCTCGACCATGAGCCCCACCACCGACCGGTTCCCCTCGCGGATCTGGTGGACGACGTCCCGCATCACGAGCGGCTGCATCTCCGGCTTCTTCCAGGAGTTCGCGTGCGAGCAGTCCACCACCACGTTCTTCGGCAGCTTCGCCTTCTCGAGCGCCTGCTCCGCGAGCGAGATGGACACGGTGTCGAAGTTCGGCCGGCCGCCGCCGCCGCGCAGCACGAGGTGGCCGTAGCGGTTGCCGCGGGTGCGGACCACCGCCGAGCGGCCCTGGCCGTTGACCCCGAGGAAGCTGTGCGGCCGGCTCGCCGAGACGATCGCGTTCACCGCCGCCTCGACGTCCCCGTCGGTGCCGTTCTTGAAGCCGACCGGCGTGGAGAGGCCGGAGGACATCTCGCGGTGCGTCTGCGACTCGGAGGTGCGCGCGCCGATCGCGGTCCAGGCGACGAGGTCGCCGTAGTACTGGGGCGCGATGGGGTCGAGGGCCTCCGTCCCCGCCGGGAGCCCGAGCTCGTTCACGTCGAGGAGGAAGCGCCGGGCCTTCTCCATCCCGACGTCGATCCGGAACGAGTCGTCCATGAAGGGATCGTTGATGAACCCCTTCCACCCGAGCGAGGTGCGCGGCTTCTCGAAGTAGACGCGCATGACGAGGACGAGCACGTCCGACACCTCGTCGCCGAGGCGGGCGAGGCGGCGCGCGTAGTCCAGGCCGGCGGCCGGGTCGTGGATCGAGCAGGGGCCGACCACCGCGAAGAGGCGGTGGTCCTTCCCGTCGAGGATCGCCTCGATGGCGCGGCGGCCCTTCACGACGGTGTTCGCGGCGGCGTCGGTGAGGGGGACGCGCGACTTCACCTCGTCGGGCGACGGCATCACGTCGAGCGAGGCGACGTTCAGGTTCTCGGTGCGGTGGGGCATGGTCTTCGGTCCGTGGGGGGGACACGGGAATAACCCATCCCGGGAAAGGATGCATCCCGCCTCGTCGCGCCGGCGCGCCGCCCGTCACGGGCGGGCGGCGTGGTGACGGGGGCTGCGCCGCGGGCCGCGCGCGCAGTCGAGCTGGAGCGCCACCGAGCGGCGGAACGCCTCGACCATCGGCGCGTAGCGCTCCGGCGCGCGCTCGAGCGCGCCGAGCGCGAGCGCGACCGCCTCGATCGTCGAGAGCCGGTCGGGCGCGGGCTCGCGGCGGAGCCCCGCGTAACCGCTCGGGGCGCCCTGCGGGACCGCGATGCGGGGGAGGGCGGCGAGCGCGGGGTTGTCGCGCAGCATCCGCTCCGACTGCGGCCACGTCCCGTCGATCACCACGAGCGCGCGGGGCGGGGCGGCGTCGCCCGCCGGGACGGCGCCCGGGCCCGGGTAGAGGAGCGCGGTCCCCGGCGCCCGCGCGAGCGGGGCGACGCGGGGGTGGTCCTCGAAGCGGACGCCGCGGTGCAGCTCGGCGTTCTCGAGGGCGAGCCGGGTGAGCCAGGCCGAGCAGATGGCGAGCCGCGCCTCGCGCGGATGCTGGAGGAGGATCACCCGCGTCGGGGAGGCGACGGGGCGGAGCGCGGCGCAGACGCAGAAGGCGGAGGGCCGGAGGCAGCGCAGGCAGATCTCGCGCACGGGGACAGTCTATCCTCCCGCCATGTCCGCCGGCGCCCTCCGCGTCCTGCTCGTCCTCGCCGCCGCGGCGGCGGCGCTCGTCCTCGCGCTGTGGCTCGCGCAGCGGCGCCTCCTCTACTTCCCCGAGCGCGCCGACCGGGCCGCGTCGGAGCGGCGCGCCCGCGCGCTCGGGCTCGAGCCCTGGAGCGACGGCGCGTCGTTCCTCGGCTGGCGCGCGCGCCGCCCCGGGGCGCTCGGGCGGCTCGTCGTGCTGCACGGGAACGCGGGCTCGGCGCTCGACCGCGCGCACTGGGTGGACGCGCTCGCGGCCGCCGCGCCCGACCGGCCCCTCGACGTCTACCTCGTCGAGTACCCGGGCTACGGCCCGCGGCCGGGGTCGCCCTCGCAGGCCGCCCTCGTCCGCGCCGCGCGCGAGGCGATCGCGGCGGCGCGGCGGGACGGCCCGGGGCCGGTGGTCCTCGCCGGCGAGTCGCTCGGGAGCGGCGTCGCCGCGCTCGCCGCGGCGGAGGCGCCCGCGGAGGTGGACGCGCTCCTCCTCGTCACGCCGCTCGCGAGCGTCCCGGCGGTGGCGCGCCGCCACTACGGCCCCCTCCCGGCCTTCCTCCACCGCGATCCGTACCGCGCCGACCTCGCCCTGCCGCGCTACGGCGGCGCCGCGGCGTTCCTCGTCGCCGGGCGCGACGAGGTGGTGTTCCCGGACCTTGGGCGGGCGCTGTTCGAGGCGTACCCCGGGCGGAAGCGGCTGTGGGTGGAGGAGGGCGCGTCGCACAACGGCCTCGACTGGCGCCCCGGCCTCGCGCGCTGGCGCGAGATCGTCGAGTTCCTCCTGCCCCGCTGAGCGGGGCGGGGCCTTCCGCGCGGCGGCGCCGGTCTCCAACGTGGCGCGGAGGCCCCGTGCTCGCGCCGTCGCTCTCGCTCCTCGTGTGGCTCGCCGCCGGCGCCGGGCCGGACGGCGAGGCCCGGCCGAGGCCGCGCGACGAGAACGTCGCCCGCGCGGAGCGCGGCCTCCTGCCCCGCAAGGTGCGGCGGACCCCGCCGGCGGGCACGCGGCGGATCGTGGTGGTCCCGCCCGCGGCGACGTGGCTCGGAGAGCCCGACCCCCTGCCGGAGCCGGCGTCGCTGCCGGCCGCGGCGGGCCCCGAGCGGCCCGCCCGCCCCGCGGCGATCGCCGGAGCGGTCTCGGGCGTCGAGGTGGACGTGACGATCGTGCTCGGCTGGGAGGCGGAGGCGCGCTGACCGCCGCCGCGGCGGCGCGCCGGGCCTATCCCGGCGCGACGGGGTGGCCGGCGAGCGCCTCGAGCGCCTTGACCATCGACGAGTGGTCCCACCGCGCGCCGCCCATCGCCCGCACCGCGTTGAAGAGCTGCTGCGCGTTGGCGGTGCCCGGCAGGGCGAGGCCCATCGCCTTCGCCCCCTGCAGCGCGTTCTCGAGGTCCTTCTGGTGGAGCTCCACGCGCGCGCCGGGCTCGAAGTTCCGCTCGATCATGCGCAGGCCGTGGATCTCGAGAGCGCGACAAGACGCGAACCCGCCGAGCAGCGCCTGGCGCACCTTGGCCGGGTCCACCCCGGCCTTCGCGGCGAAGAGCAGCGCCTCGCCGACCGCCTCGATGGTGAGGGCCACCACGATCTGGTTCGCGACCTTGGTGGTCTGGCCGGCGCCGACCGGGCCGACGTGGGTCACGTTCCGCCCCATGAGCGCGAGGAGCGGCCGCACCCGCGCGAAGGCCGCGTCGCTCGCGCCCACCATGATCGTGAGCGTCGCCTCTCGCGCGCCCACGTCGCCGCCGGACACCGGCGCGTCGACGTACTCCGCGCCGAGGGCGGCGACGCGCGCGGCCAGCGCCTTCGTGGCGATCGGGGAGGTGGAGCTCGTGTCCACGAACACCTTGCCGGCGGCGAGCGCCTCGGCGACGCCGTCCCGGCCGAACAGGACGCGCTCGACGTCCGGCGCGTCGGGCACCATCGCGAACACCACCTCGGCGCGCTCCGCCACCTCGCGGCCGCACGCGCACCGGACGCCGCCGGCGCGGACGAGGTCGTCCGGGACGCCGCTGCGGCTGGAGAGGTGGACGCGGTGGCCGCCGGCGAGGAGGTTCGCGGCCATGGGCCTGCCCATGATGCCGAGCCCGACGAATCCGAGGTCCATGGCGCTGCTCACCTCCAGGGGTCCATCCAGGAGAGGCCGGCGAGCGTGCCGGCGCGCGGCCGGTACTCGCAGCCGACCCAGCCGCGGTAGCCGATCCGGTCGAGGAGGCGGAACAGGAACGGGAAGCTCACCTCGCCCGTCCCGGGCTCGTTCCGCGCGGGCGGGTCCGCGATCTGCACGTGCCCGATGCGCTCGATGCGGCGCTCGATCGTCGCGGCGAGGTCCCCCTCCATGATCTGCATGTGGTAGACGTCGTACTGGTAGTGAAGGTTCGGGACGCCGGCCGCGTCCATGAGCTCGAACGCCTGGCGCGAGGTCTGGAGGTAGTAGCCGGGCATGTCGCGCCCGTTGATCCCCTCGACGAGGAGCGCGATCCCGCGCGCGTCGAGCGCCCGGCCGGCGAGGCGGAGCGCGGCGAGGTAGCTCTCCCGCAGCGCCGTCTCGGGCACGCCCGCCGGGCGGATCCCCGCCATGAGGTGGAGCCGCGCGCAGCCGAGCGCGCCCGCGTAGGCGAGGGCGCGCTCCACGCCCTCCCGCAGCTCGGCCGTGCGCGAGGGATCGCAGGCCATCCCGCGATCGCCCTTCGCCCAGTCGCCCGGGGGCAGGTTGAAGAGGACCGTCTCGACGCCCGCGTCCCGCGCCGCGCGCGCGACCTCCTCGGCCGGGTGCTCGTAGGGCGAGACGAACTCGACCGCGCGGAACCCCGCGCGCGCGGCGGCGTCGAACCGCGCGAGGAACGGCGCCTCGGTGAAGAGCATCGTCAGGTTCGCGGCGAAGCGGGGCATGGCCGTCCTCCCCTCGTCAGGCGCCGGCGAGGAGCACGGTGCACGAGCGGGCGCCGTGCGCGCCGATGACGAGCGCCTGCTCGATGTCGGCGGTCTTCGACGGACCGGCGATGAAGGTGCCGAAGGCGGGGCCGGGGAAGGAGAGGCGCCGGTAGGCCTCGTGCATGTCGTGGACGATCTCGCCCGCCGGGACGACGAGGGCGAGGTGCTCGGCGACGACGAAGATCCCCCGGGGCCGCAGCGTCTCGCCGGGCACCCACACCGCGCCGTTCTCCGCGACGGCGAACGCCCCCGGGACGACGGCGAGGCCGACGCCGTCGAGGGCGTGGGCGTCCGTCACCTGCCCGAGGTCCACGTCCCCGGGGACCCCCGCCACGGTGGAGGCGACGCGCGCGGCGCCCAGCTCGGCGGCGAGCGCGGCCACCGCGTCGGCGAGCCGGGCGCGGTCGGGCACGCGCACGAGCCGCCCCGCCACCGCCGCGATCGCGTCGGCGAGCTGCGCGACCGGATCGTCGAAGCGCACCCCGACGCCGGAGAGGTCGGGGGCGCCCGGCGCCGGCGGGGAGGCCGCGCGGAGCGCGTCGAGGATGCGCCGGCGGCTATCCACGGCGCCCCTCCTCGCGCATGCGCCGCCACGCGTCGCGGAAGCTCTCCTCGGGGGGGACGGGCAGCTCGCGCCGCCGGCCCCAGACGTTCGGGCGGGCGTAGAGGATCCCGCGCGGCAGGGTGCGCAGCGCGAGCCGCAGGAGCCGCCCGGCCGCCTCGTAGAGCGCGCGGTGGGCGAGGACGAGGGCGAGGAGCCGCATCCCCATCCGCTTCCCCGGCGAGACGAGCCGGCGCGCGGCGAGGTCGCGGCGCTGCGCGAGCAGCTCGCCGTGGAGGTCGATCTTCACCGGGCAGACCGCGTCGCACGAGCCGCAGAGCGTCGAGGCGAAGGGGAGCGAGGCGTGCGCGGCCGGGTCGCGCGCCGCGGCGAGGATCGAGCCGATGGGCCCGGGCACCACCCAGCCGTAGCTGTAGCCCCCGCTCCGCCGGAACACCGGGCAGGTGTTCATGCACGCGCCGCAGCGGATGCAGGCGAGCGCGCCGCGGACCGCGGGATCGGCGAGGAGGCGCGAGCGGCCGTTGTCCACGATGACGACGTGCAGCTCGCCCCCCGGCGCCGGGCCGTGGAAGTGGGAGGTGTACGAGGTGATGGGCTGGCCGGTGGCGGACCGCGCGAGGAGGCGGAGCATCACCGCGAGGTGCTCGAGGCGCGGCAGCACCTTCTCCACCCCCATGCACGCGATGTGGAGCGGGGGCAGCGAGGTGCCCATGTCCGCGTTCCCCTCGTTCGTGCACACGACGACGCCGCCGGTCTCGGCGATCGCGAAGTTCACGCCGGTGAGCCCGGCCTCGGCGCGCAGGAACCGCTCGCGCAGGTGGCCGCGCGCCGCCTCGGTGAGGGCCTTGGGATCGGCGAGGCCGCGGGGCGTGCCGAGCTTCTCGTGGAAGAGGGCGCCGATCTCCTCGCGCCGGCGGTGGATCGCGGGAAACACGATGTGCGAGGGCGGCTCGTGGGCGAGCTGGACGATCCGCTCGCCGAGGTCGGTGTCGACCACCTCGATCCCGCGCGCCTCGAGGTACTCGTTGAGGCCGCACTCCTCGGTGAGCATCGACTTCGACTTCACGAGCCGGCGCACGCCGTGGCCGGAGAGGATCCCGTGGACGATCGCGTTGTGCTCGGCGGCGTCGGCCGCCCAGTGGACCCTCGCGCCGCGCGCCACCGCGTTCCGCTCGAACTCCTCGAGGAGATCGGCGAGCCGGCCGCGGGCGTGGGCGCGGATGCCGGCGGCGGCGTCGCGGAGCTGCTCCCAGTCCGGCACGAGCGAGGCGGCGCGGTCCCGCTTCTCGCGCACGAACCAGAGCGCCTGGTCGTGCCAGTGCGCCCGCGCCTCGTCGGCGGCGAAGCGGGCGGCGCGCTCCGGGTGGCCTGCCGTCACGGGCGCGCCTCCGCGAGGACCTCGGCGACGTGCAGGAAGCGGAGCGGGCTCCCCGCGCGCCGGGCGAGCCCTTCGAGGTGCATGAGGCAGGAGACGTCGGTCCCGGTGACGATCTCCGCCCCGGCCGCGGCGTGATCGGCGAGCCGGTCCTTGCCCATGAGCGCCGAGACCGCCTCCTCGGCGACGGCGAAGGTGCCGCCGAAGCCGCAGCACTCGTCGGCCCGGGCGAGCGGCACGAGCTCGATCCCTTCGAGCGAGCGGAGCAGCGCGTCCACCTTGTTCGCGCGCGGCAGGAGCCGCTCGCTCGGGACGCCGAGGCGCAGCTCGCGCAGGCCGTGGCAGCTCTGGTGGAGCGCGACCCGGTGCGCGAAGCGGCCCTGCGCGGCGCGGACCCCGAGGACGTCCACGAGGAACTCGCACAGCTCGAACGTGCGCGCCTTCAGCTCGGCGAACCCCGGCGCGCCCCCGAGCAGGGGGTCGTAGTGGTTCCGCACCATCGAGGTGCAGCTCCCCGACGGGCACACCACGGCGTCGTAGCCGCGGAAGATCTCGAGGAACCGGCGGGCGAGGGGCGCGGCCGCGTCGGCGAGCCCGGCGTTGGCCATGGGCTGACCGCAGCAGGTCTGCTCCTCGGGGAAGGCGACCTCGACCCCGTGGCGCTCGAGGACGCGCACCGCGGCGAGCGCCGCCCTCGGCCAGAGCTGATCGACGTAGCAGGGGACGAACAGCGCGACGCGCACGCGCTGCAAGCATGCCAGGGTCCGCGTCCGGAATCCGAGCGAACCGGACGTCACGTCGGGGGGAGGGGGCGGTCGGGCGGGCCTAGGCGCCCGGGTGCCGGGGCGCCCGGTCGAGGTCCTGGTCCTGGAACGACGTCGGGTCCTCCACCGCCTCGAGGTGCGTGAAGACGGTCGCGTTCGGGATCTCGCGCGCGACCTCGAGCTCGAGCGCCTCGCACAGCGCGTGCCCGCGGCTCACCGTCCACGCGCCGGGCACGAGCACGTGCATCGACACGAACCGGCGCGCGCCCGCCTGCCGGGTGCGGACCGCGTGGAACTGCACGTCGGGGCTGGCGTGCCGCCCGAGCACGCGGTGGACCGCCTCGAGCTCCTCCAGCGCGAGGACCGGGTCGAGCAGGCCGAGCATCGAGCGGCGGACGAGCTTCACGCCCGACCAGACGATCTGCGCCGCGACGGCGATGGCGATGAGCGGGTCGAGGAGCTGCCAGCCGGTGAGCGCGACGGCGATCACCGCCACGACCACCCCCGCCGACGTCCAGACGTCGGTGAGCAGGTGGCGGGCGTCCGCCTCGAGCGCGATGGAGTGGTGGCGGCGGGCCGCCGCGAGGAGGACGCGGGCGACGGCGAGGTTCACGAGCGACGCCGCGACGGAGACCGCGGCGCCGAGGCCGACGCTCTCGATCGGCTGCGGCGCGAGGATCCGGCGCACCGCCGCCCAGGCGATGGCGCCGGCCGCGGCGAGGATGAGGGCGCCCTCCGCGCCGCTCGAGAAGTACTCCGCCTTTCCGTAGCCGAAGGCGTGGTCGTCGTCCGGGGGGCGCGCCGCGAGGGACACCATCGCCAGCGTGAGGAGCGCCGCGGCGAGGTTCACGAGCGACTCGAGCGCGTCGGAGAGGAGCCCGACCGACCCGGTGAGCCGGTAGGCGATCGCCTTGAGCGCGATGGTCGCGACCGCGGCGGCCACCGACAGCCAGGCGAATCGCGCGAGCGGAGCCCTCTGCGCCATGGGCACCGTCTACCATGCCCGCCGCGCGGGCGGGTCCCTCCCGCGGCGCTACGGCGTCCGGCGCCGCGCCGCGAAGCGCGGGACCTCGTGGACGTCGGCGACCGGCCGCAGGAGCGCGAGGACGAGCGCCTTCGTCGCGAGCACCACCTCGCCCGCGAGGCACGCGACGAGGACGGTGAGGAGGACCGGCGCGGGGAGCACCCCCGCGACGAAGAACCCGGCCGTGCCGATCACCGCCGTGGCGATGACCATCCCGCGATCGAACGGCTCGAGGGGGCGGATCGGCGGCGAGAGCTCGGTGACGCCGTCGGGCCTGTTGCGGATCCACACGCGCATCGCTGCTGACCGAGTTGTATACGCGGGCTGCGACAATTCGCAACGGACTGCGCGTTCCGGCGCGTCCCCCGACCGCGGGACGCACTGTCAGTTACCCCCGGCAGCGGGCCCGACACGAGGTACGCTCGGGAGAGGGGCCGGCCGGAACGCGCGCCGGCGGAGGAGGTCCAGCCATGCACTCGCAGCGGGCACTGCTGGCGCCGGCGGCGATCCTGACGGCGCTCGCCGCGGTCGCAGCGCGCGCGGAGGCGATCGAGACGGGGCAGGTCCTCGGCGACCTGACGCTCGCCCGCATCGACGGGGGCAGCGCGCCGGTCGTCGATCGCGCCGCAGGAGCGACCGCGCTCCTCTTCTTCAAGACGCAGCAGGAGCGCTCGCTCGAGACGCTGAAGGTCATGGCGGGGTGCCAGCCGCGGCTCGCGGGCAAGCCGGTCCGGTGGGTGGGGATCGTCCCGGGCGACACGGCGCCGGCCGAGGCGAAGGCGGCGGTCGACGCGAGCGGGATGACGCTCGCCGTGCTCGTCGACGCCGGCGACGCGCTCTACGCGAAGCTCGGGATGCGCATGCACCCCGGCATCGCTGTGGTGGATCGCGCGAGGAAGGTCGTCGCGTTCGAGGCGTTCCACCCCGTCGACTTCTGCGAGGTGATCACCGCCCGGCTGCGGCGGGCGCTCGGGGAGATCTCGGACGAGGACGTCGCGAAGGTCCTCGCGCCGAAGCAGTCGCGGATGCCGGGCGACGATCCGGCCGGCGTCGCGCGCCGCCACCTCTCCTTCGGCCGCAAGCTCCTCGCCGCGAAGGCGTACGCGCAGGCGCACGAGAACGCGCGCAAGGCGCTGGCGCTCGCGCCGCTCCCCGACGCCTGGACGCTCGAGGGCGAGATCTTCGCCGCGGAGGGCAGGTGCGACGACGCCGTGCGCGCGTTCGACGCGGCGCTGCGGATGGATCCGCGCGACCAGGCCGCGGCGACCGGACGGCAGGGCTGCGGGCGGTAGCCGTCTCCGCGCCC
>DASSSJ010000163.1:0-12536 GCA_035708485.1 Anaeromyxobacter sp. | reverse complement strand
GGACGGCCGCGGCGCCCGGGTCGCCGAGCCGCCTCTCCGCGACGTCGGCGAGCGCGACGCGCGTGCGGGCGGCGAGCGCCGCGGCGCCCGGCGCGGCGAGGTCGATGGCGGCGAGCACGGCCGCGTGGTGGTCCGCCGCCTCCGCCCAGTGCCCCGCCGCCTCGGCGGCCCGCGCCGCGCGGGCGTGCGCGTCGGCGGAGGGCGCGAGCTCGCAGGCCTCGCGGTAGCGCAGGAGCGCGTTCTCCGCGTGCGAGAGCCGCTCCTCCCAGAGCGCGCCGGCCTCGACGGCGGTCGCGGCGGCGGCGGCCCGCTCGCCGCGCGCGAGGTGGAGCTCGCGGAGCTTGTCGAGGGCGCGCACGGCCCGGAGCGGCTCGCCCGCCGCCGCGCAGGCCTTCGCGAGCGCGGAGAGGGCGTCGGCGTCGTCGGGGGCGAGGCGGAGGGCCTGGTCGAGGTTCAGCCGCGCGCCCGGAGGGTCCGTGTCGAGGAGCAGCTCGCCCAGCTCGGCGTGGGCGCGCGCCTTCGAGGCCGGGTCGTGGTCGTAGGCGACGAGCCGCCGGTTCGCGCGGAGGAGGCCCTCCTTGTCGCCGCCGGCGCGCGCGAGCGTCCGCAGCGCGCGGAGCGCGGGCACGTGATCGCGGCGGACCCCGAGGGCGGTCTCGACGGCGCGCAACGCGTGCTCGCGCGCGGCGCCCGGGAGCGAGAAGGCCGCCTCGGCCGCCGCGAGCGCGCAGGACGTCTCGCCGCGCGACGCGGCGCCGTCGGCGAGGTCCGCGAGCGCGCGGGCGGCGCGCCCCTCCTCGCCGCGCGCGATCCGGACCTGGGCCTCGGTCGCGAGGGCGGCCGGGAAGCCGGGGCGCCGCGCGAGCCACTCCGCCGCGAGGTCGAGCGCCTCCTCGTGGAACCGCTCCTCGAGGGCGAGGAGCGACAGGAGCCGCTCCGCGGCGAAGGGGTGCGCCGTGGCGGCGGGGCCGGCCGCGAGGTACGCCTCGCGCGCGGCGTCCGGGTCGTTGCGCGCGACGTGGGCCTCGGCGTCGCGGAACGTGCGCGCGCCCTCGACCGCGGCGAGGAGGTCCGGGTCGCCGGAGGTCGCGGCGGGGCCGGCCGCCTCGCGATCCCACCCGAGCCGCACGACGCCGCCCGCGATCTCGGCGCGCGCGAGCCGCGCGCCGGCCGTCCGCGGGAGCTTCCAGCCGCGGCCGGCGAGCACGCGCCGCAGGAGGGGAGCGAGCGGTTCCGCCGGCATCCGCTCCGGGCCGATCGCCTCGACCACCGCGCGCGCGAGGTGCGGCAGTGCGGCCGCGGGGATCGGCGAGGGCCCGAGGATCCGCGGCGAGTGGAAGACGAGCTCGACGCCCTGGTCGCCCGCGGCGAGGAGGCCGGCCTCGAGCGTGAACGGGGGCCCGCCCGAGAGCCGCCCCGCGATCTCGGCGAAGCCCTCGCGCAGCGCCAGCCGGACGTCCTCGACGCCGAAGGCCGCGAGCCCCGCGTCCGCGAGCGCGGCCTCGGCGAGGGACGCCTCGGCCGCGATGGACACCTCGACGAGATCGGAGAGGCGGTGGCGGAACTGGCCCGAGCCCTGGCCGACGTCGAAAGGGAACTTCACGTCCGGGATCTGGAGCGTGAGCGACGCGAGCCGGAGCCCGGGAGCGACGGGCTGGTCGGCGAGGCGCACGTAGGCCCCGCCGCGCTCGAGGCGCAGCTCGAAGCCCGCCCCGCTCCGGCCTCCGGCGGCGGAAGGGGCGGAGGAGGGCTTTCGCTCCGCCATTCGGGGCGGAATTCTACCTTTGGATCCGGGGGATAGCGAAATCCACCGGAACGGCGGCGGCGGGGCTGAGCGCGGACCCCGCCGCCGCCCCCGCGGCCGCCTCGACGCGCGGTGCGGGGCGCGCGGGGGCGCGCTCTGGCCGCGTGCCGAGGAGGCACAGGCCGACCGCGACGTAGAGGAGGCGCGCGAGCATGCGAGCGTGCTTCTTCAAGCGGCGCGCCAGCGCGCGCGGGGCGTGATTCCGGGGGGTTGGCCTCGACGTGTGCCGGCGGGGACACAGAGGTGTCGGCGACACGTGTGCGTGCCCGTGCAGCGGGCACCTGCGCGCCCTCTTCAGCGAAGCGCCGGAAGCACCGTCACGAGGACGACGAGCCGGGCGCGCAGACACCGATGAGCGCCGCCCCGACGACGGCGGGGTCGAGCGCGAACACGAGGAGCGGCGCGCGGCCGGGTTCGATGACTCGCTCGACGAGCGCGGCGGACCGCGAGCCGCATTCCGCGCGCTTGCGCGAAGTCCGCGGCCTCCCCGGCGTGTGCGGCCGGACGCCGGGAAGGCCTTTCGCGGTGCGGGGCGCCGACATGCTCCGACCCGGCACCACATGCCCGCCGCTCGCGGCCGGAACGCCCCACCGGATTACGGGTGTCCTCACGCGGGCTGGCGCAGAATCGATGCTTACCCGGGAGCGGCGACGCGACGCCGCCGGAGCGCGAGGAACCGCGCGTGCTCGTCGCGGGACGGACGGCAACCGCAGTGATCGTGGCGGGCGCGGCTCCCGCGCACCCTCGCCTCGTCTCGATGCCGGCGCGCGCCGGGCTGGATCGCGTCCGCCGGTCCCTCGTCCCGTGGACCGCCTTCTCGGTCGCGATGGGCGCCCTCGCGCTCTTCGTCGCGCGGCGCGGATCGGGCGCCCCCGGGGAGGCCCGGCGATGAGCCGCAACCGCTCGCCCCTGGCGATCGCCGCCGCGCTCGCCGCGATCGCGCTCGCGATCGGCACGATCGCGCTGCTCCGGACGCGGGCGAGGTTCACGGCCGCGGCCGCCGCGCAGATCGAGACGGCGCGCGCCTCGGTGCTCGACGTGCGCGGCGCGGTGGAGCACTCCGACGAGACGGGCGCCTGGGCGGCCGTGTCGCGCGGCGTGGTGCTCGGCCCGCGCCACTCGCTCCGGACCGGCGCGGGCGCGTCCGCGGAGCTCGCGATGGGCAACGGCGCGACGCTGACGATCACGGAGAACACGCACTGCACGGTCAGCGAGCTCACCACGGCGCTCCACCGCGTCCGCCTCGCGCGCGGCCGTATCGTCGTCGACTACGACCTGGACGGCTCGCGGTCGGTTCGCGTCGAGGCGGGGGACGCCTCGGCGGAGTCTCGGGGCGGCACGTTCGGCGTGCTCCGGGCGGGCGACGCGGTGTCCGTCGCCACCCAGTCGGGCGAGGTCGAGCTGAGGAGCTCCGGCGCCGCGGTGGCCGTCGGGCCCGGAGAGCACGCGATCGCCTGGCCGCGCCAGGCACCGACGCGGCCGCGGCCCCTCTCGCGGGAGCTCCTCCTCAGGGCGGCCCAGGTCCTCGAGTCCTCGCGCGATCGCGCCTGCGGCCGCCTCGTCGGGCGGGTCGAGCCGGGGAGCGAGGTGAGCGTGGACGGCAAGACGGTGGACGTCGACGCGGAGGGCCGGTTCGCGGTGCTCCCCGCGCCGAAGGCGCCGGGCCGGCGCGTCACCGTCGTGACGCGCGACGCCGCGGGGCGGACCGCGCGACGGGTGGTCGAGTGCGAGGGCGACGCGCGGCTCACCGGGTTCGACGTGAGGTGGGAGTGACGCGCGCCGCGCTCGCCGGGTGGATCGTCGCGGCCGCGCTGGTCCCGGCGCCCGTCGCGGGCGAGGTCCGGATCGCGGTCGATCGCGCCGCGCTCCGGCTCGGCGCCGGCGAGCGGGCGCGCGTCGTCGTCGAGACCACGACGGGCCGGCGGCCCTCGGTCGAGGCGAGCGCCGGGACGATCGGGGCGCTCGCCGAGGCGGCGCCGGGCCGGTTCGAGGCGGAGTACGTCCCGCCGGGCGAGCTCCATCCGCAGATCGCGATCCTCGCCGCCGTGGACGGAGAGGACGTCGCCTGGACCGTGCTCCCGCTCGTCGGGCGCGGCAGGGCCACCGTGCGCAGCACGCGCCCGGGGGCGGAGATCGTCGTCCACATCGGCGACGCGTCGTTCGGCCCGGTGATCGCGGATCTCGACGGCGTCGCCCAGGTCCCGGTCGTCGTGCCGCCTGGCGCGGAGGTCGCGCGCCACGGCAGCCAGGTCCTGCCGCTCCAGGTGCCCGCGGTCTCGCACGTCCACGCCGTGCTCGGCGCGACGCGCGCGGCGGCCGACGCGGAGACCTTCGTCCCCGTACACGTCCTCGCCGTCGCGGCGGACGGGACGCCGCGGGCCGGCGCCCCGCTCCGGGTGATCGTGTCGGACGGGGATCTCCCGCCGCCGGTCGAGCGCGCGCCGGGCGCGTTCGTCGGCCGCTGGCGCCTCGGGCCGGGGCCGCCGCGCGTCGCCACCCTGATCGCGCGCATCGCGGACGATCCGGGGCCGCCCGGCAAGGCGGACCTGTCGCTCCGGGAGGGGGAGCCCGCGCAGCTCGCCGTGCGCGCGAGCCGCACGGTGGCGGTCGCCGGCGACCCGGCTCCCGTCGACGTCGAGGTCGCGCTGGTCGACCGCGCCGGGAACCCGGTGGCCCGCGAGGTCGAGGTGACGGCGACCGGGGGGCGCCTCGCCCCGATCGCGCGCGGAGGCGCCGCGCGCGCGTACCGGCTCGACGTGCCCGAGCGGGTGGGCCCCGAGCGCCGGGTCGCGGTCGTCGCGCGCGCGGGCGAGCTCACGGACCGGCTCGAGATCGCCCTCTCGCCCGCCGCGCCCGACCGCCTCTCGCTGCTGCCGCCGGACGCCGCCGCGGTCGCGGACGGCCGCTCCTCGGTCGAGCTCCGCGTCGTGCCGCAGGACCGGTTCGGGAATCCGGTGGACGCCGGCGCGCCCACCGTCACGGCGACGCTGGGGAGCGTGGGGGACCCGCGTCGCGATCCGGAGGGCGGCTGGCGCGTGCCGTACCGTGCCCCCCGCGTCCGGGAGGGGGGAGCGGCCGAGCTCGTCGCCTCCGCCGCCGAGCTCCACGCGCGGGCGGTCCTGCCGCTCCGTCCGCCCCGCCACGCGATCGACGTCGCGGCGAAGCTCGGCGCCGCGTTCCCGCTCGGCGGCGCGCGCCCGTCCCCCGTCGTCGCGGCGGAGGCGTGGTACCACCTGCGCCCGGAGCACCGGCTGGGCGCGATGGCCGAGCTCGCGTGGACGCAGCTCGAGCGGCGGGACGCCGCGGCGGGCGCGTCCGTCGACACGCACGCGCAGATCGTGACGCTCGCGCCGTCGGTGACGTGGCGGGCGCCGCTCGGGCCCGGGCGCCTGCGCGTCGCGCCCGGCGGCGGGATCTCGCTCCTGGACGTGGCGGTCGCGGTGGCGCAGCAGCCCGCGGAGCACGAGGACGTGCTCGCGCCCTGCGCCCACCTCTCGATCGCCTGGGGTCGCCGGCTGTGGGGCGGCGTGCCGTTCGTGGAGGTCCGCGCCGCCTGGCAGTCGTCGGGCGCGAGCGCGCTCCTCGACGGCAGCTACCGGTCCGTCGTCGCCGCAGCGGGGTTCGGGTATGAGCTCTTCTAGGACCGCCGCGCTCGCGCTCCTCGCCGCCGCGTGCTCGCGCGCGGATCTCTCCGGCCTCGCGCCGCTGCCCCGCGCGGTGGAGCCCGCCAGCGGGTACGCGGGCGAGGGCGCCGACGTCCTGATCCTGGGCGAGCGCTTCTACGCCGAGGCGTCCGTGGACGTCGACTCCGGCGCGCGCGTCGACGCGCGGTTCCGTGCGTGGCTCGGCGGCGTCGAGCTCTCGGACGTGCGCTGGCTGAACGCGGCCGCGCTCTCCGCCCGCGTCCCGCCCGGCATCCCCGCGGGCGCGCTCGCGCTCGAGGTGGAGGGGCCGCGCGGGACGCGGGGCGCGGCCGCGGACGCCTACCGGGCCTTCGCGGGGACCCGCCCGCGCCTCTCCGTCGACGAGGTGACCGCGCCGCCGGTGGCGAGCGTCGGCCAGGAGCTCGCGGTGGTGGCCTCGGTCCTCAACTCCGGCGGGTCGCTCGCGGCGGAGGTCGTGCCGCGCACGACGCCGGGCGGCGACGGCGTCCTCGAGCCCGTCGGCGGCGACGGGCCCGTCGCCGTGCCGGGGGGCGAGGCGCGGGCGCTCACCTCGACGTACCGGGCCGCGGTGCGCGGCGCGGTCGTCCTGGCGGTCGGCGCGTCGGGCGTGGACCCGAACACCGGCGCGGCGCTCGAGGCGGCCCCCGTGTCGGCGTCCGTGCTCGTCCAGGCGCGCGCCGCGCTCTCCGCAACCGCCGCGCTCTCCCGCACGCAGGTCTCCGCGGGCGATCCGGTGGAGGTCGCGGTCGCGGTCACGAACTCGGGAGAGGCGACGGCGCGCGCGGTCGCGCCGTCGCTCTCGCCCTCCGCCCCATCGCTCGTGACGCCCGTCTCGACCCCGGAGCCGCAGGACGTGCCCGGCGGAAGGACGGCGACGTTCACGTTCCGCTATGCGACCGTGACCGGCGGATCCGGCGCGGTCTCGTTCGCCGTCTCCGGCGGGGGCGAGGACGCGAACGACGGCGAGGACGCGGCGATCCCGGCGGCGAGCTCGGCGGCGCTCACGGTCCAGCGCCCCGCCGCGCTCACCGCGACGGCGAGGACGGATCGAGCTCGCTACGACGTGGACCAGACGATCACGCTCGCGGTCGAGGTGAGGAACGTGGGGGAGGCGGCCGCGAACGCGGTCGTGCCCGCCGTCACGGCCCCGCCGTTCGCCTCGCCCGCGACGTCCCCGTCGTCGCCGCGCGTGATCGCCGGCGGCGCGCGCGAGACGTTCGTCTGGACCTGGATCGGGTCGGGCAAGGGGTCCGGGCCGTTCTCGGTCGCGATCGCCGGCGCCGACGCGAACGACGACGCGCCGCTGTGGGCGCAGGCCGAGACCGCCGCGATCACCGTGGAGGACCGGGCCACGCTCGACGCGGCGATCGCGCTCCCGGACCCCGCGCCGTTCGGGACGTTCACCGTCGCGCTCGTCGTCCGGAACGTCGGCGAGGCGAGCGCGACCGGCGTGCTGCCCGGCCCGCTCACGCTCGTCCCGGCGGGGACCAGCGCGGCCGTGACGATCGGCCCCACGCCGGCCGCCGCCGTCGACATCCCGGGCGGCGGCGAGGCCCGGTTCGAGTGGGGCTGCGTCGCGACCACGCTCGGGACGGTCCAGGTGACGGCCGGCGCCAGCGGCCGCGACGCGAACGACGACGCGCCGCTGTCCGCGAGCGCGACCTCCGGGGTCGTGCGGGTCGCGGAGGCGACGCAGGTCGCGTCGGACCCGTTCGGCGACGGGACGGCGTTCTCGTTCGTCTTCGGCTACCGGGGGCACGTCTACCTGGGCCCGAGCCGGAGCGGCACCGGCGCGGTGCGCTGCGACCCGGACGGCAGCGGGTGCACCTCCCTGGCGTTCTCGTTCCACCAGGACGCGGGGCCGACGCCGAGCCGGAACCCGTACCCGCCCTACGTGACGCTCGGATCCACCGAGTGCCAGGATCCGGCCCTCGTGCCGCCGCGCGCGACGTGCGGGCCCGACGACGAGGACGGCCGCGGGATCTTCGACGCGTTCGCGATCGCGGGACGGGAGTGGCTCGTCGCGATGGGGGCGCGCAAGAAGTCCGACCTCCACTACGCGTACATGAGCGACGAGGAGGCGTCGCCGCTGCGCTTCTCCTACGTGGACCTCCGGAGCGTGCTGCCGCCCACCTCCGGCGTCGAGAACGTCGCGTCCATGAACGTCCTCGGCGATCGGCTCTACGTCGGGCTCCACGTGGACGCGACCTCCGCCCCGCACGTCGTCGTGGTGAAGCGGACGCCCTCGCCACCGGGGCTCGACGCCGCGGGCGGCGACGCCGCGGTGCTGAACCTCGACGGGACGGCCCTCAGCGGCAGGGGGAACGCGATCTCGCAGGTGGAGTCGATCGCGGCGCTGAACGGTCGCGTGTACCTCGTGAACGGGCGAGGGTGCCTCGTCTCGCGCGACGATCGCCCTCCCGAGACGGCGGCCGACCTCCTGCCCTGCACGCCGCAGTTGCCGGTCGGGTCCTGGTCCACGGCCTCGATCGTCCCCCCCGGGAAGACCGACCTCGAGCCGATGCACGAGGCGGTGCCGTACCTCGTCCCCTGGGGCGGGAAGCTGTACGCCGCGCGCAACGTGAGATACGTCGATCCGCGGACGGGCGCGCAGACGACGGCGCCTCAGCTCTGGCGGTGCACGCCGCAGGTGCTCGAGGCGAGCACGACGGCGCGCTGCGGCCCGACGTCCTGGACGCGGATCGTCCCCAACGCGGCGCCCGGCGCCGACGCGTCGCTCACCCAGTTCGACGATCCGGACAGCCGGGCGGTCACCGCGCTCTTCGCCACCGCGGGGCACCTCTACGTCGGCTTCAACAACGCGAGGACGGGCGTGCAGCTGTTCCGGACCGGGGCGCCCGACCCCGTCGCGATGGAGGACTGGTCCGGCGCGAGCGGCTGCCGCGCCCCCTGCACGCCGCTCGGCGGCGCCGGGTTCGGCGATCCCGCGAACGAGCGCTTCCTGGACGCGCGCGCGTTCCCGCTCGGCGGCGTCGAGTACCTGTACGCGACGATCGGGACGGCGGGCGGGCCGGTGCGCGTGTTTCGCGTCGCGGAGCGGTGACGCGCCGCGAGATCCCGAAGGCCGCCCTCGTCGGGCGGCCTCCGGGAGCGCGGGGTCGGGAGCGGCGCGCGCCTACTGCGGCTGCGCCGGCGCCTTGCGGCTCGCGGCGTCGGCGGCCATCTCGGCGGGCGGCCGGCGGTACACGACGATCGAGCGGCGGCTCTGGAACTCCTCGTCCTCGCGCGCGAACACGGTTACGACGTTGTTCCCGGGCTTGAGCGGCAGGTCGGTCGCGAAGTCCATCTTGGACGCGTTCGTCGCCTCGGGGACGACCTTGAAGAACACCTTCTGGTCGTTCACGTAGACGAAGACGTCGCGCAGCCGCGAGGCGCCCGGGTCGATGGACGGCTGCGACGTCGCCGTGCCGGAGAGCTTGAGCTGGTCGCCCTCGACGACGGGCGCGCCCCGCAGCGGATCGGGCACGAGCGCGATGCGCGGCGGCTCGCGCTGCCACGCCGCGGCGATCGCCCCCGAGCGGACGCCCTTCGTCCGCTTCACGTCGGTGTCGGCGGCGAACGCGAACCGGCCCTTCTGCCACTCGACGCGCCAGAAGTCGCCGACCTTCGCGTCGGCGGGCAGGATCGCGCCCCTCTTCGCGGTGGCGATCGGCGCGGCGGAGGGCGACGCCCCGGTGCGGAGCACCGCCTCGGCGGAGGCGACCGCGACGGCCGCGCCCTTCGACGGCGTCAGCGCGGGCTCGTCCTTCGCGACGGGCCAGTCGAGCTTCTCCGAGACGTACTCGTCCATCTTCTCGTCCACCACCATCACGCGGACCGGGAACGCCTCGGACTTCGAGCCTCGGCGGAGCTCGACCTCCATCGTGGCGGACTTCGTCTCGCCGGGCTTGAGGCCGCCGACGACCTCGCGCCCCTTCTTGATGAAGAGCTTCTCGTCGCCGAGGTTCTTGAGCGACACGTAGGTCTTCTCGCCCGCGGCGCCGGTCCCGGTGTTCTTCACGTCGACGCGCACCGCGAAGGTCTCGCCGCGCTGGGCGAGCCCGTCGCCGTTGCCGCCCGCCTTGTCGTCGAACTGGACGCTGAAGGCGAACACCGGCTTGGGGATCTCCACGACCCCGAAGCTCGTGGTGACGTCGGGCGGCGCCTTGCCGCCCTCGTCCTCGAACTTGAAGGTGACCTCGTCCCGGCGGGTGTCCATGCCCTTCGGGAGCTTCACCGGGACGGTCCAGCTCCGCCGCTCGCCGGGGCGGATCGTGCCGAAGACGAACTCGCGCCGGTCGAGGAGCGGGTCCTTCTCCACCTGCGTGTAGGCGCGGAGCCGCCGGAAGGGGCCGTCGCCCTTGTTCTCGACGGTGACCGTCCACTGCACGGTCTCGCCCGCCCGGAGGTCGCGGCTCGCCGCCGGCGTGACCGTCACCGCGGCGCGCGGCGTCCCCTGCGCGGCGGCCTGCGTCCAGTCGACGCCGAGCTCCTTGAGCCGCGCCTCGAGGCGCGCCTCCTCCTGCGCGTGTCGCTCGGCGACGAACCCCTTGGCGCCCTCGAGCATGCGGGCGCGATCGGCGAACGGGGCGCGCTTCAGCAGCTCGCGGGCGAAGCGGATCTGGTAGTCCTCGACGAACCGATCGGGGTCCGCGTCGGCCTCCTCGTCCTCCAGCTGCTCCGGCGTGAGCTCGAGGTCCGCGTGCGCGGCGTGCGCGGCGGCCGCCTCCGCGCGCCCCTCGCGGCGGAGCGCCTTGGCGATCTCGTCCTCCTTCTCGTCGAGGAGGTACCGCAGCTCGAGCGGCGCCTTCTCGACGCGCTTGCGCTTCTCGACGCGCGCGGCCTCGAGCTCCTTCGAGAGCGGGTTCGAGAGGTGGCCGTCGAGGTCCGCCTCGCCCATCGAGCGCGGCGGCGCGAAGTAGTTCACCTGCTCCTTGAGCGCCCGCCCCGGGAGGAGGAGCACGTCGGGCGTGATCCCGACCTCCTGGATCGAGACGTCGCCCGGCGTGAGGTACTGCGCGACGGTCAGCTTGAGCGCGGCCTCCTCCTCCGGCCGGCCGGGCTCGGAGAAGTCGTGGAGCACCTGGACCGACCCCTTCCCGAAGGTCTGCCGGCCCACGACGAGCGCGCGGCCGTTGTTCTTGAGCGCGCCCGCCACGATCTCGCTCGCGGACGCGGAGGCGTTGTTCACGAGGACGACGAGCGGCAGGCCGGTGAGGTCGCCCGGCTCGGCGGTCGCCTCCTTCACCTCGTGGATGCGCTGCTTGTCGCCGCCGCCGACGGTCTTCACGACGACCCCCTCCGAGATGAAGAGGTCGGAGACCTGGATCGCCTGCTCGAGCAGGCCGCCGGGGTTGCCGCGCAGGTCGAGCACGAGCCCCTGGAGCTTCCCGCCCGCCTTGCCCGTCTCGTCCTGGACGGCCCTCGCGAGGTCGCGGGCGGTGTTGGCGGAGAACTGGGAGAGCTTCACGTAGCCGACGTTCCCCTCGAGGAGCTGCGCCGTCGGGACGCTCTCGACGTTGATGATCTCGCGGGTGAGGTTCAGCCGCCTCGGCTCGGGCCAGCCGGCCCGCGCGATGGTGATGTTCACCTTCGTGTTCGGCTTCCCGCGCAGCCGGTCCACCGCGTCCTGCAGGTCCATGTTGATCGTGGACTGCTCCTCGATCTTCTGGATCACGTCCTTGGGCTTCAGGCCGGCGCGCTGGGCGGGGGAGTTCTTGAGGATGCGGACGACGGTGAGGTTCCCGTCGCGCATCTGGATGACGAAGCCGATCCCGCCGAACTCGCCGCGGGTCTGGAGCTTCATCTCCTTGAAGTACTTCGGCTCGAGCAGGATCGTGTGCGGGTCGAGCGTCTGGAGCATCCCGTTCACGGCCGCGTACTCGATCTCCTTCAGGTCCTTGTGCGCGACGAGGTGCTCCTGCACGAACCCCATCGCCTCGCCGAGCACGGTCCGGATCTTCCAGATCGAGTCCACGCCGGAGATGTCGAGCTCCCGCTGCGACGCGCCGACGGTCAGCGTGAGCTTCGGCGACTTCGCGTCGCCCTGGACCATCACCTCGGCGACCGTCTTCTCCACGGACTCGAGCGCCGCGACCACCATCTGCCTCGGATCGAAGCGCGAGGGGTCGACGTAGTTGTCCTTCACCGCGAGGATCACGCGCGAGAGGATCGGCAGCCGGTCGAGCCGGTACTCTCCGGCGTCGTCGAGCTTCGCGTGCACGGGCACGGCGCCGCGGTAGGCGACCGCGGCCGGCGCAGACTCCGCCTCCGCGCGGACGAGGCGGGCGGTGACGCCGAGCGCGAGCGCGAGCGTTGCCGCCAGGGTGGCGAGGAGCCGGAAGGGGCGGATCATGTGGGGGCGCCGGGGCGAGGGGGAGGGGGCGTGCAAGCGAAAAACCTACGTGATCGGCGAGGATAGGGTGGCGGACGAGGCGGCGCAAGCCGATCGCCCGGCCGACCCGTGTGAGAGAACGCCGCCGGCCGTGGTTCATGCCCACGGCGCTCCGATCTCCGGGCCAGGAACGTCTCGCGCAGCGAGCCGTGCCGCGCGTCGCTTCCCGGCCGGGTCGCGGGTCCCTTCGACAACCCGGGCCTGCACCGGTATACGACCGCCATGTCGCTCGACGCGCGCAAGGCCGGGAGCCCGCCGGTGTCCGGCGAGGCGGACCTCGTCCAGTGGTTCCGCGAGCGCGAGCGGCCCCGCGACGCCTGGAAGGTCGGGCTCGAGCACGAGAAGATCCTCCTCCGGGCCGGGACCCTCGACCCGGTCCCCTACGAAGGGGCGGGGGGCGTCGCGGCGGTCCTGCGCGCCTTCACCCGGTTCGGCTACGAGCCCTTCGAGGAGGAGGGGCGGATCATCGCCTCCCAGAAGAAGGGGCTCACCGTCTCGATCGAGCCGGGCGGCCAGATCGAGCTCTCCGGCCGGCCCTTCGCCGACGTCCACGTCGTCGCGGCGGAGCTCGACCGCCACCTCGCGAAGTGCCGGGAGATCGCGCGCGACCTCGGGATCGAGTTCCTCGCCGTCGGCTACCGGCCGTGGGGCACGGCCGCCTCGTCGCCGTGGA
>DASSSJ010000162.1:0-17378 GCA_035708485.1 Anaeromyxobacter sp. | reverse complement strand
CGGCTTCCCCGCGAGCACGTCGTCGGGCGGGTAGAAGGCCGAGAAGTGCTGCCCGATGATCTCGTCGGCGCGCCAGCCCTTGATCGCCTCTGCGCCGGGGTTCCAGGTGACCACGCGCCCGGTGGCGTCGAGCGCGAAGATGGCGTAGTCGCGGACGTTCGCGATGATGGCGCACAGGAGGTCCAGGTCGGCCTCGCGCGCCGGGGCTTTGCCCGGGGCGCGGGCGGCCGCGTCGGGGCGCGTGTCCGTCTGGAGGCGCTCGGCGTCCAGCTCGTCCCGGGACATGAGCAGATGACCTCACCGGCGGGGTTCTCGAGCCTCGCGGTTCGGATGTAGGTAGGCACTGAGGGGCGTCTTACCCAGCCCCCGCGGGAGCGTGCGCTCGCTCGCCCGGTCGCGACGGACGAGGCGCGTCCCGGCGGGGCCGCCGGCCCCCGCCGCCGTGTGGACCCACGCCGATCGCGCGGGTACGTTAGCCGCCGATGAGCGCGCGGCGCCTCGAACACGACTTCGTCGTCATCGGCTCCGGGTTCGGCGGGTCCGTCTCCGCGCTGCGACTCTCCGAGAAGGGCTACCGCGTGGCGGTGCTCGAGATGGGCAAGCGGTGGGGCCCGTCCGACTTCCCGAGGACCAACTGGAACGTCCGGAAGTACCTCTGGATGCCGCGGCTCGGGTTCCACGGCATCCAGCAGATGACGGTCCTCGAGCACGTGGTCGTGCTCCACGGCGCGGGCGTCGGCGGGGGGAGCCTCGTCTACGCGAACACGCTCGTGACGCCGCCGGAGAAGGTGCTGCGGAGCGCGAGCTGGCCCGCGGGCGTCGACTGGGCGGCGGCGCTCGCGCCCCACTACGCGACCGCGCGCCGGATGCTCGGCGCCACCCCCGCGCCGCGGGTCTTCCAGGGGGACGAGCTCCTGCGCGAGGTGGTCGAGGAGGAGACGGGCCGCGGCGCGACGTTCCGCCGGCACGAGGTCGGCGTCTTCTTCGGCGAGCCGGAGGTGCGCGTGCCGGACCCGTACTTCGGCGGGCGCGGCCCGGAGCGCGCGGGCTGCACCTTCTGCGGCGCCTGCATGACCGGGTGCAAGCACGGCGCGAAGAACACGCTCGACCGGAACTACCTGTGGCTCGCCGAGCAGCTCGGCGCCGAGGTCCACCCCGAGACGCTCGTGACGGACGTCCGCCCGGCGGAGGGTGGCGGGTACGAGATCGACGCGGAGCGCTCCACGTCGCGGCTCCGCAAGGAGCGGCGGGTCTACCGCGCGCACGGCGTCGTGTTCGCGGCCGGCGCGCTCGGCACGTCTCGGCTGCTCCTCGGGTGCAAGGCGCGCGGCAGCCTGCCCCGGCTGTCCGACCACGTCGGCGACTTCGTGCGCACGAACTCCGAGGCGCTCGTCGGCGCGCTCGCCCGGGACGACTCGATCGACTTCAGCCAGGGGATCGCGATCACCTCCGGCCTCGACGCGGACGAGCACACGCACATGGAGATCTGCCGCTACGGAAAGGGGCAGAACTTCATGGGGACGCTCACGACGCACCTCACGAAGGACGAGCCGCCGTGGCCGCGGTGGCTGCGCTGGCTCGGCGGGCTCCTGCGCCATCCGATCCGGTACGCGCGCGTGCACAAGGTCCGCAACTGGGCCGCCCGGACGGCCATCGTGCTCGTGATGCAGCCGATCGAGAGCTTCATGCGGCTCCGGCTCGGCCGGCGGCTCGGGCGGACCGTGCTGCGGAGCGAGACGATGGGCGGGCCGCCGCCCCCCACGTACATCCCGATCGCGAACCGGATCGCCGAGCGGCTCGCGCGCAAGATCGACGGGACGCCGGGGAACCTCGTGCTCGAGGTCCTCGGGAACCGCTCGTCCACGGCCCACATCCTCGGCGGCGCGGTCATGGCGTCCGACCCGTCGCGCGGCGTGTGCGACGCGCAGGGGAGGGTGTTCGGATACGACGGGCTCTACGTCGCGGACGGCGCGGTGGTCCCGGCCAACCTGGGCGTGAACCCGTCGCTCACCATCACTGCGCTCGCCGAGCACATCATGGCCGGCGTGCCGCCGACGTCGGCCGCGGCGCCGCGCCAGGACGCTCGGCCGGCCGCCGTGGAGGGGGCGCCCGCGTGAGCGGCAGGTGGCGGCCCGGATGCCCACGTTCCGCGGGGAGGGAACCCGATGGAACGAGATCGCGGCAGGCCGGACCGGCGAGGCGTCGAGCGGGAGCTCCAGGAGCGGGCGACCGAGGAGGAGCGCCAGCGGCGTGGCCCGACGCCGACCGAGGACGTGATGGAGCGCGCGCTCGAGATCGAGCCGGGAGTGGAGCAGCACGCGGGCGAGGATCCAGGCGTGGCGGCGGACCCGGAGCGGGAGCGGACCGGGCCGGGGCCGGAGCACGACCCGGACCAGGGCGAGCCCGAGTAGCGGCCGCCCTCGCCGCCGCGCTCGTCGCGTGCGGCGATCCCGCCGCCGCGCAGGCCGCGGGCTGCACCCTCGTCGGCGAAGGGTTCGGCCCCAGGGGCCAGGTCCCGATCCGCGTGGAGCGCGTGGCGACCGGGCTCGAGGTGCCGTGGGGGATCGCCTTCCTCCCCGGCGGCGACGCGCTCGTCACCGAGCGGCCCGGGCGCGTCCGGCTGCTCCGGGCCGGGAAGCTCGAGCCGGCACCGGTCGCGACCGTCGCGATCGCCGACCTCGGCGAGAGCTGGCTCCTCGGGGTGGCCGCGGATCCGGGCTTCGCGCGGAACCGCGCGACGACGGGTCGCTCGTCGTCGCGGACCACGGGCCATCGGGCGAGCTCGGGCGCCGCGGCCACGACGAGGTGACCGTCGCCCGCGCGGGCGCCAACCTCGGCTGGCCCGACATCTACGGGTGCGAGGCGCGCGCCGGGATGGCGTCGCCGGTCCTCGCCTTCCGCGAGGCGACGCCGCCCGGCGGCGGCGCGGTCTACCGCGGCGACGCGATCCCCGCGTGGAAGGGGAGCTTCCTCGTCGGCACTCTCCGGTCGCGCCACCTTCACCGCGTCGCGCTCGCGGCGGACGGGTCGCTCGCCTCGCACGAGGTGTACCTCGAGGGCGATCCGCCGGCCGGGCTCGGCCGCGTGCGCGAGGTGGTGCAGGGGCCCGACGGCGCGCTCTGGGTGACGACGAGCAACTGCGACGGGCGCGGGACGTGCCCGTCCGAGAAGGACGCGATCGTGCGGATCGTCGGCGGGTGAGCGCGCGACGCGCCGGGGGCCAGCGGATCCGCGGCGGGCACGAAGGCGAGGAGGCCCGGGAGTAGGGCCGCCCGGACTCGAACCGGGACGCCGCTCGCGCGGCGGGGGGTTTTAAGTCCCCTGCGTCTGCCGTTCCGCCACGGCCCCGGCTCGTAGTTACGCGATCGCCGCGCCGCGGGCCAGCGCCGCCGCGGCGGCGCGGCCCTCAGCCCAGGAGCTCCGCGCGCGCGATCTCGTCGTCCGGGACCGCCCGCGACTCGGCGTCCTCGTCCCAGTGCGCCAGCGCGTCGAGGTCGTCCACGTCCATGCCCTCGAAGCGGCGCGCGATCCGGTCCTCGGTCGTCTCTCCCTCGGCGATGTGGGTGGACGCGAAGTCGCCGCGGTCCTCCAGGGCGGCGAGCTCCTCGAGCTCGTCGCGCACGAAGGCGAGCTCGCCCGCGACCTCCAGCAGCGCGCCCTCGCCGCCGGTCGGTCGCTCGAGGGCGTCGAGGTCCTCCACCTGCGAGAGCTCCTCGTACTCGCGGGCCACCTCGTCGTCGGCGAGCTCGACCGCGAGCTCAAGATCGGTGGGCGCTTCGATCGGGCGGGTCATGTGGGGACCTCCTGCGGGAACCGCGTCGATCATGCGCCCGCGCGCGGACGGCGGCGGCGCCGGGCGGCGGTCCCGATGGGTGGAGCGGAACGGGGGGACCCGCGCGGTCAGCGCGGCGCGTAGCGCGCCTCGAGGAGCGAGCGCAAGCCGGCATGTCGCCTCAGGAGGCCGAGCGTCAGGTCGGCGTGACCCCTCGCGAAGCCGTTGCCGACGAGGATCGTCGCGTCCTTCCCCACGCCCTCCGCCCCGAGCGCCGCCGCGGTGAACGAGGTCGCCATCGAGAAGAAGAGCACGGTCCCTCCGTCCCTCGCCGCGAGGATCGAGGCCATCTCCGCCCCCGCGACCGTCGCGCAGTTCACGACCACGTCGAACGGCCCGCCCGCGGCCTCCACCGCCGCGAGCGTGGCGACCGCGTCGGTGGCGTCGATGCGCAGCGCGCGATCGCAGAGGCCCGCGCGCTCGACCGCGTCGAGCGCCTCCTGGGACCGGTCGGCGGCGACCGCCGTCCCGGTCCCGGCGAGGCTCTCCCGCGCCTGCGCGAGGACGAGCGCGCCCGACTTCCCGGCGCCGAGGACGAGGACGCGCTGGCCGGGCCGCAGCAGCCGCGCCGCGAGCGCCGGCGCGCCGCAGACGTCCAGCGCGGCGAGCGCGAGGCCGTCGGGGAGGTCGTCCGGCAGGCGCGCCCACGGGCCGGTCGCGAACAGGATCGCCTCGCCGTCGCACTCGACGCGCTCCACCGCCGGGCGCACCGCGCGGATCCGGTCGATGCGGAGCGGCGTGACCGTGAGCGAGACGAGCGTCGCGATCCGGTCGCCGGGCGAGAGCGCGCCCGCGGCGGGGTGGCGCGGCCCGACCGCCTTCACGCGGCCGAGGAGCATGCCGCCCGAGCCGGTCACGGGGTTGTGCAGCTTCCCGCGCGATCGGACGATCCGCAGCACGTCCTCGGCGATCCGCGCGGAGTCGCCCCCGGCGGCGGCCTCGAGCTGGCGGAAGCTCGCCGCGTCGACGTTGAGCGCCTCGACCGCGATGGACACCTCGTCCTCGCCGAGCGGCAGGGACGGGTCGAGCACGTCGGCGCGCTGCGGGAGGACGCCCTTCGGGGAGACGACGCGGCGCAGGCCGTAGGGATCCATGGAGGGGAGGGTAGGGGCGTGCGCCGGCGCCGTCGAGTCCCTCACGCGTCCGCGTCGACGACGACGAGCGGGTCGAGGAGTCGGACGTCGTCGGGCAGCGGCGCGGCGGGGCCGCGCAGGCGGATCTCGAGCCGGGCGCAGCGGGCGGCCTCGTAGCGGTGGCCCGCCGCGGCGAGGGCGGCGCGCGCGGCGCCGAGGAGGGTCAGCGCCTCGTCGCGCTGGCCGTCCGCCGCGAGGACCCGCGCGCGGGTCGCGGCCGCGAGCGCCCGGAGCGTCGCGCCGCCGCGCTGCCGCGCGATCTCCTCGAGCTGGGCCGCCTCGAGGCGCGCCTCGTCCACGCGCCGCCGCGCGAGGAGCACGCGCACCGCCTCGGGCCGGAACGCCGCGTCGCACGCCGTGCACTCGCCGTGGCGCGCGGCGGTCTCGGAGACCTCGCCGATGGCGTCCTCGGCGGCGTGCAGCGCGCCCGAGGCGAGCCGGACGCGCGCCTCGGTCGCGTGGAGGCGCGTCAGCGCGTGGCGGCGGAGCGACGCGCGCTCCGCGATCACGATCCCCTCGTCCACCGTGTCGAGCGCCTCGTCGAGCCGGCCGCGCATCACGAGGAGGGCCGCGGTCCGCTCGAGCGCGAGCGCCTCGCCGAGCGCGGAGCCGACCGCGCGGTGGCCCGCGCGGGCCGCGCGCAGCGCCGCCTCGGCGAGGTCGAGCTGCCCCTCGGCGAGCGCAGCGGCGGCGTCGCCGGAGCGCGCGGTCGCGAGGGCGTCGTCCGCGCCCCGCGCGCGCGCCCGCTCGCCGAGCGCGGCCGAGAGCCGGGCGACCGCCGGCGCGTCGAGGGCCACGAGGTCGCGGTCCCACAGGGCGAGGTGGAGGTCGATCGGGTCGTCGGGCGCCGCGTCCTCCAGGCGCGGCTCGGCGGTGGCTCCGTCCCCGGCGCTCGCCGGCGGCGCGCCCAGGAGCGCCGCGGCGAGCGCCTCGAGGTCGCGGCCGCGGGCGAGCAGCTCGGCGTCGCCCGCCTGCGCCGCCGCCGCGGCGCACGCGCCGGCCGCGGCGCGCGCCTCCTCCGCCCGGCCGTCGTGCCAGAGGAGCTGCGCGCGCAGGTGGAGGAGCGGCGCGAGCCCGTCGCCGCCGTTCGCGCCGGCGGCGCCGACGCCCTCGTCGAGCTCGGCGTGCGCGGCGGCGAGGTGACCGCCGGCGGCGAGCGCGAGCGCGGCGAGCCGGTGCGCGCGCGCGGCGGCGGCGCGATCGAGGCGGAGGTCCGGGCCGGACAGGCGCGCCGCCTCGCCGAACGCGCGCGCGGCGCCGGGGAGCTCGCCGAGCCCGAGCTGCACGCGGCCGGTCGCGTCGAGGAGCTCGAACCGCTCGGCGCCGTCCAGCGCCCCCGGCCGGGCGGCGAGGGCGAGCGCCGCGTCGTAGAACGCGAGCGCCTCCCGGAGGCCGGCGCGGGCGGCCGCGCGGTGCCCCGCCGCGACGAGCGGCCGGACCGCCCGGTCGTCCTGGCCGGCGCGCCGCCGGTGGTGCGCGATCCGCTCGTAGGCCGGCTCGTGCGCGGCGCCCTGCCCCTCGAGCGCGTCCGCGAGCGCGCCGTGGAGGACGGCGAGCCGCTCCGGCGCGAGGCCCGCCTCGATCGCGTCGCGCACGAGGGCGTGGTGGAAGTGGTAGCCCGCGCCGTCCTCGTCGAGGACGCGCGCGTCGAGGCACGCCTCGAGCGCGGCGATGGCCTCGTGCGCGGTCAGCCCCGACACGAGGCGAACCGGCTCGAACTCGAAGCGGTCGCCCGCCGCGGCGGCCGCGGCGAGGAGCGCCTCCGCGCGGGGGCCGAGCCGCGCCACCCGTCCGCGGATGGCGGCGGCGGGGTCGCCCGGCACGAGCGGCTGTCCCGCCTCGCGCTGCGCCCGCACAAGCTCCTCCACGAGGAGCGGCGCGCCGTCCGTCGTTCGGTAGATCTGCGCGACGATCGCCTCGGGCGCGGGCGCGCCGAGGAGGTCCTGCATCTGCTCGCGCGTCGCGGCGAGGCCCAGCCGCGGGACGCGCACGCCCCGCGCCAGCCTGCCGCAGTCGAGGTGCGCGAGGGCGGTCTGGATGGGCGTCCCGGCGTGGATCGCCTCCTCGCTGACCGTCCCCACGATCATGAGGCGCAGCTCCCGCGCGCGGCGGGCGAGGAGGTGGACGATGTTGAGCGACGACTCGTCCGCGAGGTGGAGGTCGTCGAGGAGGAGGTAGACGGGACGCCCCTCCGCTGCGGCGACGAGCGCGCGCTCGACGCCGTCGAAGATCGCGCGCCGCACGCCCTCGCCGGCGACCCGGCCCGTCCCGGCGAACGCGGCGAGCGGGTCGGGCGCCGCCGGGTCGAGCCGCGCCTGCTCGCGGAGCACGTCCTGGAAGAGCGCGTACGCGACGCCGGGGGCGCCGCCGGCCGTGCCGCACAGCACGGCGGCGCCCCGCGCCTGCGCGAGGCGCGCGCCCTCCACCGCGAGGCGCGTCTTCCCGACCCCGCGCTCGCCGAGGAGCACGAGGACCCGGCGGCATCCGCCCCCGGGCACGGGCGCGTCCACGCCCTGCTCGACGAGCGTCTCGAGGAGGAGGAGGAGCGGCCCGCGGCCGCGGACGGGCGGCGGCTCGGTCGTGCCGAGGAGGCGGCGCGCGGCGCGGCGGGCGCCGTCGGCGGAGGGGCGGACCCGCGCGGGGCCGATCTCGCCCCGCTGGATCGCGGCGCGGAGCTGCCGGGTCTCGTCCGACGGCGAGAGGCCGCCGGCGCGGAGCGCGACCTCGCAGGCGTCGTACTGGCGCAGCGCCTCCGCCCGGCGGCCGTTCTCGGCGAGGAGGCGCATGAGGGCGCTGTGCGCGTCCTCGATGGCGGCGTCGGCCGCGAGCACCCGCCGCAGGAGCGGGATCGCGAGCTGGGCGTCGCCCTCGGCCGCGGCGAGGCGCGCGAGCGGGAGCGCCGCCTCGACGAAGCGGGCGCGGAGCGCCGCCCGGCGCGCCTGGAGCCAGGGGGACTCCGGGTCCTCCGGCGAGAGGTCGCCCCCGTAGAGCGCGACCGCGGCCTGCCAGCCCTCCCGGCCGCCCTCGGAGATCGCCCGCTCGAACGCGTCCACGTCCACCCAGACGTCCGATCGGAGCGCGACCTGGCCGCGATCGATGTCCACCCACCGGCCGCCGAGGATCTGCCGCAGGTCGTAGAGCGCGCGGTGGAGGTTGTTCGCGCCGCTCGCCGGGTCCTTGTCCGGCCAGAGCGTGTCGATGGCCGTCTCGCGCGGGAGCGCGTGGCGCGGCGCGAGCGCGACGAGCTTCAGGAGGTCGGCGGGGCGGCGGCGGCGCCACGCGTGCGGCGGGATCGGGGCGTCCGCGCGGACCACCTCGAAGCGGCCGAGCAGGTAGACGCGGAGCTGGGCCTGTGGGCGTACGCCCGGCCCCACCCCGCCGTGATGGACCTGGGTCTCCATCCGCGGCGTCCCCGGACGAAGGCTACCAGAAGTCCGGACCGGCCACTTGATCCCGGGCTACATTCCGGCTCGCATGACCACGCGCTACCGCCTGTCGATGCCCGAGCCGCACACCCACCTGTTCGAGGTGGAGGTGGAGGTCGAGCGGCCCGGGGGAGACGTGGAGCTCGTCTTCCCGGTCTGGACGCCGGGGAGCTACCTCGTCCGCGAGTACGCGCGCCACGTCGAGGGGCTCGCCGCGTCGGACGGCGACGGCGCGCCGCTCCCGCTCGACCGCCTCGACAAGCACCGGGTGCGGGTCCGGGCGGGGAGGGCGGCGCGCGCCGCCGTCCGGTACCGGGTGTACGCGAACGAGCTCTCCGTCCGGACGGCGCACCTCGACGGGACGCACGGGTACGTGAACGGCGCGGCGGTGTTCCCGTTCGTCGCCGGGCGCGAGCGCGCTCCGCACGCGCTCGAGGTCGTCGCGCCGGCCGGCTGGCGCGTCTCGACCGCGCTGGAGGGCGGGCCGACCGCGTTCACGGCGCGCGACTACGACGAGCTCGCCGACTCGCCGCTCGAGATCGGCGAGCACCGGCTCGTGCACTTCATGGCGCTGGGCCGGCCGCACGAGATCGCCATCTGGGGGCGCGGCAACCTCGACGAGGGGCGGCTCGCGGGCGACGCGCGGGCGATCGTGGAGACGTTCTCGGCGCTCATGGGCGGGCTCCCCTACGAGCGGTACGTCTTCATCGTCCACCTCACCGAGAAGCGGCGCGGCGGGCTCGAGCACGCGCGCTCGACGACGCTCAACGTCGCGCGGACCGCCTTCTTCCCGCGCGAGGCCTACGAGGAGACGCTCGGCCTCCTCGCCCACGAGTTCTTCCACCTGTGGAACGTGAAGCGGATGCGCCCCGCCGCGCTCGTGCCGTTCGACTACGCGCGCGAGCAGTACACGCGGCTGCTCTGGTGGTTCGAGGGGGCCACGAGCTACTACGAGAAGGTCGCGCTCGCGCGCGCCGGGATCCTCGAGCCGAAGCGCTGGCTGAAGGCCCTCGGCCAGGCGCTCACCGCGCTCGAGCGCACGCCCGGAGCGCGGAAGATGAGCGTCGAGGAGGCGAGCTTCCTCGCGTGGGTGAAGCACTACCGCCCGGACGAGAACAGCCCGAACAGCGCCATCTCGTACTACCTGAAGGGCGAGCTCGTCGCGCTCGCGCTCGACCTCGAGCTGCGGCGGCGCGGGAAGTCGCTCGACGACGTCCTGCACCGCCTCTACGCGCGCCATGCCGGACCGCCGTCCGGCAACCCCTCTCCCCCGACCCCTCCCGCCTCCGGCGGTGGGGGCCAGGGAGCGGGGGTCCCCGAGGACGGCGTCGAGCAGGTCGTCGCGGAGCTCCTCGGCCGCGAGACGGCGAAGGGCTTCTTCGACCTCCACGTCCGCGGCACCGAGCCGCTCCGCCTCGACCTCGGCGTCGTCGGCCTCCGACTCCGCCGCCGCCCCGCGGGCGCCTTCGACGACAAGGGCGGGACGCCCCCGAAGCCGGAGGACGGCAAGCCCGCCGCCGGCTTCCTCGGCGTCGAGCTCGACGCCGGCCCGAAGCTCGTCGTGAAGTCCGTGCGCGAGGGGAGCCCCGCCCACGCGGCCGGCCTCTACGCGGAGGACGAGATCGTCGCCGAGGACGGGTTCCGCGTGGACCGGGGGGCCCTCTGGGACCGGCTGTGCGAGCGCGGCCCCGGGGGGAAGCTGAGGCTCGCGGTGTTCCGGCGCGACGAGCTCGTGGACGTGCAGGTCGTCCTCGGGCCGCCCGCCGAGGACGCGATCTGGCTCGAGCCCGACCCCGAGGCGACGGCGGAGCAGCGCGCCGCGTTCGAGGCGTGGTGCGGCGGGCGGTGGCCGGCCGGCCGGTGACGGGCTATACGGTGACCCCCATGGCCTTCGACGCGAAGCTGCACGCCGACCGGCGCGCCCGCGTCCTCGACGCGATGGAGCGGCGCGGGGGCGGCGTCATGCTCCTGCCCGCCGCCGAGGAGCGGCTCCGGAACGCGGACGCCGAGTACCTGTTCCGGCAGGACTCCGACTACGCCTGGACGGTCGGCCTCGACGAGCCGATGGGGTGCGCGCTGCTCCTCGCCCGCAAGGGCGAGCGCAAGCTCGTCCTGTTCGTCCGGCCGCGCGACCGCGAGAAGGAGATCTGGAACGGGCGGCGCGTCGGCGTGGAGGGCGCGAAGGCGGAGATCGGCGCGGACGAGGCGTTCACCGTGGGCGAGATGGACGCGAAGCTCGCGGAGTACCTCGAGGGCGCGCCGGCGCTCTGGTTCAAGATGGGCGCGGACGCCGCCTGGGACGCGCGCGTCGCGCGCCTGCTCGCCGAGCTGCGGGCCGGCGCGCGCACCGGGAAGCGCACGCCGGACGCGATCGTCGAGCCCGGCCGCATCCTGCACGAGCTGCGGCTCGTGAAGGGGCCGGAGGAGCTCGCGCGGCTCCGCAAGGCCGCGGAGATCACCGCCGAGGCCCACATGGGCGCGATGCGCGACGGCGCGCCCGGCCGCCGCGAGCACCAGGTGCAGGCCGAGATCGAGTACGCGTTCCGGCGCCGCGGCGGCGCCGGCCCCGGCTACGGGACGATCGTGGCGGCCGGCGCGAACTCGACGATCCTGCACTACCGCGCCGGCGACGCCCTCCTCCGGGACGGCGACGTCTGCCTCGTCGACGCCGGCGGCGAGTACGACTGGTACACCGCCGACGTGACGCGGACGTTCCCGGTCTCGGGCGAGTTCACGAAGGCGCAGCGCGACCTGTACGACCTCTGCCTCGCCGCGCAGAAGCAGGCGATCGAGGAGGTGAAGCCCGGCGTCACCGTGGACGAGCTCCACGAGGCCACGGTGCGGCGCCTGACGGAGGGGTTCGTCGCGCTCGGCCTGCTCCAGGGGAGCGCCGACGAGCGGATCGCCGACAAGGCGTACCGGAAGTACTACATGCACCGGACCAGCCACTGGCTCGGCATGGACGTGCACGACGTCGGCGACTACTACGTGGACGGCAAGTCCCGCGCCCTCGTGCCCGGGATGGTGCTGACGGTCGAGCCCGGCATCTACGTGGCCGCCGACGACGAGACCGCGCCGCAGGAGATGCGCGGCGTCGGGATCCGCATCGAGGACGACGTCCTCGTGACGGAGACCGGGCACGAGAACCTCACCGCCGCCGTGCCGAAGGAGGTGGCGGAGCTCGAGGCGGTGTGCGTGCGGTAGGGGCCGCCGCCGCGATCAGGGGTTCCCCTCGGGATCGAGCCGGAACACGAACACGTCCCCGGCGCCCGCGTTGGGCCCGGCGAAGTCGCCGTACGTGTAGCCGCAGACGTAGGCGTTGCCCGCGCGGTCGAGCGCCACGCCCGAGGCGATCTCGATGCCGCTCGACCCCCACGTCCTCACCCATCGCTCGGCGCCGTCCGGGCCGAGCCGCGCGACGTAGACGTCGAGGAGCCCGGGGCCGCGCTCCGCCGGCCCGGTCACCCAGAACCCGCCCGCGGGGTCGGCGGCGAGGCCGTCGCCGCTCGCGAAGCCGACACCGGCATAGCTCCAGGTGAAGCCCAGGACGCCGTCGCGATCGAAGCTCCGCACGAAGGCCACCTGTTGGCCTCCCCTCGAGGGGTCGTTCGCGGTGCCGACCACGGCGACGTCCCCGTCCGCCGCGACCGCGAGGTCCCGGACCTCCTCCCATGAACCGAACGCCACGTCGCGGATCCACGCGAGCGCGCCGCCGCGGTCGATCTTCGCGACGAAGCCGGTACGGGCCCAGTCGCCGACCGGGGAGCGGAACCCGGCGACGAAGACGCTGCCGGCGCGGTCGATCCCGATGCCGTTCGGGAACTGGTACTCGTCGGGAGTCACGAAGGACCACTCCCAGACCGCGTCGCCGGCGGCGTCGTACTTCACGACGCGGGCCGTCCACGGGAGGTCGCTGCCGAAGACCATCCCCGCGGCGTACACGGTGCCGCCCGGCCCCACGGCGACCGCCGTCACGGTGAACCCGAGCGTCCGCTCCCAGGCGACCGTGCCGTCGGGGGCGAGCTTCCGCACGGTCCCGGTCCCGCCGCGCGATCCGACCACGACGACGTTCCCGGCGCCGTCCGCCGCGACCCGTTTCGCGTAAACGAAGTCGCCGGCCGAGCCCCAGGTCGAGCTCGAGACGCCGCCGCCGCGGTCCACCGAGACGAGCAGGCCCAGCTGCGTTCCCGGCTGTGTCTGGTACGCGGTCGACCACGTGGCGCCGGCGACGTGGACGTTCCCGAGGCCGTCCACCGCGACCCCGCCGGCGACGTCGTCGGCGAAGGTGCCGAAGCGGCGCGCGCCGAGCCAGTAGGGCAGCGCCGCGGCGTCGGGAGCGCAGTGGAGGCGGGCGGCGCACGTCGTCGCGCCGGCGTCGTGCGAGATCGTGAAGCGGAGGTCGGGGCCGTCTGCGGCGCACGCAGGCGCGCCGCCGCTTCCGGCGAGGGCGAGGCACGCCTCCCGTGAGCCCACGCGGACGACGACGACCTGCTCGGCGGTCGCGTGCGGCGCGAGCGAGGTGCCCGGTCCCACGGGTGCGCCGAAGGATCGCGCTGCGCCAGGCCAGCCCGGCGCGTCGACGCCGCGCACGGTGGAGACCTCGTCGAGCACGTTCGTCACGCGGAGCCGGACGGCGACGTGCGCGGGGTAGCGATCGACGACCGCCGAGACGAGCGGAGGGGCGACGAGGGCGGGGAGGCCGTCGGCGCCGACGGCGACGCCGCCGCCGGGGGCCTCGGCCGCGATCCCCGCCGCCGCCTCGCAGCGGAGCTCGTGCGCGGGCGCGGAGCGCGGGACGGCGAGCGCGAAGGCGAGCGTGGCGACGCGGGCGCCGAGGTTCGGGGCTCTCATGGCGCACTCCTCAGAAGCGGACGGTGTGGTGCGGGAGGATGAAGGCGGCGCCCGTCACCGGGTCGCGCTGGACCGAGCGGCCGAGGTCCAGGTCGACGACCACGTGGCACGTCCCGGAGCGGACCTGCGCGGGGGTGAACGAGAGCTTCACCGGCGCGCAGGCGGCGATCTCGCCCGAGAGCCCGGTCCCGGTCACGTGGGCAGAGGTGACGTCGAACGAGACGGAGACCGGGCCGCCGCCCGCGAGCGTGATCGTCCCGAGCAGGACGCTGTCGGCGGCGACGAGGTCCGCGGAGCGGAGCCCCGCGTCGGAGACGCCAACGGTCCCCGCCGAGGCGCGGAGCGGACCCAGACGGACGGTGAACGACGAGACGATGCCGGGCCGGCTTCCGCGGAGCTTCACCGCGACCTCCGGGCATCCACCCGGAGGTCCCCCGCCCGGGTCCGGAAGCGTGCCGCCGCCTGCCGACGCGCTCGTTCCGTCGTCGCCCGTCGTGCCGGTGCCGTCGCCGTGGACCGCAGGCCCGCGCGGTCCGCACGCGGCCGCGAAGAAAACGGAGAGCGCGAGCGCGCCCCTCCCGAATGACATGGAAGCCCCCCCGTGCGGCAATGGTTCACGGTGCGTGCCATTCCCTCGCAGGAGGTGCGGCAGCCGCCCTGCGACGTCGAAGTGCCCGTTCGCTGCAGCGCCTCCCGGGCCGGCCTGCCCGCGCGGGGCGAACGCGCGGGCGGCGCGTCACGAAGGAGAGCGAAACTCGCGGGGAGCGACGGTGTCGCGCTTTCGCCACGCGCTCCCACATCCAGACGCGGGTCGAAACCTCGCGCGGGGGGAGGGGCGCGCGGGCTGCACCGCGACGGGCACGAGAACCTCACCGCCGCCGTGCCGAAGGAGGTGGCGGAGCTCGAGGCGGTCTGCACGCGGTGACGGCCGCGCCCCTCTCTCCCCGCCGGAGCGGGGAGAGAGGCCACGCCGCCCGCACGTCAGTAGAAGAGCGTCAGGTTCGGCAGGAACGCGGCGCCGCCGGCGCCCGCGCCGGCCGACGCCACCACGGACGCGGCCAGGTCGAGGTGGATCACCGCGTGGCAGCGGTCCGCGGCGACGTTCGAGAGGTCGATGGGGATCCGCAGCGGCGCGATGCAGGCGCCGAACGTCACGTCGCCGATGGCGGTCGTCGCGTGGCCGACCGCCAGGCCGACGGTGGCGACGATGGCGGTGGCGCCCTCCGGATACGACACCGTGCCGAGCGGCCAGGCGTGGTCCAGGAGCAGATCGACGGTCCGGGCGCCGACGCCCGGCACCGCGGCCGCCCCGTCCACGCTGAAGGACGCGCCGGAGATCGCGAGCTGGAAGGCGGTGAGCGGGCCGGGATCGACGCCGCGGATGCGGAGCGTGACCTTTCCGTCGCACGGGGCGGCTCCGCCGCCGGGACCGCCTCCGGGGTTGCCGCCGCCGGGGTTACCGCCGCCGGGCGTCCCGCCGCCATCGTCCTGGACCGTGCTCGCGCGGCGGTCGGAGCCGCAGGCGAGCGCGAGCGCTGCCGCCGCGGCGACGAGGGTGGTGCGGGCGAGGAGGGAAGCCATGCCGTGCCTCTCGCCGAGGTGCCTCGAGCGGTTCACTGGATCACCCCCTGGGGCGAGACCTTCGCGATGAAGACGTCGAGGTCGCCGACGAACTCCGGGGGACGCGTGTGCCCCGGGAACGCTCCGCCGTCGGTCCAGCCGGCGACGTAGCCGTTCCCGAGCAGATCGACCGCGACCGCGGTGCCGGCGTCGTCGGCCGAGGTCCCGAGCTGCGTCGCGAACACGAGCTCGCCGGCGGGCGTGAGCTTCGCGACGAAGGCGTCCTCGCTCCCCGCGCCGGCCTGTCCCGGCAGCGCGCCGCGCAGGCTCCCGGCGATCCAGACCCCGCCGAACGCGTCCACGGCGAGCGCCGACGCGCGCGCAGCGCCGTTCCCGACGTGGCGCGTCCAGTGAAGCGTGCGCGACGCCGAGTAGCGGGCGACGACCGCGTCGGTGCTCCCGCCGGGGAAGTGCGTGCCGACCGCGTAGGCGCCGCCGTCCACGGCGAGCGCGACGCGCACGAGACCGATGGACGCGTCCGCGCCGAACGGCGCCGCGTGGAGCACGTCCCCCAGGGCGTCGAACCAGGCGACGAAGCCCGTTCCGACCACCCAGCCCGCGCCCGAAGGGCCGACGTCGAGGGAGTGTCCGGAGAACGCGTCGAAGAACCTCACCCAGTCGAGCGTGCGGTCCGGCGTGAGCCGCAGCAGGAACGCGGTGCGCTCGACGGGAGGCGCGACGCCGTAGAGCGACCCTTCCGTCATGCCCGTCACGTAGATGCCGCCGGCCGCGTCCACGCCGACGTCGGCGACCCAGGCGCCGGCGAGCTCCGTCCAGAGGACGTCGTCCGCCGGCGACAGCTTCGCCAGCGCCGACTGCGCGACGACGTGGGAGCCGTCGGAGTCGGCATGCGCCGCGACGAGCGCGTTCCCGAGCGCGTCGAAGGCGAGGCTGCCGAAGCGCTCGAACGCGGCGACCTGGTTCCCGTGCACGACGGCGCCCGATCCGTCCACCGCCAGGTGGAAGGCGTCGAAGATCCCGGTGACGGGCCCGAACAGGCCGGGTCCGCCGCCGCCCGTCCACCCCACTCCGTGGACGAGGCCATCGGAGGTGGCCACGAGCTGAGTGACGACCTCGTTCGAGGCCGAGCCGAGCTGCTTCACGCCTTCCCACGCGAGCTGCGGGGTGTCCGGGAGGCAGACCAGGTCGGCGCGGCACTCCGCGTAGCCGGTCTCGAACTCGAGGCCGAACAGGTTCGGGACGGTGCCCCCGCAGACCGGGGCGTCGCCGGTGACGTGCGCGGCGAGCGTGAGGCACTGCTCGTAGGACTCCAGGCGGAACGCGAGCGCGAATGCCTGCGACTCGCCCACCGCGAACGGGACGCCGAGCTGGAGCGCGGTGCCGAACCCCCACCGGGCGCCGACGCCCGCGTGGTCGAGCGGATCGACGACCCCGGTGAGCGTGGACGGGGCGTCGGCCACGTTGGCGACCATCACCTGGAAGGCGACCGTCGCGGGGTAGTGATCCACCGCGAGTACACCCACCGGTCCGGGACCGCCGAACACGGGGAGACCGTCCTCGCCCGTGATGGGCGCACCGCCCTCCCCGGTGAGGACGAAGCCGACCTGTTTCGTGCACTGGAACTCGTGCGCGCGCGCCGTGGCGCTCGCGCCCGCGACGGCCAGTACCAGCGCCGCGGACCCCGCTGATCTCATCGTCTCGGACCCCCGCCGGTCCCGCGGAATGCGGGGCCCGGCACCGGCAGGATGCCGGCCGCGGCGGTGCCGTTCACGGGCCGTGCCGAAGCGGATCTACACGGAGCGTGACGACGGTCCGGGTGATCGCGGGCGACCGCGCGGTTCACCGCGGGGCGGAGCGCGCCGCTCGGGGAGACCGGGGAGGGGACGCAGCAGCCCGATCGCGGCGCGGCGGGCCGGGCGTGCGCGCTCCGTCCGGAGCGTCGCGCGTCGAGGGCGCCGGGAAACGCACCGGTTCGGCGTGGCGAGCTGCGGGGACCGGGTGGCGAACGGAGTTCGCTTCCTGGCGACGAGGATTCGCCCGATCGCGGCCGCTCCCGGCGCGGCCCGCGCGACTCCCTCGAGGTCGCTCCGCGGCCCGCCGCGCGTCGGACGGCGGCCCACCCGGCGAGAGCCCGGCCTTGCCGCTTGACACCCTCGCGCCCGTTCAGTAGATACGCCACCTTACGTCGGCCGGCGGTCTTCCCGGGATCGCCGAGACGAGGCCGGCGCAGACGCATCGGGGAGTGGCTCAGCCTGGTAGAGCACTTGGTTCGGGACCAAGGGGTCGCAGGTTCAAATCCTGTCTCCCCGACTCATCGAAGGCCGCGACGCTGCTCGGGATTCCGAAGCCGTCGCGGCCTTCGTTTTCGCCCGATCAGGCGCCCTGCATTACGGGTGCATCAACTCCTGCGTCCGAGCGAAGGAGAGGGCGCGCTCGACCTCCGCGCGGAAGTACTCGAGGTCGCTGTGGTCGTAGACGGCCGCGGTGATCTCCGGAGGCGAGTGGCCGAGTGTGGGATCGGCTTGATGGCACCCGTCACGGCGAGTGACTCGACGG
>DASSSJ010000161.1:0-28750 GCA_035708485.1 Anaeromyxobacter sp. | reverse complement strand
CGGTGGCGGTGAGGTCCGGGGCGACGTCCGAGCGCTCCGAGACGATCGCCGCGAGCCGGTGACACGCGAGCGCGAACCCGGCGTCGCACGCGCGGCGGTGCGCGCGCGCCGCGCCGCGCTGGTCGCGCGCGACGAGCTTGCCCGCGTCGAGGGCGGTGCCGAGGTTCGCGCAGCCCTCGGGGACCCCGGCGTCGCACGCCTTGCGGAAGAGCCGCAGGATCCGGGCGTCGAGCGCGTCGCGCGTCTCGCCCGCGCCGGGCGGCGCCGCGCCCTCCGCGAGGAGCGCGCCCTGGTTCGAGCACGCCACCGCGGACCCCTGCTCGCAGGCGCGCCGCGCGAGCGCGGCGGCCCGCTCGTCGCTCTGCGCGACGCCCCGCCCGAGCGCGTACAGCACGCCGACGTCGGAGCAGGCGGCGGGGTCGCCGATCTCGCACGCCTTCGTGAGCAGCGCCGCCCCGAGGCGGACGTCGGGCGACGGCGCGAGGAGCCGCGCGCGCCCGAGGTCCCGGCACTCCGGCGCGAACCCGCGCTCGCAGCGCGTCGCGAGCGCGCTCTCGTCGAGCGGCGCCGGCGCGCCGGGGACCGCCGGCGGACGCCCGGTCGGGGCCGAGGAGGCGCACGCGGCGAGCGCGGCGGCGAGGACGGCGGCGAGTCGCATCGGAGGTCCCTCTGCTCCGACCTCTAGCACGCCCTGCCACCGTGGGTGCAAACGTCCGCTGACTGTACGCGAGCCGACGCCGCGTGGGATAAGGTGCGCCCGATGCGGCGGAAGATCGTGCAGATCGACGAGGCGAAGTGCGACGGCTGCGGCGAGTGCATCCCCTCCTGCGCCGAGGGCGCCATCGCGCTCGCGAACGGGAAGGCGCGGCTCTCGGCCGACGCGCTCTGCGACGGCCTCGGCGCGTGCCTCGGCGAGTGCCCGCGTGGCGCGATCACCGTGGTGGAGCGCGAGGCGGAGGCGTTCGACGAGGCCGCCGTGAAGGCGCACCTGGCGCGGCTCGAGAAGGCGCCCGCGCCGCACGCTGCGCCGCCCGCCCCTGCCGCCTCGCCGCCGCCCCGCGCGCGGCTCGCGCTCGCGCCGGACGCCGCGGACCCGCCGGGCGGCTGCCCGGGCTCGCGCCCGCGCACGCTCCCGCGTCGGGGGCTCACCGTCGTGCCGGCCGCGGCGGGTCCGGCGCTCCCCGGCCCGCGCGCGGAGAGCCGGCTCGGCCAGTGGCCGGTGCAGCTCCACCTCGTGCCGGTCACGGCGCCCTGGTTCCGCGACGCGGACCTGCTCGTCGCCGCCGACTGCGTGCCGTTCGCCTACGCGCGGTTCCACGACCACCTCCTCGCCGGCAAGGCGCTCGTCGTCGGGTGCCCGAAGCTCGACGACGTCCGCGCCTACGTGGAGAAGCTCGGCCGGATCCTCGCCGCGAACGACGTCCGGAGCGTGACGGTCGTCCGCATGGAGGTCCCCTGCTGCGGCGGCATCTCCGCCGCCGCGCGCCACGGTCTCGCCGCGTCCGGCAAGGACCTCCCGTTCCGCGACGTCGTGGTCGGGGTGGACGGGACCATCCGCGAGTAGGCGTGCCGCTCGGGGCCGGGCCCAGCGTGCACGAGCGACCGGCGCCGAGGGTTCGGCAGGGCCGAGCGTGGACGAGCGGCCGGCGCCGAGGATCCGCAGCTCGGGAAGGGGTGCGAAAGGAGGGCTCGATCGGTATCCTCTCGCCGCACGCTCGGGCCCGGGGCGCGCCACGCGGCGCGCGGGACGGGCGCGAGGCGGAGGCCAGACATGAAGGCGGTCCTGTTCAGGGGGAAGGGCGGTCCCGAGGTGATCGAGTGGGCGGACACCGCCGACCCCGCCCCCGCGCGCGGCGAGGTGCTCGTCCGCGTCCGCGCCGCCGCGCTGAACCGCGCGGACCTCCTCCAGCGGCGCGGCCTCTACCCGCCGCCCCCCGGCACGCGCGAGGACGTCCCCGGCCTCGAGCTCGCGGGCGAGGTGGTCGGGGTGGGCGACGGCGTCACCGCCTGGAAGCCCGGCGACCGCGTGATGGCGATCGCGTCGGGGGAGGCGCAGGCCGAGCTCGCGGTCGTGCACGAGCGGATGCTCCTGCGCGTGCCGGACGGGATGAGCCTCGAGGACGCGGGCGCGATCCCGGAGGCCGGCATCACCTCGCACGACGCGCTCTTCACGCTGGGCGGACTGCGCCCCGGCTGGCCGGTGCTCGTGCACGCCGTCGGCTCGGGCGTCTCGACCGCGGCGGTGCAGATCGCGAAGGCCGCCGGCGCGACGGTGATCGGGACGTCGCGCACGGCCGGGAAGCTCGAGCGGGCGCGCGCGCTCGGGATGGACCACGGCCTCCTCGTCGGGAAGGACGAGCCGCGGTTCGCGGACGAGGTGAAGAAGCTCACCGGGAAGCGCGGCTGTCCGCTCGTCCTCGACTTCGTCGGCGGCCCTTACGCCGCGGAGAACCTCGCGTCGCTCGCTCCGGGCGGGCGCGTCGTCGTCGTGGGGACGATGGGCGGCGCGAAGCCGACGCTCGACCTCTCGCTCCTCATGCGCACGCGCGGCGCGATCGTGGGGACGGTGCTCCGGCCGCGGCCGCTCGAGGAGAAGATCGCCGCGACGCAGGCGTTCGCGAGGGACGTCCTGCCGCTCGTCGCGACCGGCAGGGTGAAGCCCGTCGTGGACGCCGTCGTCCCCGCCGCGAAGGCGCGCGAGGCCCACGCGCGGATGGAGGCCAACGAGACGTTCGGGAAGCTCGTGCTCGGGGTGTAGGTGGACCGCCCCCCGCACGCCCCGTCCGAACGTTGACGCGGTCGAGCCGCCGGCGCACCGTCTCGGGATGCGCCCGACCCTCTCCCGCGTGGCCGCCGTCGCCCTCGCAGCGGTCGTCGCCGCGTGCGGCGACGACGAGAAGCCCTCGCACGATCTCCCACCGCTCGTCTGGTCCTGGGTCCCGGTCGCGGGCGCGGTGTGCAGCGACGGCTCGGCGACCGGGATCGCCGTGAACCCGTCGGCGACGCCCGGCGCGGACGTCCTCGTGTTCCTGATGGGCGGGGGCGCGTGCTGGGACACGCTCACCTGCTTCACGATCGGCGCCGCCACACCGGGGCCCTTCGGCGAGGCGCAGATGAGGCAGCAGATCCCGGCGCTCCAGCCGGGCAGCCTCCTCGACCGGACGGTGGCCTCGAACCCGTACAAGGACTTCACCTTCGTGTTCGTCCCGTACTGCACGGGGGACGTCCACACCGGCGATCGCACGCAGCGGTACACGGGCGCGCCGCGCGACTGGCGCCACAAGGGCAGGGTGAACCTCTCGAACGACCTCGCGTGGATGGAGGAGCACCTCGAGGCCCCGGCGAAGGTCGTCGTCTCGGGCTCGTCCGCCGGCGGCTTCGGCTCGCTCCTCGCCTTCGACATGGCGCGGGCGATGTGGCCCACCGCGAAGGGCTACCTCGTGGACGACTCCGGGCCGCCGCTCCGCGAGATCCCGCCGCTGACGATCGCGGCGTGGGACGTCGCGTGGGGGCTCGGCGAGGTCGTCGCGCCGCTCTGCGGGCCGCTCGACTGCATGGGCGACCTGTCGCGCCTCTTCCCCGCGCTCCAGGAGAAGTACCCGGGCGATCGGCTCGCGCTGCTCTCGTCCACGCAGGACACGACGATCCGGAACTTCTTCGGCACGTTCACGACGACGTTCCCGTTCGTCACCCCGATGGACCCGAACACGTTCGAGACGGGCGTCCGCGGCCTCGCCTCTCGGATGGAGGACGACACGCCGCCGGGCGAGACGCACGCGTTCGTCGTCACGGGCACGAGCCACACGATGCTCGGGAACCCCGCCGGGTTCTTCGCCCCGGACGGCACCACGACGCTCTTCGAGTGGCTCGGCCAGCAGGTGAACGACGACGCGGCCTGGTCCGCCGCGATCCCGCTCTGAGTCCTGACGGAGCGGTGGTCGGGGTGGACCGGCAGGGACTCGGTGCTGGTGACTTCCGGCTCCCGGGGCGCCGGACGGGTCCCCGGATCGGCCCCGACGGGGAGCCCGGCCCGCGGGGCGAGGGGCGGCGATGACCCGGTGGGTCGACGGGTTGACGTGGGCGCGCACCCGACCTAACGGGAGGGCGCAGCCAACGGCACCGAATGCCCGACGACCATGAGCAGAATCGGGGTGCCGTCGCGCCGGTAACCCCTCCCGAGCCCCCGCTCGACGGAGCGAGGATCGGCGACTACGCGTTCTCGCAGGCCTTCCTGGCGGTCGCCTCGCACGAGCTCCGCACGCCGATGCAGGCGATCGGGCTCAACCTCGCGATGATGCGCAGCCGCATCGAGTCGTCCGCGGACGAGGTCCCCCGCCGATGGCTCGTCGAGCGGCTCCGGCGCACGCAGCGCCTCCTCGACCAGATGGTGAGGCTCGTGGACGGGTTGCTCGGCATGGGCGAGATCTCGTCCGGGCACCTTCGCCTCCGGCGCGAGACGTTCGACCTCGCGGAGCTGACGCGCGGGATCGTCGCGGACGCCGCCGATCGCCTGCAGTGGGCGCGGTGCCTCTGCGACGTCGTCGCCCCGGTCCCCGTGATCGGGTGCTGGGATCGCTTCCGCGTCGCGATGATCGTCGAGAACCTCCTCTCCAACGCCGTGAAGTACGCCGCCGGGTGCCCGATCCACGTGCGCGTGTCGATCCAGGAGGACGAGGCGCACCTCGTCGTCGAGGACGAGGGTCCGGGGATCGCTCCCGAGGATCGCGCCCGCGTCTTCGAGCGGTTCGAGCGCGGCGCACGCCCGGGGAGCAGCAGCGGGTTCGGGCTCGGCCTCTGGATCGTGCGCGCCATCGCGGAGGCGCACGGCGGATCCGTCGCGCTCCTGGGAGGGCGTGGCGCGACGTTCGTGGTCAGCCTGCCGCTTGGCGCCGCTCCAGCGCCCGGCGGAGCACTCTGAGCAGGGCCGCAAGCTCGAAGGGCTTGCGCACGACGAGCGAGCCGTCGAAGCCCTCCGGCACCGGCCCGGCCGTCATGAGAACGACCGGGATGTGCGCCGTTCGCGGATCCGCGTTCATGCGCTGGGCGGCGTCCAGACCGCCCATCACGGGCATCATGACGTCCATCAGGACGACGTCGACGGTGTTCCTCGCCAGCTCCTCCAGGGCGAGGCTCCCGTTGCCGGCCGTCGAGACGGAGAAGCCCTCCCACGTCAGGATCTCGGAGAGCGCCTCGACGATCGAGACCTCGTCGTCGACGATGAGGACGGACCTGGCGCCCGGCGTGCCCACCTAGCGCTTCCCCCGGCCCCGCCCTTCCCCCTGCTTGACGGGCGAGGCTCGCCCGCGCGCGCCCGCGGCTGAGGTAGAAGGGTAACCACGCCCCAGGCGGATGCCATGCGCGGTGATCTCGTACTCCACGAGCGAACGCTCATGGGCGCGATCCCGCGTCTTGAGCACGCCCAGCTCGCGTCGAACCTTCGCCCCGTCCTCCATCTGGCGGAGGAAGACCACGTTGTCGACCGCCGCCGACATCCCGGGCACGGGGACCTCGAGCCGCTGGACGAACATCTCCGGCGTCTCGGCCATGATCAGCATCGTCACGCCGCGCGAGCGAAGCTCCTGCGCGAGCGCGCCCCACACGCCGGCGAGCCGCTCGGCATGGGCCGCGTTCCGGAACGCCTGGAGTCCGTCCACGACCACGCGGTGCGCCCGCGTCCGCTCGACCGAGGTGATGAGGCAGTCCCCGATGCGATCCAGGACCCCCTCCGCCATCGGCAGCCACACGCACTCGAGCCGGCCCTCGCGAACTGCGTCGCCGAACCGGAAACCGAACCGATCCCCGGACGCGACGGTGGTGGGGGGATCCTCGTAGAACCCGAAGTGCAGCGCGCGCTCGTCGCGCGCCAGGCCCGCGGCGAGGAACTGCAGCCCGAGGATGGTCTTCCCCGCGCCGGACGACCCGATGAGGAGGGTCGCCGACCCGCGGGCGAACCCCCCGGCGACCATCGCGTCGAGCCGGGCGTCCCCCAGGTCCGCTCGTCCGTCCTGCACCGCGGCCTGCGGGCGCCGGCCGAACCGGGACTCCACCCTCGGGAAGACGGACACCCCGTCGCGCGTGATGTCGTACGTGTGCTTCCCCTCGGCGTAGGCGCTGCCGCGGAACTTCGTCACCGTGAGCTCCCGCACGCGGCGCGCGCCGATCGCCGGGTACTCGAGCTCGATGATGCCGTCGACCATCGTGTATTCGGGCCGGAGCTCCGACTCGCGCGCGCTCGTGAGCAGCACCACCGTGCACCCGATGATCTCGATCCAGGTCTGCAGCTCCTGCACGAACTTCTTGAACTCGATCTCGGAGCCGGCGACCGCCGACGCCGTGATCATCCCGTCGATGACGAGGAGGGTCGCCTTCCCGTCCCGCACGATGCCGCGGATGAGCTTGAGGAGCCCGGGAAGACCCTCCCGCTCGATCGCCGAGTAGCCGTTCAGGTACTGGATGGTCTTCCCCACCGCGCCGCGGTCGAAGAACGACATCGCCTGCATGAAGGCGAGGAGCCGACCGTGGCTCTCGCTGAGCAGCGTGGCGTAGACCGCGCGACCGCCGCTTCGGACGTGATGGAAGGCGAGCTGGTTGCCCAGGACCGTCTTTCCCACGCCGGGGACGCCGCGGACGATGTACACGCCGGCTCGGAACAGCCCTCCCGAGAGCACCTCGTCGAGGCCCGCGATCCCGGTCGGCACGCGCGGAGGAACGGACCCCTCGTCGCGAAGCTCGTCCATGTCTCCACTCCTCCCGTGCGCGGCTTCGCACGGCGCGGACGAGGATATCCCAACGCCGCGCTTGCACCGCGGCCAAGATCGAGCGCTCGGGGCGCCGAGCGAGGCTCAGCGCCGCCGCAAGCGCAGCGCGAGCGCGGCGAGGCCGGCGAGCGCCAGGATCTGCACCCCGCTCGCGGACGCGCAGCCCGACTCGATCGGCACGATCCCGGGGGCGTCGCCGGGAGGGCGCGGTGGCGGCGTCGGCCCGCCGCCGCCCCCCGGCCCGGGATCGCCGCCCGCGCCGAGCGCCACGATGCGGTCGGCCAGGGCCGCGCGCGCGGCGTAGAGCGCCTCCGGCGCGACCTCCGTCGAGTACGCGTTCGGGAAGAGCCCGTCGGCGATCTGCCGCGCGAACGCGCCGTCGCCCGCGCCCTCGAGGATGTGGAGGTACTCGTAGTCCTCCATCCCCTCGCGGATCATCTTGAGCCGGATGGACGCCACCGGCACGTCCGACGCGCCGCCGATCCTCGCGGGCGTGCCCGGGTAGAACAGCGTCCCGTCGCCGTTCCCGCTGAACGCGTTCCACTGGTTCGACCAGGGGTCCTGCCCGTAGGCGAGGCCGACCTCGTAGTAGAGCTCGCCGGTCGCGCGGTACTTGAACGAGAGCCACTCCATGGCGCGGTTCCGGGTCGCGGCCGAGTCGATGACGTAGGTCGGCCAGCCGGTGAAGTACCAGTCCGACGCCGAGGGGTTCCCGATGTCCACCGCGCCGCCGCAGCCGTGGCTCATGCAGCTCTGGTAGAGCCACAGCTCGCGCCGCGGCGAGGCGGCGAGGAAGGAGTCGTACGCGGCGCGCTGGTTGCCGTCGTGCCCGGTCCACGATCCCGGCCTGTCGTCCATGAAGTTCACGACCGGCGCGAGGACGTCGATGCTCTCCGTGACGCCGTGGGCGTCCGCCTCGTGGATCGTCGTCGTCACGAGCGTCCGGAGCGGCGGCACGACGGACCGCGCGGCCGCCGCGATCCCCGGGATGGCCTCCCAGGAGCAGGTGAGGGGCGGCTCGTCGCACGTGTACTGGAAGAGCCGGTCGGTCCATCCCTCCCGCGCCGCGAACCAGCTCGCCCAGGCCGCGTAGGCGTTCCGGCCCACGAACTCGAACGAGGTGAGCCGCGCCCCCGCGAGCGTGGTCGCGAGCGTGCCGTCCATCTCGGCGCCGTAGAACGTCGTCAGGTGCTCGAGATCGGGGTTCCCGTCGTCGATCTTCGACAGGGACACGCGGTGCTCGAGCGCGAGCTGGCCGTAGCGGGCCCGGAGCGTGGAGAAGTCGTCGCCCCACCAGGACACCGCGTGCTCGGACGGCAGCGCGCCGTAGGTGAGGCCGAAGGCCGTCTTGAGGGACGCGGTCGAGGGGATCGCGAACGGCCAGACGGTGAGCGTCACCGGCACGGTCGCGGCGCCGCCGCCGTCCCAGGTCACCGTCACCGCTCCGGAGTACGTTCCGGGCCCGGCCTCCGCGGGGACGTGCACCTCCGCCCAGATCGCGCGGCTCTCGCCGGCCGGCACGGAGAAGGGAAAGGCCCGCCGCGGCTCGCCCAGGATCTCGTCCACCGCGGGCACGAGCGCGTCGGGCCACGCTCCGGTCCCGCCGTCCACCGCGGAGGCGTTCGCGAGCGTGATGAGCGCCGCGCGGTACAGCCGGACCGCGATCGTCCCGCCTGGGCCGGACAGGTCGGACGCCGTCGCGCTCACGCCGGTCGCCTCGCCGCTCACGCCGATCTGGAACGCCTCGTACTCGTTCCGCGCCGCCGCGATCTCGACGGACGCGGTGGTCCGGGCGCGTGTCGCGGGCCGGATCTTCTCCGTGGCCGTCGCGGTCCAGACCTGTACCGCGGCATGGGCTTGGGGGGCGGCGAGGGCGAGGACGGCGGCTACGGCGACGAGCGGGCTTCGAGCGTTCAAGCGGCAGGCTCCCCGGATCTGGAGCGCGCCCCCGCAGCCTCGGCTGCCCCTCCCAGGGCGCCTCGTTCAGGCGAAGTCTTGCCATGGGAGCCGGGGCTCTCACCACGGACGAGCAGGCGAGCGGACGCTGCGTCCGGCTCGCGACCTTGGCCTCCGTCACGGGCGTCCGCCGCGGGTGTGCGGCGCGCGATGCCCGCCGCGCCGCCGACCCGCAGCGGTCCGCTACGGCCACGAGGCGGCGACCGGGACCGGAACCGTGCTGCCGGTCGTGGAGTTGTTCCCGAGCTGGCCGCTGCTGTTGGTCCCCCAGCAGCGGACGCCGCCGTCGGCGAGCGCGCAGGTGTGGTAGCCGCCCGGGGCGAGGCCCTGGACACCGCGCGAGAGGCCAGAGACCTGCACGGGCACGAGGCTCGCGGTCAGCGATCCGTCCCCGAGCTGGCCGTACCCGTTGTACCCCCAGCACCGGACGCCGCCGTTCACGAGCGCGCAGGTGCAGAGGGTGCCCCCATCGACGGCCTGCGCGCCTGCGGTCAGGCCGGAGACCGGGACGGGCGCGTAGCGGTTGATCGTGGAGTCGTTTCCGAGCTGGCCGCTGCCGTTGCTTCCCCAGCACCGCACGCCACCGTTCACGACGGCGCACGTGTGGTAGCCGCCCGCGGCGACGGCCTGCGCACCGCTCGACAGCCCGTAGACCGCCACGGGCACGCGGCTGCTGACGTTCGTGTTTCCGCTCCCGAGCTGGCCGTCCTGGTTGCTGCCCCAGCACCACACGCCCCCGTTCACGAGCGCGCAGGTGTGGCGCATGCCGGCCGTGATGGCCCGAACGCCGCTCGAGAGGCCCGACACCGCGACGGGGACGTAGCTCTTCGTCGTGGAGTCGTTCCCGAGCTGGCCGTAGCCGTTCGCCCCCCAGCACTGGACGCCGCCGTTCACGAGCGCGCAGGTGTGATAGTCGCCCGCGGCGATGGCCTGGACGCCGCTCGAGAGGCCCGACACCGCGACCGGACTCGTCACCCAGCCGTAGGTCGCGGGGTTGCTCCCGGTCTCGCCGTCGGCGTTGTACCCCCAGCAGCGGACGCCGCCGTTCACGAGCGCGCAGGTGTGTCCGGCGCCCGCGGTGATGGCCTGGACGCCGCTCGAGGCGTTGGACGCGACCGGCACACTGCTGCCGGTCGTGGAGCCGTTCCCGAACTGGCCCCAGAGGTTGTCACCCCAGCACTGGACCCCGCCGCTCACGACCGCGCAGGTGTGCCGGTCGCCGGCGGCGATGGCCTGGACGCCGCCCGAGAGGCCCGACACGGGGACCGGGGTATTGCCGTCGGCGGTGGAGTCGTTCCCGAGCTGGCCGTAGCCGTTCTGGCCCCAGCACCGGATGCTGCCGTTCGCGACCGCGCAGGTGTGATAGCCGCCCGCGGCGACGGCCTGGACGCCGCTCGAGAGGGCGGACGCGACCGGAACCTGGCTATCGGCCCAGGAGCCGTTTCCGAGCTGGCCGCTCGAGCCGCGGCCCCAGCACCGGACGCCGCCGTTCACGACCGCGCAAGCGTGGCTGTTGCCGGCGGCGATGGCCTGGGCGCCGACCGAGAGGCCCGACACGGGGACGGGCACCAGACTGTCGGACGTGGAGCCGTTCCCGAGCTGGCCGTAGACGTTGCGGCCCCAGCACCGGGCGCCGCCGCTCACGAGGGCGCAGGTATGGTAGCCGCCCGCGGCGACGGCCTGGACACCGCTCGCGAGGCCCGACACCGCGACCGGGGTGGGCACGGGGTCGGGCGTCCAGGAGCCGTTCCCGAGCTGGCCGTAGCCGTTGTACCCCCAGCACTGGAGGCCGCCGTTCACGAGCGCGCAGGCGTGCCCGTCGCCGGCGGCGATCGCCTGGGCCCCGCTCGAGAGGCCCGACACCGGGACCGGGGCCGGGACCGGCTCGAATGTCGCGGAACCGTTCCCGAGCTCGCCGTGGAGGTTGGCGCCCCAGCACTGGACGCCGCCGTTCGCGATCGCGCAGGTGAAGTAGGCGCCGGCGGCGATGGCCTGGACGCCGCTCGAGAGGCCCGACACCGCGACGGGGACGTGACGATCCGTCGTGGAGCCGTCCCCGAGCTGGCCGTAGCCGTTCGCCCCCCAGCACTGGACGCCGCCGTTCACGAGCGCGCAGGCATGTGCCGCGCCCGCGGCGATGGCCTGGACGCCGCTCGAGAGGCCCGACACTGCGACGGGCAGCCCGCTGGCGGTCGTGGCGCCGTTCCCGAGCTGGCCATGGTCGTTCCGCCCCCAGCACCGGACGCCGCCGTTCACGAGCGCGCAGGTGTGGCCGTGGCCCGCGGCGACGACGCCGGTCGTCCCGACGGTGTGGGCGGCGACCGTGACCGTGAGCGTGGCCGTCGTCGAGCCGAAGGGATTGGCTGCCGTCACGACGTAGCCGGCGGTGGGCGTCACCGACGTGGGCGTACCGGTGATCCAGCCGGTGGAGGGGTCGAGGTCGAGGCCGGCGGGAAGGGCGGGCGAGACCGAGTAGGACGCCACCGCCCCGCCGCCGCTGCTCGGCGTGTTCGCGACGATGGCGGTCCCCGCCCCGTAGGTGACGGGGTTCGTGGCGTACCTGAGATCGCTCGGCGGTGCGTCGGCGGCGGCGACCTTGATCACGAGGATCGCGCTGGTGCTTCCGCCCGAGTTGGCCGCCGTGACCACGTGGCTCGCGGTGGCCGTGACGGCGGTGGGCGTTCCGGCGATGACGCCGGTGGAGGGGTCGAGCGCGAGACCCGCGGGCAGGTCCGGCGACACCGAGTAGGACACCACCGCTCCGCCGGTGCTGCTCGGCGCATTCGCGGCGATGGCGATGCCGACGGTGTACGTCGCCGGGTTCGCGGAGTAGCCGAGGTTGCTCGGGGGGAGGTCCTTCACGGTGAGCGTGAGGACCGCGCTGGTGCTGCCCCCGGCGTTGGTGGCCGTCACGGTGTAGCCGGCCGCGGCCGCGGCGGCCGCCGGCGTGCCGGAGATGACGCCCGTCGACGGGTCGAGCGCGAGGCCCGCGGGCAGGTCCGGCGACACCGAGTAGGACTCGACCGCGCCGCCGCTCGCGCTGGGCGTGTTGGGGGCGATGGCCACGCCCACGGTGTAGGTCGCCGGGTTCGCGGAGTACGTCAGGTTGCTCGGCGGGACGACGGTCGCGGTGACGGTGATGGTCACGGTGGCGGTGGTGCTGCCGGAGACGTTCGCCGCAGTCACCACGTAGTCCGCGGCGGCCGTCACGGCGGTGGGCGTCCCGGTGATGACGCCGGTGGAGGGGTCGAGGGCGAGGCCAGCGGGCAGGGCAGGCGAGACCGAATAGGACACGACCGCGCCGCCGGTGCTGCTCGGCGCGTTCGGGGCGATGGCGACGCCGACGGTGTAGGTCGCCGGGTCGGCGGAGTACGTCAGGTTGCTCGGTGGGGCGTCGTTCACGGCGAGGGTGAGGATCGCGCTGGTGCTCCCGCCCGAGTTGGCCGCCGTCACCACGTAGTCCGCGGCGGCCGTCACGGCGGTGGGCGTCCCGGTGATGACGCCGGTGGAGGGGTCGAGGGCGAGGCCCGCGGGCAGGGCGGGCAAGACCGAGTACGACGCGACCGCTCCGCCGCTGCTGCTGGGCGCGTTCGGGGCGATGGCGACGCCGACGGCGTAGGTCGCCGGGTTGGCGGAGTACGTCAAGTTGTCCGGCGGGACGACCGCCGCGGCGACCGTGATGCTCAGGCTGGTGCTGGTGCTGCCGCCGCCGTTCGCCGCCGTCACGACGTACGTCGCGGTGGCCGTCACCGCGGTGGGCGTTCCGGTGACGACGCCGGTGCCGGTGTCCAGGGTGAGCCCGGCGGGCAGGGTCGGCGACACCGACCAGGACGTCGCGGCGCCGCCGCCATGGCTCGGCGTGTTCGGGGCGACGGCGACGCCGACGGTGTAGGTGGCCGGATTCGTGGAGTAGGAGAGGCCGCTCGGGGGGGTCACGCCCGGATCTTCGGTCCCGCCTCCTCCGCATCCCGCCAGCAGGGTCGGAACGATCACGGCCGCGACGAGGGCCGATGCGACGGCGCGAGTCATGTGATTCCCTCCCCGGGATCCCCTCCGCCCGAACCGCGGCGGCCGGGAGCGATCCGGCGTGGTCCCTGCGAGCAAGCGTTCGTGCCGCACCCGCCGTGCCCGGACGGATAGTCTACCAGGCCGGGAGGAAGCCAGGTGGCCGGCCGCGCACCCGGCCGCCCGCCGCGACGCCGCCCTCCCCGCGACGGACCCGGCCACGGGCCCGCCGCCCTCCCCGTCCGTCGAGCGCCGCGCGCCGCGCCGGTCCCCCCGCCGCAGGCGCTCCGAGGGAGGGCCTGCGGGAGCGACGCGGGCCTCCCTACCTTGCGCCGATGCGCCTGCTCCACCTTCACTACGGGCCGCAGTCCGGCGTCACGCCCTCCGTCGCGCGCGCGCTCACGGCGGCCGGCGTCGAGGTGCTGCACGCGAACCCGATGGAGCGGTTCCTGTGGCGGCTCCGGCCCGGCTGGCCGGTCCCGAACCTCCGGCCCGCGCCGGTGCGCGCGTTCGTGGAGTCGCTGCGCGCGCACGGCCGCAGCTGGAAGGCGTTCTGGTGCCACACGACCTTCGCGTTCGACCACCTCTCCACGCTCGCGGGTGAGGCCATCCGCCGGGCGCGGCCCGACGCGGTGCTCCAGTCCGGCGTGCTGTTCGGGCCGGGCCGCTTCCCGGAGGTGCCGTACCACCTGTACCTCGACCACACCCGCGCCATCTCCGAGCGGTACGAGCGGCTCCCCGGGCTCGACCCGCCGCCGCCGCGGGATCCGGCGTGGCGCGCCCGCGAGCAGGCCGTCTACCGGGGCGCCGCGGGCATCTTCACGATGAGCGAGTTCGTGAAGGGGTCGCTCGTGCGCGACTACGGCGTCGATCCCGCGCGGGTGCTCGTCGTGGGCGCCGGTCCCAACGTCGAGCCGCGCCCCGGCGAGGCGCCCTCCGCGCGCGAGAAGGCGATCCTCTTCGTCGGCCGGAGCTTCGTGCCGAAGGGCGGCCCCGCGCTCGTCCAGGCGTTCCGGCGCGTGCGCCTCGCGCACCCGGACGCGCAGCTCTGGATCGTGTCGGAGACGGCGCCGCCGGACCTGCCGGACGGCGCCGAGCACCTCGGGCTGCTCGGTCCGGAGCGGCTCGCCGCGCTGTACGGCCGCGCGAGCGTGTTCGCGCTCCCGACGCTGCGCGAGGCGTTCGGCCTCGCGTTCCTGGAGGCGATGGCGTTCGGCCTGCCCGTGGTCGCGCCGCGGATCGAGGCGATCCCCGAGATCGTGTCGGACGGCGAGGCCGGCGTCCTCGTGCCACCGGGCGACGGCGACGCGCTCGCGCGCGCGATCGGCGACCTCCTCGGCGATCCGGTCCGGGCGAAGCTCATGGGCGCGGCGGGCCGCGCGCGCGTCGCGGACCGGTTCGGCTGGGGTCGCGCCGCCGCGCGGATGCTCGCCGCGATGCGCCCCCCGCGGGTCGCGGCGGTCGCGCCGCTACCGGTGGGCTAGGGGACCCGCGTGGCAGGCCGCGCGGAGCGGGCCGGCACATTTCGCTTCGCGAAAAGTGCCTGGCCCGGGGATGGGACGGCCTGGTCCCACGAGGGCGCCTCCCCCGCCAGCGCCTCCCCCCGCATCCTCTCGTCGGAGGGGAACGTCCTTGGCCGATTCGATCCTCACGCGGGCGAGGCCGCTCCTCGCGGCGCGACTCGCCGGGGCCGCGCTGTCCATCGCGGTCCCGATGGTGCTCGCCCGCGTGCTGCTCCCCGCGTCCTACGGCACGTTCAAGCAGGCGTGGCTCGTCTCCCAGACGCTCGTGATGATGCTCCCCATGGGGCTCACGCAGAGCCTCTACTACTTCGTCCCGCGCGAGCCAGCGCTCCGCGACCGCTTCGTCGCGCAGGCGCTCTGGACGCACCTCGCGCTGGGCGCCCTCGGCGGCGCGCTCCTCCTCGCCGGGCGCCCGCTCCTCGCGGCGCACTTCGGGAACTCGCACCTCGGCGCGACGATGGGGTGGACCGCCGCGCTCACGGCGCTCACCATCGCCGGCGCGCCGCTCGACGTCGCCTGGAACGCGTCGGGGCGGATCGGCGCGGCGGCCCTCGCGCGGCTCGCGACGGAGGGGCTCCGCAGCCTCGCCCTCGTCGCGGGCGCGGTCCTCTACGGCTCGGTGGAGGGCGCGCTCGCCGGCATGACGCTCGCGACGCTCGCGCGCGCGGCGTTCGGGTTCGTCGCCCTCGCGCGGCGCCACGGCCTCGCCGTACGGGCGGACGCGCTCCGGCGCCAGGTCGCGTACGCGCTGCCGTTCGGGCTCGCGTTCCTGCTCATCGTGCCGCAGCAGCAGTTCCACCAGTACGCCGTCGGCGCGGCGGTCACCGCGGCCGCCTTCGCCATCTACAGCATCGGTACGTTCCAGCTCCCGGTCGTGGACGTCCTCTACACGCCCGTCTCCGAGCTGCTCCAGATCGGGCTCGCCGAGTCGGACGGCGCCGGGCGGCCGCCGCGCGCCGGGCTCGCCCTGTTCCACGAGGCGGTGCTCCAGCTGTCGTTCGCCTTCCTCCCGCTCACCGGGCTGCTGTTCGTCGTCGCGCCCGCGCTCATCGAGCTCGTCTTCTCGCCGGTCTACCTGCCCGCGGCGCCCATCTTCCGCGCCACCGTCGTCTCGGTGCTGCTCGCGGCGCTGCCGCTCGACGGCGTGATGCGCGCGCGCGCGCAGAACCGGTTCATGCTCGCGCTCTCCGCCGCGAAGCTGGCCGTCACCGTCCCGCTCGTGCTCGGGGGGCTCCGCTGGGTCGGCCCGATCGGCGCGCTCCTCGGCTGGATCGCGGCGGAGGTGCTCGCGCGCGGGGCGATGCTCCGTCGCGCCGCGACGCTGTTCGACGCGCCACCCTCCCGCATCCTTCCCCTGCGTGCGCTCGCGCGGCAGGCCGGCGCGACCCTCTTCGCGATGCCCCAGGCGTGGCTCGTCCTCCAGGCGGTCTCCGGGCCGCTGCTGCTGCGCCTCACGGCGTCGGGCGTCGCCTTCGCCGTGGCGTACCTCGGGCTGTCCTGGGCGAGGGGGTGGCTCCCCGCCGGCTGGGTCGGCCTGTTCCGGGCGCGGCGCGCCGACGCCGCGCCGGCCTCGACGGAGCCCTGAGTTTGCGGGCCCGGGGTCGAGACGCGCGGGGCGCGGGGGCGGAGCGCCTCCTGCTGGGCCTCGCCGCCGCGCTGGTTCTCGCCAACGCCCTCCGGCTGCCCGCCGCGTGGGCGAGCGGGAACGCCCTGAACCACGTCTCGGGCGCCTGGATGGCGCTCGCCGACGACCTCGCGCACGGCACGCTCTACCGTCCGCTGCACGACGCGGCCCTCGGCTACGGCGGGACGCGCTACTTCCCGCTCGTGTTCGCGGGCCACGCCGCGCTGCTTCGCGCCGGCGTCGGCCTCCTCGAGGCCGGCTGGCTCCTGTCGGCCGCCGCGGGGGCGCTGCTCGTCGCGGGCGGGTTCCTGCTCCTTCGCGGCCTCGGGCTCCGCCGGGGGCCGGCCCTCGCGTACGCGGTCCTCGCGCTCGGCGGGTTCGCCGCGCAGCACGCCCTCTCGGCGGGGCGCGGCGACCTCCTCCCCGTCGCGCTCTCCGCGCTCGGCCTCGCCGCGATCGCGCGGCGCGCCGGCCGCGGGCGCGTCGCGCTCGCGGCGGTTCTCCTCGCCCTCGCGTTCGCCGCCAAGCCGAGCGCGCTGTCCGCGGCCGCGGCCGGCGTGGCCTGGCTCGCCCTGCGCGGCCGCCGGCGCGCGGCGGGCGCCCTCGCGGCGGCCGTCGCGACCCTCGGCGCGGCCGTGCTCGGCGCCACCGACGCGCTCTCGGGCGGCCGGTTCCTCGCGATCCTGCGCGCCTGCGCGGTGGACGCGGATCTGCACGGCGTCGCGCGCGCGCCGCTCCGGATCGCGGAGGAGCTCGTGGTCGCGGACCCGGCGGGGCTCATCCTCGTGGTGGCCGCCGCGGTCGCCGTCGCGGTCGTGGGGCGCCCGCTCGCCCGCGCCCTCGGCCGCGGTGCGGTACCGGCGATCCTGCTCCCGGCGCTCTGGCTCGCGGCGGCGGCCGGCGCCGCGGTGGTGGTGTTCGCGTCGCCGGGGGCGGGGATGAACCACCTCGTCGAGGTCGAGGCGGCCGCGGCGCTCGCGCTGGGCGCCGCGTCGCGCGACCCTGCCGCCCGGTTCGCCAGGCTCGCGGCGCCGGTGGCCGCCGCCGCGGGCGTGGCGCTCGCGCTCGCGACGTGGCGCGCCGACCTGCGGCCGGGCCGGCTCGACGAGCTGCGCGCCACGGTGCGCGCGCTCCCGGCCGGGCCGGTGCTGTCGGAGGACCCGACCGTGCCGCTGCTCGCCGGCGCGCGTCCGGTCGTGGCGGACCCGTGGATGCTCCGGGTGGCGGCGGCCGGGGACCCCGCGCTCGCGCGAGGCCTCGCGGACGACCTCGCGCGCGGGCGCTACGCGGCGGTCGTGCTCTTCGAGGACCTCGACTCCCCCGGCGCGGCCCGGTGGTACGCGGGCCGGAACCTCGGGCTCGCGATCGTCGCCGAGATCCGGGCCGGCTACCGCCCCGCGGGGAGGATCGGGCGCTACCACCTGTACGTCCCCCGCGCGCGCGGGTCCCGGCGCGGCGAGGCCCGCCTGTCCGCTGCGGACGATCCGCCCGGCGTGGTGACGCCGCGGCGGCCGCGCTAGAGTCCCGGGCCGAATGGCTCACGTCCCCTCCTCCGAAGCGCCCCCCGCGCCGGTCCCGCCGAGGCCCGCCCGGGAGCTGACGGCCCGGGCAGTCCTCATCGCGATCCTCGTCGCGGCGCTCATGGGCGCGGCCGAGCCGGCCGTCGTCCTCAAGATCGGCTACGGGCCGAACATGTCGGTCGTCTCGGCGTTCCTGGGGTTCATCGCGATCTCGCTCATCGGGCTCGCGACGGGGACCAGGGGCACGCGGTTCGAGAACAACCTCGTCCAGACCGCCGGGACGGCGGCAGCGTCGGGCGTCGGCTTCATGGCGGTCGTTCTCGCGGCGATCGACATGCTGAACCAGCGCGGCCTCATGAACCTGCACCTCTCGACGCTCCAGATCTTCTCCTGGCTCGCGCCGGCGGGGCTCCTCGGCGTGCTGCTCGCGGTGCCGCTCCGCAAGCACTACATCGACCAGGAGAATCTCCCCTTCCCGGACGGCACCGCGGCCGGCGAGACGCTGCTCGTCCTCGACGAGGGTCCGAAGGAGGCGGGACCGCGGGTCGCGGCGCTGGCGTTCGGCGGCGGGCTCTCCGCGGTCATCACGGTGCTCCGCGACGGCGCGCAGGCGATCCGCGGCCACCTCGCCTTCGGGTTCCTCTCGCCGCACGCGGAGGCGCTCCGGCTCGGCACGGAGGTGGGCGTGCTGTCGCTCGGCGCCGGCCTCCTCATCGGCGCGCGCGTGACGCTCTCGATGGGGCTCGGGATGGTGCTCGGGTGGGTGATCGCGCCCGAGCCGCTCTTCGCGCGCGGCCTCGTCCCCGAGCTCACGTTCAACGCCGTGCTGCAGCGCTGGATCATGTGGCCCGCGACCGGCCTCATGGTGGCGGGCGGGCTCGCCGCGCTCGCCCTCAAGTGGCGGGTCATCGCGAAGACGTTCCAGGGCCTCGGCGCGAAGGACGCCTCGGACGGCGGCGACTTTCCGATGCGCTGGGTCGTGTGGGGCGCGCTCGCGGCCGCCACGGCGCTCGTGCTCGTGCAGTGGCTCTCGCTCGGCTTCCCGCCCTGGCTCTCGGTCGTCTCGGTCCTGCTCTCGCTCCTCCTCATGCTGGTCGGCATCCGCGTCCTCGGCGAGACGAACTGGGCGCCGATCAGCGCGATGGCGAACGTGATGCAGGCCGTGTTCGCGGTGCTCCAGCCGGGGCACGTCCCCGTCAACATGATCGGCTCCGGGATGAGCGGGACCGTCGCCGCCAACGGCGAGCACCTCATGCAGGACTACCGGGCGGGCAAGATCGTCGGCTCGACCAACCGGCACCTCACGTACCTCCAGCTCCTCGGGGTCCCCATCGGCGCGATCGCCGTCGCCGTCGCGTACCCGCTCCTCCGGGACAAGTACGGCATCGGCGGCGAGGGCGGGCTCACCTCCCCGATCTCGGTGAAGTGGGCCGGATTCGCGGAGCTCCTCTCCAAGGGCGTCGGGACGCTGCCGTCGAGCGCGCTCGTCGCGCTCGTCCTCGCGACGGTCGTCGGCGTCGCGCTGACGCTCCTCGAGTCGACGCGCATCGGCCGGTGGGTGCCGTCGCCCACGGGCGTCGGGATCGGGATGCTCATCCCCGGCTACGCGGTCTTCCCGATGGTCGTCGGGGGCGTCGCCCAGGCCCTCTGGCGCCGCGCGTCACCCCGGACGGAGAAGGTCTACGACGTGCCGCTCGCGTCGGGCTTCATCGTCGGCGAGGCGCTGCTGCTGCTCCTCCTCGCGGTCTGGGCGACGTTCAGGTGACGGCGTCCGTCCGGCGCGAGGCCGTGGAGCGCGAGCTCTCCCGCGCGCGCGGCGCGCGGAAGATGCTGCCGTGGGCGACGCTCACCGCGGTGGGCGGCGCCGCGCTCGGGCTCGCGGCGGGCGGCGGCGCGAGGGGCGCGGCCGCGCTCTTCGCGCTCGGGCTCGTCTTCGCGCTCTTCCTGTGGACGACCTCGGTCCCGCGCTGCCCCGCGTGCGGCGCCCGGCTCCCCGCCGGCCGGCCGCGACTCGAGTCCTGCCCCGGTTGCCGGGCGCGGTTCGAGTGACGCGCGGGGCCCGGCAGCGCATGAGGCGTAGCGCGTGGGCCGCAAGGAGCGAGCGGGCACGAGCACGCCGCAGGGAGCGGGCCGGCACATCTCGCTTCGCGAGAAGTGCCTGGCCCGGAGATCGGAGCGGCGTGGCCCGGAGGCGGGAGCGGCCTACCGGACGAACTCGACGTGCGGGGTGATGTGCCGCGCGAGCGGGGAGCGGGTGAGGAGCGTGAGCGCCCGCTCGATGCGCTGCGTGCCGATGCCGGGGACGGCGTCGTACGCCGCCGAGATCAGGTCGCCGAGCGTCGTCACGAGCCGACGCGGGGCCCCGCGCTTCGCCGGCTTCCGACGGGACTTCGTGGTCATCTGGCTCCCTCCGTGTGGCGTCGTCCACCGCGACCTACTAGCAAACCGCTTGCCTTCCTTCGATGGACGGCGATACAGGGGCTTGCCCGCCGCAGCGTCCGGCGGCCTGTAACCGTTTCAGCCCCCTCCAGGAAATTCATGCCGACGAAGCCATCGCGCGACCTCCAGACGTTCCCGAACCCGAAGCCGGAGCGCCCTTTCGAGATCGCGATGGAGTGCCCCGAATTCACGTGTGTCTGCCCGATGACCGGGCAGCCGGACTTCGCCACGATCAGGATCCGGTACGTGCCCGCCGAGCTCTGCGTCGAGCTGAAGAGCCTGAAGCTGTACCTCTGGAGCTTCCGGGAGGAGGGGGCGTTCCACGAGGCCGTCACGAACCGGATCTGCGACGACCTCGTACGCACGCTCTCGCCGCGCTGGCTGGAGGTGACGGGGGACTTCGCCGTGCGTGGCGGGATCCACACGGTCGTGACGGCGCGGCACGGCGAGCGGCCGGAGGACGCGTAGGGGCCTGCCCGCCGACCGTGTGCCTCCCTCGGGGTTCCCCGAGGAGCGCTGCCCCCCCAAGTTGTTCATGGGGGGACCCTGGATGCGGCCGGGCCGGCTCTCGATCGCGTACGTCCACTATGGCGGCCAGAGCGGCGTCACCGCGGCGATCAGCCGGGCGCTCCTCGAGCGGGGGCACGACGTTCGGCTCGTCCCGGCGACCGGCGTCCTCCAGCTGCGCGACCCGGCGACGCGCCGGCCGCGGCCGACCGCGACCGCGGCGCTCGGCGTCGCGATCGCCGCGGCGCGCTTCGGCCGCCGCGCGCTCGCCCACCGCTGGAACACGGGGTACGCGTTCGACGCGCACTCCGCGGCGGCGGGAGCGGCGCTGCGGGCGCTCCGGCCCGCGCCCGACCTCGTGCTCCAGAACGGCGCGCTGTTCGCGCCCGGCCTCCCGCCGCCCTACCCGTACGCGCTCCTGTGCGACCACACCCGCGCCCTCGCCCAGGCGACGCCCGGGTGGCCCGCGCTCGGCGTCGCGCCGCCGCTCGACTACGGCGGCGGCTGGTTCGCGAGGGAGCGCGCGCTGTATCGCGGCGCGACGTCGGTCGCCTGCTTCAGCGAGAACGTCGCGCGGTCCATGATCCGCGACTACGGCGTGGACCCGGGGCGCGTCGAGGTCGTCGGCGCGGGCGCGAACGTGTTTCCCGAGCAGGCGCCGCGGCGGGACGACGGCCGGACGATCGTCTTCGTCGGGAAGGAGTTCGCGCGAAAGGGAGGCCACGTCCTGCTCGACGCCTTCGCGCGCGTGCGCCGCTCCGTCCCCAAGGCGCGGCTCGTCATCGCCGGGCCGCCCGTCCCGCGCTCCGCGTCGACGGGCGTCGCGTGGCTCGGCTTCGTGCCGCTCGAGGAGCTCCCCGCCCTGCTCGCCCAGGCGTCCGTGTTCGCCCTCCCGACGCTGGCCGAGCCGTTCGGGATCGCCTTCCTCGACGCGATGGCCTGCGGCGTCCCCTGCGTCGCGACGCGGATCGAGGCCGTCCCGGAGATCGTCCGCGACCGGGTCACGGGCCTCCTCGTGCCGCCGGGCGATCCGGCGGCGCTCGCCGAGGCGCTCCTGTGCCTCCTCGGCGATCCGGCCGCCGCCCGCGCCATGGGGGCCCGCGGCCGCGCCTGGGTGTCCGCGGGTGCGCTGTGGAGCCACGTCGCCGCACGACTGGAGCGCGTCCTCGAGCGCGGCCGCGCGCCGCGCGGCCGCGCGGCGTAGGCCCTGCGATCTCCGGGCCGCGCCGCTGCTTGCGGCGTGCCGGTGCCGGCCCCCTCCCCGGGCCACGGGTGCCGAGGGCGTACCGGGAGCCGCGTCGTGCGCTCGCGGGGCGCTCGGGCGGCGTCCGTCCGCCCGCGGCTCCGGGTAGAATCCGGCGCGGTGACGGAGCCCGCTCAGCCCCCGCCCCCTTTCGAGCCGCTCTCGCTGCTCGGCACGACCCTCGACGGTCGCTACGACCTCGTCGCGCACCTCGCCACCGGCGGCATGGGCGCGGTGTTCCGCGCGCGGCACGTGCACCTGCGCAAGGACATCGCGGTGAAGGTGCTCCGGCCGGACCTCACGTCGTCCGCCGAGATCGTGGAGCGCTTCCGGCGCGAGGCCGAGATCGCGAGCGCGCTCGAGCACCAGAACATCGTCCGCGTCACGGACTTCGGCCGGAGCCCCGAGGGCTACCTGTTCCTCGTGATGGAGCTCCTCACCGGCGAGAGCCTGTTCGACCGGCTCCGGCGCGAGGGGTTCCTGCCACCCGAGGAGGCGGTGCCGATCCTGTGGCAGGTCTGCGCCGGGCTCGAGGCGGCCCACGCCCTGGGCGTCGTGCACCGCGACCTGAAGCCCGAGAACGTCTTCCTCGCCCGGACCGGCTCCGGCCGCGAGATCACGAAGATCCTCGACTTCGGCATCGCGAAGATCGCGGACCCGACCAGCATGAGCGCGACGCAGTCCGGGATCGTGGTGGGCACGCCCGAGTACCTCTCGCCGGAGCAGGCGATGGGCACCGCGATCGACGCGCGGGCGGACCTCTACGCGGTCGGCCTCATCGCGTGGCGCACGCTCGCGGGCCGCCACCCCTTCAAGGCCGACGAGCCGCGCGCGCTGCTGATGATGCAGGCGACGCGCCCCGTCCCGCCCCTCGTGGAGAGCCGCCCCGACCTGTCCGCCTACCCCGCGCTCGTCGCGGCGGTGGCGCGCGCCTGCGCGAAGGAGCCGCGCGACCGCCACCAGACCGCCGCGGCGCTGAAGGACGACCTCGCGGCCGCCCTCGGGCCCGCGTTCACGATCCCCGCTCCCGCCACGCCCACGCCGTCGTCGCCCGCGCTCTCGCCGCTGCCGGCGCAGTACCTCGACCTCCGGCCCGGGCGCCCGGCGACGTCGTGGCCCGCGCGCGTGACCGTCGAGGTCCCGCCCGCGCTCCCCGCGACCCCCGCCGCGCAGCGCGCGCGCCTCTGGACGCGGACGCGGCTCTCCGCGACACGGCTCGGCCGGCGCGTCCGCGACGCGGCGCTCGCGACGGTGGGCGCCCACCCGATCGCGACCGTGCTCTCGGGCGTCGCGATGCTCGGCACGGCGATCACGATCGCGCTGTTCGCGCGCGAGCACGGCCGCGCCGGGGCGGAGGCGCGCGCGCTGCTGCGGGCGAGCCGGCCCGCCGACGCCCTCGCCGTCGTGGACGCGGAGCTCGAGCGCCGGGACGGCGACGGCGAGCTGCTCGTCCTGCGCGGCCGCGCGCTCTTCCGGATCCCGGGCCGGGCCACCGAGGGGGTCGAGGCGTACGCCGCGGCGCTCGCGGCGGGTGGGCTCGACGACCCCGCCCGCGACGACCTCGTGGGCGCGCTCGGCAAGGAGCGCAGCGTCGCCGACCGCGCGGCGCGGGTCCTCGCCGAGGACGGCCCCGCGGCGCTCCCGGCGGTGCTCCGGGCCGCCTCCGGCGCCGCGGGGGCGCACCGGCTCCGCGCGCTCGCGGTCGCGCGCGACCTCGGCGCGGAGGACCGCGTGAACCGCGCCGAGGCCTACGGGGGCCTCCTCTCCGACGGCGACTGCGAGGTGCGGCGCGCCGCGGCCCGCCGGCTCGGCGAGATCGGCGAGGCCACCGCCATCCCCGCCCTGCGGAGGGCGGCGCAGGCCAAGGTGGAGACGAAGGGCTTCTTCGGCCGGGTGAAGACGACCCCCGCGTGCGGCGCGGCCGAGGCGGACGCCGCGGCGCGCCGGATCGAGGCCGCGCGGCTGCCACAGCCCGCCGCCCAGGCGGCGCCGTAGGCCTTCTCCGCCGCCTGCGCCCGCGCCGCGGCCGTGGTAGACGACCGGCGCACCCCCCGCACGCGCGTCCGGACCCCCGGCGCGCGAGGAGGACGCATGGCTCGCAAGGACGGGATCGCGATGGAGGCGACCGGCGCGCCCGCGCTCGAGGTCGAGGCGGACGCGCTCGCGCTGCCCGTGTTCGAGGAGGAGGTCCGGGGCGGCGGCGCCGGGACGGTGAAGGCGCTCGACGGGCTCCTCGGCGGCGCGCTCGCGAAGGCGATCCGGGCCGAGCGGTTCGAGGGCAAGGCCGGGCAGGAGCTGGCGATCGCGACGCTCGGCCGCGCGCCCGCGGCGCGGGTCCACCTCCTCGGGATGGGCGAGCGCGCGAAGGCCGGCGCGCTCGCGCCCGCGTTCGAGCCGCTCCGCGCGGCCGCCGGCAAGGCCGCCCGGGGCGCGGCGAAGGCGGGGGCGCGCACGCTCGCCGTCGGCCTCCCCGCCGGCACCGAGGACGCCGCCGCGGCGGCGCGCGCCGCCGCCGAGGGCGCCGCCCTCGGGGCGTACGGGTTCGTCCGCTACCAGACCGGGAAGGACCGCCCGCCCGGCCTCGCCGCGGTCCGCGTCGCCGTCCCGCGCGGCCGCGAGCGCTCCGCCGACGTGAAGGACGCGCTCGGCCTCGCCGGCGAGATCGCGGCGGCGGTCGCCTGGGCCCGCGACCTCGTGAACCTCGGGCCGGCGGACTGCACGCCCACCCACCTCGCGGCGGCAGCGAAGGCGCTCGCGCGCGACGCGGGGCTCGCGGTCGTGGTCCTCGGGCCGAAGGAGATCGCGGGGCTCGGGATGGGGATGTTCCTCGGCGTGACGCGCGGCTCGGCGGAGCCGCCGCGGCTCGTGCGCGTGAGCTACGCCCCGCGCTCGCCCGCCGCGCGAAGGCGCAGGCCGATCGTGCTCGTCGGGAAGGCCATCACCTTCGACTCGGGCGGCCTCTCCCTCAAGCCCACCGAGAGCATGGTCACGATGAACACCGACATGGCGGGCAGCGCCGCCGTGCTCGGCGCGATGCGCGTCGTCGCCGCGCTCCGGCCCGAGGTGCCGGTCCACGCGGTGCTCGGCGCGTGCGAGAACATGCCCGGCGGCCGCGCGTACAAGCCGTCCGACGTGCTCGTCGCCTTCGACGGCCAGACGGTCGAGATCACCAACACGGACGCCGAGGGTCGCCTCGTCCTCGGCGACGTGCTCGCATGGGCGAGGAAGACGCTCGAGCCGGCCGCGATGATCGACGTCGCGACGCTCACCGGCGCGTGCATGGTCGCCCTCGGCATGACCACCGCCGGCCTCCTCGGTCCCGACGGACCGGTCGTGGACGGCGTCCTCGCCGCGGCGCGCGCGTCGGGCGAGGAGGTCTGGCGGCTGCCCCTCGTGGAGTCGCTGAAGGAGCAGCTCGAGAGCGAGCGCGCGGACATGAAGAACACGGGCGAGCGGCACGGCGGGGCCATCACCGCGGCCCACTTCCTCCGCGCGTTCGCGAAGGACGTGCCGTGGGCCCACCTCGACATCGCGGGCCCGTCCCATGCGCCGAAGGAGCGCGGGTACGTCGCGAAGGGCGGCACCGGGTTCGCGGTGCGCACGCTCGTCGAGTTCGTGCGCGCGTGGAGGAGCTGACGGCGCGCGACGACCGCGGCGAGCCGCGGCGGCGCGGCGGCGAGCGCGGCGAGCGGGACGGCCGCGGCGGCGACCGGGACCGATCGCGCGCCCCTCGGCGCCGGGGTGCCCGGTCGAGCCGGGCGCCCGGCCGCCGAGCGCGCCCGCGCGTTCCCGGCTAGTCTTCCGGCGTGGCGCCCACGGACGAGCTCGCCCTCCTCCTCCGCCCGGCCGGCGGCGGCATCCACCTCGTCTCGACCGGCAAGGCCGAGCAGGAGGCGCTGCAGCGCCGGCTGTACGGGGCGTCGAGCGACGCCGACGTCGCGCGCCGCTGGCGCGAGGACCTGGCGCGCGTGCCCTCGGCGCGCGCCGTGCTCCTCGGGATCCCGTCCGACGTCGGCGCCGGCTTCCGGCGCGGGGCGAACCTCGCGCCGGCCGCCATCCGCGCGCGCCTGCTCGAGGAGGACCCGGGGTTCGCCGACCGCGCCCGCGCGGCCGGCGTCGTGGACCTCGGCGACGCGTTCGTGGTCCCGCAGCTCCTGCACGACGAGATGCTGTCCGACGCGCAGCTCGCCGCCTCCCGGCGCGCTGTCTACCCGGACCTCCCGGACGCCGCGCGCGCCGCCCTGCCCGTCTCGCCGCTCTCGATCGCGGAGCGCGCGCTCGACCTCGTGCTCGCCGCGAACCCGGGGGCGCGGGTGCTCGCGATCGGGGGCGACCACTCCGCGGCCTGGCCGGTCGTGAAGGCCCTCGCGCCGGCGCGGCGCGGCCTCGGCATCGTGATGGTGGACGCGCACACCGACCTCCTCGAGGAGCGGCTCGGCGTGCGCTACTGCTTCGGCACGTGGTCCTTCCACGCGAACGACCTCGTCGGCCGCGGCGGGCGCCTCGTGCAGGTGGGCACCCGCGCGTCGCGCCGCGACCGCGCGCACTGGGAGGAGACGCTCGGCGTGCGCCAGTTCTGGGCCGCCGAGGTCCGGCGCGATCCGGAGGCGGCGCTCGACGCGATCGTCGCCCACGTCCGGGGCACCGGCGTCTCCTCGGTCTACCTCTCCAACGACATCGACGGCACGGACGGCGCGGTCGCCGACGCGACCGGCACCCCGGAGCCCGGCGGGCTCGATCCCGAGTTCGTCGTCGCGCTCGTCCGGCGCCTCGGCCGCGAGGTGGGGCTCGCGGGGGGCGACGTGATGGAGGTCGCGCCGGGGATCGCGCCGACGCCGGAGGGGAACGCCCGGACGCTCGCGCTCGCGGCGCGCTACCTGCGCGAGACGCTCGCGGCGGCGCTCGGCGCGCCGGTCTGACTCGCGTCTCGCTCCCCGGAACGGCGAGACGCGAGCGTGACCGCCCGTCACCGCCGGATCAGCACGACCGCGAGGACGAGCAGCGCCGCGCCGGCGAGCCGCGACGGGGTCATCGGCCTGATCTCGAGCCCGAGCGCGCCGACCTGGTCGAGGGCGAGCGCCGCCACCATCTGCCCGGCGACGGCGAGGCCCAGCGTCGCGGCGACGCCGAGCCTCGGCGCGAGCAGGGTGATCGCGGAGACGTAGAAGGCGCCGAGGACCCCGCCCGTCCAGGACCACCACGGCGCGCGGGCGAGGGCGAGGGCGGGCGGGGGCGCGAGGCGCAGCGCGGCGAGCCAGGCGGCCAGCGCGACGAGCCCGACGGCGAAGTTCACGAAGGCGGCCCACTCCGCGCGCCCGGCGTGCCGGGCCAGGGCGGCGTTCACGCCCGCCTGCACGGGGAGCCCGGCGCCCGCGGCGAGCGCGAGCACGACGAGGACGATCTCCACGGTCACCTCCCGCCGATCCTTGTAGCGCAGCCCCGGCGGTCGGTCAGTTTCCCTTATGACGAGCACGACGACAGGTGATTGGCGGCGGCGCGCGCGCCGCGCGTATCGTCGCGGCCACGTACCGAGGAGGAGGCCGCATGCCGGAGGTCGACCGCACCGCCACCGTCGCCCAGATCGCCGCCCAGCACGCCGCGACGAAGCCCGTGTTCCGGAGGTACGACATCGACTACTGCTGCCGCGGGGACGCGACCGTCGCGGAGGCGTGCCGCGAGCGCCGCCTGCGGCCGGAGCAGGTGCTCGCGGACCTCGAGCGCGCCATCGCCGGGGCGCCCGCGGGCGGGGCCCGGGACCCCGGGCCGCAGGCCGCCGTCGCGGAGGTCGCGCGCCGGCACGCCTCGGAGCGCCGCGCGCTGCCGTACATCGCGTCGCTGCTCCCGAAGATCGCCGGCCGGTTCCGCACCCGCGACGGCCGCGTCGACGTCCTGTGCGACGCGGGCCAGGACCTCGTCGACACGCTCGAGGCGTACCTGGACGAGGACGAGCGCCGGCTGCTCCCCGCGGCCGCCCGGGGCGGCTGCGAGGTCGTGCGCGGCGAGATCGACCGGCACCACGCGGAGCTCGAGGCGCTGCTCGCGCACGTGCGCGCGCTCGCGCGCGAGTTCGTCGCGCCGGAGTGGGGCGACCGCGAGTACCGCGCGCTGATGGAGGAGCTCGAGACGCTGGAGCGCGACGTGAAGACGCGCGTCGGCGTCGAGGAGCGGGAGCTCGTCGCCGGCGGCGGCCGGGACGGCGCGCTCGCGCACCCCGCCCGTGCGACCGGGCGCCGCCGCCGCGCCGCCTGGGCGTCCGCCCGGGAGGAGGAGTGAGACCGGAGACACGAAGCCCCGGATCCGCGAGGACCCGGGGCCTGGGTGTCGGACGCTTCGTGGTGTCCGGGGCTACGCCTTCTCGGCGGCCTTCTTCGAGGCCGGCGTCGTCGTCCGGATGACCGCGCCGATGGCCGCGCCGATCGCCGCGCCCGCGACCGCGAAGAGCGAGCCGACGGCCGTCACGCCGAGGACCATCCCGAAGACGATGAGGGCGCGCGCGCCGATGCTCGCCGTGACGGGCGTGCCGAAGATGCCGCCCGCGAGGAGCACGCCGGCGTAGCCGCCGTACAGCATCGCCGGGAGGAGCGCGACCGCGAGGAAGGTCGCGAGTCCGATGCCGGCGCCGACGAGAGCGGGAGTCTTGTTCGTGTTCGTCATGACCTGTTCTCCTTCTGGTTGTCGGGGCCGTCCGTCCGGCCACCCGCCTCTCCGCTCCTGCATCGGACCTGCCACCGTGCGCCCGGCGGCGATCCGCGGGGTTGCGTGCGTACGGCGTCGGGAAATCCCGACGCGGCGCCGGACGACCCGACGGGGCGGGCGGGTGCGGTGTGCTAACCTGCCGCACCGTGAACGCTTTCAAGCCCCACCTGGCCTCGGTGGCCGACTACCCGTACACGAAGTCCGACGCCCGGGTGAAGCTCGACCAGAACGAGAGCCCCGAGGACTTTCCCGCCGAGCTGAAGGCACGCGCGCTCGAGCGGATCGCCCGGCTCTCGTGGAACCGCTACCCCGAGCTGCACGCGGAGGACGTGCGCGCCGCGGTCGCACGTCACGAGGGCTGGCCCGAGGAGGGCGTCGTGGTCTCGCCGGGGTCGAACCTGCTCGTCCTCGCCCTCGCCGAGGCGGCGGCGAGCGTCGTCGACACCGCGCCGACCTTCCCCTACTACAAGGGCGCGGCG
>DASSSJ010000160.1:0-11694 GCA_035708485.1 Anaeromyxobacter sp. | reverse complement strand
CGACCCCGGCCCCGACCGCGACGCCCGCGCCCGCCGTCGCCGGGGCGCAACGGGGCGCCAAGCGCGCGGGCCCGATCGTCGGCATCGACCTCGGCACGACGAACTCCTGCGCCGCCGTCGTCCGGGACGGCGAGGTCGAGGTGATCCCGTCGCGCGGCGGCCATCGCGCCATCCCGTCGATGGTCGCGTACGACCCGCACGGACGGCTGCTCGTCGGGCACGCGGCGAAGGCGCAGCGGGTGGTGAACCCGCGCCACACGGTCTACGGCTCGAAGCGGCTCGTCGGCCGGCCGTTCGCCTCGCCGACGGTCCAGGAGTGCCGCGACCGCTTCCCCTACGAGATCGTGGACGCGGACGGCGCGTGCGCGGTGCGGTTCGCCGGCCGCGACTACACCCTCCAGCAGATCACCGCGCTCGTCCTGCGGGAGGTGAAGGAGGTCGCGGCCCAGGCGCTCGGCGAGCCCGTCGAGCGGGCCGTGGTCAGCGTGCCGGCGTACTACAACGACCACCAGCGCGCCGCGGTGCGCGAGGCGGGGGAGCTCGCGGGGCTGCACGTGGAGCGCATCGTGAACGAGCCGACCGCGGCCGCGCTCGCCTTCGGGCACGGGCACGCCCTGCGGACCCGGGTGCTCGTCTACGACCTCGGCGGCGGCACGTTCGACGCGTCGGTGCTCGAGATCGCGGGGGACGTGTACGAGGTCATCTCCAGCGGCGGCGACACCTTCCTCGGAGGCGTCGACTTCGACGACCAGCTCGTCGACCACCTCGTGTGGAGGTTCACGGAGCGGCACGGCGTCCCGCCGCCCGAGGACCGCGAGGCGTGGCAGCGGATCCGCGACGCCGCCGAGGAGCTCAAGATCGCGCTCTCGTCCGAGGAGCGCGCCGTCGCCAGGGTGCCGTCCCTGGCGCGGGCGCCGGACGGCACGGAGCTCGCCCTCGAGGTGGAGGTCACGCGCGCCGAGCTGGAGGAGCTCACCTCGCGGCTCGTGGAGCGGACGCTCGACGTCTGCCGCGAGATCCTCGCGGTGAAGGGGCTCTCGCCGGGGGACGTGCAGGAGATCCTGCTCGTCGGCGGTCAGAGCCGGATGCCCCTCGTGCGGCGCCGGCTCGCCGAGGAGTTCGGGCGCGAGCCGGACGAGGACGTCCACCCGGAGGAGGCGGTCGCGATAGGCGCCGCGCTCCTCGCCGACTCCGCGCGCCGCGAGGACTCGGTCGTCGTCGTGGACGTGCTCGCCATGGGGATCGGCGTCGGGCTCCCGGGCGGCCGGATGGCGACGGTCCTCCCGCGGAACGCCGCGCTCCCCGCGAGGAAGGAGTACGAGATCGCGACGACGAAGGACGGGCAGCGCGAGCTCGAGCTCCAGGTGTTCCAGGGCGACTCGCACCAGGTCTCCGAGTGCGAGTACCTCGGCACGCTGCGGATCCCGGACCTGCCCGCGCGGCCGCGGGGCGCCGTGAGGGTGGCGGTCGAGTTCGTGGCCGGCGCCGAGGGGCTCCTCGACGTGACCGCGAGGGACCTCGCGTCGGGCCGGACGGCGGCCGTGAAGCTCGCCACGGTCCACACGCCGGAGTCCCTGCGCGAGAAGCTCGGGATCCCCGGGCCGCAGACCGCCCCGCGCGGCGCGCGGCCGCTCCCGCCGCCCGCGGCGGGCCAGCGGAAGGGGCTCTTCGGCCGGCTGTTCGGGGGGCGCCGGTGAACGGCCCCGCGCCGCTCGTCGTCCTGCTGCACCGGGGCGGGTGGGCGGACCGGTACCAGGCGGTCACGCTGGCCGTGACGGGCGCCGCGCTCGGGGAGCGGGTCACCGTGGCGCTCTTCTTCGACGCGCTCCGCCTGTGGGCGGCGGGCCGGTTCGACGAGGGCGCGCCGGCCGAGGCCGCGGGCGCTCGCGTCGCGTCGCTGCGGGAGACGCTCGAGGAGGCGCGGCGCGAGCTCGGGCTCGAGGTCGTCGCCTGCGACACCGCGGTCCGGCTCGCCGGGCTCGAGCCGGAGGCGATCCGGGGGGCGGTGGATCGCATCGTGACGCTGCCGTCGCTCTGGAAGCTGGGGCAGGACGGCCGCCTCGTCGCGATCTGACCGGCCGCGCGAGGACGCGCCGCGTCGCGGCGGTTCGGCTCGATTCTCCGCGCCGACGGGGAGGCACCCGGTGGGCCCGGCGCCGGCGCGCCGACCCCCGCCGCCCTTGCCGGACCCCCGCGCGCGGGATATAGGCCTCGTCCCGGATGGATCTCACGCGCAAGAGCGCCCTCGTCGTGGGCGCGGGCGGCCTCGGCGGGCCGGCGATCCTCGTGCTCGCCGCCGCGGGGGTGGGCCGCATCGTCGTCGTCGAGGACGACGTCGTGGAGACGTCGAACCTGAGCCGGCAGCCGCTCTTCGCCGAGGCCGACCTCGGCGCGCGGAAGGCCGCGGCCGCGACCGCGCGGCTGCGCGAGCGCTTCCCGTCGGTGATGATCGAGGGGCGCGACGTGCGGTTCTCGCCCGCGAACGCGGTCGAGCTCGTGCGCGCCGCGGACGTCGTGGTGGACGGCTCGGACAACTTCTCCACCAAGTTCCTCGCGAACGACGCCGCGCTCCGCGCCCGGCGCCCGCTCGTGCACGGCGGCGTGCTCCGCACGACGGTCCAGCTCCTCGCCGTCGTGCCGGGCGGCCTCGGCGGCTGCCTCCGTTGCCTGTTCGAGGGTCCGCCGCCGCCGGGATCGGTCCCGTCCTGCGCCGAGGCCGGGATCCTCGGGCCGGTCGCCGGGTTCGCCGGGGCCCTCATGGGCGCGGAGGCGCTGCGCGCGCTCGCCGGCGAGCGCGGCGCGTACGAGGGCCGGCTCCTCGTGTTCGAGGCGCGCACGGCGCGGTCGCGCCTCGTCCTCGTCCGCAAGCGTCCGGGCTGCGCCGCGTGCGCCGGCACGCAGCCGCTCGCGGGGGAGGACGCGGCGGCCGCGTGCGAGCGGACGTCGTCCCGGCCCGGAGCGACGCCGTGACCCCGCGCGCGACGGTGGACCTGCGCGCGTACGCGTGCCCGCTCACGTTCGTGAAGACGCGGATCGCGCTCGAGCGGCTCGCCGCGGGCGAGGTGCTCGAGGTCTGGCTGGCGGGCGGCGAGCCGGCCGAGAGCGTTCCGCGCAGCGCGGCGGACGAGGGTCACCGCGTCCTGCGCGTCGAGGCCCTCGCCGCCGGGGGCGCGGGCGACGTGCGCGTGTGGCTGGAGAAGGGCGCGGCGTCGGTCCGGGCGCCGGGAGGATTGCCCTGACGCTCGCGGACGACCGGATCGCGCGGTTCTCGCGCCAGCTCCTCTTGCCGGGGTTCGGCGAGGCGGCGCAGGAGCGGCTCGCCGCGGCGCGGGTGCGCGCGGTGGGCGCCGGCGGCGCCGTGTCGGCCGCGCTCGCGTACCTCGTGCAGGCGGGCGTCGGCCGCCTCTGGATCGACGACGCGGAGCCGGTCGCTCCCGCCGACGCGACCGGGTGGATCTACGGCCAGGCCGACGTGGGCACGCCCCGGGTCGACGCGGCGCGCGATGCGCTGCGCGCCCTGTCGCGCTTCTGCGACGTGGAGGCCTACCCGGCCGGCGGCGTGCCGACCGCGACCCTGGTCGCGGCCCCTTCGCTCGCCCAGGCCCTGCACGCCGCGGAGGCGGCGCGGCGCGCGGGCGTCCCGCACGTCGTGCTCGAGCCGGACGCGGACGGCGGGGCGATCGTGACCGTCCCGCCCGGCGCACCGTGCTACGCGTGCGCCCGCTCGACCACCGGCGCGGGCCGCCCGCCGCTCCCGGGCGCCGCGGCCCTCGCGGCGCTCGCGGCGAGCGAGCTCGTGCACCTCGTCGCGACGCCGGACGCGGTCCCCGGGCGCCGCGTCGACCTCGTCCGCGGCGTCGCGACGGTGCGCCCCACCTCGCGGCTCGCCGGCTGCGCCTGCGGCGCCGCTCCGGGCGCGCAATCGCCCGCTACCGGCCCGGCATCCGGTTCGGCCAATTGACGCACAGAGAACGTCCGCTCGGCCGCAAGCTCCCGGAATCGTTCTGCAAACGTCGACACGGAGGGTCCGGCCCGATTTGGCGTTCGCCGGACCTGCGGGTATACTGCGCGAATTACGCGCGCTTTCGCGATCCGGAAATCCAGGTTTCCGGCCCTCGCGAGACCGGAGGTCAGGATGGACACCCAGCAGGGCTTCGTGATCTGGCTCACCGGGATGAACCGGGCGGGCAAGAGCACGCTCGCCGCCCACCTCGCCGGCCGCCTCGCCGCGGCCGGGCGACGCGTCGAGCTCCTCGACGAGGACGGCGACGCGGCGGTGCTGCTCGACGGGCTGGGCGCGTCGAAGGAGGACCACGCGAAGGCCGTCGCGCGGCTCGGGTTCGTGGCGAAGGCCGTGCTGCGCTGCGGGGGCATCGCGGTGTGCGCGGCGCTGTCGCCGTACCGCGACGCGCGCGAGCAGCTCCGCAAGGAGGCGCGGCGCGTCGTCGACGTCTTCGTGGACTGCGGCATGGAGAAGCTGCAGGAGCGCGATCCAGAGGGGATCTACCGGCGCGCGCTCGCGGGCGAGCTGAAGCAGGTGCCCGGCGTGGACGTGCCGTACGAGCCGCCGACGCACCCGGATCTCACCGTCCACACGGACCAGGTCTCCGTCGCCGAGGCGGGGACGCGCGTGTTCCAGGCGCTCGTCGACCTCAAGTACGTGGGGCCCACCGAGTTCGGACGGCTCACCGGCGGACTGCGCCCGCGCCGCGGCAAGGCGGCGCGCGGCGGCGCTCGCAAGAAGCTCGCCGCGCGCGCGGCGGCCAGGAAGGCGCCGCGCAAGGTCGCGGCCCGGACCGCGAAGCCGGCGAAGAAGCGGCGGTGAGGCCGCCTCGATCTCGGGGCGCCCGGCGCTATAAGTCCCGCGCCATGTCCGCGGTCCCGCTCGAATCGCTGCGGCGCGCCTCCGAGGCGAAGCTCGCCCGCATGAAGGCCGACCTCGCCGGCCTCGGGAGCGCGCTCGTCGCGTTCTCGGCCGGCGTCGACTCGACGTTCGTCCTCGCGGTCGCCGCCGAGATCCTCGGCGCGCGCGCCGTCGCGCTCACCGCCCACTCGCCCGCGGTCCCCGGAACGGAGCGGCACGAGGCGCGCCGCCTCGCCGCGCGGCTCGGCGTGCGCCACGTCGAGCGGGAGAGCCGCGAGCAGGACGACCCGCGGTACGTCGCGAACCCCGAGGACCGCTGCTACTGGTGCAAGCGCGAGCTGTACCGGCTCTGCGGCGAGGTCGCTCGCGCGGAGGGGATCGCCGCGGTGCTCGACGGCTTCAACGCCGACGACCGCCGCGACCACCGCCCCGGCCACCGCGCCGCCGAGGAGGTGCGGGTCCGCTCGCCGCTCGCCGAGGCCGGGCTCACGAAGGACGAGGTGCGGGCCTGGAGCGAGGCGTACGGCCTCCCGACCTGGGACAAGCCGCAGATGGCGTGCCTCGCGTCGCGCATCCCCTACGGCACCCCGGTCACGCCCGAGCGGCTCGCGCAGGTGGAGCGCGCGGAGGCCGGCGTGCGGGCCCTCGGCTTCCGCGACCTCCGCGTGCGCCACCACGGCGACATCGGCCGGGTCGAGATCGGGGAGGGCGAGCTCGAGGCCGCGTTCGCCCGCCGCGCGGAGATCTCGCGGGCGGTGAAGGCCGCCGGCTTCCGGGTCGCGGCGCTCGACCTCGAGCCGTTCCGGTCCGGGCGCATGAACGAGGTCGCCGGCATCGTGCTCCCCGTCGTGCCCGGGTAGACTCGGCGGCGTGCGCCCCGTCCGCGTCCTCTCGACCGCCCTCGGGCTCGCGCTCGCGGCGCTCGCCGGCCCGGCGGAGGCGCTCGAGCCGCGCTTCGACCACCGCGACACCCACGGGGTCTTCGCGGAGATGCTCGCCGCGTACGCCACCGTCGCCCGCTCGGGCGAGCCGAGCGTCTCCGCGTGGCGCCCCGCCCTGCGCGCGGGGTGGGGGTTCGACCTGACGGGCGACGGCGACGAGCTGCTCGTCGCGGCCGCGGCGGCGCTCCGCTGGCCGGACGACGGGGACGGCATGGACGTCCTCTTCGCGGCGGACGCGCGGTATCGCGGGTACTTCGGGACCGAGGAGCTGAAGACGTTCTTCGACGTCGGCGTCTGGGTGCCGGTGCACGAGCGCCTCGCGATCGGGCCGCTCATCGGCGTCGGTCTGCAGTGGGACTTCGGCCGCGGCGGCGGCCTCTACGCGGCGACCTCGCTCGCGACCGCGTTCGGCGAGGCGCGCATCGCCTCCCTCCAGATCTCGGCCGGGGCGCAGCTCCGCTTCGACCTGCCCTAGGGAGGGGCGCTCCCGGCGCAGCCGCGTCCGGCTGCGCGGGCCGGCCGAGCCGCGACCGAGCTCATGCGGCGGAAGCGGCCGGTTTCGGCCGTGGACGCATCGGAGATCACGAAGGCGTCACTTTTCTTGCCACGAGGGTATCGGGTGGTAGCGTGTAGGCAAACGTACTCCCATGTCGCAAGGAGCCTACATGAGCGCCGCCCTCGATGTCGACCGGATGATGAACGCCGCCGAGAACCCGACCCGCCTGGAGCCCATGCTGATCCGCCTGCCCCCGGCGTTCGCGGCCGAGCTCCGGAACCTCGCTCGCAAGACGCGCGTCCGCCAGTCGGACTACCTGCGCGAGGCCGTCGCGGACCTCCTGGCCAAGTACGGGCACCTGCCCGGCGACGGGAGCGCGATGTGATCGCGCCGCTCGCGAACCGCCCCGGCGCGGCCGTGCCGCCGCCCGCGCCGCGCGCCATCGGCCGCGTCCGCCTCCACCGCATCGCGGCGGTGCGGCGGGCGGACGGCGCGATCATCCCCCTCGTCCCTCCGGGTCCAGCGCGCCCGGAGGGTAGTGCACCGCCGCGAGGGTGAGCCCCCAGCCCGGGGCCCGCACGCCGCGATATCGTCCGCGCGCCGCGAGGAGCTCGCGGACCACCGCGGCGGGCGCGACGCCGAGCCCCGCCGCGACCGCCGTCCCCACCAGGTTCCGCACCATCGCCCGCAGGAAGCCGCGCCCGTCGAGGACGATGGCGTGGAGGGGCGCCCAGCTCGCCGAGACGACCTCGGCGCGCAGGAGCGTCCGGACCGCCCCGCGCTGCTCGCCGGGGCGCGCGAAGCCGGTGAAGTCGTGCGTCCCGACGGCGTGCCCGAGCGCGGCGCGGACCGCCTCCGCGTCGAGCGTCGCGCGCGCCACCCCCGGGAACGCGCGGGGGTCGGGGAGCGTCCACGCGTAGGGCGCGAGCGCCTCCGGCGGTGGCGCGCCCACGAGGTACACGTAGGTGCGTCCGACGGCGCTGTTGCGCGCGTGGAAGGACCGGCCGACGCGGTGGACCGCCCGCGCGAGGATGCCGTCGGGCAGCGCCGCGTTGAGCGCGCGCCGGAGCGCGTCGGGGTCGAGCGCCACCCGCGCCGCGAAGCTGACCACCTGGCCGAGGGCGTGGACGCCGGCGTCCGTGCGGGCCGCGACGGCGAGCGGCGCGCGCACACCCACCGACGCGAGCGCCGCCTCGACCGCGTCCTGCACGGTGGGCAGCCCCGGCTGCCGCTGGAAGCCCCGGAAGCGCGTCCCGTCGTAGGCGATCTCGATCGCGTAGAAGCGCCTTTCCATCTCGTGCTAACTATCCTCGAAGTCGATGAAGGACCGAAGCCGAGAGACCTCCCTGGAGAACGACCCGAAGCTCGAGGGCGGCGAGTGGCTGTTCCGCCGCGCGGGGCAGGTGTTCGGGCCAGTGGACTCGCGGGGCATCGCGGCGATGCTCTACCGGGGCGAGATCGACGGCACGACGCCGCTCTCGCCGGGCGACGGCACCTGGCGCAAGCTCTCCGAGATCCCGATCTTCCTCGTCCACGCCAAGAAGGCGGAGGCGGGGCTGCGCGTCGAGCGCGAGGTGACCGGCGAGCGGAAGCTCCGCGAGCGCAGGCGGCGGCGGAAGATCGCCGTCGCGGTCGCCGGGGTCGTCCTGCTCGTGGCGGGCGCCGTCCTCGGGGTCCTCAAGTTCATGCCCGACCAGAGCAAGACGAGCGCGCTGCTCGAGGACTTCGGCGCCGGGATCCGGATCGCCTCGGCGGCGCGCGTCGGCGTGTCGCGGCGGGAGGCGCGCGACGACCTCGTCGAGGTGACGCTGGCCGGCCCGGAGCTCGATCGCGGCGGCCCGCGCCGGGCGGCCAAGCGCCCCGGGACGGCGGCCGCGGCGGGGTCCTCCGGCGCGGTCGAGGGCGGCGACCTCGTCCTCGCGCAGTTCGACGAGAAGAAGATCCATGCCGTGGTCGCGCGCGAGCAGAAGACGCTCGCGCCGTGCTTCCGGGCCGAGGCGTCGCGCTCCCCCGACTTCGAGGGCGACGTCCCGATCGAGTTCGCCATCGGGAACGACGGCAGGGTCGCGCAGCTCTGGATCGACGAGCCGCGGTTCAAGCACGGCGCGCTGCGCGACTGCCTCGCGGCGGCGCTCGGGGGCTGGCGCTTCGACGCGTTCCCCGGGCAGCGGCCGACGGTGTCGCTCGCGTTCCGCATCGGACGATGACGACCGCCGCCGAGAAGCTCGTCGCCCGCGCGGAGGACCTGCCGGAGGGCTCGGTGCGCCGCCGGGTGCTCGAGGGCGCGCGCCGCTTCAAGGCCGCCTGGGTGGACTTCGGGCGGCTCCTCTCCGAGGTGAAGCGCGAGGGCCTGTGGCGCGCGTGGGGGTATCCGAGCTTCGAGCGGTACTGCACGAAGGAGCTGTTCATCCGCGCGTCCACGGCGGAGAAGCTCACGATGAGCTACGGGTTCCTGGAGCGGCACGAGCCCGAGCTCGCGCGGCCGCGCCACGACGCCAGGGCGCCGCCGTTCGAGGTCGTCGAGGTGCTCTCGCGCGCGGAGGCGTCCGGGCAGCTGTCGAACGCCGCCTGGCGCGAGCTCCGCGACGAGGTGCTGGAGCGGCCGCCCACCGCGGCCGCGATGACCCGGCGCCTCGCCGAGAAGCTCGGGCCGCCGCCCGCCGCGCCGGCGCCGCGGAGGGCGGAGCGCCTCCGCGCCCTCGCGGCGCTCGCCCGCCGCCTCGCGGACGCGTGCCGGACGGAGGGCGCCGTCCCCCGGACGGTGGCCCGGCGCGCGGAGGACCTCGCCGGGGAGATCGCGTCCCTGGCCGACCCCGACCCCGACGCGTGACCTCGGTCACGGCCGTGCGAGTTGTGGGAGCGGCGCGCACGCGCGCTGGTTATCTTCCCGAGGGCGGCGCGCCGCCCGGTCGCGAGCGTCCGTTTTGGTGGTAACATCCGGGCGGAAGAGGAGAGCGTGAGCCGCAAAGAGCACCACCACGGGAACCTGTCGTGCTCCTTCTGCGGGAAGGGGCAGCGCGAGGTCCGAAAGCTGATCGCCGGCCCGACCGTCTACATCTGCGACGAGTGCATCCGGCTGTGCAACGACATCATCGCGGAGGAGGCCGAGCGCGACGAGGGCCGCCCCGCGGTCTCGCTCCCCACGCCCGCCGAGATCAAGAGCTTCCTCGACGACTACGTCGTCGGGCAGGACCGCGCGAAGAAGGTCCTCTCCGTCGCCGTCTACAACCACTACAAGCGGGTCTACTCGCGGAAGCCGGCGCGCCCGCAGCGCCCCGGCCAGGCCCGCGCCGGCGCCGAGGACGTCGAGCTCCAGAAGTCGAACATCCTGCTCATCGGGCCCACCGGCTCGGGCAAGACGCTGCTCGCGCAGTCGCTCGCGCGGTTCCTCAACGTCCCCTTCACGATCGCCGACGCGACGAGCCTCACCGAGGCCGGCTACGTCGGCGAGGACGTCGAGAACATCATCCAGAACCTGCTCCACAACGCGGACTACGACGTCGAGAAGGCGGCCCGCGGCATCGTCTACGTCGACGAGATCGACAAGATCGCCCGCAAGGGCGACCAGCCGAGCCCGACGCGCGACGTCGGCGGCGAGGGCGTGCAGCAGGCGCTGCTCAAGATCATCGAGGGCACGCGCGCCAACGTCACCCCGCGCGGCGGCAAGAAGTACAACCAGCAGGAGTACATCCAGGTCGACACCTCGAACATCCTCTTCGTCGTCGGCGGCGCGTTCTGCGGGCTCGAGCAGGTGATCCGGCGGCGCGCGGGCGTGAAGGGGCTCGGGTTCGGCGCGAAGATCGAGCGCAAGGAGGAGGCGAGCCTCGGCGAGCTCCTCGCGCGCGTCGAGCCGGGCGACCTCATCAAGTTCGGGATGATCCCGGAGTTCGTCGGCCGGCTGCCGATGATCGCCACGCTCTCGGATCTCTCCGAGGACGACCTCGTCACGATCCTCACGCAGCCGAAGAACGCGCTCACGAAGCAGTACGTGAAGCTCTTCGAGCTCGAGAAGGTGAAGCTCTCCTTCACGAAGGAGGCGCTCCGCGCCACCGCGCGCGAGGCGATGCGGCGGAAGTCCGGCGCCCGCGGCCTCCGCGCCATCCTCGAGCAGGCGATGCTCGACATCATGTACGACGTGCCGTACCGGGAAGGCGTGAAGGAGTGCAAGATCACCGAGGGCGTCATCCTGAACAAGGAGCCCCCGCTGCTCTCCTTCGAGAAGGAGAAGAAGCTCGCCTGACGCCGCGCCGCGGGCGCCCCTGGCGCCGCGTGCGCGCCGCAGCCCGGCAGGGTCCGCGGCGCTGCTTCCGCCGGGACGGGTGACGCCCCCGCACAGTGTGCCCTTCCACGGAGCGCGCCGTGCGAATTAGCGCTATGGTTCCAGGTGTTTCCTCCGGCATCGCGCTTGCTACCGGACTCTCCGGAGGTCCGTCATGATTCGCTGGTGCTCGATCCCGCTCGGTGTCGTGCTCGCGGTGGCGCTCGCGCCGCCGGGCGCTCGCGCGGACGACTGGGAGCAGGAGCCCCCCGGCTGGAGCGAGCCGCCGGCCGAGGGCTACGACGTCGCCGTGGACGTCGATCCGGGCGGCGACGTCTCCCTGGAGACCTTCCAGGGGCCCCTCGCGCCGTACGGCGAGTGGGTCCACTCGCCGCGGTACGGCCAGGTCTGGCGACCGAACGTGGCCGCCGGGTGGCGGCCGTACTACTACGGCCGCTGGGAGTGGACGAACGAGGGCTGGCTCTGGGTGTCCGACGAGCCCTGGGGCTGGGCCGCCTACCACTACGGCCGCTGGACGTGGGACTCGTACTTCGGGTGGATCTGGGTGCCGGGCTACCAGTGGGCTCCCGCCTGGGTGTCGTGGCGGTACTCGGGCGACGTGATCGGCTGGGCGCCCCTCGGGCCCGGCTTCTCGCTCTACGTGAGCACGTACCCGTTCGTCGACTTCTGGTGGACCTTCGTCCCGACCGTCCGCTTCGTGGCGACCCCCGTGTACTCGGTCGCGTACGCCCCGACGTACACGCGGCAGTGGTACTACCGGACGGCGCCGGCGCCGGCGCGCCCCGCGCCCCGGCCGGGAGTCCGGCCCGCGCCCGCGGCCGCGCCCGCGTGGGGTGGGCCCGCGCCGCGGTTCGTGTCCGAGCGGATCGGGCGGCCCATCGCGCCCGCGCGGATCGTCTCGGCGCCCGCGCCGGGCGCGCGCGCCGCGCTCGGCGCGGCGCGCCCCGGCGAGATCCCCGTGTTCCGGCCGCAGGGGCGCGGCGCGCCCCGCGGTCCGGCCGCGTACCCGGCGCCGGCGCGCGGGACCGGCGCGTGGGCGCCGCCGAGCGTCGGCCACGGCCGCGGGCCCGGGCCGGCTCCGGCGCAGGGCCGCGGCGGCGACCGCGGATGGGCG
>DASSSJ010000159.1:0-5301 GCA_035708485.1 Anaeromyxobacter sp. | reverse complement strand
CCCTCGCCGCGCTCCCGACGCTCGCGGCCGCGGCGGCGTACGGGCTGCCGCTCCGGGCCGTCGGCGTGGAGGGGAGCGCCGCGGGCGGCGCCGTCCTCCTCGCGGTGCTCACCTTCGGCCAGCTCACCCCCGGGCTCCCGGTCGGAACCGGCGTCTACTGGTCGCTCGCGGCGTGGACGGCGCGCACGCTCGGCGCCGCCCCGGCCGACGCGGCCGCGGTCGCGGTGCTCTCGCACGCGGCGATGGTCGGCGCGAACCTCGCGGTCGGCGCCGCCTCCGCCGCGGCGCGGCGCGGCGCGCTGCGCGAGCTGCTGCGCCGCCGCCGCGAGGTGGAGCGGCTCGCGGAGTCGCCGCCCGCCGACGCGTCCCCACGCGCGCCTACATGACGGTGCGTCACGGTGTCCCCCGGAGCCGGCATTGGATCCGCGGCGATCGCGGTGTTACGCTCCGTATCCGCATGGAGCTGAACGAGATCCTGCAGATCGCGCTGCGCGCGGGCGCCTCCGACATCCACCTGAAGGCCGGGCTCCCGCCCATGTTCCGCGTCGACGGCGCGCTCGTCCCGCTCAAGGACGCCCGGCGGATGCCGCCCGAGGAGATCGGGCGGATGGCCTTCGGGATCATGAACGACTACCAGAAGGAGAAGTACAAGCAGACGAACGAGGTGGACCTCGCCTACGGCGTCCCCGGCCTCGGCCGCTTCCGCGTGAACGTCTTCCAGCAGCGCGGCACGCTCGGCGTCGTCCTCCGCGTCATCCCGTTCAAGATCTCGACGATCGAGCAGCTCATGCTGCCGAAGGTGCTCGAGAAGGTCGCGGGCGAGCAGCGCGGCCTCGTCCTCGTCACCGGCACGACCGGCTCCGGCAAGTCCACGACCCTCGCGTCGATGATCGATCACATCAACGCGACCGAGACCTGCCACATCATGACGATCGAGGATCCGATCGAGTTCCTCATCCGCGACAAGCGGTCGATCGTGAACCAGCGCGAGGTGGGCGTCGACACGATGAGCTTCGGGCAGGCGCTCAAGAGCGCGCTCCGCCAGGACCCGGACGTCATCCTCGTGGGCGAGATGCGGGACCTCGAGACGATCGAGACCGCGCTCACGGCGGCCGAGACCGGCCACCTCGTCATGTCGACCCTGCACACGCTCGACGCGACCGAGACGATCAACCGCATCATCTCCGCGTTCCCGCCCTACCAGCAGAAGCAGGTGCGGCTCCAGCTCGGCTCCGTCCTGAAGGCGGTCATCTCGCAGCGGCTCGTCCCGCGCGCCGACGGCAAGGGGCGCGTCCCCGCCATCGAGGTGCTCCTCGCGACCGCTCGGGTGCGCGAGCTCGTCGAGGACAAGGACCGCACGAAGGAGATCCCCGACGCGATCGCCCAGGGGCACGTCACCTACGGGATGCAGACCTTCGACCAGTCGCTCATGGCGCTCCTCAAGGGCGGCATGATCTCCTACGAGGAGGCGCTCCGGCAGGCGACGAACCCGGACGACTTCGCGCTGCGCGTCTCCGGCATCTCCGGCACGAGCGACTCGAAGTGGGACTCGTTCGAGAAGCCGGCCGACGGCGGAGCCCCGCCGGCGCCGGGCGCCGCCCGGCCGCCCGCGGCCGGACCGCCGCGGCCGCCCCCGGTCCCCGCCGCGGGCGGCGCCGCGCAGGCGCAGCAGCTCGGTCGCATGACGCCGGCGCGCGGCACGCCGCGCCCCGCCGGCGCGCAGGGCCCGGCGCAGCCCGGGGACGACGACTTCCAGATCGAGCGGTTCTGACGTGAGCGGCGGGCGACGACGGCGCGGGCGGTCGCCGCGCGGCGCGGTCGCCCCCTCTCCCGCGCCGCGCGGGGGAGAAGGAGAACCCACGCGTCGGGGGCGGGACCGGGACGACTCCGCGGCGGCGCGGCCTGCGCGCCGGGATCCCGACGCGCAGGCGCCGCAGGCGCGCGCCCGCGAGGTCGCGCTCCGCTACCTCGCCGCCGCGGCGCGGACGGAGGCGCAGGTGCGCGCGCGGCTCGCGCGCGCGGAGCTCGCCGCCCAGGCGGACGAGACGGTGCGCTGGCTCGCCCGCCTCGGCTACCTCGACGACGCGGCGTGGGCGCTCGGCCGCGCCCGCGCGCTCGTCGGCGAGAGCGGGGCGGGGCCGCGGCTCGCGGAGCGCCGGCTCGTGCAGGCGGGGATCGACGGGGAGCGCGCGCGCGCCGCGGTGGCCGCCGCCGTCGCCGACGCGGGCGGCGCGCGGGGCGCCGAGGGCGAGGCCGCCCTGTGCCGCGCGCTCGCGCGGAAGCGCGCGGGGCCGGTGGACCTCGCGGCGCTCGAGCCGCGGGCCCGCGCGCGGCTCGCGCGGTTCCTCCTCGGCCGCGGCTTCTCGGGGCCGGCCGTCGCGCGGGTGCTCGGGCTCCGGGAGGACGGGTAGCTCGGCGAGCCGGAGGGCAGGCCCGGCGCCGGCGCGCGGAGCGAGCCCACGCGTCCCTCCTCGAGCCCGCCGCCGAGCTCGCAGCGGCGCGCGGAGCTCGGAACCGCCTGCACGCCCGGGCGGCCTCTGTTATCCTCCCGGCCCCATGCTCCGCGCCCTCGCCTTCGCCGCCGCGCTCCTCACGATCGCCGGGTGCGCGGGGAAGCACGTCACGCTCGGCGGCAGCGCGAAGTTCGGGAAGACCGCCGAGGACGACTACAAGGCGGGGATGGACCTCCTGGAGGACGGGGCGTTCCCCGAGGCGGAGAAGTTCTTCCGCAACGTGAAGACGAAGTACCCGTTCTCGAAGTACGCCGCGCTCTCCGACCTCCGGCTCGCCGACGTGAAGTACGAGCAGAAGCTCTGGGCGGAGGCCGCCGAGGCCTACGGCGAGTTCGTCCGGCTCCACCCCACGCACGAGGAGGTGGACTACGCGGAGTTCCGGACGGCGCTCTCGCACCTCGAGGAGGCGCCGGGCGACTTCGTCTTCTTCCCGCACTCCTACGAGAAGGACCAGCGCCAGGTGGTGGCCGCGGTCAACGCGTTCCGGAGCTTCCTCGAGAAGCACCCCGGCTCGAAGTACGCCCCGGACGCGAAGAAGCTCCTGGAGATCGCGAACGGCCGGCTCGCCGACCACGAGTGGTACGTGGCGGAGTACTACTTCAAGCGGCGCAAGTGGGCGGGCGCGGCCGGGCGCTACCAGACCCTCGTGGACAGGTTCCCCGGCTCGAAGCACGAGCCGGAGGCGCTCCTCAAGCTCGCCGAGTCCTGCGTGAAGCTCGACGAGAAGCACCGCGCGCGGACGGCGCTGCAGAAGTTCATCGTCTCGCACCCGCAGGACCCGCGGCGCGCCAGCGCCGAGGCGCAGCTTGCGAAGCTGCGCTGACCGCGCGCGGGCCGCGGCCCTCCCCGCGGCCGCGCTGCTCGCGTGCGCGGTCGCGAGCGCGGGCACCGAGGTGAAGGAGGCGCTCGCGCGCCACGGGCCGGTCGAGCTGGACGCGGGCGGCGCGCGCGTGGCGCTCGCGCGCCTCGCGTTCTCCGACGTGGTCGTCTCGACGGACGGCGCGGAGGCGCTCGTCGTCGCCATGGTCGAGGCGGACGGGCGGGTGCTCCTGGAGGGCGCGGAGCCCTCGCTCGCGTACGTGGGGCGGGAGGCCTTCCGGATGGAGCGGTGCCCGGGCCGGCGCTGGTGCCTCGCCCCGGGCGCCCTCGCCGGGCTGCGCGGCGTGGTCGCCGCGCTCGCGGCCGCGCCGCGCGCGCCGGGCGCGCGGCCGGTGGCGTGGCAGGTGCGCGTCGAGCGCGAGGCCGCCGAGGCGGGCGAGGACGTCGAGGCGCCGGACGGCCCGTCCTCCGGGCCGGAGGCGAGGGGGGGCGGCGCGCCCCGCCGGCTCCGCGTCCGGCACGCGCTCGCGCGCGCGGGCGACGGCTGGCGGCTCGCGCCCGCGCCCTGACCCGCCGCCGCCGGCGGCGCGCCGGGTGTAGACTCGGCGGCGGAGGCGGCGCCGACCGCGCGACGCCGCCGGAGGCGACGCCATGGACGACACCCTGAAGCAGGCCCTCGCGCTCGGGCGCGGGTACTACCTCAAGAAGGAGTACGGCCTCGCCGAGCAGTACCTCACGCAGGTCGTCGAGCAGAACCAGTCGTTCGCCGACGTCTACAACATGCTCGGCGTCATCTACCACGACCAGGGCCAGTACCAGAAGGCGCTGCGCGCGTTCGAGGCCGCGCTCCGCATCAACCCGGGGTACACCGACGCCGCGTTGAACCTCGCCGTCACGTACAACGACACGGGCAAGTACAGGGAGGCGCAGGAGACCTACCGGCACGCGCTCTCGCGCTCCGGGGCGCGCGCCGGGAAGCTCGACCGCTTCGTGCAGGGAAAGCTCGCGAACATGTACGCCGAGATCGGCGACGTGTGGCTCTCGTCCGGCATGTACCCGGAGGCCGTCCGCGAGTACCGCCGCGCGCTCGAGCTCGGGCCCGCGTTCGTGGACATCCGCGCGAAGCTCGCCGGCGCGCTCCGCGACCAGGGCGAGCGGGACGCGGCCATCGCCGAGTACGAGGAGGTCGTGCGGCAGGCGCCCGCGTTCGTCCCCGCGCGGCTGAACCTCGGCCTCTCGCTCTTCGCCGCGGGGCGCAAGGACGAGGCGGTGAAGCAGTGGAGGACGGTGCTCGAGATCTCGCCGGGGAACCGGAACGCGGAGCTGTACCTGCAGCTCGTGCAGTAGGCGAGCGGGCGCCCGCGGCGCGGGCGGTGGGGCGAGCGCGCGCCGCGCGCACGGCCGGTTGGCGCGCGGCGGAGCGCGGCGCACATTGTCTCCCGGCGCGGAGGGGGACCATGGGTCGGCGTCTCTGGGCGGTCGCGATCGCGGCCGCCGTTCTCGCGGGGTGCGGAGGGGACCGTCCGGCCCCGCCCGCACCGGAGCCGCAGCCGCCGGGCACCGCCACCGCGCCGGCCGGCCCGAGCGGGCCGAGCGGAGCGACGGGACCCGACTCGCCGCCGACCCCGACCCCGACCCCGAGCCCGACCCCGAACCCGACCCCGAACCCGAACCCGACCCCGAACCCAAACCCGAACCCGACCCCGAACCCGACTCCGACCCCCGCCTGCGACGGCCTCGTGCCCGAGGCGCCCGGGCCGGGCGTCGCGCTCAGGCACGTGGACTCCACCGGAAGCGGGTTCGCGTTTTGCCAGGACCCCATCACCGACGGTCACGGCGACTGGATCGGCGTGGGCGTGGGGTACAAGTGGTTCAACTACCGGTTCGTGAGCGCGGTCGCTCCGGCTCACGCCGGCGGGTTCTTCCAGGTGCCGAGGGCGATGGCGTTCGGCGGCGGGTTCCCGATCGC
>DASSSJ010000158.1:0-2167 GCA_035708485.1 Anaeromyxobacter sp. | reverse complement strand
CGGTAGCTCGTGAGCCCCAGCGGCACCACCAGCCACCCGCCGTCCCGGGTCGTGTCGCCGCCCGAGTACACCGTGTGCGACGCGCCCGCGTCGTCCACCAGGTCCACCCGCACCACGAACGGCGCCCGCGCCGTCTCGTGGATCCGCAGCCCCGTCGCCCGCCGGAACCTGTCAACGTGAATGAGACAGCGTGCTGCTGAGATTACTGACGCGTCTCCTCTGTCGGTGAAACCTGCTGCGGCTTGTTGATCCAGACCTCGGTCGGCACCGTGCCTGCGGACGGCGCGCCGGCGGGGAACCGCTCGGGCCGGGCGGCGAAGGCGGCCGCGAGGACCACGTCGCGCGCCTGGAGGCGGGCTGCGGCGAGGCCGTGGTGGACGTCGTGCGGGGTCACCAGCCCGAGCCCGCCGTGGCGGTGCTCGGTGTTGTACCAGCCGAAGAAGTCGGCGCAGTGCGAGCGCCCGTCCTCGATGGCGCCGAAGCGCTCGGGGAAGTCGGGCCGGTACTTCATCGTCTTGAACTGCGATTCGGAGAACGGGTTGTCGTTCGAGACGTGGGGCCGCGAGTGGCTCTTCGTGACGCCCAGGTCGGCGAGCATCAACGCCACCGGCTTCGAGGTCATCGAGGTCCCGCGGTCGGCGTGGATGGTGAGCTGGTCGCGCTGGATCCCTTGGCGTTCGCAGGTTTCGCGGATGAGCCGCTCGGCAAGCACCGCCGTCTCCCGGTGCGCGAGCATCCAGCCGACCACGTACCGGCTGTAAACGTCGAGGATCACGTACAGGTAGAAGTAGGTCCACTTTTGCGGGCCGAGCAGCTTCGTGATGTCCCAGCTCCAGAGCTGGTTCGGCGCCGTCGCGAGCAGCTCGGGCGTCTGGTACTTCGGGTGGCGGAGCTGGTTCCGCCGCTCGCGCACCTCGGCGTTCTCGGCCAGCACGCGGTACATGGTGCGCTCCGAGCAGAGGTAGCGGCCCTCGTCGAGCAACGTGGCGTACACCTGGGCGGGCGCGAGCTCGGCGAAGCGGGGCTCGTGCAGCACGTCGAGCACGGCGCGCCGCTCCTCGGATCCGAGCGCGCGGTGGCACGCCCGCGGCCGCCGCGCCGGGCGCGGCTTGCGGGCGCGGTAGTACGTGGCCTTAGGCAGACCGAGCGCGGCGCAGGTGGCGGCCACGCCAAGCCGGGGGCCGATCTCCGTGATGGTGGCCATCACGGCTTCTCGTCCTGCTTCGGGAGCTGGACCCCCAGGAGCTCCGAGACTTTTTTTTGGAGCTCGACGAGGGCCTCCGCCCGTTCCGCGCGGCGCTCGGCACGCGCCAGCGACCGCTCGAGCTCCACGACCTTCCGCTCGAGCGGGTTCGGGATCTTCGCCGCGGGGCCGCGCTTGCGGGGCGCGAGCCCGGCCAGGGCGCCGCTGTCGCGAGCGCGCCGCCACTCCACGAGGTGCGACGAGTACAGGCCCTCGCGCCGGAGCAGGGCACCGATCTCGCCCGGCTTCGTGCACGCGTCGGCCTCAGCGAGGACCTTGCGCTTGTACTCGGCAGTGAACTGCCGCCTGCGCGCCTTCGCGGACACCTCGGTCTCCTGCCCAACCAACCCGATCTCTGCGCTGCTCAAGGTGAAATCCAAGCTCGCCCTTCTACACTAAACTCGGTGGGGATCGCTGTCTCACCCACGTTGACAGAGAGGGCTGGTTCCAGGTGCGCCGACGTCCCTGCGGTCGCGCTGAGCCTCGCCCCGTAGGGGTCGCTGCTCGAACCGGGCGCGCGTCCACGTCACGAAGCCGCCGCTCCGTCGTCTCGCCTTCAAGGCCGAGACGAGGAGGGAGACATGACCGCGGAACTGGCGCTCCTGGTCGGCATCGCGCTCACACAGGTCGCGGACGCGTCGCCGGCGACCGAGATCGACCCACGCCCCGCACTCCGCGCCTGGGTGGCGTCCGGCGACGCCGATCGCGTGTGGAAGGGGCTCTCGGTCCTGGTCGCGCTGGAGCGCGCGGCAGGTCGGCTCGGTCCGCTCAACGACTTCCTGAGGGAACAGGATGCCGTCGCCGAGCGCGCGCACCTCGGCGCGCAGGTCCAGATCTGGCTCGCGGAGAACGAACGCGTGCTCGGGCGGCACGAGCTCGCCGCCCGTGCGTACGCGGGCCTCGCGGAGCGCGCTCCTTCCGACT
>DASSSJ010000157.1:0-9453 GCA_035708485.1 Anaeromyxobacter sp. | reverse complement strand
AACGCGATGCGACAGCGCGGCCGGGAGATCCAGAAGATCACCATGGAGCTCTCCGCCCGGGAGCGCAGCGAGATCGACCGCACGCTCGTCGTGTCCAAGCGGCTCTCGCTGGCGTCGCTGATCTTCCTGGCCGTCTCGCTGAACGTCGTCGGCTACGGCTTCTCGCGGCACGTCGGGACGACGCTGCGCAGGGTGGAGGACGCGCTGGGCGGGCTCGAGACCGGCAGGTTCGCGCACATCGCGGTCGAGAAGGGCCGTCTCCCCGCGGAGATCGCGTCGCTCATCGCCACGTACAACCGCACCATCGACGCGCTCAGCGCCTCGAAGACGGAGCTCGAGCGGACGATGGCGTTGCTCGAGGACGTCAACAAGGAGCTCGTCGAGCGGCAGGACGAGATCATCGAGGTGCGGAAGCTCTCCGCGATGAGGCTCCTCGCCTCGGAGATCGCGCACGAGGTGAACAACCCGCTCTCGTCGCTCTCCCTGTTCCTCGGGGTCATGCGGGAGGAGATGCCCCGCTCCGATCCCCGCCGCGAGACGCTCTCGCTCATGCTGAAGGAGGCGACCCGGTGCCAGGAGGTCGTGAGCGAGCTCGCGAGCTTCGCCAAGAAGGAGACGCTCAGCTACCGGCCGGTCAGCCCGGCGAAGGTGGTCTCGGACGCGATCGAGGTCGTCCGCAGGCAGCACCGGTCGAAGCACATCGATCTCGTCACCTCGCTCGGCACGCTGCCGCCCGTCGCCGTGCTGGATCCCATCCTCATCCACCAGGCGCTCGTGAACGTCCTCGCGAACGCGTTCCAGTTCACGCCGGAGGGAGGCCGCGTCGAGGTCCGCGGGTGCGCGGCGCGGCACTGCATGTCGCTCGCGATCCGGGACGGCGGCAAGGGCATCGCCCCGGAGGACCTCCCGCACGTGTTCGAGCCGTTCTTCTCCACGCGCAAGGCGGGCGGCGGTACGGGCCTCGGCCTCGCGATCACCCAGAAGATCATCGAGCGCCACCACGGGTGCATCTGGGCGGAGAGCACCCCGGGGGAGAAGACCGTGTTCACGATCGAGCTGCCGGTCGAGCAGGAGCAGGCGTGCTGCCGCGGGTCCTGATCATCGACGACGACGCCGGGATCTGCGCGTCGCTCGAGGCGCTCCTCGCGAAGGACGGCCACCGCGTGACCGTCGCGGGCCGGGGTGACGTCGCCCTCGCGCTCCTCGAGGGGAACGAGTTCGAGATCGTGTTCGCGGACCTGCGGCTCCCGGACATGAACGGGCTCGACGTCATCCCCAGGATCAGGGCCCGCCTCCCGAACGCCCAGATCATCGTCATGACCGGCTTCGCGACCATCGAGACGGCGGTGTCGGCCATCAAGATGGGCGCCTACGACTACCTCCCGAAGCCCCTCACCCCCGACACCGTCCGGATCACCACGAGCAGGGCGATGGAGCGGAGGGCGCTCACCGACGAGATCGTCCACCTCCGCCAGGAGCTCGCCCAGTGCTTCGGGTTCGAGAACCTGGTGGGGAAGAGCCCGACGATGCAGGGCATCTTCAAGATCATCCGCCAGACGGCCAAGAGCGACAGCAACGTGCTCATCACGGGGGAGTCCGGGACGGGCAAGGAGATGGTCGCCCGCGCGATCCACTACAGCTCTCCGCGGCGGGAGGGGAGGTTCGTCCCGGTCAACTGCGGCGCGATCGCCAAGGACCTCGTCGAGGCCGAGCTCTTCGGCTACGTGAAGGGGGCGTTCACGGGCGCCTCGCGCGACAGGACCGGCTTCCTCGAGCTGGCGTCGGGCGGCACGCTGTTCCTGGACGAGATCGGCGAGACGGCGCCGGACTTCCAGGTCAAGCTGCTCAGGGTCATCCAGGACGGGGAGTTCTACAAGGTCGGGACGCCGCACCCGACGAAGGTGAACGTCCGGATCGTCGCCGCCACGAACCGCGACCCCGCGAAGGCCGTCTCGGCCGGCACCTTCCGCGAGGACCTCTTCTATCGCCTGAACGTCATCTCCATCCACCTCCCGCCGCTGAGGCAGCGAAGGGAGGACGTCCCGCTGCTCGCGCTCCACTTCGTCGCGGACTTCGCGAGAAGGAAGCCGGGGAGCCGGGCGAAGTCCCTCACCCCGTCCGCCCTCGACGCGCTCATGAGCCACGACTACCCCGGGAACGTGCGGGAGCTGGAGAACGCCATCGAGTACGCCGTCGCGTTCGCGCCGGGCGAGGAGATCACGGTGAACGACCTGCCCGCGTCGATGAGGAACGGCCAGCGGGAGGGGCCGAAGGTTCGCCTCAAGCCGCTCAAGGTCGCGCGCCAGGAGTTCGAGAGGAGCTTCGTCGAGGCGGCGCTCCGGCAATGCGGGGGGAACATCTCGCGCGCGGCGCGGCTCCTCGACATCCAGCGGCAGAGCCTCCAGCAGAAGATCCACGAGCTCGGGATCCGGCTCGACGACGTGCGCGAGGAGCACGGGTGAACGTCCTCGTCGCGCTCGACGGCTCGGAGGGCGCCTTCGCCGCCCTCCGGACCTGCTGCAGGATCGCGGCGCGGTCGCGGGCGACGGTCACGGCGCTGTACGTGAACAAGGGGCACGAGTACACGCCGGAGGAGACGGGGTGGACCGGGATCGTCGATCGGATCGCGAGCGAGCTCGAGGCCGCGGGGCGGCGGGTGATCGAGGAGGCGCGCGCGATCGGGAGGGCGGAGGCGACCGACGTCGGCGCGATCGTCCGCCGCGGCGTGCCCGCCGCCGGCATCCTGAACTACGCGCACGACCACGGGATCGTGAAGCTCATCGCGGTGGGTCGCAGCGACAAGGGCAGGGCGGCCGAGGGGTTCGTCGGCAGCACGGCGAGGACGGTCGTCGCGCTCGCGAAGGTGCCCGTGCTCGTGACGGGCACCGTCCTGGAGATCGGGCGGATCGTGCTCGCGGTAGACGACCCGGCGTCGGCGCGCAAGGCCGCGGCGTTCGCCGGGACCCTAGCGGAGCTGGTGGGCGCGGGAGTGCGGATCCTGTCGGTGGTGCCGAGCGCCGAGACGATCATCGCCGTGTACCGCCAGATCGCCGAGGTGCGGGGGCTCTCCCGCTACGTCGAGGAGGCGCAGCGGGCCTACGACAGGATGGGGGAGGAGGCCTCCGCGGTCGCGCGCGACGTGCTCGAATCGAGCGGCGTCCGCTGCGAGACCTCGCTCCGGCAGGGACGGCCGGCGGAGGAGATCCTGGCCGAGGTCGGACGGGACGACCTGCTGGCGATCGGCCTCCGCCCGGGACCGACGGGGAGGCGGCTCGGTTCGGTGGCGAGCACGCTCCTCGGCTCCCCGACCACCACCGTCGTGTTCGTGTAGCGGCGGCGCCCGCGCGCCTTCGTTCCCGGCTCCGCGGAGCTGGCGTCGGCGCGACGCCGGGCGGCCAGCGCACCGGTCGCGGGCGCGCTACCATTGCGGCCGGAGGGAAGATGAACAGGCCGCTCTGGCTCGTATTGGTGATCTCCTCGTGCGCGACGGAAGCGTGCGCGCGTCGCCTCCCCGCGAGCGAGCGGGCGCGCGCGGATCTGGCCGAGGGCAGGATGGTCGCGGTGCCCGGCGGGAAGTTCCGGTTGATCCACGGCTCGGGGGCCACCGCAGACGTCCCGACCTACGTCTCGGTGGACCCCTTCCTCCTGGACGTGACCGAGGTGACCGTGGCGGCCTACGGCGAGTGCGTCCGGGCGGGACGCTGCGCGCCGGCGCAGGGAACGGTGAAGTGGGACCGGGTGGGGGACGCCGACCGCGCCAGGTGGTCTCCGTCGTGCAACCAGGATCGGCCGGATCGGGCGGACCACCCCGTCAACTGCGTCGACTGGGACCAGGCGACCTCCTTCTGCGCGTGGGCCGGGAAGCGGCTCCCGACCGGGGAGGAATGGGAATGGGCGGCGCGTGACGGGCCCGCCGGAGCGGCGTTTCCGTGGGGCAGCGCGGCGCCGGCGGACCGGCCGTGCTGGAACGGGGAAGCGAACGACCAGGGCCGGGGGAAGCGCGAAGGCACCTGCGCCGCCGGCAGCCACCCCGCGGACGCGAACGCGCTCGGCGTGAAGGATCTCGGCGGCGGCGTGGCGGAGTGGACGACGTCGGAGATGGTGATGGGCGCAGACAGCCGCGGAAGGGGTGGCTCGACGGTGAAGGTGTATCGCGGCGGGAGCTGGGCGGACGACGACCCGCTCCGCGTCGCGCACGGCTCCCGCGGCGGGGACTACCGGTCGCGGAGGGACCCGCGGATCGGGTTCCGCTGCGCCAGCGGTCTCTGATTCCGCCGCGCGCCCTGCCAGCCCGCTAGAGCTGAGCGGACTGCGGCACCTCGAGCCTTTGCCCTGGGAAGATGAGGTCCGGGTCGCGGATCGCACGCGCGTTCGCGGCGTGCAGCTCCGGCCAGCGCATCGGATCGCCGAGGTGAACCGCGGCGAGGCGCCAGAGCGTGTCGCCGCGCTGGACCTCGACGAGCGACGGGTCGGGGGCGCCGGCGGAGGCCGCGACGGGGGACGATGCCGCGGCCGGCGCGATCGCGACCGCGCCGTGCCCGGCCGCGCGCTCGACGCCTTCCGGTCCGGCTGGCGCCTCGAGGCCCCGGCGCCCGAGCGCGAGGATCGTGGCGGCGAGGGCGACGACCGCGAGCGCGACGGCGGCGCCCCGCGCCGCGCGGCCGTCCCGGCGGCGCGCGGGCGCGACGAGGACCGATGCGCACGCGGACCTCGCCGGGACCGTGCCCGGCCGGTGGGCCGGCGGAACGACCGCCGCCGTCGGCTGCGCCCCGGGGACGGCCACCGCACGGGGCGTGCGCGCGGGAACGCTCACCGCCGCCGCCGGCGGCGCGGCGACGCTCTCGGTCTCCGCCTGTGGCGCGGCGACGCTCTCCGTCTCCGCCGGCGGCGGGGCGACGCTCTCGGTCTCCGGCGGTGGCGAGGCGACGCTCTCCGTCTCCGCCAGCGCCGCGGCGACGCTCTCCGTCTCGACCGGTGGAGGGGACGCGACCTCCGTGGGCGCTTCGTCCACGGGCGCGAACGAGCCCGGCGCGAACGTCCAGCCGGCCGCAGAGGGCCCGAGCCGCCTGCGGCGATCCTTCACCCACCGCGGCTGCCATCCCGTGAAGATCCCGAACTTGCGCCGGAGGGCCGAGAGCCGCTGCTTCGTGCTCGCGTTGTGCATGGTGCCACCTCCGCCGGCGATCGCCTCCCACCTCGCTTCGCGCCGCGAGAGGGGATCACCGTGAGTGCCGTCGTGGGTTCATGGTACGCGCCGGGCGGCCCGCCGGGCGCGCATTCGTGTGCGGTGCGGCGACGACACCGGCGCCGATGTGGGGCGCCGAGCAGCCTCTAGGTCGTCCGCTCGGGCAGGAACCGATGCGATGGTGGAGAATGGTGCGGCGATGGAAGTGATCATCCTGCCCTCCGCGACCGAGGCGGCCCTCGCGGCGGCGCGCGTCGTCGCGCGCCTCGTGCGCGAGAAGCCGCACGCGGTGCTCGGCCTCGCGACGGGCGAGACGCCGAGGCGCCTGTACGAGGAGCTCGTCCGCGCGCATCGCGAGGAGGGGCTCGACCTCTCCCGCGTCACCACCTTCAACCTCGACGAGTACGTCGGCCTCGACGAGGCGCACCCGGCGTCCTACGTCCGGTACATGCGGGAGAACCTCTTTCGCCACGTGAACCTGCGACCCGACCGCACGCACGTGCCGGACGGCCGCGCCGCCGACGTCGACGCCGCCTGCGCCGCGTACGAGGAGGCGATCCGCGCGGCCGGCGGCGTCGACCTGCAGCTCCTCGGGCTCGGCGCGGACGGCCACATCGGCTTCAACGAGCCGACCAGCTCGCTCGCGTCGCGCACGCGCGTGAAGACGCTGACGGCCGCGACGCGCGAGGCGATCCGCGCCGGGCTGCCCGCCGGGGAGGAGGCGCCGCGCCACGTGATCACGATGGGGATCGGCACGATTCTCGAGGCGAGGCGGTGCGTCCTCGTCGCGTTCGGCGCCCGGAAGGCCGCCGCGGTCGCGAAGGCGGTGGAGGGGCCGGTCACCGCCCTCGTCCCCGCGTCCGCGCTGCAGCTCCACGCTCGCACGACCGTGCTCCTCGACGAGGACGCCGCGCGGCAGCTCGCGCTCGCCGCGTACTACCGCGACGTCCACGCGAACAAGCCCGCCTGGCAGCGGGAGCGCGACGGAGCCTGACCGGAGCGACGCGCGATGCACCCGCTCATCGTCAGCTACTCCGGGATCCGCGGCATCGTGGGCGAGTCGCTGACGGAGGACGTGGTCGCCCGGTTCGGCCGCGCGTTCGGGTCCCTCGTCGCGCAGCGCCATCCGTCGCCGACGATCCTCCTCGGCCGCGACACGCGGCCTTCCGGCGTCGAGCTCCTGCGCGGCGCGATCCGGGGCCTCGCGCCGTTCGGCCGCCTCGTGGATCTGGGCGTCGTCGCCACCCCCACGCTGCAGTTCGCGATGCGGGCGCTCCCGGCGGAGGCGGCGCTGTGCATCACCGCGAGCCACAACCCGGGCGAGTGGAACGGTCTCAAGCTGTTCCTCGGCCCGGACCATACGGTGCTCGACGGCGAGCAGATCCGCGAGCTGCGCGCGCGGGTGGAGGTCGAGGAACGCGCGCCGCCGGACCCGCCGGGCTCCGGCGCCGTCCCGGAGCGGCGCCACGAGGAGGCGATCCGTCGCCACGTCGAGGCGGTGCGCGCGCAGGTCGAGGTCGATCGCGTGCGGGCGCGGCGGTTCCGCGTGGCGCTCGACTCCGCCGGCGGCGCGGGGCAGGAGGCGACGGAGGCGCTCCTGTCGGCGCTCGGGTGCGCCGTCGTCCCCGTCGCCTCGCGCCGCGAGTCGGAGCCCGTCGCCGAGCACCTGTCCGACCTGTGCCGCGCGGTGATCGAGGAGCGCTGCGACCTCGGGCTCGCGCAGGATCTCGACGGCGACCGCCTGGCGCTCGTCACGGAGGAAGGGGTCGCGCCGGGCGAGGAGTCGACGCTCGTGCTCGCGATCGATCACCTGCTGCGGCGGTTCCCGTCCGGCCGGCGCGTGGTCGTGAAGAACGTCGCCACCTCGCGCGCCGTGGACGACGTGGTGGCGCGCCACGGCGCGACGCTCGTCGAGACGCCGGTCGGCGAGGTGAACCTCTCTCGCGCGCTCCTGCGCGAGGTCCGGCTCGGCCACCTCGCCTTCGGCGGCGAGGGGAACGGCGGCGTCATCTTCCCCCGCGTCTCGCCCGGCCGGGACGGCCTGGTGGGCGCCGCGCTCGTCCTCGAGAGCCTCGCGGTCGAGGCGGTGCCCCTGTCGCGCCGGCTCGCCGCGCTGCCGCGCTACCACGGGAGGAAGGTGCGCGCCCCGCTTCCGGCCGGGGCCGCCGGGCCCGCCCTCCTCGCGCGCGTCGAGGCGGCGTTCCCGGGAGGCGAGCCGAGCCGCGTCGACGGGCTCAAGCTGCGCTTCCCGGACGGCTCGTGGTTCGTCGTCCGGGCGTCCAACACCGAGCCCATCCTCCGCGTGGTCGGCGAATCGCCCGACGCGGGCTGGCTCGAGAGGACGCTCGCGCGGATCGAGGAGATCATCGCGCGGGACGTGCCCGCGACGACGTGACGGTCCCGAGCGGCGGACGGATGCACCCCGGAACGGTTTGCCGGGCGCGAAGGGCCGACCCGCAATAGTCTTGGCGCATGGCGGACCGCTTTCGCGACCGCATGTGGAACGCCATGGAGGAGGTGTTCGCGCGGATCCTCGTGCACCCGTTCGTCGTCGGCCTGACGGACGGCTCGCTCCCGCGCGACGCCTTCGCCCACTACGTCGTCCAGGACGCGCTCTACCTCGTGGACTACGCGCGCGCCCTCGCGCTCGTCGGCGCGAAGGCGCCGGACGCGGAGGCGATCGCGATGTTCGCGTCGCACGCGCGCGGGGCGCTCGAGGTGGAGCGCGCGCTCCACGCCGGCCTGCTGCTCGAGCTCGGCCTGCCGGCCGGCGAGGTCCGGACGACGCCCCGCACGCCGACGACGCTCGCGTACGCGTCGTACCTCCTCGGCTCGTGCCACCAGGGCTCGTTCGCCGAGGGGCTCGCGGCGGTGCTCCCCTGCTACTGGATCTACGCCGAGGTCGGGACGAGGCTGCTCGCGCGCTCGTCGCCCGATCCGCTCTACGCGCGCTGGATCGCGACGTACGGCGGCGAGGAGTTCGGCCGGATCGTGGCCGACGTGCTCGCGCTCGTGGACCGCGTCGGCGCGGAGGTCGGCGCCGCGGAGCAGGCCGCCATGGAGGAGCACGTCGTCACGACGTCGCGCTACGAGTGGATGTTCTGGGACGCGGCGTGGCGGCGCGAGCGCTGGCCGGTGTGACGTCGGCCCGGGGCCGTCGGGGCGTCCAAGGCGCGGAGGGCTCGAGCGCTCGAGGACGACACGACGCCGCGGGCTCCCACGCCCCGGGGCAGGAGCGCCCTTCGGGGCCCCCCGCCGATGCCCACGCCTGGGCACTTGCCTTGCGCGGCCGGACGCGCGTCTCTGCAGTTGCCGGGCGCAGCGGGACCGGCGGAAGGAGCGACCATGCCGAACAGCGTCTACAAGATCGTCGAGGTCGTCGGCTCGAGCCCCGACTCCTGGGAGAAGGCGGCCCAGCTCGCGGTCGAGACGGCGTCGAAGTCGCTGCGCGACCTTCGCGTGGCGGAGGTGTCGGCGCTCGACCTGCACCTCGAGAACGGGAAGATCGTGGCGTACCGCGCGAAGCTGAAGCTGTCGTTCAAGTTCGAGGGATGAGCGGCGCAGGCGGCCGGACATCCGTCGTTGCATCAGCTCGCGCACGTCGCCGCGATGGCCAGGCGCATCGGCGCGCTGTCAGGGACGCCTGCCAGGATGCGTTCCGGTCGAACGATGCGAGGAGCGCGTGCGAAGCGACGAACATCTCGTGCTTGTCGCGTTCAAGGTGCGGCCCGCGACCGCGAGCGGCATTCGGGGCGAGACGCTCTGGGCCGAGCCGGTCGGGGACGGCCGCGTGCGCCTGCGCAACACGCCCTTCTGCGTCGGCGGCGTGAGCGCCGAGGACGTCGTGTTCGTGCGGCGCGAGCAGGGTCGTCTCGTCTACAAGGGCGTGAGTCTGCGCGGCGGGCATTCGACGTACTGGATCGTCCTCGAGAGCGAGCAGCAGCGAGAGCGCTTCAAGGTGCGCTGGGCGGCGCTCCGGAAGCTCGGCTGCACGTTCGAGGGCGACGGCAGGCGGACGTTCGCGGTCGACGTGCCGCCGCACGCGGACGCGGACGAGGTCGTGGACCTGCTCCAGGAGGGCGCCTCGGCCGGTGTCTGGTGGTACGAGGAGGCCAACCGGGAGCACCCGTACCGAGACGGGTGAGTCGCCCCGGGGCAGCGCGAGCCGCCGCCTTCCGGCGCCTTCCAGTCGTCGAGCCAGCGTCGGCAGTCTCGCCTGCGACGCGGCCTCGACCTCGACCAGATCCGGCGCGCCGTGGCGGGGCGAG
>DASSSJ010000156.1:0-15448 GCA_035708485.1 Anaeromyxobacter sp. | reverse complement strand
GCGCAAGCTCGTGTCGCGGAGCGGGCACGAGCTCGTCGGGTACCCGCTCGACGAGTGCGCGCGCGTGCGGCACGTCGAGGAGCGGCCCTGGTGGACGATGGTGTCGGGCGCGCTCCTCGTCGCGCTGGTCGCGTTCATCGTCTACATGCTCTCCATCACCTGGGACCAGCTCGAGCCGCAGACGCGCGTCCCGATGGGCGCCCTCGCGCTCGCGGGCATCTACGGCGTGCGGCGGGTCGTCGGCTCGCGGCGGCACCGGCTCGTGTTCACGATGAAGGACGGGAGCAAGCTGAGGTGGACGTCGCGGCCGGGCGAGTACGATGCGAAGAAGCCGGCGGTCGAGACGGTGGTGGAGCTGGCGCGGGCGAGGCAGATCCTCGAGGACACGCGGCTCGTGAGGTCGTGAGCGGGCGCGACCCCGACCACCGCCGCTGCGTCCCCTCACCGTCCCGGTTAGCTTTCCCCCGTGACACCTCCGCCCTCCGCGCCCGACACCCGTCCGCCCGCCCTGGGCCTGCGGCACGTCGCGCTCCGGGTCCGCGATCTCGCCGCGGCCGAGGCGTTCTTCGTGCGGCTCTTCGGGTACGACGTCGAGTGGCGGCCGGATGCGGACGACGTCTACCTCACGCGGGGAGACGACAACCTCGCGCTGCACCGGGCGGAGGCGGGCGGGCAGGGGCTCCTCGACCACCTGGGGCTGTTCGTCCCGCGCGCGGAGGACGTGGACGCGTGGGAGCGGTGGCTCGACGCCGCGGGCGCGACGCTCGCGGCGCGGCCGCGGACGCACCGCGACGGCACGCGGTCGCTCTACGTCGCGGGGCCGGAGGGCATCGTCGTGCAGGTGATCCACCACCCGCGGGCGCCGCGCGGGTAGGGCGAAGGCGCGCCTCCGCGGCGGGCGGAAGCGCGAGGGCCCGGTCCTCGTCGGACCGGGCCCCCGGGGCCTACGCGGCGGGCGTCGCGCCTAGCCGTGGCAGACGCGGCACATCTCGTTCTTCGAGATGTCGCCGCGATCGTGCGCGCTCAGGAACTTCTTCGGGTGCGGCGACCTCGTGCCGGCGACCGGGCTCCCCACGCGGTGGCAGCCGACGCAGGTCGCCTGCGCGCCCTGGTCGTGGCAGCCGGCGCACGAGGCGATGTCGCGCCGGGCGGCGGGGCCGTGGCGCGGGAGGGCGCCGGGCGTCCCCGGGGTGGCCCAGTCGTCCTGGTCGTGCGACCTCGGGCGGCGGAGGTTCGCGTTCGTCTCGCCGGTCGCGGGGCTCAGCTTCGAGAGCCCCTGCAGCTCGTGGCACGACTCGCAGAACGCCGAGCCGTGGCAGCGCCGGCAGCTCGCGGGGTTCGCGCCGGCGTCGATCATGTGGCGCGAGACGTAGTCGCCGCGGTGGATGTACGCGCGCTCCACGCGCTCCGGGAACACGATCGACGGGCGGCCCGCAGCGGTCTGCGGCGAGTGGCACTCGGCGCAGTAGGTCTGATCGTGGCACGCCGCGCAGCTCTCGCCGCTCGGGCGCGCGAGCGCGCCGTGGGCGCGGAGCCACTCGCCCTCGTGCTTGAAGGCGGTCTCGGGCTGGTAGCCCTTGAGGTCCACGTGGCAGGGGACGCAGCGCGCCTCGGCGAAGTCCTGCTGGTGCTCGTGGCAGGCGGTGCACGCGCCCATCGGCGGCGCCTTCGCCTGCTTGTCACCCTGCTCGGGGGGCGCCGTGTGGCAGCGCTTGCAGTCGCCCTTCACGCGGGGGAGGTGGGCGGCGTGGTCGAAGCGGAGCCGGAAGGGCGCGTGGCGCGCCGGGGGCTTGAAGGCGGGGAAATCCTTGTCGTGGCAGTCGGCGCACGGCTGGATCTTCGTGACGTTGGCGGGGACCTTCACGTGGCGGACGCCGGCCTCGAGCTTCGTGGCCTTGTCCATCGGGTGGCACGCCTTGCAGTCGACGTCGGCGTCGACGTGCGTCGAGTGCGGGAACACGTAGGCCGGGTCGGCGGCGGCCGGCTTCTCCTTGCTGACCTTCGGGCCGCACGCGGCGGCGGCGAGGGCCAGGACCATCGCGAGGCGGGGGTTCATCACCGCACCTCCCGCGCCCGGTAGATCGAGTTGTAGGCGAGCTTGGCCATGACGTCGAAGGTCTGCTCCAGGAAGGGGGTGACGCCCGCGTTGCCGGCGATCACCACGCTGAGGCCCTTGGCGAGCTGCATCCCCGCGCTCACCGTCCCCGTCACGGCGAAGTCCTCGCCGTTCACGCTCTCGCGGAAGAGGTGGGAGAGCACGTCCGCGGTGCCGAAGAACTTGCCGAAGTCGCGCCGCCCGAACACCCGGAAGGCGAGGTAGCCGTTCTCGAGCGCGTCGAGGTAGTCCACCTCGAGGCCGAGCCGCGTCGGGCCGCCCGCCCACTCCACCTGGAGGGCCGCCTCGCTGCCGACGAAGTCCTTCTCCTCCTCGGTCTCGCCCGGCTCGACGATGACGTGGTAGCCGGCGCCGATCTCGAGCGCGCGCGTGAGCTCGTACGTGAACGCCGCGCCGAAGTCCCTGCGGTCCTCGGCCGAGAAGACCGACAGGATGGAGTTGCGCGCGAGGAAGAGGTCGGGCGCGTAGTAGCGCGCGTCCGCCTCGATCCGGAAGCGGCGGGTGACGGAGTACGACGCGCGCGCCAGGAGCTCCGAGGCGCGCTCCTCCCAGACGCTGTAGGCGGCGAGGCCGGTGAGGGTGAGATCGCGGAAGGGCTGGAGGCGGAAGTCGGCGCCGACCTCCTGCCTCACCGGATCCCCCCCGTCCTCGACGAAGTTCGCGGACGCGCCGAGCTCGAGGCCGCGCCCGGGGTAGCCGGCGAGCCCGTAGGCGAAGGCGACGCGGCCGCCGTAGGCGAGGTCGCCGCCCACGGGGCTCCAGCTCCGGAGCGTGGTGCGCGCCCCGAAGCGCTGCGTGACCGGGACGCCGGCGTAGCCCTGGAGGCGGAAGCCGGCGGGCAGGAGCGCGACGAGCTCGCCGCCGTCGAGGTGGATCATCCGCGCGACGCCCGTCGAGACCATCTCGCGGCCGAGGCGCAGCGTGACGCGGCGGCCGAACATCCGCGCCTGGGCGTACAGCGTGACGAGATCGCCGTTCAGCTTCGCCTCGGGCGTCCCCGTGTCCCAGCGCGGCTCCGCGAGCTCGTACGAGCCCCAGGTCGAGACGAAGAGCGACAGGTCGCGGAGCACCGGGTTGCGCACGTCGCGCGCCGCGATCGAGAGGATCTCGAACGCCGGAGCGACGGTCTCGAGCTGCGGATCGAAGGGATTGGCGCCGCCCCGGGTCTGCTGCCCGATCTGGAGCATGGTGGTCGAGCTGACGTCGATCGTCTCGGCTCGCGCCTGCCCGGCGAGGAGCGCCAGGGCGGCGGCCAGTGGTATCGAGATGCGCATCAGGCCCTCCGGCGAAGTGGGCCGGACCATCGCATACCAGGCCGGACCCCTTCTTGCGCCAGATCACTTGCGACCCCGGAACGGCCCGACCCGACTATGATGTCCGGCACCCGATGATCGCCCGCGCCCTCGCCGCCGCCTCCGCCTCGATCCTCCTCCTCGCCGGCTGCGCCGCGTCGCGCCAGGGGCTCAGGTCCTCGCCGCTGCTCGGCCGGGAGGTGGAGATCGCCGCGGTCGATCTCGGCGGGCGCGAGGTGCGCGTCCCGCACGGCGGCGGCAAGGTCCGGGTGGTGGACTTCTGGGCGACCTGGTGCGATCCGTGCCGCGAGCAGCTGCCCTTCCTCGACCGGCTCGCGTCGGAGTACGGCCCGCAGGGACTCTCCGTGTACGGCGTCTCGTTCGACGAGGATCGCGACGCCCTGGAGCGGTTCCTCGTGCACACGCCGGTGTCCTTCGAGATCCTCTGGGACAAGGGCGGGACGGCGCTCTCGGAGAAGCTCGAGATCACGCGCCTGCCGACGACGATCGTCATCGACGGTCGCGGCGTCGTGCGCGCGGTGCACCTCGGGTACGACCGCGACGAGGAGCGCAAGATCGAGGCGGCCGTGCGCCGGCTGCTCGCCGAGGCGGTGGACGCGCCGTAGCGCGCGGCCCGCCTCAGGGCGACGGCGGCGGCGGGGGCGGCGCGGGGACGAGCGTGAACTTCACCCGCTCGCGCTCGCGCTCCACCTCGCCGGCGTCGGCGGGCGACTCGCGCAGCCAGTACGCCATCTCGTCCGCCTCCCAGGCGTAGGGCGCGCCGTCCATGAGGACGCGCCCCTCGTCGATCGCCTGGGTGGCCTCGAGGAGCGGGACGTGCCCGAGGTCGCGGACGAGCGCCTCGAACCGGCCCTGCCGCTCCGGGTCCACGAACTGGAACTCGTGCCGCGCGGGGTAGGCGGTGTGGTAGTGCGCGGGGCGGTACACGACGCCCCCGAGGCCGAGCCGGATCGCCATGCGCGCGAGCATCGTCCCGGTCTCGCGCGCGAGCCCGAGCCCCGGCGCCTCCTGGCCCGGGAGGCGCGGGCGCCTGTCGCTGAACTGGGCGCGCGGGTTGCGGAGCGAGAGCCAGTGGACGTACAGCACCTCGACGCCCATCACGCGGCGCCGCTCCAGGATCAGCTCCACGAGCAGGTGCTCCTGCCCCTCCGCCTGGCCGAACAGGCGCACGCGCTCGCCGAGCCCGGCGGTGTCGAACGCGGCGCGGAGCTGCCGGTAGCCCAGCCGCTCCAGCTGGTCGAACACGCCGTAGCGGAAGAGCGCGTGCTCGATGCCGGAGGCCGTGTAGAAGCCGAGCAGCAGCCGCCGGCGGGCCGGCCGGATCCCGAGCGCCTCCTCCAGCTCCTCGGTGCTGATGTCGCCGGACTCGGTCAGCTCGGCGGGGGAGAGCCCCGCCGAGACGACCGCGAACCGCGCCGAGAGCGGGTCGTAGTCCGGCGGGATCGGGCGGCGCGATCCGGAGGAGACCGCCATCCCGGTGCCGGCGAGCGCGCGCCAGGCGTCGTCGGAGTAGCCGCCGCCCGGCAGCCACACCGACGGCACCCACTCCAGCTCGGCGGCGACGAGGAGATCGCGGTCGCGAGTGCCCTCGAGCGACAGGCCGAGCTTGCCGAAGCGGTCGCCGGCGAGGACGTCGCCGCCCGCGATGACGAAGGCGAGGCGCGGGCGCGGCATGCGCGCGAGCAGCGCGCCGAGCGCCTCGAGGTAGTCCTCGTCGCCCGCGCCCTCCGGGAGCACCGTCTCGTCCACCCCGCCGAGCGCCTCCCAGTCCGAGCCGGAGAGGGAGCCGATCCAGACCTGCGGGTCGGAGGAGAGGCACGCCGCGAGCCCGTCCGGCGGGTGCGCGTCGAGGTCGAGCACCGCGACGCGCTCCCGGAACCCCTCCGCGCGCAGCGTCGCGATCGCGACCGCGATGTCGTTCACGGGGCAGAAGCCGCCCGCGACGCCGGGCGCCGCGTGGTGGAAGCCGCCGAGGAGGTTCAGCGCCGGCGCGCGGGTGCGGAGCGACTCGCGCGCCGCCCCGAGCGTGCCGCCGCACGCGAGGCGGATCGTGTTCATGGCCTCGTCCACCGGCACGTCGGAGGGGTCCACGCTGAAGACGCGGGCGAGCGCCTCGGGCCGGCCGAGGGACTCGAGCAGCTCGGGCGTGTGGACCCGCGCCAGGTTCTCGAAGGAGATGCGGTGGGGCCGGCGGAACGCCTTCTCGGGGAAGGCGCCGCACTCGCGCAGCCACCAGGCGCAGAAGTCGGCCCGGCGCGGCTCCATGCCGACCGACGCCTCGATGCTCGAGAACGGCAGCCGGTAGCGCGGGTCGTACCAGGCGGTCACGTCCCGGCGGTGGAGCCAGGACGTGATCCGGAAGCCGAGCGGGCCGAGCCCGAGCACCGCCGCCTCCGCGCCCGCGCTCCTAGGAGCGGTGCGGCGGGGGCGCGAAGGGCGGCTCCCCGCTCGACTTCGGCAGGTCCTTCTCGTGGAGCCTCGGCGACCGCGTCGCCATCCACCAGCCCACGGCGGTCTCGAAGGCGATCCAGGCGATCGCCATCCAGATGGCCTTCGTCGTCGCCGCGAGGCTCACCCGGCAGGTGTCGTAGGCGGCGGAGGACGCCGTCGGCAGCCCGACCTGCCACGGCATCGCGCGCAGCACCGTGTAGCCGACGATGAACAGCAGGAACAGCGTCCGCAGGATGGCCAGGACCTTGGTCATCCTCGGAGTGTAGCGCGGCGCGGGCGGGGGGCCAGGAACCTTCCCGCGCTGCGGCCCTGCCCGTACGCCCGCTACGGCGCGAGGTTCACGAGCCCCCAGCGGTAGACGGGGGCCGCGACCGTCCCGACGTTCGCGCGCACGATCGCGTAGTAGGCGCCGCCGCCCGAGCGCACGAAGGCGAAGCGGCCGTAGTTCTGGATCGCGTCGCCGTTGAAGCCGAGGATCGGATAGGCGACGTCGCCGGCCGCCACGAACGGCGTCCCGACGTTGCCGCGCGAGAACGGCGAGAGCGCGGTCGTCGCGTACCGCGCGACGGCGCCCACCAGCGATCCGGCGGAGAGCGTCGTGTCGAGGTGGTCGGGCGTGAAGGGGAGCGAGGTGGTCACGCGCTGCGCGAGGTCGGCCGCGGCGTACACGCTCGTCCGCGTGGTGTAGAGATCCGCGTCGTCCGCCGAGCGCCACAGGCCGGCGCTCCCCTGGAGCGCGCCGTACGTGGAGACGATCCCGTCCCGGAGGTTGCAGTTCGAGTTCTCCTGGATGATGTAGCGGCCCAGGCGACCGGTCGAGGTCTGGAGCAGCCACAGGTCCGTGGCGGTCGCGGTGCCCCGCGTGCCGGAGGGCGGGGTCGCGGCCGCGGTGCAGTTCGGGCACGTGACGAGGTCGAACCAGGGCGCCGCCGTCGCGGTGGCGTTGAGCCGGTACAGCGTGCCCGCGCCGGTCAGGCCGTACGCGCACGCTCCCGCGTGGACCGCGTCCGCGAGATCGGCGGTCATCCCCGAGCCGGTCGTGGCGACCGCGAGGTTCGGCGTCGCGGCGATGCCGGTGACGCGCTGGAAGATCCCGCCCGCCTCGCCGACGAGCGCCTCGGTGCCGAGCGGGTTCAACCCGACGCAGGTCGGCCGCGCCGAGAGCGCGACCTCGTCGATCACCCGGAGCGTCGCCGGATCCACGATCTTGAGCGCGTACGCGTTGCCGGCGCCGGTCTCGACGAGGACGATCTGGTTCGTCCCGTCCACGTACTCCGCGTCGGCCACCTCGCCGAGGGGGAGGATGTACGGGTCGACCTGCACCTCGACCGTCGCCGTGTCGGAGTCGCCGTTGAGGCCGCCGTGGCCGTCGTCCACCGTGAGCGTGAGCTGGAACACGCCCTCCGCGTCGGGCGTGAAGGAGACGTTCGGCGTCCTGCCGACCTCCGTGCCGAGGTTGATCGCGCTCCCCGCCGGGCGGCCGGTCACGGTCCACAGCCACGTGAAGGTCGCGTCCCCGACGTTCCCGCCCGTCACGTCGCCGTTGACGTCGGTCGCGGTGCCGGCGAGCGGGACGGCGCCGAGGTCGTAGTTGCCGTACCGGCGCGGCCCGGCGTTCGCGACCGGAGGGTCGTTCTCCACGTTCACGTAGCGGTCCCGGGTGACCGTGTGGCCACCGTCGTCCGTGGCGGTGAGCGTGAGCCTCCAGCTGCCGGCCTGGTCCTCGTTCAGCGTGAACGGCGAGGACCCGGTCGCCGCGACGCCGCTCGCGCCCGCGCAGACGTACGGCGCGACGACGACCGTGGTCTCGGCGGTGAGCGGGTTCGTCTTCGACCAGCTGCAGGTGATCGGGCCTCCGTCCGCGTCCGAGACGGTCGCGGAGAAGGTGAGCGGGACGTTGCGCGACTGGTACGCGGGCGCCGCGACGTCGGCGGGCATCGTGATCACGGGCACCGTGTTCACCGCCCTGAACGTGACGGTGTCCGTCGAGGAGAGGCCGCCCTTCGTCACCCTGAGCTGGAGGACGTACGGGACCACGCCGTCCGCGACGTCGGGCGTGAAGGTCGGGTTCACCACGCCCGGCGGCGTGGGCGCCGCGGTGCTGCCGGCGGGCGCCGAGGACACCGTCCACTCGTAGAGGAGCCCGGTGCTCCCCGTGTTCGGGTCGGTGCTCGCGCTGCCGTCGAGGTGGATGGGGATGCGGAAGGGCTGATCCGGGAGCACGTCGGCCCCGGCCTGGGCGACGGGCGGGAGGTCCTGCGTGCACTGGCCGCCGGTCGCGCACTGCCCGCTGCAGCAGTCGCTGCCGGACACGCAGGAGCTGCCGCCGTTGCGGCACGAGACCGAGGCGGTGCACGTCGCGCCCACGCAGACGCGCGGGTACTGGCAGTCGTCGCTCGTGCGGCAGGCGCCGCCCTCGAGCGGGTTCGGCCGGCAGGAGCCGCCGATGCAGCCGTACGAGCAGCACTGCGAGTCGTACGAGCACGGATAGCTCACCGGGAGGCACTGGGCCGCCGGCCCCTCGACGCCTTCCTTCTTGCAGCCCGCGACGAGCGCGAGCGCGAGGGCGAGCGGCAGCAGGATCCTCGGGGTCTGGAAGCGCATGGGCGAGTCCTCTAGAGCCGGAAGCCGAGGCCGGCGGCGAAGTTCCAGTCCGCGTTGCCGTCGAGGTCGTAGCCGAACGAGAGCGGCTCGAACGCGAGCGTGACGCCGGGCCTCAGCGCCCAGTCGAGCGCGAACCCCACCCGCGCGAGCGCGGTGAAGGCCTGGTCGGTCTCGGTCGCGCGGCCGACGTAGGTGATGTCCGCCTCGGCCCACGTCCACCGCGCGACGAAGCCGAGCCCGGCCTCGGTGCGGAGCGCGAGCGTGGGGCGGACCGGGACGGACGCGCGGAGCGTCGGCGTGACCTCGACCGAGAACCCGCCGGACTCGAGCCCGGACACCTCGTCGGACTGGAGGAACACCGTCCGCACGGGCAGCGCCCACGCGAGCGCCACGCCGCCGGGCGTCCTGCGCCACGCCAGCGCGGCGTCCACCTGGAGCAGGAGGGACGCGTCGCCGCCGTTCCCGCCCGGCGTGGAGAGGCCGAGGAGCGCGCCGATCCGCAGGTCGCGCCGGGGAGCGGACGCGGCGGCCGCCGTCTCCGGAGGCGGCGGGAGCGGCACGCTCGCGGGCGCGCGCGCAGGCGCGGCCGGCGCCGGCGCGGCCGCGGGCGGGGTGCGGGGCGACGTCGCCGCGGGCGCGGCGCGCGGCGTCGAGGTCGCGCCGCGCTGCGCGGCGCCGGCGGGGACCGCGGCGAGGAGCGCCGCGGCGGCCAGGGCGGCCCTCGCGAGGGCCTTTGCGGGAGGACGCATCGAGACCTCTCCGTGAACGGTCACAGCGAGTGGGAGACGGACGCGAGGAAGTCGAACGAGGAGCCGACGCCCCCGCCGAAGCGGGCGTGCACGCCGACGAGCTCGAGCCCGATGCGCACGTTCGCGCTCGGCGTCCACGAGAGCCCTCCGCCGAGGCGGAGCACCGCGGCCGCGCCCTCGTCCGGGCCGCCGGAGATCCCGAGCGCCTCGGCCTCCGGCGGGACGCCGACGCGCGTCGCGGTGTACGCGAGCCCGAGCCCGCCGTCGGCGTAGAACGCCACCGTGGGCGAGGCCGCGTAGGCGACGCGCGCCGCGGGGACGAGCTCGAACACGTTCGCGTCCCAGGTGATCTCCGCGGTGCGCATCGTGCCGGTGATCGGGTCGAGCCCGATCGGCACGGTCGCGGCGTCCGCGGGGTGCGTCATCCCGAGCGAGAAGACGACGGCGAGGCGCGCCCGCGGCGAGAGGACGCGCAGCGTGCGCTCCGCGTCCACGCGGACCGCCGCCGCGCTGTACTTCTCGTCCCCCATCCCGATCGAGAGGCCGAGCCCCGCGGCGGCGCGCCACTCGGCGGGCACGGGGCCCTCGCCCCGGGCGAGGGAGGGCGAGATCGCGAGCGACGCGGCGACGAGGAACGCGGGTAGGCCCGCGGCGAGGCGAGGGTTCGGCGGCTGGTGCACGGTGTCCCCTCCGGTGGTCGCCTGGAGCGACGGCGCAGTGTACCCCGTTCGGGCTCCAGGCGTAAACGTTCCGTGAACGGCCCGTCGCTGTACGGCGCGGTGGTCCCGGCGCGCACACCGGATGCGGCCGTGGCAGCCCGCGGCTATGCTCGACGGGGGCGCGCGGCGCGCCGGGAGGCCGGCTTGGGCGAGGTGTCGGAGCTGAGAGAGGCGTGCGCGGAGGCGGCGCGGCGCGGAGGCGCCGTCCTCCGCGAGCGGTGGGGACAGGTCCGCACCATCGCGTTCAAGGGCGGGATCGACCTCGTCACGGACGCCGACCACGCGAGCGAGGCCGCGCTGCTCGCCTTCCTCCGCGAGCGGTTCCCGGCCGCGGCCGTGCTCGCCGAGGAGTCGGGCGCCAGCGGCGCGGGCGCGAGCGGCCTCCGCTTCTGGGTGGATCCGCTCGACGGGACGACGAACTACGCGCACGGCGTCCCGCACTTCGCGGTCAACGTGGCGGTCGCGGACGACCGCGGGCTCGCCGCGGGCGCCACCTACGATCCGCTGCGGGACGAGCTCTTCACGGCGGGCCGCGGCGAGGGGGCGACGCTCGGCGCCGAGCGGCTCGCCCACTCCGCGCGCTCGCAGCTCGAGGGCGCGCTCCTCGTCACGGGGTTCCCCTACGACGTCCACGAGCGGCCCGAGTACCCGCTCGCGCTCTTCGGCGCCTTCATCCGGAAGGCGCGCGCGGTCCGGCGGTTCGGGAGCGCGGCGCTCGACCTCGCCTACGTCGCGGCCGGCCGGTTCGACGGGTTCTGGGAGCTGGGCCTCAAGCCCTGGGACGTCGCGCCGGGGATCCTCATCGCGCGGGAGGCGGGCGCGCGGGTGACCGACATGTGGGGCGGCGACACGGCGCTCGAGACCGGCGACATCGTCGCCTGCTCGCCATGGCTCCACCGGCCGATCCTCGACGTCATCGCGTCGGTCCCGCGTCCGAGGTAGCGGCCGCGCGTGGCGTCGCGGGCGCCGCCTCGGCCGGCGCGGACGCGGGCTCGGCGTGCGGCTCGGACGGCGGCGGCGGCGAGCCGGCGCGCCGGGGCGGCGCGCTCCCGGACCGGAAGTCGATCCCGAGCAGCGACTCGGGGTCCACGTACAGGCCGGCGACCTTCGCGCTCCAGTGGAGGTGCGGGCCCGTCGAGCGGCCGGTCGACCCGACGAGGCCGAGCGTGTCGCCCTGCTTCACCCTCGCGCCGCGCCGAACCGAGATGCGGTCGAGGTGGAAGTAGACGGTGAAGACGTCCGCGCCGTGCCAGAGCACGACGCTCTTCCCGGAGAGGTAGGCGTTGCGGGCGAGCACGACGACGCCGTCGTTCGCGGCGTGCACCGGCGCGCCGCGCGGCGCGCTCACGTCGACGCCGTAGTGCACGCTCTCCTTCTTGCCGTTGAACACGCGCTGGTCGCCGAACCGGCCGTTCACGCGCTCCGGCCGGGGCCAGCGGAACGGCGCGCCGAAGAGCGGGGGCGAGAAGGGGCGCGCCCACGCCGCCGCGAACGCGCGCCGGTCGGCCTCGATCCGCTTGCGGACCGAGCGCGGAGGCTCGACGAACCTCGGCGGGACCTCGAGCGTCCTCGAGGGGAACCCGGGCTCCACGACGTCGAGCGCCGCCGCGCCCGCCGCGCCGAGCGGGGACCCGACGTCCAGCGAGACCCGGCCGGGCGGCGTCTCGAGCGGGAGCGCCGCGAGCGCCCACGCCTCGTCGCCGGCCCGCCAGAACGAGAGCGGCCGGCCGGCGAGCGTCGCCGTCGGCGGCTCGGCGCCGGGCGCGAGCGGGACCCGCACGAGGACGGCGTCGCCCGGCCGCGCGACGGAGGGCGCGAGGGCGGGCGCGATCGCCGGGACGCGCTCCGCGGGGGCCGGCGCGGGCGCGACCGGGGCGGCCCGGGCGGCGTCGGCGCCGCGGGCCGGGGAGGCCACGACGAGCGAGAGCGCGAGGAGCGAGCGCCGGACCATCGTGGACGAGGATACGCCCGAACGCGGGCGCGCGCAGGGCCGCCGCGGGCTCGCCTCGCGAAGCGCGCCGGGCCCGGGATGGAGCGCCCTACTCGCCGGCGATCCCGAGCTCCCGCTCGAGCGCGCGCACGATCCGGAAGTACTCGGACCGGGTGTACTTCACGTTGAGGACGTGGAAGTCCTTCTTCGCGAGTCCCACGCAGCCGAAGCAGTACGAGCACTCGGAGCACGACCGGCACATGACGAGGTAGTTCGACCGCGTGCAGTTCTCGCTGCCGACGCAGTACGCGCAGTCGTGGCAGCCGGTGCAGTCGGCGCAGTGCGTGAGGTGCGTCGACGCCTTGCAGCCCTTCGAGTGCGTGCAGCGGTAGCACTCCTCGCAGTCCGTGCAGAACATGCACGACACCGAGCGGCGGCAGCGCTCGCACTGGATCGAGCCGGGGTTCTCCTCGTCCGAGGCGTAGGCACGCAGGAGCCGCTGCAGCTCCGCCTCGAACTCGCGGCGCGCCATGACCGGGGGCGGCGGCGGCCGGAGATCCTGGAACGTGCCGGACGCGGTGTCGATGAACATCGGGCCCGTGATCTGGCGGACGCCGGACGCCGGCGCGACGAGCGCCTTCCCGGGATCGAGGACGCGGCGCTCCGGCTCGCGCCGGGGCGGCGGGCGCGGCGCGGCGATCGGCGCGCCGGGGCGCGGCGGCGAGGGTCGGGGCGGCGGCTTTCGGCTCGGGCCGGCCATCCCGCCCATCCTGCCCCGGAACCACGCGGCATGGAAATCCGCGGCGGCGGCCCGCGCGCGCTACGCCGTCGCGCGGAGGCGCCCCCCCTCGAGCGCGAGCCGCCGATCGATCCCGCGGGGCAGCTCGTCGTCGTGGTGCGTGACGGCCACGAGCGCCGCGCCGCGCGCGCAGGCCTCCTCGATCGCGTCGAGCATCCACGCGCGCGCGGCGGGATCGAGCCCGGCGAGCGGCTCGTCGAGCAGGAGCGCCTGCGGGCCGGGCGCGAGCGCGCGCGCGAGGAGGAGCTTGCGGAGCTCGCCGTAGGAGAGGGTGAGGAGGTGGCGGGAGGCGAGCGGCGCGAGGTCGAGCCGCGCGAGCGTGCGGGCCACGGCGGCGCGCTCCGCGGCGGACGGCGGCGCGGCGAGCCCGATCGTGCCCGCGAAGCCGGAGAGGGCGACCTCCTCGCCCGTCGCGTCGAAGCGGTGACGCGCCTGCAGCTCCGGCGAGACGAGGCCGATCCGGCCCCGCAGCTCGAAGGCGTCCGCGCGCCGGCCGAGCCCGAGCCGGTCGAGCGCGCCCGCCGCGAGCTGCTCTTCTCCCGCGAGGAGGCGGAGGAAGGTGGACTTGCCCGCGCCGTTCGGGCCGACGATCGCGACGCGCTCGCCGACGCGCAGCGTGAAGTCGAGCCCGGAGAGCACGTCGCGGCCGCCGACGCGGACGGTGACGGCGCGGGCGTGGAACAGGAGCGGAGCCGACGACGGGGGCGCCGAACCCGGCCCGGACCCCGACCCCGATCGCGAGCCCGAGCCCGAGCCCGACCCAGACCCAGACCCCGACCCCGACCTCGACCTCGACCTCGACCTCGAGCCCGACCTCGACCCCGAGCCCGACCCCGAGCCCGACCCCGACCCCGAGCCCGAGCCCGAGCCCGAGCCCGACCCCGAGCCCGACCCCGAGCCCGACCCCGAGCCCGACCCCGAGCCCGACCCCGACCCCGCCCCCGACCCCGACCTCGACCTCCTCCACCCCGACCCCGACCCCGACCGCTCCCGCCGCTCCACGATCCGCCCGCCCTCGAGCGCGATCACCGTCCCGATCTCCGGGACGAGCTCCTCCTCCCGGTGCGTCGCCATCAGCACCGCGGTCCCGCCCCGCAGCACGCGCGACACGAGCGCGAGGAGTCCCTCTCGCGCCGCCGGGTCGAGCCCGTCCGCCGCCTCGTCGAGCAGGAGCAGCTCGGGGTCCGGCGCGAGCGCGCGCGCGAGCAGCACCTTCCGGCCCTCTCCGCGCGAGAGCTCCAGGATCGAGCGGCCGAGGAGCGGCGCGATCCCGAGCGCGCGCGCCACCTCGCGCACGCGCGCCGCCTGCTGCGGCGTCGCGGCCTCGGCGGGGAAGATCGCGTCGAAGAACCCCGAGCGGATCACCGCCTCGCCGGAGAGGTCCCAGTCGTGCCGGACGTACGCGTCCTGCTGCTCGGGCGCGACGAGCGCGAACCGCTCGCGCGCGCCGATCGGGCTCTCCCAGGCGCCGTCCGCGCCGTGGAAGAGCCTCCGCCCCGCGCTCGCGGGGTGCGGCCAGAGCTCGCCGCGTACGAGCCGGAGCAGCGTCGACTTCCCCGACCCGCTCGGCCCGACGAGCGCGAGCCCCTCGCCCGCCCGCACCTCCAGCGAGACGTCCTCGAGGATCGTCGCGCCGGAGAGGCGGACGTCGACGCGGTCGAGCGTCACGAGCGGGCGCGGCACGCGGGGATCATAGCGCCGGGCCGCGCTCCCGACGGCGCGAGGCCCGTGGTCGCGCGGCTCCGGCGTCAGCTCGGGATGACCGTCACGTCCTCCCCCGCGGCGGCCCAGGCGGCGATCCGCGCGTCGAACGTGGCGAGCACGCCGCGGTGGCGGCGCGCCACGAGCAGCAGGTAGGCGTCGTTCACCTGCTGATGCCCGCGCAGCTCGAGGGCGCTCAGCTCGGCGACGGGCGGCAGGTCGGTCCACGCGCGGTGGCCCCGGAGCTTGCGCACGAGGGCGAGCAGGCGGAGCGCTTCCTCGGGGGCGACGGCGCCCGGGGTGAACGCCGGGTTGCAGGAGAGGCGCACGAACGCGAGCTCCGTGGGAGGGCAGGTCGCCCATCCCCGCCGCGCGGCCCCCGCGAACCAGCGCTGGGCGGCGGCGTGGTGCTGGTGATTCGGCCAGGCGAGGGCGAGGAGGACGTTCACGTCCAGGAGCGCCGGGGTCACAGCGTGTCGTCCTCGAGGAGCTTGCGCGCGCGGTCCGCGGGGATGATCTCGGCGTCCTCCGCCACGCGGAACGTGGGGAACGCGCCCGTCTCGTCGATGCCCGCGCGCGCCTTGAGCCCGCGCCGGGCGAGGTCCGAGAGCACCTCGCCGAGCCGGCGGCCGGTCGTGCGCGCGATCTCCTGCGCCGCGCGGGCGACGTCGTCGTCGAGCGTCACGGTGGTGCGCATCCCGATACTGTGATGCAGCGATGCGCCGATGTCAAAGCCCGCTCGGGGGTCGCCCCCTGCTTCGCCGGGGCGGACCGGCGCGGCCCTTCTCGAGGAGCCCCGGCGTGCAGGACCTCGCGACGCGCGGGGGCCCGGGAGAGTCGGCGAGCGGCGCGCCCGACGCCGAGCGGTGCGGCCGACGGCGCGGGGGGACGCCGATCGCCCGCGCGTCATCCGCCCGCGGCCGCGCGCTCGGCGGGCGTCGCCGCGATCGGAAGACGGATGGTGAACGTCGTCCCGCGGCCGACCTCGCTCTCCACCTCGACGACGCCCCCGTGGCGATCCACGATCCCGTAGACGACGGAGAGCCCGAGCCCCGTCCCCTTCTCC
>DASSSJ010000155.1:0-3712 GCA_035708485.1 Anaeromyxobacter sp. | reverse complement strand
CCCCGGCGCCGTCGCGCTCCGGCTCGCGCTCTACGCGGCGACGGGCGCGGGCGTCGTGCTCACGCTCGGCGCGGCGGTGCCGAGGGTCACCGGCATGGGCCGGACCTTCCTCACCTCGCGCGAGACGCTCCTCGTCGCCGGGGCGCTCTACCTCGTGGGCGGCTGGGGGCTCGGCCGCGACATCGGGATGGAGGAGAGCCTCGGCCGCGCCCGCGCCCGCGCCCGCGCGCTCGAGCGCGAGGCCGAGCAGGCGCAGCTCCTCGCGCTCCGCTCCCAGCTCGATCCGCACTTCCTCTTCAACGTCCTGAACGCCGTCGCGGAGTGGTGCCGCGCCGACGGCGCCGTGGCCGAGCGCGCGATCCTCCAGCTCTCGGCGATGCTGCGGTCCATCCTCGACGGCGTGAAGCTCCCCGCCTGGCCGCTCGAGCGCGAGCTCGAGCTCGTGCGGAACCTGATGGCGCTGCATCGCCTGCGCGACCCGGACCGCTTCTCGTTCGCGATCGACGCGGAGCCGGCGGTGCTGGCGGTCCCGGTCCCGCCGCTCGTCGTGCTGCCGCTCGCCGAGAACGCGGTGAAGCACGGGCCGGCCGCGGGCCACCGCGGCGAGATCCGGCTCGAGGCGCGGCTCGACGGCGACGCGTCGGTGCTCGTCACGGTCTCGAACCCCGGCCCGTACCGGGGGCCGCGCCCCGGGAGCGACGGCCTCCCCGTCCTGCGGCGCCGGCTCGACGCCGCGTACCCCGACGCGCGCCTCGTCGTGGCGGGCGTCGGGGATCGGACCACCGCGGAGCTCCTGCTCCCGCGCGCGGGCCCGCGGTCCGGCGACGCCGCAGGGGCGCCCGGCGCCGCGGTGCCGGAGGGCGCGCCGTGACGAGGCTCCGCGTGGTCCTGGCGGACGACGAGCCCATGGCGCGCCGGCGGCTCGCGCGGCTCCTCGCCGAGATGGAGGACGTCGCCGTCGTCGGGGAGTGCCAGGACGCGGACGAGGTGCTCGCGCGCGTCCGCGAGGGGGGCGTGGACGTCCTGCTCCTCGACGTGCGGATGCCGGGGCTCTCCGGGCTCGACGCGCTCGCGCTCCTCCCGCCGGACGGCCCGCGGGTGATCCTGTGCACGGCTCACCCGGATCACGCCGTGCAGGCGTTCGACGCCGGCGCCGTGGACTACGTCCTGAAGCCGGTGGACCCGGCGCGGCTGCGCAAGGCGCTCGATCGCGCCCGCGGCCGCGCGGGCGCCTCCGGGGCGAGCGCGCCGGCCCCGGCCGCGGGCGTCGAGCGCCTCGCGATCCCGACGCGGCAGGGGATCGTGCTCCTCGATCCCGCCGAGGTGAGCCACGCGGTGGTGGAGAACGAGCTCGTCACGCTCCACACCGCGCGCGGCCCGCTCGTCACGGACATCCCGCTCCAGGAGCTCGAGGCGCGGCTCCCCGCCGGCCGCTTCGAGCGCGTGCACCGGCGCGCGCTCGTGAACTTCGCCGAGGTGCTCCGGCTCGAGCCGGTCGAGACGGGCGGGTTCGTCGCGCGGATGCGGAGCGGGGCCGGCGTCGAGGTCTCGCGGCAGGCCGCGCGCGAGCTGCGGCGGCGGCTCGGGATGAAGCCGCAGGGGTGACGCGGATCGGCCCGCCGCTCACCGCGCCGCTCGGGGGCGGAGCCTCCCGAGCCGTCGGCGCGGCCGGGCCTCAGCGCGCCTCGAGCGCCCCGGACGCCGCGAGCTCCTCGCGCGCGAAGCCGACGAGCCGCCAGTACGGCGGCGGGTAGCCGCGCGCCGCGAGGTGCTCCGCGGCGCGAGCCTCGACGCGCCCGCGCACCGCGTCGTGGAGCGACGCGTACCGGCGGCTCTTCAGCGCCGCCGTCGCGCTCATCCCCTGCGGCACGGGGCCGACCTCGCCCGCGGCGTTCAGGACGACGCTCCACCCCTTCGCGACGCGCGCGACGGGGAGCGCCCACGCCGAGTGGCGCAGCGGCGCCCCGGCCGCGGCCGCGTCGAGCATCGCGTCCGTCACCGCGTTGTCGAGGTGGTCCTCGCGGAGCGCCTCCGGGTCGCGCCACTCGGCCACCACCCGGAGCTGCGGGTCGTACTCCAGGTCGGAGGGCTCGAGCGTCTCGAAGTGGCGGACGCCGAGCGCGGCGAGCCAGCGCCGCAGGCCGGGCGCCGAGATGCGCGACGGCGCGGGCCACAGCCCGACGCCGAGCGCGCGGTAGGCCTGCGCCGCCACCTCGGAGCAGAAGAGGCGCGTGGGGTCCTGCGCGTCCATCGAGAAGTCGTACGCGATCGGCCCCGCCTCGGCGCGCGCGAGCGCCGCCTCCGCGGCGCGGTGCGGGAGCATGGGATCCGCCGCGATCGCGGGCAGGTCCGCGCGCGGCCGCAGCACCATCACGCGGAGCTTGCGGTCGCCGAGGTACTCCGCGGGCGTCGAGATCGCGACGCCGCGCTCGATGTGCGCCTCGACGAGCCGGACCCGGCCGGTGCCCTCCTCCACGTGGACGAGCGCCACGTGCGAGAAGTTCCCCGGGAAGTCGTTGCCGCGCGCGATGAGCGCCGACGTCGGCGCGCCGCCGCGCGAGAGCAGGACGTCGCCGCTGTGGATCGTGACGCCGTGCAGGGTCGCCGACGGCGCCGCCGACGGCTCGTCGCGGCCGCGCGCGAGCGCGGGGACCGCGGCCGGCGGCGCCTGGAGCATCGCCTCCTCGATCGCGGCGCGGCTGCCGTAGAGGACGCGGTACAGCGCCTCCCGCGCGCGCCGGTCGCCCGGGGCCCAGCGCTCCGACTGCCGCTTCAGCGCGTCGCGGAGCCGGGCCACGAGCGCGACGGCCTCGGGCAGGAGCCCGGGGCAGGCCGCGACGAGGACGGCCGCGCCGAACACCCGCCGCTCCACCTCGGCGACGGCGGGCGCGTCGGGCCCGTGCGGCGCGCGCTCGAGCGCGTCCACCCGCGCCGCGAGCTCGCGGAGCGCCGCGGCCGCGCCGGCGCCGGCCTCCTCGCACCCCCCGCCCCGCGCGGCGGCGTAGCCCGCCTCGAGCGTCTCCCAGTAGGCGTCCTGCTGCCACGCGAACGGGCGCGCGTCCGCGGCGCCGGCGTCGGGCGGCAGCGCCGGCGGCCCGTCGGGCACGAGCAGGATCGCGTACCCGAGGGCGAGCGCCGCCGCGGCGGCGGCCGCCGTCCGCGCCGCCCGCCTGCGTGTCCCGCCGCGGGTCCCGAGCACGGCGCCGGTTGTCACACCGGTCGCGCGCCCCGGTCAAGCGGTCGGGAACCGAGGCGCCGTTGACCCACGGTGTCCCCGTTGAAGCCGCCGCGAGGTCCGCGGTATGGTCCTTTGCACCGTCGGTGCAAACCGGCGCGTTCCCATCTCCAAGGAGAGCCATGCGATCCGTCCCGTTCCGCCCGTCGATCGCCGCGCTCGTCGCGTGCGCCGCCACCTCGGCCTTCGCGCAGGGCCGCTCCGAGCTGGTCCTCGCGGCGCTCGCGACCGAGCGGCACGTCCCCGGCGAGGTCCTGGTGCAGTTCCGGCCCGCCGCCGCGGAGGGCGCGAAGGACGCCGCGGCGGCGCGCGTCCGCGGCCGGCGGGCGGAGCGGCTCGTCGCCGCCGCGTGGCGCGCGGACGGCGGCGGCGATCTCGAGCTCGTCCGGCTCCCGCCCGGCCTCGCCGTGGCGCAGGCCATCGGCGCCCTCGAGGCGGACCCGGCGATCTCGTTCGCCGAGCCCAACTGGATCCACG
>DASSSJ010000154.1:0-19782 GCA_035708485.1 Anaeromyxobacter sp. | reverse complement strand
CCGACGCCGCCGCGGCCGCCCTCCGCGAGGAGGGGTGGCGCTTCTACGACTTCATCGGCGGGGCGCAGCGGCTCATGTGCGCCTGGGACACGACGCCGGAGGACGTGAAGGCGTTCGCGGGGGCGATCGCGAAGGTGGTCGGCCAGCGGTAGCGCGCCGCGATCGCGCGTCGCAGCGGTACACGAGGGGGCGACGTCCGTTCGCCGGCTCAGAGGCGCGGTGGGCGGGAACGCTTCTCGCGAGGAGGGTCCCACGGACACCGTGCCCCCTTCGCCCGGTTCACCTCGGTAGGCGTCCACCGCATGTTGCTCGGGTGGTCCGCGCCGCAGCACGCGAGCGGAATGACGTGGTCCACGTCGTAACCGGGGCACGGGTCGCGGTAATGCCTCGACCCGGTCACCGGGCACGGGTTGGCCTCGATGAACGCTCTCCGCTGCCGGTTGTCCCGCTTGATCCGGCCGCTCGCGTCGCGCCGGGGGGGACACACCGCTGCCATGGTCCCCTCGACCGGCAGCGCGGGGTCCGGTATCGCTCGAGCGCGCGCGGAGTCCTGCGATCCGGGCGGCGCGGGCGGTCGCTGCTTCGGCGCTGGCTGCGCGTGGCAGTGGTACTCGCCCGACCGCCGATCCGTGTGGCAGCCGTCCCTGTCGAGGCCGCCGCCGTGCGCGAGGACGAGGCCGACCGCTACGGCCAGCGGGAGGGCATTCACACTCCCGGCCTAGCGGCGGCGGCCGCCATGCCGCGCCGACCGCTTGGGCTGCGCGCAGGGCCGCCCCGAACCGGGCCGCTTGATTTGGGCACCTATCCGCGCCCGCCGACGTCGGCGCGCCGGAGCGGAGGGTGCGCGTGCCGGCAGCCGTCGGCACTCGATCGGGGACCCTTGGGGCGGACGATCCTGGAGAGTCCCCTCGCTGCGTGATCCGACGCCGCTACCGCGTCGCCTTCCTCGCCGGGGCCGCCTTCCTGGTCGTGGCCGCGGGCTTCGCCGCGGTCGCCTTGGCGGGAACGACCGCCGGGGCGGCCGCCGCCTTCGCGGCGACCGGGCCGTCGATCGGCTCGGGGGCGAGCTGGGGCGTCAGGACGATCTCGATCCGCCGGTTCCGCGAGCGGCCCGCGGTGGTCTTGTTGGTGGCGACCGGCTCCCACGGCCCGTACGCCGCCGCGACCAGCCGGCGGCCGGGGACGTTCGCCTTCTCCTCGAGGAAGCGCACCACGTTCGTGGCGCGCGCCGCGGCGAGCTCCCAGTTCGTCGGGTACCGATCGACGAGCCGCTCGGAGATGTTGAGGTCGTCGGTGTGGCCGGACACCTGGATCTTCTTGTTCTCGACGGCGGCGAGGACGCCGCCGACGCGGGAGAGCACGCTCTCGCCGCGCGGCGTGATCGAGGCGTCGCCCTCGCCGAAGACGATCTTGTCCACGAGGTCCACCTTGATGCGCCCACCCTGCTGCGAGAGGAAGACGTCGCCCTTGGCGATCTCCTCCTTCATCTTCTGCTCGAGCTCCTGGTAGGTGCCCTGGAGCTTCTGCAGCTCCTCTTCCTTCGCCTGCACCTGGAGCGACAGCTCGTTCCGGAGGTTCGCGAGCTCGGCCTTCTCGGCCTCCGCCCTCTGCGCGAGCTCCGCCTGCTCGCGCGCGCGCCGCTCCGCGCCCTGGAGCCGCAGCCAGAGGAACGCGGCCGCCGCGGCGCCGGCCAGGAGCGCGAGCCCGAACAGCAACCACGGGGCGCGGGTCGGGCGCTTGATCGCGGTGTAGTCCTCGTCCAGCAGGGTCTCGCGTTCGTCCATGGGCGGCTCCCTCTGCTCCGGTGGGCTGTGGCCGTGATTCTTCACTCCGGGCGCCGGTTTGCGCAAGCACGCCGGGGGGCGCGCCGGACGGGCAGGGAAGGTAATGTGGGCGCAGCGCCGCCATGCTCTCCCAGCTCCCCTCGGTGTTCCTCGACGTCGTCGCGCCGGTGTTCGCCATCGTCGCGATCGGCTGGGCCCTCGGGCCGCGCCTCGGGCTCGACCCGAAGACGCTCTCGCGCGCGGCCTACTACGTCCTCGTCCCGGCCTTCACCTTCGACGTCATCAGCCGCTCGCGCGTGCCGCTCGCGAGCGCGGGGCGCATGGCCGCGTACGCGGTCGCGACGCACCTCGCGTTCGGCGCGATCGCGTTCGTCCTCGCGCGGCTCCTCCGTCGGCCGCGCGACGTCGCCGCCGCGTGGGTGATGCTGTCGGTGTTCGGGAACGTGGGGAACTTCGGCCTCGCCCTCGTCAGGTTCCGCCTCGGCGACGCGGCGCTCGCGCCGGCGACCATCTACTTCATCGTCATCCTGCTCACGTCGTTCGTGGTCTGCGTCGGCGTCGCGTCGTGGACGCGCGGCGGCAGCGTCCCCGCGGCGGTCGTGTCGGTGTTCGGCACGCCGGCCCTCGTGGTCGCGGTCCCGGCGGCGCTCGTCTCGGCGTCCGGGGCGGAGCTGCCGCTCTTCGTCACGCGCACCGTCGGGCTCCTCGGCGGCGCGATGATCCCGATGATGCTGTTCGTCCTCGGGGTCCAGCTCGCGCGGACGAGGGCGCTCCGCCCGACCGCCGACGTGGCCGCGGTCGCGCTGCTCCGGCTCGTCGGCGCGCCGGCCCTGGCGTGGGCCCTCGCCGGCCCCTTCGGGCTCGCGGGCGTCGAGCGGGCGTCCGGGATCCTCCAGGCCGGCATGCCGGCCGCGATCCTCGTCGCCATCATCGCGACGGAGTACGACGTCGCGCCGGGCTTCGTGACGTCGGCGGTGCTGTTCTCGACGCTGCTGTCCCTGCCGACGCTGACCGTCCTCCTCGCCCTGGTCTGACCGGTCCGTCGCGCGGCGTTCGCCTGGCCGCGGTGTGTCGGAGGCGAGTGCTAACGTGTGCCGATTCAAGTTACGCAAAGTGAAGAGCGACCGATGGCCCGAAACGATACGCAGCTCCGACTCGCCCTCCTCCCGACTTTCGGCTGGGGCGGCGCCCGGGATGGCGCCGGACGCAGGCCGCGGGGCGAGCGCCCGGGGGTCGCGCACGCGCCCCGGCCCGAGCTGGATCGCCATCTGCCGCTGCACGTCACGCTCCGGACCCGTGCGCACGTGTGGAACCTCCGGACCCGGCGCTGCCATGGCGTGATCGCGGCGGCGCTCCGCGGCGTCCTCGCGCGCGGGGACTTCCGTGTCGTGCACTTCTCGATCCAGGGGAATCACCTCCACCTCGTCGTCGAGGCCGAGGGTGCAGCGGCGCTGGCGCGCGGAATGCGCGCGCTCTCCGGTCGGATCGCGCTCGGGCTCGACCGGCTCATGCGTCGGCGCGGGCGCGTCTTCACCGACCGATACCATGCGCACGTCCTGCGAACGCCGGCCGCGGCCCGGCGCGCCGTAGCGTACGTCCTGGGCAACTTCGCGTCGCACGTGGAGCGACGCGGCGGGCGTGTCCCGGACGGCTGGGCGGATCCTCATTCGTCGGTCGCCGAGCGCGGGCCCGATGGGTTACCTCCGCCCGTCTCGCGGCCGTCGTCGTGGCTCCTGGGCGGAGCCGGCCTCGCGAGGGAGCGCGAGGCGGAATACGGCCGCGCGGCGTGGCGGCCGGTTCGAACGTGCGCCGATTCAAGTTGCTGTGAGTGAAGCGAACGGAGGGGCACGAGGACGGCGAGCGCCGTCGAGACGCCGTTCACGAGGACCTCGACCGCGAGGCTTCGGGGCGATTCGCCCGCCGGGCGGCGCGGGGCGCGGGGCGCGCTCATCGATCGACGGCGGACCAGCTCCGGGCGCGAGAGCGCGAGGACCGCGGCGACGTTCCCGCCGTACGAGTGTCCGACGAGGTCCACCGGCGCGATCCCGAGCCGCTCGATCAGGGCGGCGACGTCGCGTGCGTGGGTCTCGACCGTGTACTGGGCGTAGGCCTCGTCGTCCGACGAGGGCCACGGGTTCGGCCAGTGATACCGGAGGCTCGGCACGATCAGCCGGTGGCCCGCCGACAGCACCGGGATCGCGCGCGAGTAGGTGCGGAGATCGCCCCAGGCCCCGTGGATCAGCACGATCGGCGAGCCGGCCCCGGCGTCGGCGTACGCGAGCTCGACCGGAGCTCCGGTCGCGGCGGCCTCCGCGGGCCGCGGGGGCTGCGGCCGTGGGCCGGCGCAGGCGACCGCGAGCAGCGTCCACGCCCAGACCGCGCGCATGGGGACCTCCGAGGGCGAGGCCCGCCATGTTACGCGCGGCGCGGCGGAGCCGGCCTGCCGCGCCCTGGCGACCCCGCGCGGGCCGCAGGCCGCGAGGGCGAACGTCCGCGCCGGCGGTCCGGGTGCCGGAGCCGGGAGCGACCCCGTCGGCCGGCCCGCCGGCCCGCCTACGCCCCCACCGTCCGCTCCGCCGCGCTCGGCGCGCGCGCCCGGGCGCGGTGGGCGGCGAGCATCCTCGCGAGGTGCTGCCCGGTGTAGCTCTCCTTCACCCGGGCGACCTCCTCCGGCGTCCCCTCGGCGACCACGCGGCCGCCCTCCTCGCCGCCCTCGGGGCCGAGGTCGATCACCCAGTCCGCGCACTTGATGACGTCGAGGTTGTGCTCGATCACGACGACCGTGTTGCCGGCGTCCGCGAGCCGGTCGAGCACGACGAGGAGCTTCTTCACGTCCTCGAAGTGGAGGCCGGTGGTGGGCTCGTCGAGGATGTAGAGCGTCTTCCCGGTGCCGACGCGCGCGAGCTCGCGCGAGAGCTTGATGCGCTGCGCCTCGCCGCCGGAGAGGGTGGGGGAGGGCTGGCCGAGCTTGATGTAGCCGAGGCCGACGTCCTCGAGCGTCGTCAGGATCCGGACGATCTCGCGGTGGTGCTGGAACAGCTCCTTCGCCTCGGACACGGAGAGGTCGAGCACCTCGGCGACGTTCCTCCCCTTGAACGCCACCCGGAGCGTCGCCTCGTTGAAGCGCTTGCCGCCGCAGACCTCGCACGGGACGAGCACGTCCGCGAGGAAGTGCATCTCGACCAGCTTCATCCCGTCGCCCTGGCACGCCTCGCAGCGGCCGCCCTTCACGTTGAAGCTGAAGCGGCCGGGCAGGTACCCGAACGCGCGCGCCTCCGGCGTCTGCGCGAAGACCTCCCGGATGCAGTCGAACACCTTCGTGTACGTGGCGGGGTTCGACCGCGGCGTCCGGCCGATGGGCTGCTGGTTGATGTCGATGACCTTGTCGATCCGCTCGTGCCCCGAGAGCGCCTGGTGCTTCCCGGGGACCTCGCGCGTGCCGTACAGGAGGCGCATGAGCGCGGGGCGGAGGACGGCGTTCACGAGCGTGGACTTCCCCGCGCCCGAGACGCCGGTCACCGCGATCATCCGGCCGAGCGGGAAGGCGACGGTGAGGTCCTTCAGGTTGTTCTCCCGCGCGCCGCCGACGACGACCTCGCCGTGGTCGCCCGCGCGCCGCCGGCCGGGCAGCGGGATCTCCCGGCGGCCGGAGAGGTACGCGCCCGTGAGCGAGGCGGGGTCGCCCTTCACCTCCGCGGGCGTCCCCTGCGCCACGATCTCCCCGCCGTGCGCGCCCGCCCCGGGGCCGAAGTCCACGATCCAGTCGGCCTCCTCCATCGTCTCCTCGTCGTGCTCGACGACGATGACGGAGTTCCCGATGTCCCGCAGCCGCTTGAGCGTCGCGAGCAGCTTCCCGTTGTCGCGCTGGTGGAGCCCGATGGACGGCTCGTCGAGGATGTAGATGACGCCGGTGAGCTCCGATCCCATCTGCGAGGCGAGCCGGATGCGCTGGCTCTCGCCGCCGGAGAGCGACGGCCCGGGGCGGTCGAGCGTCAGGTAGCCGAGGCCGACGTCGAGGAGGAACTTGAGCCGGTTGCGGATCTCCTTGAGGAGCTCGTCCGCGATCTTCGCCTCGTTCCCCCTGAGGCCGAGCGCCGCGAGCCAGGCGTGGGCCTCCTGGATCGTGAGCCGCGAGAGCTCCACGATCCCGCGCTCGCGGATCCGCACGGCCCGGCTCTCGGGCCTGAGGCGCTCCCCGCCGCACGTCTGGCACGGCTTGTCCGAGAAGTACCGCATGTAGTAGCGCCGCATCGCCTCGGACCCGGTGGTCTTGAACCGGCGGTAGAGCTGGTTCACCACCCCCTCGAACTCGATCCGCCAGGACCGACCGTTCCCGGCGGCCTCCGTGCCGAGCATCACCACGTCGCGGTCGCGCTTCGACAGCTTCGCCCAGGGCGTGTCGAGGTCGATCTTGAGCGAGCGCGAGAGGTGCTCGACGAACTCGAACGTCCAGCCCTCGCCGCGCTCCATCCCGCTCGCCCACGGCTCGACGGCGCCCTCGCGGATGGTGAGCGACGGGTCCGGCACGATGAGGTCCGGGTCCATCTCCGCGCGCGTGCCGAGCCCCTGGCAGTCCGGGCAGGAGCCGAGCGGCGAGTTGAAGGAGAAGCTCTGGGGCGCGAGCTCGCCGAAGCTCAGCCCGCAGGCGTGGCAGGCGTTGAGCTCGGAGAAGAAGCGGTCGTGCCGCTTGTACTCCTCCGGGTCGCCCGGCCCGACCTTCTGCTCCTTGTCCACGTCCGCGACGACGAGCGTCCCCTTGCCCTCGCGGAGCGCGGTCTCGACCGAGTCGGTGAGCCGGCTGCGGATGCCGTCCTTCACGACGAGCCGGTCCACCACGAGCTCGACGTCGTGCTTCAGCTTCTTGTCGAGGGCGAGCCGCTCGGTCAGCTGGTGGATCATGCCGTCGACGCGGACGCGCGCGAACCCGCGCTTCTGCACGTCGCCGAGGAGGTCCCGGTACTCGCCCTTCCGGTTCTGGACGAGCGGCGCGAGGACGAGGATCCGCGCGCCCTGCGGCAGCGCCAGGATCGCCTCGACGATCTGCTGGGCGGTCTGCTTGCCCACCGGCCGGCCGCACGACGGGCAGTGCTGGAGGCCGATCGACGCGTACAGGACGCGCAGGTAGTCGTGCACCTCGGTGATGGTCCCGACCGTGGAGCGGGGGTTGTTCGAGGCGGCCTTCTGCTCGATGGAGATGGTCGGCGAGAGCCCGCGGATCGTGTCGTAGCGGGGCTTCTCCATCTGCCCGAGGAACTGCCGCGCGTAGGACGACAGCGACTCGACGTACCGCCGCTGCCCCTCGGCGTAGAGGGTGTCGAACGCGAGCGAGGACTTGCCCGACCCCGAGACCCCCGTGAAGACGACCAGCTTCTTCTTCGGGATGTCGAGGCTGACGGACTTGAGGTTGTGCTCGCGGGCCCCCTTGATGGTGATGAACTCGGGCTCGCTCATGTGGCCGATGCTTTTAACCCGCGGGACCCACGCGGGCCACCGCCGGCCCGGGTTCCGGGGCGACCTCAGGGCAGCGCGCCGCGGGCCAGCGCGTCGCGCACCGCCGCGGCCTGGGCGGCGTGGCCGGGGCCGGCGGTCTCCACGAAGCGCTGGAACGCGGCGCGCGCGCGCGCGGCGTCCCCGACCCCCTTGTGGGAGAGCGCCGCCACGTACCAGGCGTTCGCGAGCCCGTCCGAGAGCTCGAGCGCCCGGCGGGCGAGCGGCAGCGCCTCCGCGGGTCGGCCGGCGAGGTACCGGCACGCCGCCAGGTCCGACCACGCCTCCGGGAAGTCGGGGCGGAGCGCCACCGTCCGCCGGAACCACGCCTCGGCCTCGTCGAGGCGGCCCGCGTCGCGCGCGACCCCGCCCTTCGCGTACGCGGCCTGGAACTCGCCGGGATCGAGCGCGAGGGCGCGCGCGGCCGCCTCCTCGGCCTCCGCGGCGCGGCCGAGCCGGGCGAGGATGCCGGCCCGGAGCGCCTGCGTGCGGGCGTCGGCCCAGATCGCCGCCGCCGCGTCGATCTCCGCGAGCGCGTCCTCGGTGCGCCCCGCCGCGGCCAGCGCCGACGCGTTGCCCTGGCGGATCTTGACCGAACGCGGGACCCGCTGCGCCGCGAGCGGGATGAGGGTCCGGTCGCTCGACCACGCCTCCGAGTACCGGAGGGTCGCGACCGAGAGCGCCGCCACGGCGACGGCGCCGAGCGCCCCGGCGGCGACGCGGCGCGCGGGCGCGGCGGCCGCGAGCCGCGGCGCGAGCGCCCCGACGGCGGCGCCCGCCGCGAGCGCGGCGCCGGCGCTCGGCAGGTAGAGGAGGCGCTCGCCGAAGACGGTGCCGATCGGGAAGAGGAGGTTGGACGTCGGGAGCAGCGCCACGAGGTACCAGGCGAGCCCGAGCAGCACGACCGGCGCGCGCCGCCGCGCGAGCGCGCCCGCCGCGGCCCAGGCGAGGAGCGCGGCGACCGCGGCGAGGAGCCGCGGGTCGCCGGCGCGCGCGACCACGGGCAGGGCGTCGTAGGAGTAGTCGGGCGACTGCCCGACCGGGAACGCGAGCAGCCCGAGCCCCTTCCCGACGACGGCGATCGCGGTCATGACGCGCGCCGCGGCCCCCGCGTGCGCGGCGGGGTTGTCCACGAAGGGCGGCGGCCCGCCGGCGCCGCGCGTCACGGCGGCGAAGAGGAGCAGGTACGCCGCGGCGACCGCGGCGTGGGCGGCGTAGAGGCGGAGGCGGCGCCGCAGGGCGGCCCGATCGCCGGCGGGGTGCGCCGGGACGGCGAGGTCCGCGAGGACCGCGAGCGCGGGCGTCGCGATCCCGATCTCCTTCGAGAGCATGGCGGCCGCGGCGAGCGCCGGGCCCGCGAGCCACGCGCCGCCGCCGCGGGCGGCCCGCCGGTGCGCGACGAGCGCCGCGAGCACGAGGACCGTCGCGAGCACGTCCTTGCGCCCCGCCACGTTGGAGACGGCCTCCACGTGGATCGGGTGGACCGCGAACAGCAGCGCGGCGGTCCCGGCCGCGAGCGGCGGGAGCCCGAGCGCGAGCGCCAGCGCGAGGAGGAGGACCGCGGCGAGCGCGTGGAGCGCCGCGTTGACGAGGTGGTAGCTCCACGGGGCGAGCCCCGCCGCCGCGTGGTTGAGCGCGAGCGTGAGCGTCGTGAGCGGCCGGTACACGCGCGCCCGGACGCCCGCCCCGGCGAGATCGTTCGTCCGGAAGATCTCGGGCGCGCGCGCGAGCGAGCGGACGTGCGCGTTCCGCACCACGGCCGCCGCGTCGTCCATGGCGAACCCGTGGCGGACGGTCGGCAGGTAGAGCGCGAGCGCCGCCGCGGCGACCGCCGCGGCCCAGCGCCTCGCCTCGCGGCCCGGGGGGCGGGGCAGGTCGGGCATCCCGGCGCGGATCCCTAGCACCCGGGCGCCCGGCGCCGCAACGCCGGGGCGCGCCGCGCGGCGCGCCGCGCTCCGCCGCCGCCCGCGCTGCGGTTGGCGGACGTGGCGGAGCGTGGTACGACGCCGGAATCCATGGCCGGCCCGGGAGAGCAGGCGAGCGCCGACCGCCCGTTCGGCGCCGCGGCCGCGGCCCCCGTCCACGCCCGCGCGCGCGCCCGTGCCCTGCTCTTCGGCGCGGGGGTCCTGTTCGGCCTCTCCGCCGTCCTCGCCCGCGTGGCGACGCTCGCGGGGATGAGCGGCGGCCAGGTCACGCTCGCCCGGTTCGGGCTCGGGCTCGCCTTCGTCGCGGGCCTCTTCGCCGCGCGGCCCGGCACGTTCCGGCCCCGGCGCAAGGGGCTCCTCGTCTCGCGCGGCCTCTTCGGCGGGTTCGCGGCGCTCCTCTACTTCCTCGCGATCGCCCGCATCCCGGCGGGCGAGGCCACGCTCCTCAACAACACGTTCCCGATCTTCGCGGTGGTCATCTCGCTCTTCGTCCTGAACGAGCGCCCGACGGTGCACCTCTCGATCGCGCTCCTGCTCGCGAGCGCCGGCGTGTTCCTCGTGCTGGGCGGCGGGAGCGTGGGGTTCGCGCTGGGCACCGGCGAGCTGCTCGGGATCGCCTCCGCGATCACGGGCGGCGCCGCGGTGACCTCGATCCGGGCGCTCCGCGCGACCGACAACGCCCCGACGATCTTCTTCGCCTTCGCCGTCGGCGGCTTCCTCGTGTCGATCCCGTTCGCGCTCGGGCCGTGGCCCTCCGCCTGGGCGCCGTACGTGGCGACGCTCGGCGTCGCGATCGTGGCGTTCGTCGCGCAGCTGTTCATGACCGAGGCGTACGGGGCGCTGTCGGTCCCCGAGGCCGCGATCTGGCAGCAGCTCACGCCGATCGCGAGCTACCTGTGGGCGCTCACGCTCGGCGAGCCGGTCGGCTGGACGACCGTGATCGGCGTGCTGCTCGGCGTCGCGGGCGTGGCGTACGGCACCGTGCTCGGCCACGCCCCGCGCGACGCGTCCGCGCCCCAGGCGAGGATGGCGGAGGGGATCCCGGCGGAGGAGCCGTGACCCCGGCGGCCGACCCCGCCGCCCGCCGCCGCAAGGCCCGGGCACGGCTCCTGCTCCTCGGGTCGGCCGTCTCGTTCGGCCTCATGGCGGTGCTCGCCCGCCGGCTCTCGCGCGGCCCGGACGCGTTCTCGGCCGGGCAGCTCACCATGATCCGGTTCGTCGTGGGGGCGGCGGTCTCGCTCGTCGCGTTCCGGCTCCGGCCCGGCCTCTACGCGCCGCACAACCGGCGGCTGCTGTGGACCCGCGGCGTCTCCGGCGGGATCGTCGTCGTCCTCTACTTCCTCGCGCTGCAGCGGATCCCCGCCGGCCAGGCGGGCATGCTCTACAACCTGTTCCCGGTCATCGCCACGGCGGTGAGCGTCCGCGCGTTCGGCGAGCGTCCGACGATCCACCTCGCGCTCGCGCTCGCGGTGGCCACCGCCGGCGTCGTCCTCGTCCTCGGGAACGGCACCCTCCACCTCGGGGTCGGCGCCGGGGAAGCGCTCGCCCTCGGGGCCGCGGTGTTCGCCGCCTTCTCGTCCGTGACGATCCGGGCGATGCGCAGCACGGACAACGCGGCGACCATCTTCTTCTACTTCTGCCTGGGCGGCTTCCCCGTGGCGCTCCCGTTCGCGCTCGGCCCGCTGCCGGGCGCCGGTGGGCCGTGGGCGCTCGCGGCGGTCATGGCGCTCGCGGCCTTCGCGGCGCAGGTGATGCTGGCCGAGGCGTACGGCGCGCTCTCGATCTCGGAGGCGGCGGTCTGGCTGCAGCTCACGCCCCTCGCGCAGTACCTGCTCGCGGCGGCGATCCTCGGCGAGGCCGTGTCCGCGGCCGGCGCGCTCGGGATCGTGATCGGGATCGCGGGGGTCGCGTACGGGACCGTCCGCGGTCACCGCCCCGCGCCGGCGGCGCCGGCCGAGGTGCCGGCCGCGCCGTGATCGGGCGCGGCGGCGGGCGGCGCCGCGGGCTCGGCGGGGAGCGTGAACCGGACGATCGTGCCGGCGTCCGGGCGGCTCTCGATCCAGATCCGCCCGCCGTGCGCCTCGACGAGGGCCCGCGCGATGGAGAGCCCGAGCCCCGCGCCCTCGTAGCGCGCGCCCGCGCCGCGCCGGAACCGCTCGAACAGGGCGCCCCGCTCCGCCTCCGGGATGCCGGGGCCGGTGTCGCCGACGGTGAAGACGATCTCCCCGTCGCCGGGGTCGGCGGCGAGCCACACGCCGCCGGCCTCGGTCGCCTTGACCGCGTTCGAGGCGAGGTTCCCGAGCACCTGGAGGACGCGCCCGCGGTCGCACGCGAAGGAGGGCACGCCGGGGGAGACGTGGACGCGGAGCTCGAGCCCCTTCTCGCGCGCGGCGCCGCGCACCTCGTCCGCCGCCTCGCGGAGGAGGTCCGACGCGCCGCAGACGCCCCGCTCCATCGCGAGCCGGCCCGCGCGGAGGGTCGCGAGGTCGAGGAGGTCGCCGATGAGCCGCGCCATCCGCTCCGCCGCGCGCAGGACGCGCGCGCCGGTGGCGCGCGCCCGCTCGACCGCGCCGTCGCCCTCCGGGAGGTCGGCCAGCACGCGCGCGCCGAGCGTCACGACGCCGAGCGGGTTGCGCAGGTCGTGCGAGACGACCGACAGCACCTCGTCGCGCGCCTCGACCGCGCGCCGCACCTCGCCGAACAGGCGCGCGTTCTCGAGCGCCTGCGCCGCGACGAGGCCGAGCTCCTCCGCGGTGCGGACGTCGTCGCCGTCGAGCGGCGCGCGCTCCGCGCCGGTGGCGAGCGTGAGCACGCCGAGGACGTCGCCGCCCGCCAGGAGCGGGATCGCCACCGCGGCGCGGAGGCCGCGCGCGCGCAGGCCGTCGGCGACGTCGTCGCCGCGGACGTGCACCGTCCGGCGCGCCGCGATCGCGCGGCGCGCCAGGGCGTCCTCCGCGCCGTCGCAGGCGGGCCCCGCCGCGCCGCGGGCGCAGGCGATCTCGCGGAGGGCGCCGTCCGGGCGGACCTCGTGCATGCAGCAGCAGTCGGCGAGCTGCGGGGCGGCGAACGCGGCCAGCCGTCGCCCGACCTCGTCGAACTCCAGCGTCTCGGTGACGGCGGTCCCCGCCTCGCGCAGGAGCCGCTCCCGCCGCTGCGCGCGGCGCAGCTCCGTGACGTCCTCGAACGCCGCGACCGCGCCGGCGAGGTCGCCCGCGGCGCCCGCGATGGGCGCGGCGCTCACGAGCAGCGACGCGCGGCGGCCGTCGCGCAGGGCGACGTCGATCAGCTCGCCGACCACGGTCTCCCGCCGACGGAGCGCGCGCGTGAGCGGCCAGTCGTCGAGGCCGAGCGGCGCGCCCGACGAGGCGCGCCACCCGCGGAGGCTCCCGACGGCCTCCCGGGACACGGCCGAGGGCGGCCCGCCGAGGACGGCGCGCGCGGCGTCGTTGGACGTGGCGATCGCGCCGGACGGGTCCGCGATGACGACGCCCACCGGCAGCGTCCGCAGCACCGCCTCGAGCCGACGCCGGTCCTCCTCGATGCGACGGCGCGCCCGCGCCTGCTCGGTGACGTCCGTCGCCAGGAAGAGGAGATCGCGCGCGCCGAGCCGGTCGGCGGACGGGATCGCGCGGACGGACCAGCGCCACCAGGTCGGGCCGCGCGCGAACGCGTCCAGCCGCTGCTCGGCGTCCGCCTGCGGGAGATCGCCGCTCGCGACGCGGCGGAACCGCTCGGCGAGCCCGCTCTCGGCCGCGCCGGGGAGGAACTCCTCGAGCCGGGCCCCCTCGACGCCGCGCGTCCGCCAGGGGTCCTCCAGGAACGCGAGGAAGGCGGGGTTCGCCCACCGGGCGCGCAGGGTCGCGCCGTCCACCACGACGATGCCGGCCGGCGCCGCCGCGAACGCGGTGGCGAAGGCCTCGCGCGAGGCGCGCAGGCGCTCCGCCATGCGGCCGTACCGGTCGGCGAGCCGGGCGATCTCCTGCACCGCGAGGCGCGGCGGCGCGACGCGCTCTCCGCGGCCGAGCGCCTCGGCGTGGGCCTCGAGCAGCGAGAGCGACCGCGCGATCCGGCCGCCCAGCAGCGCGGAGGCCGCGAGCCACGCCGCCCCGGCGAGGAGCGCCATCGCCCCGGCCCGCGCCAGCTCGCGGCGGACCGCCGAGCGGACCTCCTCGCGGCCGCGGCTCGCCCGCGCGGCCCAGCCGGTGCGCGGGACCGGCACGGCCGCGCCGAGCCGCTCGCGCCCGTCCTCGCCCGTGAAGGGCCCCGCCGCCTCCTCGCCGTCGAGCGCGCGGCGGAGGAACGGCTGGCCGGACGCGATCTCGCGCGCCTCCCACGGCACGTCGAGGGACGGGCTGCGGACCACGATCCGGCCCGCCCGGTCGACGAGGGCGTAGTCGCCCGAGCCGGAGCGGCGGACGGCGAGCGTGAGGTCGAGCAGGCGCGCGGGATCCACCGGCGCGAGCACGACGCCGACGAGCCGGCGCTCGCCGTCCCGCACCGCGACGGCGACGACGAAGGCGAGCCCGCGGCCCGAGCGCGTGTCGAGCAGGTCGCCCACCACGGCGTCGTCGCCCGCGAGGATCCGCAGGAAGTAGTCGCGGTCGCCGACGCGCAGCCCGACGCTCCGGGCGCTGCTCGACCGCAGGATCTCCCCGGCCGGTGAGGCCCAGGAGACCTCGAGCAGCGCGCCGTAGGCGCGCGCGGTGCCGTCCAGGAGCCGATCCGCCTCGTGCGACGCGAGCCGGCCGCTCGCCAGCGCCTCCCCGACCGGCATCGCGGTTCGCTGCACGTCGGCGACGAAGCCGGAGAAGGCGGCCGCGGTGGCGCGCGCCAGCTCGAGGTTCGCCGCGACCTCCGAGTCCTCCCGCACGCGCTGGATGGACGCCGACGCGAGCCCCAGCATCGCCAGCAGCGGAACGAGCGCGAGGACGGCCATCACGACGAGGCGTCCGCGGATGGATCTCGGAAATGTCACGGCTTCCCCCCGGGCAGAGAACAACGCGGGGGTCCCCGCCTTCCATTCCCCGGCGGGAGCCGCCTCGGCCCCGGAGCGCGCCCGCGGCCGGCGAGCGTCCCTGCCCCGGCCGGGGGACCGGGCGCGAGCGGAGCGGGCGGGGACCGCCGGGCCCCGACGGGCCGGCGCGGACGGCCCCCGGGCGCGATACAGTGTCCGTTCACCGTCACGGAGAGTCACCATGACGAAGACCGCCGCCGCGCTCGCCGCCCTCGCCCTCGCCGCCCCGGCGCTCGCCCGCCAGGTGGCGGGCGTGCAGTTCGCCGACACGCTCACCGTGGGAGGCCGGGAGCTGAAGCTGAACGGGGCCGGCATCCGGACCAAGCTCTTCGTGAAGGTCTACGCCGGCGCCCTCTACCTCGCCGAGCCGTCCCAGGACGCCGCGGCGATCCTCGCCGCCGACGGCCCGAGGCGGGTGCGCATGGTCTTCCTGCGCGACGTCGACAAGAAGAAGATCATGGAGACCTACCGCGAGGGGTTCCAGAAGAACTCGGCGGGGCCGGAGCTGCAGGCGCTGCTCGCGAAGCTCGACCGGATCGCGCCCGCGATCGTGGACATGCGCAGGGGCGCCGAGATGTTCGTGACCTACGTGCCGGGGGAGGGGACGACGGTCGCGTCGGCGGGCGCGACGCCCGTCACGATCGAGGGGAAGGACTTCGCCGACGCGATGTTCCGGAACTGGCTGGGGTCGCAGCCGGCGGACGCCGACCTCAAGAAGGCGATGCTCGGGCGGTAGCCGCGATGACCGGGTTCGAGCCGTTCGGCGAGGACCACCGGGCGTTCCGGCGCACCGTCCGCGAGTTCTGCGAGCGCGAGCTCGCGCCGCACGCGCGCGAGTGGGACGCGGCGGCCGAGTTCCCGAAGGCGCTGTTCCGCCGCTTCGCGGAGCTCGGGCTGTTCGGGATCCGCCACGATCCGTCCTGGGGCGGCTCGGGGCTCGACTACTGGTACGTCGTCGCGTACGCGGAGGAGCTCGTCCGCTGCCGGAACGCGGGGCTCGCGATGGCGATGCTCGTCCACGGCGAGATGGCGATCCCGGTCATCGGCGACGTCGGGAGCGACGAGCAGAAGCGGGAGTTCCTCGCGCCCGCCATCCGCGGCGAGCGGATCGCCGCGCTCGCGATCTCGGAGCCGGACGCGGGCTCGGACGTCGCCGCGATCCGGACGACCGCCCGCCGCGACGGCGACGACCTCGTCGTGAACGGCTCGAAGATGTGGATCACGAACGGGGCGCGCGCCGACTTCCTCACCATGGCCGTGCGCACCGGAGGCGAGGGGTACGGCGGGATCTCGCTCCTGCTGTTCCCGACCGACACGAAGGGGTTCCAGGTCTCGCGCAAGCTCGAGAAGGTCGGCAACCCCGCGTCCGACACCGCGGTCCTCTACTTCGACGACTGCCGCGTGCCGGCGCGGTACCTGCTCGGCGAGGAGAACGCGGGGTTCGGCTACGTCATCGCGAACTTCCAGGGCGAGCGGCTCGTGGCCGCCGTCCAGGCCGTCGCGGCCATGCAGCAGATGGTGGAGGACGCGATCCGCTACGGCGAGGAGCGCCGGGTGTTCGGGCGCCCCGTCGCGCGGTTCCAGGCGTGGCGCCACAAGCTCGCGGAGCACCTCACCGCCATCGAGGCGGCGCGCTGGCTCACCTACCGCGCCTGCGACCTGTTCGACCGCAAGCAGGTCGCGGTGAAGGAGATCTCGATGGCGAAGCTGTTCGCCTGCGACCTCGCGCAGGACGTCGCCTACGACTGCATGCAGCTCCACGGCGGCATGGGGTACGTCCTCGAGACCGACATCGCGCGGGCCTGGCGGGACGTCCGCGCGATGACCATCGCGGGCGGCACCTCCGAGATCATGAAGGAGATCGTCGCGCGGCAGACCGGCCTGTAGCCGGCCCCGCCGCGAGGAGCCCACATGACCGACGCCCTCGTCGTCCTCGTCACCACGCCCACGCCGGAGCGCGCCGCGGAGATCGCCCGCGCGCTCGTCGAGGAGCGGCTCGCCGCGTGCGGCAACGTCGTCCCAGGCCTGCGGTCGATCTACCGCTGGGAGGGGAAGGTCCAGGACGAGGGCGAGGCGCTGCTCGTCCTGAAGACGACGCGGGCGCGGTTCGAGGCGCTGCGCGATCGGGTGCTGGCGCTCCACCCGTACGAGGTGCCGGAGGTGATCGCGCTCCCCGTCGAGGCGGGCGGCGCGCGGTACCTCGCGTGGATCGCGGACGAGACGAGGTGAGGCGCGCGGGCGCGCCTACTCCTTCTTCCGGAAGAGCGCCTCGAGCGCGTCGCGCGGCTCCTCCTCCTTCGCGGGCGCCTCGCCGAAGAGCGCGTGGAGCCGGTCGCGCGCGGCGGCGGAGCCCTTCCTCCGGCGCGAGGCGCCGTCCCCGAGCTGGAACAGGTCGCAGGCGTTCGACGCCTCCTTGTCCAGGATCCGCTCCGCGTGCGGCTCGCGGCACTCGCGCGCCGCGGACTCGTCGTAGTGGCGGCAGTCGACGCAGGCGTGGAGGTCGGCGTCGCACTCCGGGCACGTGGCGCGGCGTCCGACCGGGCCGTCGATGTGGAGCGTCGCGCCGCACCCGTAGCAGGTCGTGGCCATGGGAGTATCATAGCGGGACGGGGGGTCCGGGGAGGCATGCGCGACCCGATCCCATTCGGCCAGTTCCTCCTGGTCGATCGCGTGGCGATCGGCGGCATGGCCGAGGTGTTCGCGGCCGTCCGGCGCGGCGACCCGCCGGGCCGCTACTACGCCGTGAAGCGGATCCTTCCCACGCTCGCCGAGGATCGCGAGCTCGTGCGGATGTTCCTCGACGAGGCGCGGCTCGTGGTCCAGCTCGAGCACCCCGGCATCGTCCCGGTCCACGAGCTGGGCCGCCAGGAGGCCGGCTACTACATCGCGATGGACTACGTGGCGGGCCGCGACCTGCGCGCGCTCGTGGACCGCGCGCGGACCGCGGGCGAGCGCCTGCCCGTCGCGCTGTGCGCCCACGTCGTCTGGCGCGTCGCGGACGCGCTCGACCACGCCCACCGGCGGCGCGACCAGAGCGGCGCCGAGCTCCGCGTGGTCCACCGGGACGTCTCGCCGGCGAACGTGCTCGTCGGGTTCGACGGCTCCGTCCGGATCATCGACTTCGGGATCGCGCAGGCGGCGATCCGGTCCGGGCCGCACCGCGCGGTCTTGCGCGGCAAGTTCGCCTACATGAGCCCGGAGATGGTGCGCGGGCTCCCGGTGGACCGGCGCTCCGACGTGTTCTCGCTGGGCGTGGTGCTGCACGAGATGCTGACGGGCGAGCGGCTCTTCACCGGGCCGACCGACCTCGCGGTGATGGAGCGCGTCCGCGCCGCCGACGCGCGGCCGCCCTCCGCGCGCAACACCGCCGTCTCGCCCGCGCTCGACGCGGTGGTGATGCGCGCGCTCGCCCGGGAGCCGGAGCGCCGCTACGCCTGGGCGAGCGAGCTGCGCGACGCGCTCCTCCCGTTCCTGCGCGGCGCCGCGCCGGACGACCCGACCCCCCTCCAGCGCGCGATGGCCCGGTGGTTCCCGGAGGAGATCAGCGCAGAGTGCGAGCGGCAGGAGCGGCTGCGCAGCAGCGCGATCGCGGCGCGGGCGTGACGCGGCGGCCCGGTCCTACACCCGCAGCGCCGAGTGCAGCGCCGCGACGAGCTGGTCGTGGGAGTGGGGCGCCTCGGCGAGGTCGGCGGAGAGCACCGCCACGGTCTCGACGTCGAGCCGGATCCGCTCCCAGTCCTCGGGCGGGACGGCGAGGAACGCGTCCACCACCCTCGGATCGAACTGCGTGCCGCCGCACCGCACGATCTCGGCCCGCGCCTCGTCGAACCCGCGCGCCTTCCGGTACGGCCGGTCGCTCGTGATCGCGTCGAGCGTGTCCACCACGTGGAAGACGCGGGCCCCGAGCACGATCTGGTCGCCCCGGAGCGCCCGCGGGTACCCCGTGCCGTCCCACTTCTCCTGGTGCTCGAGCACGATCGCGGAGGCCGGGCGGAGGTAGTCGACCCGCTGGAGCAGGGCCCACCCGAGCTCGGGGTGGCGCTTCATCTCCGTCCACTCCTGGGCGGTGAGCGGGCCGGGCTTCAGGAGCACGCCGTCGCGGACGCCGATCTTGCCGATGTCGTGGAGCAGCGCGCCGTGCTCGATCACGGTCAGCTCCGGCTCCTGGACGCCGAGCTGGTGGGCGAGGCGCCGGGCGTAGAGCGACACGCGGCGGGAGTGCCACTGGGTCTCCGCGTCGCGGTAGTCGAGGGCGGCGATGAGCCCCTCGAGCAGCGCCTGGGTGCGCGCGCGCACCATCTCCTCGAGCCGCGCGTTGTGCTCGCGGAGCTGCTCGTTCTTCTGCTGGATCTCCGCGGTGAGCCGCTCGTTCTCGCGCCGGAGGCGGGCCGCCTCCGCCGCCTGGGTCACCGTCCCGAGCAGCTCCTGCTGGTGCCAGGGCTTCGAGATGATCCGGAAGACCTCGCCCGCGTTCACCGCCTGGAGCGCGACGCGGAAGTCCTCCGCCGCGGTGCACAGGATCCGGACCGCGCCCGGGAAGCGCGCGCGGGCTGCCTTCAGGAACGTGACGCCGTCCATCGACGGCATCATGTAGTCGGAGATGATGACGACGGGCGCGTCGCGCTCGACGGCCGCGAGCGCCTCGTCGGGCGTGAGGTAGCAGCGCGGCTCGAACCCGGCGGACTCCAGGATCCGCGCGAGCGCCTTCAGGATCAGCTGATCGTCGTCGACGATCAGCACCCGCTCCGCGGGGACCGCGGGGGAGGGAGCCGGTTCTGGGGAGGCCAGCCGCAGGTCCATCGGCCCGCCGATCATATCCCCTCGTCACTGCGAGCGCACCCGGGTCGCCCCTCCCGTGCCCAAGGGACCCAGGGCGTGTCGGACCCACGCGGGCATTTCCCAGGCCGTGCGGCCTAGAAGCTCGCGAGGAACTCCTCGTTGGTGTCCACCTCGGACAGCTTCTTCAGGAGCCGCTCCATCGCCTCGACCGGCTTCAGCGACGCCAGCGCGCCGCGCAGGCGGCGCACCTTCTCGATCTCCTTCGCCGAGAAGAGCTTCTCCTCCTTGCGCGTACCGGAGGCGCCGATGTCGATCGCCGGGAAGATCCGGCGCTCGGCGAGCTGGCGCGAGAGGACGACCTCCATGTTCCCGGTGCCCTTGAACTCCTCGAAGATCACCTCGTCCATGCGCGACCCGGTGTCGATGAGCGCGGTCGCGATGATGGTGAGCGAGCCGCCCTCCTCGGCCTTGCGGGCGGAGCCGAACAGCCGCTTCGGGCGCTCGAGCGCGCGCGAGTCGACGCCGCCCGTCAGCGTGCGACCGGACGACTCGATCTCCTTGTTGTAGGCGCGGGAGAGGCGGGTGATCGAGTCGAGCAGGATCACGACGTCCCTGCCGCCCTCGACGAGCCGCTTCGAGCGCTCGAGGACCATCTCTGCGACGTGGATGTGCTCCTCGGTGGGTCGGTCGTTCGAGGAGCCGATCACCTCGCCCTTGATGTTCCGCTTCATGTCGGTGACCTCCTCGGGCCGCTCGTCCACGAGCAGGACCGTGAGGTGCACGTCCGGGCGGT
>DASSSJ010000153.1:0-13134 GCA_035708485.1 Anaeromyxobacter sp. | reverse complement strand
GCTGCGCCGCGGGATCCCACGCCCCGGCCTCGCCCCCCTCGGCGGACGCATCGGGCTGCGCCGCTGGATCCCACGCCGCGACCTCGCCGCCCTCGGCGGGCGCGTACGGCTGCGCCGCCGCGGGATCCCACGCCGCCGCCTCGCCACCCTCGGCGGGCGCGTACGGCTGCGCCGCGGGATCCCAGGCGGCCTGGCCCTCGCGGCCGGCTTCGCCCTGCGCCGCCAGATCCCATGGCGGCGCGGACGGATCGTACGCGGCGGCCGAGGCGTGGTACGCCGGCTGCGCCTCGCCGCCGGAGGGGTCCCACTCGGTCGCGACGACGCCGTCGTCGGTCGCGTGCAGCGCGTCGAGCCCCGACGATCCGGCGTCGAAGGCCGCGTCGGACGGCGCCGCGAAGCCGAGCGGCTCGGCCGCGTACGCGCTCGCGAGCGCCTCGGACGCGGAGCGCTCCGGCCCCGGTGCGGGCGCCTCCGCGGGAGGTTGCGGCCGGTTGCGCAGACCCGCCGGCAGGAGCGACTCGCGGAGCCGCGCCGCCGCAGCGCCCACGTCGAAGCCTCCGCCGAGGCCGCCCGCGCCCACCTCCGGCCCGATGAGATCGCGGAGCTCGGCGTGCCTCTCCTCCTCCGCGGGCGTCAGCCCCTCGATCGCCCGCTTCTGCTCGAGCGTCCGGAACTCCTTCATCACGCTGCGCTGATCGGGCATGCGTTCGACCGACGACGGCGAGGGCGCGCCCATCGACGCGCGGCGCACCGCGATGATACCGCGGAGCCGCGGGGCCACAAAGGTGGCGCCGGCTTGATTTCCCGAGGCTCGGCGGCCATGTATGGCGCTCGGATGACCCCCCCGAGGCCGGCCCCGGAGCGCCCCGCCGCCCCCGCGCGGTTCCTGCCCACCACGCGGGAGGAGATGACCGCGCGCGGCTGGGCCGAGCTCGACGTGCTGCTCGTCACGGGCGACGCGTACGTCGATCACCCGAGCTTCGGCGCGGCGGTGATCGGCCGCGTCCTGGAAGCGCGGGGCTGGCGCGTGGGGGTGGTCGCGCAGCCGGAGTGGCGGACGCCGGCCGATATCGCGCGCCTGGGCAGGCCGCGGCTCTTCGCGGGGATCACCTCGGGCGCGATGGACTCGATGGTGAACCACTACACCGCCCACAAGCGGCGCAGGTCGGACGACGCCTACACGCCGGGCGGCGTCGCGGGCCGGCGGCCGGACCGCGCGACGACGGCGTACGCGCGGCTCGCCCGCGAGGCGTTCGGGCCGACGACGCCCATCGTGCTCGGCGGGATCGAGGCGTCGCTCCGGCGGATCGCGCACTACGACTACTGGGACGACCGGGTCCTCCCCTCGATCCTCGTCCCCTCCGGCGCCGACCTCCTCGTCTACGGCCAGGGCGAGAAGCCGATCGTCGAGATCGCGCGCCGGCTCGTCGCGGGCGAGGATCTCTGCGGCCTCGTCGACGTGCCGGGGACGGCGATCGCGGTCCCGGACCTCGCGCTCGCGGCGCTCGAGGGGCGCGCGCGCGAGGTGCTCGAGCTCCCGGCCCACGACGCGGTGGCGCTCGACAAGCGCCGCTTCGCGGAGTTCAGCCGGCTCTACCACCTCGAGCACAACGGCGACAACGCGCGGATCCTCGTCCAGCGGCACGGGCGCGGCGCGCGCGGGCGGTTCGTCGTCGTGAACCCGCCGATGGCGCCGCCCACCACCGAGGAGCTGGACGCGATCGCGGAGCTGCCCTACGCCCGCGAGGCGCACCCCTCCTACGGCGGCGCGCACATCCCGGCGCTCGAGCAGATCCGCTGGTCGATCCAGATCCTGCGCGGCTGCGCGGCGGGCTGCGCCTTCTGCTGCATCACCGAGCACCAGGGGCGGGACGTCGCCTCGCGCTCTGAGGCGAGCGTGCTGCGCGAGGTCGCGGCGCTCGCCTCGAACGAGGGGTTCAAGGGGACCATCACCGACCTCGGCGGCGCGACCGCCAACATGTGGGGCATGCGCTGCACGAGCGCCGAGGCGCACTCCGCCTGCCGGCGCGCGTCGTGCGTCTACCCCGCCCTCTGCAAGTTCTTCGAGGTGGACCACGGCCCGCTCGCGGACCTCTACGAGAAGGCGCGGAGGGTGAAGGGGGTGAAGCACGTCTTCGTCGGCTCGGGCGTCCGGTACGACCTCGCCCAGGCAGACCGGAAGAACGGCGACCGCTACGTGAAGGCGCTCGTCGGACACCACGTCTCGGGCCAGCTCAAGGTGGCGCCCGAGCACGTCCGCGCGCCCGTGCTGAAGCTCATGAAGAAGCCGGGCGTGGAGAGCTTCGAGCGCTTCCGCAAGGACTTCGCGCGCTACTCGCGGGAGGCCGGGAAGGAGCAGTACCTCGTCCCGTACTTCATCTCCTCGCACCCGGGCGCGACGCTCGAGGACGCCGCGGGCCTCATGGACTACCTCCGGGCGAACCGCTGGAAGCCGCAGCAGGTGCAGGACTTCATGCCGACGCCGATGACGCTCGCGTCGGACGTCTTCTGGACGGGGCTGCACCCCATGACGGGCGAACCGGTCCACGTCGCGCGCGACCTCGAGGAGAAGAGGATGCAGAGGGCGCTCCTGCGCTGGGGCGACCCCGCGAACCGCCCGCTCGTCGAGAAGGCGCTCCGCAAGCTCGGGCGGCTCGCACCCGGCGAGCGGCTCGGGCCGGGGATGCGGACGGCGCGCCGCGGGAGCCGTCGCGTTCCGCGGCGGCGCGCGTGATCCCGTCCGGCGGGCGCCCGACCGCTCGCCCTGCGCGCCGGGGGATGACGCGGGCCGGCCCCGTGCGCTAGCCTCGGCGCCCCATGGACGACGCGGAGCGCAAGGCGCGGCACGAGCGGCTCTGGCGCGCCGACCACCGGCACCTGTGGCACCCGTTCACGCAGATGCAGGACTGGCTCGCCGAGGAGCCGCTCATCGTGGACCGGGCCGAGGGGGTCCACCTGGTGGACACGCTCGGTCGCCGCTACCTCGACGGCGTCTCGTCGCTCTGGTGCAACGTCCACGGCCACCGGGTGCCCGAGATTGACCAGGCGGTCCGCGACCAGCTCGAGCGCGTCGCCCACTCGACGCTGCTCGGCCTCGCCTCGACCGCGTCGATCGAGTGCGCGGAGGCGCTCGCGACCGTGGTGCCGCGCGGGCTCACGCGCGTCTTCTTCTCCGACGCGGGCGCGACGGCGGTCGAGATCGCGCTCAAGATGGCGTTCCAGCACCACCAGCTCCGCGGCGACGCTCGGCGGAGCGAGTTCGTGGCGCTGCGCGGCGGCTACCACGGCGACACCATCGGCGCCGTGTCGCTCGGCGGGATCGACCTCTTCCACCGCATCTTCAAGCCGCTCCTGTTCGGCGTGCACCGCGCGCCGCAGCCCTACTGCTACCGCTGCCCGCTCGGGAAGGCGCTCCCGGAGTGCGGGATGGCGTGCGCGGACGAGGTGGAGCGGATCTTCGAGGAGCGGAAGGGCCGGATCGCCGCGCTCGTCCTCGAGCCGGTGATGCAGGGCGCCGACGGGATGATCGCGCAGCCGCCGGGGTACGTGCGGCGGATGCGCGAGCTGTGCGACCGCCACGGCGCGCTCCTCGTCTGCGACGAGGTGGCGACGGGGTTCGGCCGCACCGGTACGATGTTCGCGGTCGAGCAGGAGCGGGTCGTCCCGGACGTCCTCACGGTCGCGAAGGGGATCACGGGCGGGTACCTGCCGCTCGCCGCGACGGTGACCACGGAGGCGGTGTTCGAGTCCTTCCTCGGGCGGTACGACGAGCAGAAGACCTTCTTCCACGGCCACACCTACGCCGGCAACCCGCTCGCCTGCGCCGCGGCGACCGCCTCGATCCGGCTCATGCGGGACCGCGGGGTGATCGAGGGGCTCCCCGCGAAGGTCGCCGCCCTCGCGCGCGCGCTCGCCCCCGCCGCGCGCATGGCGCACGTGGGCGAGGTCCGCCAGCGCGGGCTCATGGTCGGGATCGAGCTCGTCCGCGACCGCGCCACGAGGGAGGAGTACGCGTTCGGGCTGCGCGCCGGCCACCGGGCGACCCTGGAGGCGCGCAAGCTCGGCGCGATCCTGCGGCCGCTCGGCAACGTCGTGGTGCTCATGCCGCCGCTCGCCGCGACCGAGGCGCAGCTCGAGGAGCTCGCGGCGATCGCGCTCGCCTCGATCGAGAAGGTGACCGCGCGCCTCTAGGCGCGGCGCGGGCGAGCGACGCGTGCGCGGCCTCTTCGTCACGGGGACGGACACCGGGGTCGGGAAGACCGAGGTCGCCTGCGCGCTCCTCCGGGCCGCCCGCGCCGCGGGGCTCGACGCGGTCGGCATGAAGCCGGCGCAGTCGGGCGAGTCGGGCGGCGCGCCGAGCGACGCCGAGCGGCTCCTCGACGCGTGCGATCGGGTGGAGCCCTTCGAGGCCGTGTGCCCCTACGTGCTCGCGGCGCCGCTCGCGCCGGCGGTCGCGGCGCGCCTCGAGGGGCGCGAGATCTCGCTCGGGCGGATCGTCGACGCGGCGCGGGCGCTCGGCGCGCGCCACGCGGCGGTGCTGGTGGAGGGCGCGGGCGGGCTCCTCGTGCCGCTCACCGAGCGCGAGACGTACGCCGACCTCGCCGCCGCGCTCGGCCTGCCGGTCCTCGTCGTCGCGCGCGCGGGGCTCGGCACCATCAACCACACCGCGCTCACGGTGGAGGCGCTCCGCCGCCGAGGCCTCGCCGTCGCCGGCGTCGTGCTGAACCGCGCCTCGCCCGAGGACGATCCGTCGGTGCCGCACAACGCCGGCGAGATCGCGCGGCTCACCGGCGTCGCCCCCGCGGCGCTCCTGCCGTTCGTCCCCGATATCGAGGCGCGCGCCGCGGTCCTGCGATCCACGCTCGCCGCGAAGATCCAGTTTTAGGCACGCGGAGCGAAAAATGGATCGATCGCGGGATCGATCCTAGAGATCGCCGACGTGCCGAACGTCGTCGATCTCACCCTCGTGTCGCGGGCGCGGCGGGTCCTCGGGGCGCTCATCGAGGAGCGGGGGCTCGGGTTCTTCCTCTCCGCGTCCTCGCGCTCGCCGAAGCTCGACCCGCGACGGATCGCGTGGGTGGTCGAGGCCGCGCGCCGCAAGGTCGGCCCGCGCGCGCGCAACGACCCGAACGCGCTCTCCCGCACCCGCCGCGTCGTCCGCCGCGAGCTCATCCGCCTGCTGTCGGACGCGATGATGCAGGCGGGGCTGTAGGGCGGCCCACCGTCGGGCCGGCGGATCCTTCCCGCTACTCGCCCTTCCCCGTGGACCGCTGCACGTACCGCAGCCGCAGGTCGGTGAGGAGGTTCTCCATGAACTTCTCCTCCTCCGGCGTGAGGTTCCCCTTCGTCTTCTCGCGCAGCATCGCGAGGATGTCGATGGTCTGGTGCGCGAGCGGGAAGTTCGGCTTCGCCGGCTCGCCGGTCTCCGGGTGCGGCGCGTCGCCGAGGTGCACGAACGCGGACGAGGCGAGGGAGAGGACGAAGGTGTAGAAGTCGATCGGCCCGGGCTTCCGCTCTTCCGCCATGTCGCGCCTCCCGTCCCTGCGATCTAATCGAGGTCGAATGGGATCCGCTCCGCGGCGAAGCCGCGCTGGACGAGGAGCACCATCCGGCCGGAGCGCCGCGCGCGCGAGGCCGCGCGGCGGAACTCGGCGAGCGTCTGCACCTCGGTCGAGTTCACCTCGCGCACGAGGTCGCCCGGCTGGAGCCCCATCCGGCCGGCGGGCGAGCTCGGCGCCACCTTGCGCACGACGACGACCGCGCCGCCCTGGACCTTCTCCTCCCCGACGGTGAGGCCGGTGCGGCGCGCGACGAGCTCGGACACCCGCTCGGGCGACAGGTCGGCCGCGGTCACCTGCACCGCCTGGCGCGCCCCGCCGCGGGCGAGCTCGAGCCGGGCCGCCGCGCCGATCGCGAGGTCGCGGACCCGGAACCGGAACTCCTCCGCGCTCTCCGGCGCGAAGCCCTGCACCGCCTCGACGACGTCGCCCTTCCTCACCCCGGCGCGGTCGGCGGGCGAGCCGGGGTCCACCGCGGTCACGACGACGCCGCCCTTCGCGCCGAGCGGGCTGCCCTCCCTCCCGGGCAGATCGTCCACCACGATCCCGAGGTACCCCTCGCGGACCTCTCCGTGGGCGATGAGATCCTCGGCGATCCGGCGGGCCCGGTCGATGGGCACGGCGAACCCGATGCCGGCGTTGCGGTCGCCGAGGATGGCGGTGTTCACGCCCACGAGCCGCCCCTCGATGTCGAGCAGGGCGCCGCCGGAGTTCCCCGGGTTGATCGAGGCGTCCGTCTGGACGAAGTCGAAGAGCGTCCGGTCGCCCGCCTTGAAGTTCCGGTGGACGGCCGACACGACGCCCGTGGTCACCGTGTGCGCGAGGCCGAAGGGGTTCCCGATCGCGATCACGGTCTCGCCGATGAGGAGGTCGTCGGACCGCCCCATCGTGGCGAAGGGGAGCCTCTCCTTCGCGTCGAGCTTCAGGACGGCCAGATCCGACGACGGGTCCGTCCCGACCACCTTGGCGAGCAGCTCGCGCCCGTCGAGGAGACCGACCCGGAACCGTGCGCCGCGCTCGACGACGTGGTTGTTCGTGAGCACCCAGCCGTCGGGCGAGACGATCACGCCGGAGCCGAGCGAGGTGACGGCGTACCCCTTCCGGTACCTCGGCCGCTCGAACAGGTCGCCGAAGAGGAGCTCCGCCATCGACCCGCCGCGGGAGGGCTCGCGGAACCGGACCAGCTCCTCGGCGGCGACGTTCACCACCGCGCCGCGCACGCGCTCCACCGCGGCCACCACGGGCGTGCGGCGCGCGGCGGAGGGGCGCTCGTCGGGGCGGGGGAGCACCGCGCCCGACGGCGCGGCGGGAGAGGCGAGCGCGGCGGCGAGCGCGAGCGCGCCCCCCGTCCGCGCGAGGGCGCTACGGGGTCGAGCCACCGCCCTCGTCGTCGAGCTCGTCGTGCTCGATCGACGCCTCCACCGGCATCGCCTGCTCGGCGAGGTCCGGCAGGGACTTCACGTACCTCTCGTAGTCCTTCTCGTCGACGATGCCCTTGCGCAGGTAGCGGTGCGCCACGCGCTTGTCGACGGTCTTGTTCTCCGGCTGATCGGCCATGGGGTCCCTCGGGGAGCGGTGGAAAATAAGCGGCGCCTTGCGGGGCCGTCAAGCGCGTGCTACCGGACCCCCCATGCCCACGACGGACGGCGCCGCGCGCCGCGCGCGGCTCGCCGGGCTCTACGTGCTCGTGAGGTCGACCGAGGAGGCCCGCGCCGCGATCGCGGGGGGCGCCGGGGTCGTCCAGCTGCGCATGAAGGGCGCGCCCGCCGGCGAGGTGCTGGAGGCGAGCCGCCGCACCGTCGCGCTCGCCGCCGGCCGCGCGCTCGTCATCGTGAACGACCGCGCCGACCTCGCCCTCCTCTCGGGGGCGGACGGCGTCCACCTCGGCGACGAGGACCTGCCGGTGGCCGAGGCGCGCCGGCTCGTGGGCGCCGACCTCCTCGTGGGCCGCACGACCCGCACGCTCGAGGAGGCCCGGGCGGCGATCCGCGACGGCGCCGACCACGTCGGCTACGGCCCGATCTTCCCGTCGCGGACGAAGCCGCTGCCGCTCCCGCCGCGCGGCCTCGACGGGCTCCGCGAGGTCGCGGCCGCCCTCGGCGCGCCGGTCGTCGCGATCAGCGGGATCGACCTCTCCAACGTGGCCGACGTCGCGCGCGCCGGCGCCGCGTGCGCCGCCGTCGTGGACGCGGTGTTCGGGGCGGGGGACCCGGCCGGGAACGCGGCCCGGCTCGCCGCGGCCTTCGAGGCGGGGAGGAGCCGGCCATGACCGCGCGCCCGCGGATCGGCCTCACCCTCGACGTGGACGACCGCCGCGCGCGCTACGGTCTCGAGGTCCCGTACGTGGACGCGGTGCTCGCGGCGGGCGGCCTCCCCATCCTGCTCCCGCACGCGCGGGACGCGGCGGCGGCGTACCTCGCGCTGCTCGACGGGCTCGTCGTGACGGGCGGCGCCTTCGACGTGCCGCCGGAGCTCTACGGCGAGGGGCGGCGCGACGTCTGCGGGACGACGCGCCCGGAGCGCACCGCCTTCGAGAAGGACCTCCTCGAGGCGGCGCTCGCCGCGCGGCTGCCGGTGCTCGGCGTCTGCGGCGGGATGCAGCTCCTCAACGTCGTGCGCGGCGGCACGCTCCACCAGGACCTCGCCGCCGACGCGGGGATCTCCGGGCACGAGCAGCCGCCGCCGAAGGACGTCCCCTCGCACGACGTGGACGTCGCGGCGGGCACCCTCCTCGCAGACCTCGTCGGCGCGGGCACGCTGCGGGTGAACTCGACGCACCACCAGGCCGTGCGCGACCCGGGTCAGGGCGTCCTCGTGTCGGCGCGGGCGCCGGACGGCGTCGTCGAGGCGATCGAGCTGCCCGACGTGCCGTTCGCCCTGGGCGTGCAGTGGCACCCCGAGGCGGTGGCGCGTCACGAGGCGCGGCACGCGGCGCTGTACCGGGGGCTCGTGCGCGCCGCGCGGGACGCGCGCCGATGAGCGAGGCGGGGCGGCGACCGGTGCCGCCGGGGAGATCCCCGTCTCCCGTCTCCCGGAGGCGGACGCCGCGCGGAGGGCCGGGGAGAGGGGGCGCTCCGTCCGCCCCGCGGGTGCTCGTCGTCGCGGGCCTCGATCCGACCGGCGGGGCGGGCCTCCTCGCCGATCTCGAGGCGCTCGCGGCGGTGGGCGCGCGGGGGTGGGCGGTCGCCTCGGCGCTCACGGCGCAGGGGGCGCGGGGCGCGCGCGGGTTCGAGCCGGCGAGCGAGGCGATGCTGCTCGCGCAGCTGGACGCGCTCCTCGACGGGCCGGAGCGGCCGCGCGCGGTGAAGACCGGCATGCTCGCCACGGCCGGGCTCGCCCGCGCCCTCGCGGCGCGCCTCGCGCGGGCGCCCGTGGCGCGCGCGCCACTCGTGGTGGACCCGGTCGTCGCCGCCTCCTCGGGCGCGCCCCTCCTCGACGCGGGCGGGCTCGCGCCGGGGGATGCGCTCGCGCCGCTCCTCGCCCGCGCCGCGCTCGCCACCCCGAACCTGCCCGAGCTCGCCCTGCTGACCGGCGACGACGTCTCGACGGACGAGGGGGCGATCCGGGCGGCGCGGCGCCTCCCCGCGCGCGCCGTGCTCGTGAAGGGGGGCCACCGCGCGGGCGCGCCGGTGGATCTCCTCGTCGAGCCGCGGCGGGTGACGCGCTACGCGGGGCGGCGCCGCGGTGGGACGGCGCGCGGCACCGGGTGCCGGCTCGCCTCCGCGATCGCCGGCCTCCTCGCGCGGGGCGCCTCGCTCGACGAGGCGGTGCGCGGGGCCAAGCGGGTGGTCGAGCGGTACCTCGACGCGTGCGCGAGAACCTGAGCGCGCGCGGCCGGTTGGGGATCCACGTCGCGAGCGTTGCCGTCGAATTACAGGCGTGTTATCCGACTTGCGTGGAACGAAACGGCTTCGGAGTCGCGGCGGTTCTCCGGCTGACGCACGTCAGCTACCGGAACCTCGACTACTGGGCGAGGACGGGTCTCGTCCGCTCGTCCATCAAGCAGGCGGCCGGAAAGGGGAGCCGGCGCGTGTACGCGTTCGAGGACCTCGTCGCCCTGAGGCTCGTCGGCAGACTGCGCCAGGCCGGCATTCCTCTCCAGGCCATCCGGCGCGCGGTGCGATACCTGCAAGCGCATGCCGGGAAGCCACTGAGCACACTCGGGCTCGTCGCGGACGGCAGGAGAATCCTCGCAACCGCGTACCACCCGAAGAAGATGATCGACGCGACCGCCGAGGGCCAGGTGGTGATCGCCGTCGACATCGCGCCGATCCGCAGACGGCTCGAAGCAGACGTGAGTGAACTCGGCGCGGACCGCGACATCAGCGTGCGTGCGCGCGGCCGATCTTACCGAGTCGTCCTCAGTCCAGATCTGGAAGCTGGCGGTTACGCCATCTCGGTTCCGGAGCTGCCCGGGTGCTTCTCGGAAGCGGACGATGCGCGCGAGGCGGTCCGGATGGCACGGGAAGCGATCGAGTTGTGGCTCGACACCGAGGCGGACCTGAGGAAGTCGAAGGGCGGTCGCGCTGCTCAGCGGTAGACCTCGAAGAACTCCTTACCCGCCCTCCCGCCCCGCCGCTCGCTCCGTCAACCCTCCCGCCGCCGGTCCATCTCCGCGAAGTAGGTCGTCGTCCTGAAGAACACGAGCGGGATCGTGCAGGTCGGGCCCTGCCGCTGCTTCGCGACGATGAGCTGCACCTCGAGCGTGTCGCCCGAGGAGGCGCCGCCCTGCGTCTCCTTCGAGTCCTCGTCGTTCCGGTGGAGGAACAGGACGACGTCGGCGTCCTGCTCGATCGCCCCCGACTCGCGCAGGTCGGAGAGCATGGGCGGCTCGCCCTTGCGCTTCTCGACGCCGCGGTTCAGCTGCGAGAGCGCGACGACCGGGCACTCCAGCTCCTTCGCGAGGCTCTTCAGCGAGCGGCTGATGGTGGCGATCTCCTGCTCGCGCGACTGGTTCGACCGGTCGGACGGCGCGTGCATGAGCTGGAGGTAGTCCACCACCACGAGGTCGAGCCCGCCGTTCTCGCGCTTGAGCTTGCGGCACTTCGAGCGCAGCTCGACCGGGGTGAGGACGAAGTTGTCGTCGAGCCAGATCGAGGCCCGGCAGATCTTGTCGCCGTGGGTCTGGATCTTCTGCCAGTCGTAGGAGGAGAGCTGCCCGGCGGAGAGCCTCCGCCAGTCGAGCTTCGCCTCGGACGCGAGCATGCGGAGGGCGAGCTGCTCGGAGGGCATCTCGAGCGAGAAGAACGCCACCTTCTTCGACGCCTTGGTGGCGGCGTGGGTGGCGACGTTGAGGGCGAAGGCGGTCTTTCCGACCGAGGGGCGCGCGGCCAGCACGACGAGCGCCCCGGGCTGGAGCCCGAGCGTGTTCCTGTCGAGCGTGGCGATGCCGGTGGGGATCCCGGTGATGGGCGAGAGCCCCGCCATCACCCGCTGCTGGACCGCCTCGAGGTTGTCGAGGGCCCGCATCACGGGCTCCTTCACCTCCTTCAGCGTCTCGATCCCGACGCCGGCGGCGGCCCCGAACACCTCCTGCTGGGCGGCGTCCAGGAACGCCTGGACGTTCGCGCCCGCCTCGTACCCGCGGGCGACGACCTCGCCCGCGACGCGCATCATCCGCCGGAGCCGCGACAGCTCGAGGACGCTCCGGGCGTAGTGCACGACGTTCCCGGTCGTCCCGATCGCGCGCGAGAGCGAGAGCGGCAGCTCCGGCGGCACGGACGTGCCGAGGAGCCCCTTCGCGTCGAGCCGCTGCGCGACGGTGATCGCGTCGAGCGTCCTCGACTCGCGCGCGAGCTCCTCGCACACGCCGTACACGTGCTGGTGCGCCAGCAGGTAGAAGTCGCCGGGCTTCAGGATCGCCGCGACCTGATCGAACGCCGTCTCCTCGACGAGGATCGCGCCGATTACCGCCTGCTCCGACTGCAGGCTGTGTGGCAGGTCGCGCGCGGTCGGGAGGACGAGGGGGCCGCTGGGGCGTCGGGCGGGGTCGTGCTCGGCCATGGACCGGCGCACGTTAGCAGCCGGGCCCGACGCCGTTCACCGTCGATGACCGGTGGATAAGTCCGAAATTCACGTGGAACGACGCGGTGGATAGGCTGTGGACGGCCTGTGGACGGAGCGTCGACGAGGGCCAGCCCGCCGGCCCGGAGGCCGGGCGGAATCTCGAGGCTTCGCGGCGAAAGGGCGCGACGGCGCGACGGATCCCGCGGATGCGGTGTAGAACGGGGCCATGCGGAAGACCCTCCTCGCCCTCGCCCTCCCCGTCCTCCTCTCCGGCTGCGCCGGGCTGCAGGACCTCGCCCGGGCCGCGTTCAAGGAGCCGCGCCTCACGTTCAAGTCGGCCGCGCTCGACGCGCTCGACCTCGAGGGCGCGACGGTCGCCTTCACCTGGGAGATCGAGAACCCGAACGCGCTCGGCGTGAACCTCGCGCGCGCCGGCTGGCAGATGGAGGTGGAGGGGACGCGCATCGCGGCCGGGGACCTGCCGGCGGGGCTCTCCATCCCGGCGAACGGGAAGGCGCCGCTCTCGTTCCCGGTCCGCCTGCGGTTCCGCGACGTGCCGGGGATCGTGTCGCTCCTCGGGAGCGGCAGGAGCGATCTCGGTTACCGCCTCTCCGGCTCCCTCGGGATCAAGACGCCCATCGGGATCGTGGACCTCCCGATGTCGCACACGGATCGCGTGACGCTGCCCGCCGTCCCGCGCTTCGCGCTCGACGGGCTCCGCGTCCGGAGCGTCTCGCTCTCGACGGTCGCGGTCGACGTCCGCGTGCGGGTGCAGAACCCGAACGCGTTCCACCTCCCGAACGGCGATCTCGACTACGCGCTCGCGCTCGCGGGCACGCCCGTCGCGCGCGCTGCGGGCGCCTCGGTGGCTTCCGTCCCCGGAGGGGGCAGCGCGACGGTCGAGATCCCGGTGAAGATCGACGTCCTCTCCGCGGGACGCGTCGCGAGCGACCTCGCCCGCGGCGGCGAGGTCCAGGTCGAGCTCACCGGCAAGGCGCAGCTCGCGGGGCTTTCGCTCCCCGTGGAGCTCCGCGGGCGCGTGCCCGCGCGCCGCTGAGGGCCCGGCGGCCGTGCCGCGCTTCCCACCCGCCGTGTCGCGGGGCGTGTGCGAGCGCGGATCACACCGTGTTCGCGTGTCCCGCGGTTCCCCGATGGCGCGGTGCGCTCGCAGGCCACACGATCGCAGCGTAAACCGGGGGAGGCCGCGTGTCCGACTGGGATCAGGAGGTGGGCCTCGGCGTCGACTCGCTCGACGCCCACCACCGGCAGGTGTGGCGGCGCATCCGCCACCTCGCGAAGGCGGTGAGCGAGGGCGACGCGAGCGACGTCCGGTCGTCGCTCCGGCTCCTCCACGCATACCTCGTCGAGCACGACGCCGCGGAGGAGCGTTGGATGGAGGAGGCGGGCTACCCCGGCGCGCGCGAGCACCTGCGCGCGCACGCGGCGATGCAGGAGCGCGTGGCGGCGGCGCGCGCCGACGAGCGTCCCGGTGCCGAGCGGCGCTTGCTCGAGGCGGCGGACTGGATCGCCCGCACGCTCGCGACGCACATGCGGGCGGACGACCTCCGGC
>DASSSJ010000152.1:0-20702 GCA_035708485.1 Anaeromyxobacter sp. | reverse complement strand
CGCGGTCGCCGCGCTGAACCTCACCGTCGTCGGCGGCGGCGTCCTGCAGCCCGTCAACCCGGACGGAACGAGCGTGTTCAGGTACGGCAGCACCATCCCGGTGAAGGCGAAGTTCGCCGACTGCGACGGGTCGCTCCCGGGCGACCTCGCCCTGGCGATCGGGCTCGTCCAGCTCTCCGGCAACGAGCCCGGCGGCGAGATCAACGAGCCGGTGTCGACGAGCGGCGCCGACGAGGCGGGCTTCATGCGCTTCTCCGCCGCGGACCAGCAGTACATCTACAACCTGGCGACGAAGCCGCTGCCGGATCCGACGGCGTCGTACCAGATCGTCCTCACCGTCGCGAAGACGGGCCAGCAGGTGACGGCGCAGTTCGGCCTCAAGTAGCCGGCCCGGAGCACCGGAGGGAGGGGGGCCCCGCGCTCCCCTCCCTCGTCCCGTCCGGCCCTCGGCGCCGGGCGCGGGCCGCCGTATGATCGCGGTCTCGTGCCCTCCGTCGGCGCCACGCTCCGCCCGCGCACCCGCGCCGCCTGGCGCGCGTGGCTGGATCGGAACGCGGGCGCGAGAGAGATCTTCCTCCTGCTCGCGAAGAAGCACGTCCCCGGCCGGTGGCTCACCTACGAGGAGGCCATCGAGGAGGCGCTCTGCGTAGGCTGGGTGGACGGGCTCGTCAAGCGCTTCGACGACGACTTCCGCGCCATCCGGTTCACGCCGCGGAAGAAGGACAGCGTCTGGTCCGAGCCCAACACGCGGCGCGTGCGGAAGCTCCTGCGCGAGGGGCGGATGACCGAGGCCGGCCTCGCCCTCGTGCGCCACGCGAAGCGGTCCGGCGCCTGGGCCGCGGCGCGGCGGCGCGAGGACACGTCCCGGGTCCCGCCCGACCTCTCGCGCGCGCTCGCGGCGCACCCCGCGGCGCGCGCGTACTTCCGGACGCTGCCGCCGTCGTACCGGAAGCTGGTCCTCTACTGGATCGGCGACGCGAAGCGCCCCGAGACCCGGGCGCGGCGGCTCGGGGAGCTCGTCTCGGACTGCGCGCGCGGGCGGCGGAAGTTCTAGCGAGAAGCGCGCGGCGCCGCGGGCGCGAGACCGCTTCTCGCGCCGTCACCTTCACGGACCGCGTTGCCGGTACCGTGCCGGAGATGGTACGAAGGCGCTTCCAAGGGGGTTCCCAAATGCTTCGACGTGCGGTGGTGGCGATCGCGGTTGCGGGTGCGCTGGTCTCCGGTTGCTCGGGCTCGCCGGGACCGGTGGGAGAGATCGGCCCGTCGGGCCCCACCGGGCCGACCGGGTTGTTCGACACCGGCTGCCCCGGGCCGCTCGTCGAGGGGGTCTGCCTGCTCGAGTGGGACAACCGGCAGGCGACGACGTTCGTGGCGGCCGCGTCCCGCTGCGCGGTGCTCGGCGGCGACCTCTGCACGGAGTCACAGGCCTGGGCGGTGGCGATCGGCTGGAACCAGAACCAGTACCTCGGGCCGACGGTGCTCAGCAGCCCGCACTGGCTCTCCGGGTTCGCCGACAACGACGCGGGGTACTGGAGCGGAGCGAACGGAGGCACCGGAGACGACCACGCCGCGGCCACCTCGTACGGATACGCCTGCTGCGGCGGGACCACGCCCCCGAACGCGCGCGTCCCCGGCAGCGTCATCGGCGACGTCTGGGTGACGTACGTGCACAACGTCCAGGACACGGTGTTCTCCGGAGCGGTCGCGGTCTGCAACGCGCTGCGGAGCAACGTCTGCACCGACTCGCAGACGTTCCTGCTGCGGAAGGCCGGCGCGCTGACGGTCGCGAGCTGGACCGCGTTCGCCGCCGACAACGACCTGACCATGTACAACGCGATCAACGGCGGCACCGCCGACAACACGCACCCGAGCTACCAGTACGGGTTCGCCTGCTGCGGCTCGACCCGGCCGCTCGACCTGGCGTGCCCGGTCGCGAAGAGCGCCGGCATCTGCGCGACCGAGGTCCACAACACGGCCGACGCGACGTTCGACCAGGCCGCGACCGCGTGCGCGGCGCAGGGGGCGGACCTCTGCTCGGTCGCGCAGTCGGCGGTGCTGCGGAACGGCGGGCTCCTGTCCGTTCCCGTCTGGACCAGCTCCCACTCCGACAACGACACGGGCGGCCCCACCGTCGGGACCGGCGCCGTCCCGGACAACCCGGTCCTCACGACGCCGTACGGGTACGCCTGCTGTCTCAACTGACGCGGTCCGGCCGGGCGCACCCCTCGCGTCCGCCCGGCGGCGCGCCCTACCCCACCCTCGACGCCACGAACGCCTCGCGCGCCGCGCCGTGGTCCGCCACGAGCCGCTCGTACGGAACGTGGATGAGCGGCGACGCCACCACGAAGTCCGCGGTGGCGCGGTTGCACGCGATGGGGATGTTGTAGAGGACCGCGACGCGCAGCAGCGCCCGGACGTCCGGCTCGTGCGGGTGCGGCTCGAGGGGATCCCAGAAGAACACGAGCACGTCGATCTCGCCCGCCGCGATCTGCGCGCCGACCTGCTGGTCTCCGCCGAGCGGGCCGCTCTTGTAGCGGGTGACGGCGAGGCCCCAGCGCGCCTCGACGAGCGCGCCCGTCGTGCCCGTCCCGACGAGGTCGTGCTCCTGCAGGACCGCGCGGTTGTAGCCGACCCACTCGAGCAGGTCGTCCTTCCGGCTGTCGTGCGCGATGAGGGCGATGCGCTTTCGCGCCGACATCGGCACACGCTGGTACGCTCGGACCATCGGTCTTCCTCCCGGGCGCAAGAGATAAGCCGCGCGGGAGGAGAGTCGAGTCCCATCCGGTGAACTTCGCGTGACGCTCGGGTCGGCCGCCCCGCGATGCCCGCCTTCCGCGCGCGGCGCGCCCGCGATCCGGGCAGCGCGCCGGCGACCCTGGCGCGCTCCCGCGCCCCGCGGTAAACCCGACGTCGCCCCATGGCCGTCCCCGCACCCCTCGCCGGCGAGGCCCCGCTCGCCGCCCTCCTCCCGCCCGCGGGCGAGACCCTCGCCGCGGACGCGATCCTCGACCGCTTCGTCACGTGGGTCTCCGCGACGGGCCTCTCGCTCTACCCGCACCAGGAGGAGGCGATCCTCCAGATCCTCGACGGGCGGCACGTGGTCCTCTCCACGCCGACCGGCTCGGGCAAGTCCCTCGTCGCGACGTTCCTCCACTTCCAGGCGATGGCAGAGGGCAAGCGCTCCTTCTACACCTGTCCGATCAAGGCGCTCGTGAACGAGAAGTTCTTCGACCTGTGCCGCCTCTTCGGGCCGGAGAACGTCGGGATGATGACGGGCGACGCCGCGGTGAACCGCGACGCGCCGATCGTCTGCTGCACGGCCGAGATCCTGATGAACGTGGCCGTGCGCGAGGCGGCGCCGAAGGTGGACGCCGTCGTCATGGACGAGTTCCACTACTACGGCGACCGGGAGCGCGGCGTCGCCTGGCAGGTGCCGCTCCTGCTCCTCGAGGAGGCGCGGTTCCTCCTCATGTCGGCGACCCTGGGCGACACGCGCGCCATCGAGGCGTCGCTCCGCGAGGTGACGGGGCGCGAGGTCGCGGCGGTGCGGAGCGCGGCCCGCCCGGTGCCGCTCGAGTTCGAGTGGCGCGAGACGCCGCTGCACGAGACCATCGAGGACCTCGTCTCCGCGGCCAGGGCGCCCATCTACCTCGTCAACTTCACCCAGCGCGCCGCGGCCGAGCAGGCGCAGAACCTCATGTCCGCGAACTTCTCCTCGAAGGAGGAGAAGGCGCGCATCGCGGAGGCCCTCCGCGACGCCCGCTTCGACTCGCCCTACGGGAAGGACTTCCAGCGCTTCCTGCGCCACGGCGTCGGCCTCCACCACGCCGGGCTCCTGCCGAAGTACCGGCTCCTCGTCGAGAAGCTCGCGCAGGGCGGGCTCCTCAAGGTCGTCTCGGGCACGGACACGCTCGGGATGGGCGTGAACATCCCGATCCGGACGGTGCTCTTCACCCAGCTCTGCAAGTTCGACGGCGAGAAGACCGCCATCCTCTCCGCCCGCGACTTCCACCAGATCTCCGGCCGGGCCGGCCGCAAGGGATTCGACGAGCGCGGCTTCGTCGTCGCGCAGGCGCCCGAGCACGTCATCGAGAACAAGAAGCTCGCGGAGAGGGCGGCGGCGGGGAAGAAGGTGGTGAAGCGGCAGCCGCCGCAGAAGGGCTACGTCCCGTGGGACCGGAGCACGCTCGAGCGGCTGCGCGAGAAGGAGCCCGAGCCGCTCGAGAGCCGGTTCGAGCCGACGTTCGGCCTCCTCGTGAACCTCCTCCAGAGCGAGACGAGCCAGGTGGGCGGCGGCTACGGCCGCCTCGTCCAGCTCGTGGGGCGGTCGCACGGGAACGACTACGTCCGCTCGAGGCACCGGCGGATCGCGGCGCAGCGGTTCCGCACGCTCCGCGCCGCCGGGCTGGTCGAGGTGAAGCGCGTCGAGGGGTACCGCGGCGCGTACGTGCGCCCCGCGCCGGGCCTCCAGCGCGACTTCTCGGTCTTCCACACGCTGGCGCTCTACCTCCTCGACACGCTCCCCCGGATCCCGGCGGAGCGCGAGACCTACGCGCTCGACGTCCTCTCCATGGTCGAGTCGATCCTGGAGGACCCCGACGTCATCCTGTGGAAGCAGCTCGACCGCGCCCGCGGCCTCGCCGTCGCCGAGATGAAGGCGAGGGGCATGGAGTACGACGAGCGGATGGCCGAGCTCGAGAAGGTCGAGTACCCGAAGCCCAACCGCGACTTCGTCTACGCCACCTTCAACGAGTTCGCCGAGAAGCACCCGTGGGTCGGCCAGGAGAACATCCGCCCGAAGTCGATCGCCCGCGAGATGGTCGAGAAGTTCATGACCTTCGCGGACTACGTGCGCGAGTACGAGCTGCAGCGCTCGGAGGGCCTCCTGCTCCGCTACCTCTCCGAGACCTACAAGACGCTCGTCCAGACCGTCCCCGAGACCTACCGCAACGACGACCTCGTGGACGTGGTGACGTTCCTGCGCGCGACGGTCCGGGGCGTGGACTCCTCGCTCATCGACGAGTGGGAGCGGCTGCGCGACCCGGCGTACCAGGCGGCCGCGCAGGCGGACCCGCGCGCCGCGCTCGGGCCGCCGCCGGCGTGGGCGGACCCCCGTGCGTTCGCGGCGCGGATCCGGAACGAGCTGCACGCGCTCCTCGTGGCGCTCGCGCGCAAGGACCACGACGGCGCGGTCGCCGCGCTCGCGCCGGGGACGGACTGGACCGCGGCGCGGCTCGAGGCGGAGCTCGCGCCCTACTGGGCGGCCCACCCGCGGATCGACACGACGCCCGCGGCGCGGCGCCCGCACCAGACGTTCGTGAAGGAGCTCGGCCCGCGCCGCTGGGAGGCGGTGCAGCGGATCGTGGACGAGGCGGGTGAGGCGGACTGGGCGATCGTCTGCGAGATCGACCTCTCCGGTCCACACGACCCCGATCGCCCGCTGCTGTCGCTCGTCCGGATCGGGACCTGACGGCGGCACCCGAGCCCGTGCACGAGCCCGAGCCCGAGCCCGGCAGCCTCGGGCGCGGGCTCGTTCCCGGGATGAACGCAAGCGAGCGCCGCCCCATGGACGGGGACCCGATCCCGCGCAGCGCGAGGAGAGGGCCGCGGAGGCGCGGCTACGGCCGGAACGTCCCCTCCAGGAACGCGCTCGGGAACGTCACCTTCCGCACCTTCGTCACGCCGGTGCTCTTCCCGTTCGCCCAGCTCTCCTCGCGCATCGGCACGAGGACGCCCTTCACCTGCTCGAACTGCGAGTAGGTCGTGACGAACTCGAGCGGCGTCGGCCCCGAGGTGGACGCGCCGCGCGAGCGGAGGATCCGGCCGGTGGCGGGGTCGATCGCCGCCTCGACGAGCAGCCCGGGCGCGGGCTCGACGGCGAGGAGGCGGACCCTCCTGCCCCCCACGATCGCCGCCCCGCCGTCCCTCAGCTTCGCCAGCGAGGCGTGGAGGAGCGCGGGCAGGTCGAGCCGCGCGGCGTGCAGCACCATCGCGTCGAGGCGCGGCCCCGTCGCGTCCTCGCCGTTGCGCCAGCCCCTGCCGCCGTCGAGCACGCGCGCCTCCGGCGGGTCGCCCGGGTACGCGATCTCGACGCGGAGCCGGCCCGGTCGCTCGAACGCGCGCACGATCTTGCCGGTCTCGCCGGGGTGCAGCACGACGGAGGTGACGGACCCCTCGACGCGCGAGCGGGCCGCCCTCGCGAGCGCGGCCTTCCCGCCGTACGCCGCGACGCAGCGCTGGACCAGCGCGGAGACGTCGCCCCTCGCGGGCGGCGCCTTCGGCGTCACCGCCGCGAGCGAGAGGGACAGGACGGCGGCGAGCGAGGCGATCACGGGACCTCCGGCGGGCGGGCCCCCGCGCCGCGAGTGTCCCCGACGCCGGCGCGGGGCGCAACCGCGCCGTGCCGCGCCCGCCGCCCGGCGCCACCGTGAGGCCGTGACCGAGCTCCTCGGCTGGGCCTCGTCCGCCGTCCTCCTCGCGACGCTCGCGCGGCAGGTGCACAAGCAGTGGCGCGAGGGGACGAGCGAGGGCGTGTCGCGCTGGCTGTTCGTCGGCCAGACGGCGGCGTCGCTCGGCTTCACCGCCTACAGCGTGCTCGTCCGGAACTGGGTCTTCGTCGTCACCAACGCGCTCATCCTGCTGAACGCGATCGTGGGGCTCGTCATCCACCGGCGGCTTCTGCGCCGGCACCGCCCCGCGGCGGTGGGTACGTGACGCTGCGCCCCTCCACGCGGGCGAACGGCGTGAGGCGGTGCGGCCGCGTCTTCCCCTTCCCCACCACGTGCTCGACCACGACGCCGCGCGCGAGGAGCGCGTCCGCCACGAGCGAGCGGTGGCAACGCCACGGCACCGCCTCGGCGCACATGATCGCGACGGGGCCGGTCTTGGCGAGCGCGCGCAGCTGGCAGAGCCCCTCCTCGAACTCCGGCGTCTGCATGTGATCCGCGTAGCCGCGGAAGCTCGCGTTCCGCCAGCCGCCGTTCGGCGAGTCGCGGCGCGCGCGGCGGAGCCCGCCGAGCCGCGGCAGGTGCGCGTAGGCGACGCCCGCCCGCTCGAGCGCGCGGGCGAGCGCCGCCTGGTCGAACTGCGGGTTGGCGCGGGATCGGGGGATGGTCCGGACGTCGGCGAGCGTCGCCACGCCCGCCGATTCGAGCAGCTCCAGGAACTCGCCGATCGGCCTCGTGGAGTGGCCGATGGCGAGCACCCGCGCCCGCCCCCACCCCGGCGCGGCCCTCGGCTTCGCGGCGCGTTGCGCCATCCCGGCTTCCATGCCGCCGCAGGCCGCCGCGCGCCACCCCCACTTCGGACGGCTTGCGCGAACCCTCCGGGACCGGGCAGGCTCCACCCCGGCATGGCCGAGGACACGGTACCGACCGAGGTGATCTCGATCGAGCCGCGCGCGCGCGCGATGCTGCTCGGGCTCGCGAACGCGGGCGGGAAGGCGCGGCACGTCCGCATCCACGTCGGGCGGGGCTGAGGCGGCTGGTCCTACCAACTGTCTCTGGACGAGACGGCCGACGCGGAGCGCGACACCGTGATCGAGGCGGGCGGGATCTCGTTCGTGGCGGAGGCGCGCCTGCGCCACCTCGTGCCCGGGCTGCGCATCGAGGTGCAGCGCGTGCTCGGGCGCGAGGGTCTCGTCGCCTACAACCTGGGGCTCGGCGCCGACGCGTGCTGAGCTGCGCCCGAGGGCGCGGCGCCACCTCCGGGGCGCGCGCGCCCCGACCGCGGCGCGCATCCCGGTTGACTTCGCGCGGAATTCGGCGGACAACCGCCTTCCCCGATGCTCGTCGGAACACCGTCCACCGGAACGAAGCGCTGGCCTCGCGGCCAGAAGTTCACCGTCTCCGCCCTCGGCGAGGCGGCGCAGGACGCGTACCGCGCCGCGGTCCGCGACGCCCGCGCGAGCGGCCGCGCGGCGCTCGACTCCGCCCTCGCCGCGTGGGCCGCGCCCCGGGGCGTCGCGCCCGCCGACGGCGCGATCCTCTCGGAGCTCGCCGGGAAGCGGCTCGGCATCGGCGCCCTGTGCGAGGCGCTCGAGACGACCGGCATCGCGCCCGACGAGGTGCGCGCGGGGATCGGCCGGCTCGTCGCGGCCGGGATCGTCGAGCCGCTGCCGCCCGCGTCACGCGCGCTGACCTAGTCGTCGAGCCGCCTCCGCTGCGACTTCCGCTCCCCGCGCCGCCGCTTCTCCGAGAGCCGACGCTCCCGCGCGCCGCGCGTGGGCCGCGTCGCGCGCCGCGGCCTGGGGCGTCTGGCGAGCGCCTCGAGGCGCGCGCGCAGCCGCTCGAGCGCGGCGCCGCGGTTCTGCGCCTGGCTCCGCCGCTCGGTCGCGGTCACCACCACGCCCGTCGGCCGGTGGGAGAGCCGGACGCCGCTCTCGGTCTTGTTGCGGTGCTGGCCGCCGGGGCCGCCCGCGGTGAAGAAGCGCTCGTCGCACTCGGCGGCGAGCGCCTCGTCGGAGAGCGCGAGCGCGCGCCGCGCCGCCGCGCGAAGCTCCTCGGGGATCACGGGTCCCTCCGCCCTCATTGCTACACCGACCCGAGCGGGGACGCGAGCGCGCGCCGCTCCGAGGTCAAGGCGCATCCGGGGTTGACCGTGCTACGCCCGTCCCGGATGATCCGCGCACGCCCCCCCCGCGCGGGGGGCGTTGCTTCACGCGGCGCAACGGATGCGACTCGACCACCGACACCTCGCCCGCCTGACGGTCGCCGCGCTCGTCCTCGGGACGCTCGCGCTCATGGGCTACAAGGTGCGGGCGCTCGGGTACGCGCTCTCCGACGTGCTCCCGGTCCGCCAGTACGAGGTCACGTACGCGCTCGACCTCGACGGCCACGGCGGCGACGTGCGCGTCCGCACGTTCCTGCCCGCGAGCGACGCGCGCCAGGCGATCTCGGAGGAGCGCGACGTCACCTCGGGGCTCCACCTCTCGCAGGCGGTGGACGGCCCGAACCGCGTCGCGACCTGGGCGGGCGCGGAGGTGCCGGACGGCGCGAGCATCCGGCACACCTTCCGCGTCCTGCCGCACCGGGTCGTGTACGCGCTCCCGGACGACCTCGAGGTCCCCGGGTCGTACCCGGCCTCGGCGGCCGCCTGGCTCCGGCCCGAGAAGGAGATCCAGGTCGACGCGCCCGAGATCGCCTCGACGCTCGCGCGGATCGGGGGGGACCGGGGCTCGCTCGTGGAGCGGCTCCGGAAGATCTACGACCTCACCGCCGGGCTCGCGCCGAAGCCCTTCAAGGGCACGACCGATGCGCTCACCGCCCTCCGGCTCGGCGAGGCGTCCTGCAACGGCAAGAGCCGGCTCTTCGTCGCGCTCGCCCGCGCCGCCGGGATCCCGTCGCGGCTCGTCGGCGGCCTCATCCTCGAGAGCGGCTCGAAGCGCACGTCGCACCAGTGGGTGGAGGCGTACGTCGCCGGCCACTGGGTCCCGTTCTGTCCGACGAACCGCCACTTCGCCTCGATCCCGGAGCGGTACCTCACGCTCTACTACGGCGACGAGACGCTGTTCCGCCACACGTCGGACGTGAACTTCCAGTACCGGTTCGACATCCGCTCCGAGCTCGTGCCGTCGCCGAGGGCCAAGGCGTCGTTCACGCTCTTCAACGTCTGGGGCCTCTTCGACCGGCTGAAGCTCCCGTTCTCGCTCCTGCGCACCATCCTGATGCTGCCGGTCGGCGCGCTCCTGACCGTGCTCTTCCGGAACGTGGTGGGGATGCCGACCTTCGGGACGTTCCTCCCGGCCCTCATCGCCGCCGCCGCCGGGCAGACCGGCGCCCGGTGGGGCGTCGTCGCGGTGCTCGTCGTCGTCGCCGTCGTCGCGACCGTGCGGGGCGCCGTCTCGTGGCTCGAGCTGCTCCACTCGCCCACGCTCGCGATCCTGCTCGCCGCGGTGGTCTTCACGCTCCTCACGACGACGATGCTCGCGGAGGAGCTCGGGCTCGCCGAGCTGACCCGGGTGACGCTGTTCCCGATCGCCGTGCTCGCGATCTGCGCCGAGCGGTTCTACCTCTCGCTCACGGAGCACGGGCCGAAGGTGGCGGGGAAGGAGCTCGCCGGGACGCTCGTGGTGATGCTCGCCTGCTTCGTGGTGATGAACTCGCTCGCGCTGCAGGTGCTGGTGATCGGGTTCCCGGAGGTGCTCTTCCTCGTCCTCGCCGCGAACGTCTACCTCGGGCGCTGGGTCGGCATGCGGCTCTCGGAGTACCGCCGCTTCCGCGGGCTCCTCGGCGGAGGGGCGGCGTGAGCGCGGGCGGCCCGCTCCGCGCTCGCGTGCGCGCGCTCCTCGCCCGGCGCGGCGCGGTCTACGGGATCAACCGCCGGAACCTCGGGCTCGTGTACCCGAACAACCCGCGCCGGAACTACCCGTGGGCCGACGACAAGCTGCTCGCGAAGGAGGCCTTCCGCGCGAAGGGCGTCCCCACGCCGGAGACGCTCGTGGTGTGCGACGGCCTCTACGCCGTGCCCGCCGCGGTCGAGACGCTGCGGGGGCGGTCGCGCTTCGTCGCGAAGCCCTCGAACGGCTCGGGCGGCGGCGGGATCCTCGTCGCCGGCGAGTGGGACGCCGAGCGCGAGGCCTGGCGCAAGGCGGGGGGCGGCGAGCTGACGCCGCTCGGGCTCTCGCGCCACCTCGCCGACGTCGTGTTCGGGGTCCACTCGAACCAGCTGGAGGACCGGGCGTTCGCCGAGGAGCGCGTCGAGCCCCACGCGGTCTTCGCCGCGCTCTGGGCGGACGGCCTCTGCGACGTGCGGGTCATCGTCCTCCGCGGCCGGCCGGTGATGTCGATGATCCGCGTGCCGACGGCCGAGTCCGGCGGCCGCGCGAACCTCCACCAGGGCGGCCTCGGGATCGCGGTGGACCTCGACACCGGCCGCACGTTCCGCGCGCTGCACCGCGGCCGCGCCGTGGAGCGTCACCCGGAATCGGGCGCGCCGCTCCTCGGGATCGAGCTCCCGTCGTGGCCGTCGATCCTCGACGTGGCCTGCCGCGCCGCGCTCGCGGTGCCGCTCGGCTACCTCGGCGTGGACGTCGTCGTCGACCGCGAGAAGGGCCCGATGGTCCTCGAGATCAACGCACGGCCGGGGCTCGAGATCCAGAACGTGAACGGGCGCGGCCTCGGCCCGGCGCTCGCGCGCGCGGAGGCGGCGCCGTGAGCCGGCTCGTGCTGGACCGGCTCTGGCCGATGCTCCTGGGCCTCGCGCTCCTGCTCGCGGGGGCGCTCGCGCTCGAGGGGTACGCGGCGCGGCGCGGGAACGCGCCGATCCGGATCGCCATCTCGGACGGGGCGGGCGGGATCGGCGACGAGGAGGAGGGGCCCGCGCCGGCGGCCGCCGAGTCGCCGCCCGTCTCCGAGACGCACGCGCGCGCGCGGCGCGCCGCCCGCCGCGCCCAGCTCGACGTCGCCGTCCCGCTGTACGAGAAGGCGCTCGCGGAGCGCCCCGGCGCCGCCGCGCTCGAGGCGGAGCTCGGGGCGCTGCTCCTCGCGGACGGCGCGCCGGAGCGCGCGCTCCCGCACCTCGAGCGGGCGGACGCGCTCGCCGCGAGCCCGTGGACCGCGCTCCGGCTCGGGATCGCGCGCGGCCGGCTCGACGACGACGCCGGCGCCGAGCGCGAGCTGCGCCGGGCGCTCGCGCTCCGGCCGGGGTTCGGCGACGCGCAGATCGCCCTCGGCACGCTGCTCCGCCGCCGGGGCGACGTCGCCGGCGCCGTCGCGCTGCTCGAGCCCGCGGCGCAGGCGGGCTCCAACGAGGACCGCGCTCGCGCGCTCGTCGCGCTCGGCGCCGCGTACCTCGCCGCCGGGCGGCGGGCCGACGCGGCGGCCGCGTTCGACCGCGCGGTGCTCTTCGCGCCCGCCCGGGCGGAGGTGAGGCTCGGCGTCGCGCGCGCCTGGCTCTCCTCGGACGCGGCCGAGGACGTGCAGCGCGCCGTCGCGGTGCTCGCGCGCGCCACGGAGATGGCGCCCGACGTCCCGCCGGTGTGGGCGACGCTCGGGCGCGCCCGCGAGCGCGCGGGCGACCTCCCCGGCGCGGCGGAGGCGTACGACCGCGCGCTCCGCCTCGACCCGTCGTACCGGTACGCCCGCCGCCGCATGATCCGCCTGTCGCTCCAGACCCGCGACGTCACGCGCGCGCGCCGCGAGGCCGAGCGGCTCGTCGCGGACGCGCCGCAGGTGCCGGAGCACCACTTCCTCGCCGCGCTCGCGGCGGACCGCGACGGCCGTGACGACGAGGCGCGCCGCGCCTACCGCAAGGCGATCGAGGTCGCGCGGGGGGACTACCCGGAGGCGTACCTGAACCTCGGCAACCTGGAGAAGGGCGCCGGGAACCGGGCGGCGGCGCAGGCGTCGTACGAGAAGGCCATCGCGATCCGGCCCGGGTACGGCGCGGCGTGGCTCAACCTCGGCAAGCTCCACGAGGCGGCGGGCGACGCCGCGAAGGCGGAGGCGGCGTACGGGAAGGCGCTCGAGATCGACCCGGGCTACGCCTCCGCCTGGCTCGCCCGCGGGCAGCTCCGCTCGCAGCAGGGGCGCACCCTCGACGCCATCGAGGACCTGAAGCGGGCGGCGGCGGCGCGAAAGGGCTACGACGCCGCCGAGCTCTCGCTCGGCGTCGCGTACCGCCGCGCGGGGCGCGTCGAGGAGGCGATCGCCGCCTACCGCGCGCTCCTCGAGCGCTCGCCGCGGTACGTGTCGGCCTGGTACAACCTCGCGCTCTCCCTCGTCGCGGCCGGGCGGCCCGGCGAGGCGCGCGCCGCGCTCGCCAGGGCGTCCGAGCTCGACCCCGATCACGTCCCGACGCGCGTCGCCCGCGCCGAGCTCGACCTCGCCGAGGGGAACGTCGCCGCGGCGCGGGCCGGGATCGCCGAGGCGCTCGAGCTCGCGCCGGCCGACGTCGACGCGCGCGCGACGCTCGCGGCGGTGCTCGCCGCCGAGGGCGATCGCCGCGGGTGCGAGGAGCGCGCGCGCCAGCTCCGCGCCGAGGCCCCGGAGGATCCGAGCGTCCAGGCGCTCGGCGTTCGCTGCGCCGCGGCGCGGCCGGTGGTCCGCGCCACGAAGACGGAGGCGCCGTGAGCGGCCTCCGGCAACCGCCGGGGAGCGCCGCTCCCCATTCACCGAAGGAGAACTCATGATCCGTCTTCCCCTCGCCGCCGCGGTCGCGGCCGCGCTGCTGTGCGGGGCGCCCGCGCGCGCCCAGGACGTCGTGAAGGATTCGCCGAAGGACGTCCGCTCGAACGTCCGGCTCGAGCTCGCCACATGGGGCGGCGGCTTCGACGGCGAGGGCACCCGCACCGACTCGGGCGGCGTCGCCGTGATCGAGGCGAAGGCGAGCCCGAGACTCCGCCGCGAGGGCTGGTGGCTCGACGTCCCGTTCCGGGTCGCGCACCGGCAGACGTTCGGGGCGACGCTCTCGCAGACGACCGGCGGGCTCGATCTCGAGCCCTGGTTCGTCGTGTCGAAGGCGCTGCGCGTCGGGCTCGAGGCGGGGGCCTACGGGCGCTGGGCGCCCGACTGGCCCGACCAGTACCAGCGCGACCCGATCACGGGCGCGCTCGCGCCGACCGATCGGTACAGCTACCTCGCCGTGCGCGGCGGCGCGGCGCTCTACGCCAGGCCCGCCGCCCACCAGCACCTGCGCGCGCGGTACCGCTACGTCGCCCAGGACTACTCCCACGACCCCGACTTCCAGCCGAACCTGACCCCGGGGCACCTCACGCCGCGCGACAACAGACGGCACGAGCTCGACCTCCACTGGCGGTACACCCAGCGCGCGTGGGCGCTCGCGCTCCGCCTCGACTGGGCGCGCCGCAGCGAGCAGGAGCTCGTCTCCCGCGACGCCCTCACGGGCAGCATCAACTTCCCGGCGAACCCGAACCCGCTCCAGGTGACCAACCTCTGGACTCCCTCGGGCGAGCTCGAGCTCCGCGATCTCCTCGGCGGCGTGCTCGAGCTGTCGCTCGGCTACGGCATCGAGTTCCAGGAGGACACCTGGGAGGGCTACTACTCGTACACGGAGCACCACCCGCACGTCGCCGCGCGGCTCGAGCTGACGAAGCGGCTCGCCGCCACGGCGCAGTACGAAGGTTGGTTCCGGACGTACGGGCCGAACGGCACGGCGCCGGGCCGGCTCGACTACGGCACCCGCCGCGAGAGCTCCATGTTCCGGGTCACGGGCGAGCTGGGCTACCGGCTGCGCGACGACCTCACCGCCCGCGCCGTCGTCGAGTACACCGACCGCCGCACGAACTACCCGGACTACACGCCGCCCGGCTCGGACATCGACTGGGACTACGTGAACCTGTACGCGGTCTTCGGCCTCGAGTACCGGATGTAGCCCCTCGCCGGGATCGGCGCGGAGGGTCGCGGCGGGGGGGGGGAACGAGGTGGCGCGCCGCGGAGCGAAGCCGTCGGACCCCTCGCGCTGGGTCTTCAACCGGCTCGCCCGCGACTACCGCGCCCGGCCCGCGTACCCGGCCGCGCTCGCCGCGCGGATCCTCGCGGTCGCGGGCGGCCCCGGCGCCCGCGTCGCCGACCTCGGCGCGGGCACCGGCCACCTCGCCGTGCCGCTCGCGCGGCTCGGCGCCCGCGTGGACGCGGTCGAGCCCGCGCGCGCGATGCTCGACGTCCTCGAGGAGGACGCGCGCGGCCTCGCCGTGACGGCGGTCCACGCCGCCGCCGAGGAGACCGGCCTCCCCGCGGGCGCGTTCGACCTCGTCCTCCTCGCCGACGCCGCGCAGTGGGTGGACCCCGACCGCGCCGGGCGCGAGATCGCGCGGCTGCTCGCGCCGGCGGGCGCGCTCGCGGTGGTCGAGCCGCGGCTCGCCGCGACGCCGTTCCTCCGCGCGGTCTCGGCGCTCCTCGCGCGCGCGAACCCGAAGGCGCGGCGGGTGGCGCCGCCGGTCGGGCTCCTGTTCTCCGTCGCCGGGCTCGGCGCGCCCGCGGAGGAGCGGCTCGACGACGAGGTGGCGCTCGAGCCCGGGCGGCTCGACGCGGTGCTGCGCTCGCTCTCGTACGTGGGCCCCGCGCTCGGGCCGCGGAAGCTCGCGGAGGTGCTCGCCGGCGCCCGCGCGCTCGCCGCCGCGCACGGGGGCGCGGTGTGGAGGCGGGAGCTGGTCCTCCGGTGGGCGGCGCGGCGCGCAGCGGACGCACACTAGGCATCGGGCCAACCGAGTGGCGCCATCACTTGCGCTGCTCGCTTGGGTCGAGCCCGTGAACGAGCCCGAGCCCGAGCCCGCAGACCAGACCGGGCTCGGACTCGGGCTGGGGCTCGGGCTCGGGGCTCGAGTCGACTGCACGCTGACGTCATCAGGCCGGGCGCGCGCCGCCCTTCGCGTGGCGGCGGACCACCTCGACGAAGGCGCGCCCCGCGGGCGGCAGCTGGCGTCCCTTCTTCCAGACGAGCGCGAGATCCCAGCGCAGCTCCGGCTCGACGAGCGGCAGCACCTTCACCTCGGCGATCGGGGCGAGCCGGCGACAGATGGTCAGGGGCAGCAGCGCGACGCCCACGTCGGCCGCCACCATCGCGGCCATGAAGTCCCACTGCGAGCTCTCGCTCGCCACCTTCGGGCTGAACCCCTCCCGCCGGCACGCCTCGAGGATGTGCGCGTGCAGCGCGAAGTCCTCGCGGTAGAGCACGAACGGCACGCGCTCGAGGTCCCGCAGCGCGATCTGCCGCCGCCGCGCGAGGGCGCTCCGCGGGTGCACCACGGCGCGCAGCACGTCGCCCATGAGCGGCAGCGTCTCGAACGCGTCCGGATCGGTGGGGAGGACGGTCGCCCCCGCCTCGACCTCGCCCTCGAGCACGAGGGCCTCGATGCGGCGCGCGCCGACCTCCCGGAGCTCGAGCGTCACCCCCGGGTACGCGGCCCGGAAGTCGGCCAGCACCGGCGGGAAGAACGCGCCGCCGACCATCGGCGGGATGCCGAGCCGCAGGTGCCCGCGGCGCACCGCGCCGACCTCGGCCACCTCGTCCTCGAGCGCGTGGAGCGCGGCCAGGATCGCCTGGGCCCGGTCGAACGCGACGCGGCCCGCGTCGGTGACCCGCACGCGGCGCCCCTCCCGCACGAGCAGGGCCTGTCCCAGCTCGTCCTCGAGCGACCTCACCGCCTTGCTGATCGTGGGCTGCGTCAGGTGGAGGGCGGCGCCCGCGCGCGAGAACCCGCCGCGGCGCACCACTTCGACGAAGGCCGCGAGCGAGCGGAGGTCCATCGCGCTATTCTATTCTGGAATGGCTTCCATCGAAACTCTTCATTTGCGGCATACATGCCTCCGGCGCTAGTTGGCGGACCATGAACGCTCCGTCGCCCCGCGCGTCCCTCTCCGCTCCGGCGCTCCTGCACCCGGCCGTGTTCGCGGCCGGCGGCCTCGCCGGGGTCGCCTTCGGCACCTCGCTCCCCGCCGCGGTGGCGGGCCTCGCCCTCGCCGCCATCGCCCTCCGCCTCGGCGTGATGTTCGCCGCGACCGGCGAGCCGGAGGCGACGCTCCCCGCCGCCCCGGCGCCCGGGGCGGCGCGCGGATAGCCTCGTCCGGCGTGGCGGCGCCACGATCATCCGCCGAGCCGCGGGTGGTCCTCCCGCCAGCGGCGCACCGCCTCCTCGCGCGCGCCGCGCTCCTCGGCGAGGTGCCGGCGCACGGCGGCGTCGAGGCGGCGGTCCGCGAGGCGGAAGGCGGTGAACGTCTCGGCGGGCTCGAAGCCGCGCGCGAGCTTGTGCTCGCCGCCCGCGCCGCCCTCGAACACCTGGACGCCGCGGCGGATGCACTCGTCGATCGAGTGGTAGAGCGCGACGTTGAAGTGCAGGAACGGGTGGTCCTCGACGGCGCCCCAGTAGCGGCCGTAGAGCCGCTCGCGCGAGGCGAGGTTGAACGCCATCGCGACGAGGCTCCCCTCCCGCCGCGCCTCGACCACCTCGGCCGCCTCCGGCATCGCCGCGAACACGCGCTCGTAGAACCTGCGGTTCACCCAGCGCATCCCCCAGGCCATCCGGTCGGTGGAGGCGCGGTGGAGGGCGAAGACGTCGCGCGCCCAGGCGGCGGGATCGCGCGCGAGCTCCTCGCCGCGCACGGTGCGGATCGCGATCCCCTGCCGCCCCGGCGCGGCGCGCTCGCGCCGGATGGCGTTCCTGCGCTTCGACGCGAAGCGGGCCAGGAAGTCGTCGGGCGTGCGGTAGCCCTCGTTCCGCCAGTGGTACTGGAAGTCCACCCGCACGGCGAGCCCGAGCGCCTCCAGCGCGCGCGCCTCGTCCGCGCGCGGGAAGATCACCTCGAGCGCCCCGAGCCCCTCCTCGCGCACGACCGCGAGCGCGCGCTCCAGGACCGCCGCGGCGAGCGCATCCCGGTCCTCGCCGGCCGCGACCAGGACGCGCCGGCCGGTCACGGGCGAGAACGGCACGCCGAGGAGGAGCTTCGGGTAGTACCCCACCCCGGCGCGCGCCGCCGCCGCCGCGATGTCCCAGTCGCGGGAGAAGTCGCCGTCGGAGCCGTTGCGCACCCACGCGGGCGCCGCGGCGACGAGCGTCCCGCTCCGCCGGACCGCCAGGTGCCGCGGCGACCAGCCGGTCCGGCGCGACGCCGACCCGCTCTCCTCGAGCGCCGACAGGAACGCGTGCCGCACGAACGGGCTCGCCGCGGCGGGCTCGTGGGCGAGGAGCGCGTCCCACTCGCCGGCGCCGAGCTCCGCGATGGTGCCGTGCAGCGAGAGGGTCGGCCCGGCCACCGCCCGTTCATAGCGGGCGGCCTCGGCGGGACGCAACGCGCCGGACCCGTGCGGGTGCGCCGGCGCCCTCGAAGCGCGCTCGCCGCGCGCCCGCGCCGCCGTTACACCTCCCGCGGATGCGGCTCGCGACCGCACGCGACGGGAGCCGGGACGGGCGCCTCCTCGTGGTCCGCCGGGACGGCGGGGCCGCGGCGGACGCGTCCGGCGTCGCGCCGTCGCTCCAGGACGCGCTGGACCGCTGGGACGCGTGCGAGCCCGCGCTCCGCGCCCTCTCCCGCTCGCTCGACGAGGGCAGGGTCGGGGCGCCCCTCGACGTCCGGACGCTCCACTCGCCGCTCCCGCGGGCTTACGAGTGGGTGGACGGCTCGGCGTTCCTGTCCCACGTGCGCCGCGTCCGCCGCGCGCGCGGCGCGGAGCCGCCGTCGACGCTCGAGACCGATCCCCTCGTCTACCAGGGCGGCTCGGGGGTCCTCCTCGCGCCGACCGAGGACATTCCCCTCCCCGATCCGGCGTGGGGGCTCGACTTCGAGGGCGAGGTCTGCGCGATCCTCGGCGACGTCCCGCGCGGCGTCCGCGCCGGGGACGCGGGGCGCCACGTCCGCCTCCTCTGCCTCGCGAACGACCTCACCTACCGGAACCTCGTCCCGGGCGAGCTCGCGAAGGGCTTCGGCTTCTTCCAGTCGAAGCCCGCGACCGCGTTCTCGCCGTTCGCGCTGACGCCGGACGAGCTCGGCGACGCCTGGCGCGACGGGCGCGTGCACCTGCGCATCGCGGTGCGCTGGAACGGCCGGCAGGTCGGCGACGTCTCCGGGTCCGAGATGCACTTCTCCTTCCCCCAGCTCGTGGAGCACGTGGCGCGGACGCGCGGGTTCACCGCCGGGACCATCCTGGGGAGCGGCACGCTCTCCAACGAGGACCGCGCGCGCGGATGGACGTGCATCGCCGAGCAGCGCGCCCTCGAGCTCATCGACGGCGGCGAGGCGCGCACGCGCTTCCTCGAGTGGGGCGACACGGTCGAGATCGACATGCGCGACGCCGCGGGCCGCGACCTGTTCGGCACCATCGCGCAGCGGGTGGTGCCGGCATGACCCTTCGCCTCTACGGCTACTGGCGGTCGTCCTCCACGTGGCGCGTCCGGATCGGGCTCAATCTCAAGTTGCTCCCGCACGAGCTCGTGCCGGTGAACCTCCTCGCGCAGGAGCAGTTCGGCGACGCGCACCGCGCGCGGAACCCCATGATGCAGGTGCCGGTGCTCGAGGTCGTCGAGGACGGGCGCACCCTCCGCCTCCCGCAGTCGATGGCGATCCTGGAGTGGCTCGACGAGCGGTTCCCCGACCTGCCGCTCCTCCCCGCGGACCTCGACGGCCGCGCCCGCGTGCGCGCGCTCGCCGAGCACGTGAACTCGGGGATCCAGCCGATGCAGAACGCGATCGTGCTCCGCACGCTCCGCGAGAAGGTGCCGGGCTGGGAGAAGGAGTGGGCGCGGTCGTTCATCGCGCGCGGGCTCGAGGCGCTGGAGCGCGCCGTCGCCGACGGGGCGGGCCGCTTCTGCCACGGCGACGCCCCCGGCCTCGCCGACTGCTACCTCGTCCCGCAGCTCTACAACGCGCGCCGCTACGGCGTGGACCTCGAGCCGTACCCGACGCTCCGCCGCGTCGAGGAGGCCTGCGCCGCGCTCGCGCCGTTCCAGGCGGCACACCCGGACCGGCAACCGGACGCGCCGCCGCCGGAGAGGAGGGCACCGTGACCGGAACGACGTCGCTCGAGCCCATCGGGCTCGTCCGGATCGAGGGGCTGCACTACTACGTCCACGACCTCGAGCGGAGCCGCCGCTTCTACACGGAGCGGCTCGACTTCGCCGAGGTCGCCGCCAGCGGGCCCGAGCTCGAGCGCGAGGGCCGCCAGCGGAGCGCGGTCTTCGAGGCGGGCGGCGTCCGCGTCGTCTGCTCGCAGCCGCGCGGCGAGGGCGGGCGCGCGTGGCGGTACCTGCGCAAGCACCCCGACGGCGTGGGGACCGTCGTGTTCGAGGTGGAGGACGCGGAGCGCTGCTTCCGCCTGGTCGAGGAGCGGGGCGGCACGCCGATCACGGACGTCCAGGAACACCGCGACGAGGGCGGGACGCTCCGGACGTTCAACGTCACGACCCCGCTCGGCGACACCACCTTCCGCTTCGTGGAGCGGCGCGGCTACCTCGGGAGCTACCCCGGCCTCGTGGCGCACCCGGAGCCGCGCGGCGGCGCGAACGCGTTCGGGTTCGGCCAGATCGACCACCTCACCTCGAACTTCCAGACGATGAAGCCGGCGCTCCTCTGGATGGAGCACGTGCTCGGGCTGGAGGAGTTCTGGGAGGTCCAGTTCCACACGAAGGACGCGGCCGAGGCGCGGCGCGCCGCGATCGAGGCGCAGAAGGGGTCGGGCCTCCGCTCGGTCGTCATGCGCGACCCGCGCTCGGGCGTGAAGTTCGCGAACAACGAGCCGTGGCGCCCGGCGTTCAAGTCGTCGCAGATCAACGTCTTCAACGAGGACCACCGCGGCGACGGCATCCAGCACGCGGCGCTCACCGTGGCGGACATCCTCGCCGCCGTGCGCGGCCTGCGCGCCCGCGGCGTCGAGTTCATGCCGACGCCCGGGTCGTACTACGACGCGCTCCCGGAGCGGCTCGAGGCCACCGGCGTCGGCCGCCTCGAGGAGCCGATCGAGGACCTGCGCCGGCTCGAGATCCTGGTGGACGGCGCAGGCCCGGGCTCGTACCTGCTCCAGATCTTCCTGCGCGACGCCGCGGGGCTCTACCACGAGCCGGAGGCGGGGCCGTTCTTCTTCGAGATCATCCAGCGCAAGGGCGACCAGGGCTTCGGCGCGGGGAACTTCCGGGCGCTCTTCGAGTCCATCGAGCGCGAGCAAGAGCGGGAGGGACGGATCTAGCGCCTGGGTCGGAGCACTAGGGGAGAAGTCCGTGGCCCGGTATCATGCGCGCCATGCTCTCCCTCCCCTCG
>DASSSJ010000151.1:0-2548 GCA_035708485.1 Anaeromyxobacter sp. | reverse complement strand
GCTTGACGCACTCTCGCGCGAATCGCGCTCGCGCGGCGCGCCTCGTGCGGGAACGCCGTTCACACGTCGCAGCGCTCGTGATCCTGGGCGCGGAGGCGCTCCGGGTCATTTCGCGCTCCCGCTCCGATTCCTCGTTCCCACGCGCGAATGCGTGCGTTTGGCGATGCCGGAAATCCCGGCGCGATACTCCGCGCATGACGAACGCACGAGAGTTCACCGCCCGCCTCGCCGACCTCCTCCGCCGCGAGCACCACGCGATGGCGGACTTTCTCCTGGCGCTCGCCGACTTCGACCGGCAGCGGCTATGGGCGTCGCTCGGCCACGCGAGCCTCTTCTACTTCCTGCACCGCGAGCTCGGCCTCTCGGCGGGGGCCGCCCACTACCGGAAGACCGCCGCCTCGCTCATCCAGCGATTCCCCGAGATCGTCGAGCCCCTCCGGGACGGCCGCCTGTGCATCACCAGCATCGTCGAGCTGGGGAAGGTCCTCACCCCCGAGAACGTCGGCGAGGTGCTTCCGCGCTTCTTCCACGCGTCGAAGCGGGAAGCGAAGGTGGTCTCGGCCGAGATCAAGCCGATGGCGGCAGCTCCGCACCGGACCGTCGTCACGGCTCTGACGCCGGTGCCCTCGCCGGAGCCGTTTCATCCGGATGAAACGCCCATCGCAGCGGCGACCCCGAGCGACACGCCGGCGCACCTGTTTCAACCGGATGAAACGCCCGGCCGGGCCGCGAGCGCTCCCGCCCCTTGCGCACCGCGGTCGACCGTCGAGCCGATGACCGCCGACCTGTGGCGGCTCCACGCCACGGTGTCGCGCCGCTTCCGCGAGAAGCTCGAGGCGGCGCGGGCGGCGCTATCGCATTCCCACCCGGGGGCCGAGCTCGAGGAGATCCTCGAGGCCGGCCTCGACCTCGTCCTCGACGCCTACGCGAAGCGGAAGGGCCTCGTCGAGAAGCCGCGGAAGACCCCGCCGCCGTCGGCCGACCCCGACCACATCCCCGCCCACGTGAAGCGGGCGGTCTGGAAGCGCGCCGGCGGCCGCTGCGAGTTCCCGCTCGAGTCGGGCGGCATCTGCGGCTCGACCACCCGCCTCGAGCTCGACCACGTCCGACCGCGCGCGCTCGGGGGCCCATCGACCTTCGAGAACGTGCGGGTCCTCTGCAAGGCCCACAACCTGCACGCCGCCCGCGTCGTCTTCGGCGACGCCTGGATGGACAGGTTCGTCCGGCCCGCTACTTGAGCCCGCCCTTCACGAACTTCGCGAGCGCCTGGATGTCCGCCTCGGAAAGCTTGTCCCTGAACGGCGTCATCTTCCCCTTGCCGTTCGCGATCGTGAAGGCGATCTCCGCCTCGCCCTTGCCGAGCGCGGTGAGATCCGGCGCGCCCATCTTCTTCCCCACCGCGGTGCCCTTCCCGTCCTTGCCGTGGCAGGCGTTGCAGCGCGCGGCGTAGATCCCCGCGGCGCCCTCCGCGGCGACCGCGGTGCCGGCGAGCGCGAGGGCGGCGATGGCGACGAGCGTGCGCGTCATGGGTCCCTTCCTTTCGAGCGGCGAGCGGTGGAGCCGCAATGGTACCGCGCGCGCCCGTGCGCGCCGGCGTCGCGGCGCGGGGCGACCCTTCGGGGTGATGACCGACGGTGCTAGTGGGCGGCGACCCGCGCCTGCGGCTCGTCGTGGGGGGCCGGGGTCGCCGCGCCCTCGGCGCGGAACGTGCCCATGAGGATCGGCACCGCGATCTTCACGAGCAGCGTGAACACGAGGAAGCCCGTGCCGAACACGCCCGCGGCGATGCCCCACTCGGTGAGCGTCGGCTTGTACTCGTAGATCTGGCCGAGCGTGTCGGGCGTCATCCCGGGGATGATGAGCCCCATCCCCTTCTCGATGTAGACGCCCATCCAGATGAGCAGGCAGCCGAGGTTCAGGGTGCGGAAGTTCCGGCGCGTGCGCGGCACGAGGAAGAGCACGAAGGCGACGACGCTGCAGAACAAGGAGAACCAGGCGTACGGCACGAGCGTGCGGTGCTCGCCGATGCCCGTCCACAGGTACTCGGTGTAGAGCAGGTGCTCGGTCGCCGAGTAGTACTCCTTGAACAGCTCCGCGCCGAGGAGGAACAGGTTCAGGAACATCGCGTAGGACATCAGCTCCGCGATCTTCCAGATCGCCTCGTCCTTGATCGGCAGCCCGTTCGTCCGGCGCAGCACCTGGAACAGGATGATCATCACCGCCGGGCCCGAGCAGAACGCCGAGGCGATGAACCGGGGCGCCAGGATCGACGCGTTCCAGTAGGGCCGCGCCGCCATGCCGTTGTAGAGGAACGCCGTGACGGTGTGGGTCGAGATCGCGACCGGGATCGAGAGGAGCACGAGCGGCAGGAAGATCCGCTTGTCGTATTGCTCGCCCCGGTAGGTCTTGTAGAGCAGGTACGAGACGAGGACGAGGTTCACCGCCAGGTAGCCGTTCAGCACGAGCGCGTCCCAGGTGAGCAGGGAGCGCGGCCAGTTGGGCGTGCCGAAGAGCGGCATGACGTGGAGGAAGCGGTCCGGGCGCCCCA
>DASSSJ010000150.1:0-5330 GCA_035708485.1 Anaeromyxobacter sp. | reverse complement strand
TTGCCGCGCAGCTCCGATGACGGGTCGGCGCCCGATCTCGCGCGTGCAGCATGATGGAGAGTGGCGGGCCAGCGCCGCGACGGGCATCGCTTAGGGCGGAAACTGGCGCTCACCTTCGGTGATGGTATCGACGCCGCCGAGGAGGGGGCACCGGCGCGTCGCCGGCCCCGGAAACGGGTGACGGGGAGCGTGTTAGCGCACGCCCCCCGTCGTGCCCCGGGCCTGTGTCGGCAGGCGACCGGAGCGACATTCGAGTCGTACAAGCTGAGCTCGACGTCAAGACCTGGCTGGCGAGGCCGCCGGGGGTGGACGCGGTGCGCCCCGGGCGCTGCCCGGTCTGCGCCGCCCCCGGGCGGCCGGCGGGGGAGCCTCTCGGCCTGCACGGCCACGGACTGCGCGACCGGCACCAGTGGGGGCCGGTCGAGCTGGGCGCCGCCCCGGCGCTGATCGGGATCCTGGTCCGGCGCTACCAGTGCCAGCCTTGCGGCGCCGTCATCGTGGTCGTTCCCCGCGGTGTCGTCCTGCGACGGCTCTACTCGGCGAGCGCGATCGCGCTGGCGCTCGCGCTCTATGGCGTCGCGGGGCTCGCGCCGGCCGAGGTCCGCCGGCGGGTGAGCCCGCTCCGGATCGTCGGTGCGACCGCGGCGGCGGGCTGGGCGAGCCTGCGTCGGTGGTCGCGTGCCGTGCGCGCCGGGCGGCTCTTCCCGATGGTCCGCGCGCTTCCCGCGGACGCGACGCTGCGCCACGTCGCGGCGCGAGCGGCGACGACGCTCGCGGCGTACGTACCGGGCGCGCGAGGGCTCGGCATCGAGTCGGCCGCGTTCATCGGGGCGAGCATGTAGCCCGAGGTCCATCGCGGCGGCGACGCGGGCAGAGGCGATCCCACCACCGAGGATCCCTCTGCGGCGCCCCGGCCGCCGGGCACTGCTCCTCGCTCGCCCTCGCCACTTCCGGCGAGGCGATGACGAGGAGCAGAGATGGACGAGTCCACCCCGGCGGCGCCGCCGCCGATCCCCAAGACCCCGCCGCTCGCGCCGAAGGACCACGCCGAGGCGGTCGCGATCTTCCGCAGCGAGATCGTCGGCGCGCTCACGCGCAAGGAGCTCGACCACGGTGAGCTGCGCGCCGCCTTCCGCGTCCTCTCCGAGGAGCGCTTCCGGGCGCCCGGCGTCGAAACCACGCGGCGGTACTCGGTCGCGACGCTCGAGCGCTGGTACTACGCCTACCGGTCGGGCGGCCTCGCGGCGCTCCGGCCCGCGCCGCGCAGCGACCAGGGCCACGCCAAGGAGCTCTCCGCCGAGCAGCGCCAGCTCCTCCTCGACGTCCGCAAGGAGCACCGCTCCGCCTCAGTGCCGCTCATCCTGCGGACGCTCGTCGCCGACGGCCGGCTTGCCGAGGGCGCCGTCTCGCAGGCCACGGTGCGCCGGCTCTACGTCGCGCACGGCCTCGACCGCGTGCCGATGCGCGAGGGCGGCGGCCAGAAGACGCGGCTCCGCTGGGAAGCAGCGAGCCCCGGCGCGCTCTGGCACGCCGACGTCTGCCACGGCCCAGCGCTCACGATCGACGGCAAGTCGAGGCCGCTGCGGATTCACGCGCTCCTCGACGACGCGAGCCGCTTCATCGTCGCGATCGAGGCGCGCCACACCGAGCGCGAGACCGACATGCTCGAGATCCTCGTCCGCGCGCTGCGCCGGCACGGGCCGCCCGACGTGCTCTACCTCGACAACGGCTCGACCTACGTCGGCGAGATCCTCCGCACCGCCTGCGCCCGGCTCGGCATCTCGCTCCTGCATGCGAGGCCCTACGACGCGCCGGCCCGCGGGAAGATGGAGCGCTTCTGGCGCACGCTGCGCGAGGGCTGCCTCGACCACCTCGGCTCGCTCGGCTCGCTCCACGACGTCGAGGTGCGGCTCTACGCCTTCCTCGACGAGCACTACCACCGCGCCCCGCACGCCTCGCTCATGGGACGCGCGCCGGGCACGGTCTTCGCGGCCGGCGAGCGGCCGGCCGACGCCCTCGACGAGGAGAAGCTCCGGGACGCGCTCACCGTCCGCGAGCGCCGCCGGGTCCGCGCCGATACCACCGTCTCGGTGGACGGGCAGGACTGGGAGCTCGATCAGGGCTTCCTCGCCGGCCGCGTCGTCACCGTGGGTCGCTCGCTCCTCGACGGCCTCCCCTGGGTCGAGCACGAGGGGCAGCGCCTGCCGCTCCACCGCGTGGATCCCAAGGCCAACGCGCATCGTAGGCGGCCGCCTCGCCGACCGGGCGCGCCCGACGAGGCGCGCGTGACGCCGTTCGACCCAGTCGGCGCGCTCCTCGACCGCGCCACCGGCCGCCGCCGCGACGAGGAGGGCGCGCGATGAGCGAGACCTACCTCGGCGCGTTCGGCCTCAAGGCCGCGCCCTTCTCCAAGGAGATCGCCGACGCCGATCTCTGGCTCCCCACCTCCAAGGCCGGCGTCGTGGACGAGCTCTGCGAGGCCGTGTCCGAGCACGCCTCCGTGCTCCTCACCGGCGATCCCGGCGTCGGGAAGACCTGCGTCCTGCGCGCGGTGCGCGCCCGCCTCCCCGAGGCCGGCTACCGGCTCACCTACTGCCACAACGCGACGCTCGGCCGCCGCGACTTCTACCGCCAGCTCTGCCTCGCCCTCGGCCTCTCGCCGAAGGCGACCGCCGCCGCGGTCTTCTACTCCGTCTCCACCCACGTCCAGGAGCTCGGCAAGGACCGCATCCATCCCGTCTTCCTCATCGACGAGGCGCACCTCCTCCACCCGGAGATGCTCGGGCACCTCCACATCCTCCTCAACTACGAGTGGGACTCGAAGGCGCTCCTCTCGCTCATCCTCGTCGGGCTGCCCGAGCTGAAGGACCAGCTCCAGCTCCGCCGGTATCGCTCGCTGCACTCGCGGATCCACTGGCGGCTGCACATCGACTCGCTCACGCCCGAGGACACCGCCGAGTACCTGCGCTACCGGCTGAAGCGCGCCGGCTGCGACCGCGACGTCTTCACCCACGACGCGGTCCAGATGCTCCACGAGGCGGCGACCGGCGGGATGCGCGACCTCGACCGGCTCGCGACCGGGTGCCTGCGCGAGGCGGCTCGCAAGAAGCGCAAGCTCGTCGAGCGCGATCTGCTGCCTCGCGTCTTCGACCGCGACGGCCTCGAGCACGACCGGTGACCCCGCTCACCTGCGGAGTCGTCCTCGCCCCGCGCCGCCTCGTCGCCGTGGTCCTCGGGCCCGGCGGCGAGGCGCGCCGCGCCATCCGCGCCGCCCTCACCGACGACGCGCGCTACGGGCTCGTCGAGTACCTCGCCGCGGCGCGCGCCGAGATCGTCGTCACCGACACGCTCCTCCGCGGCGACCCGGTCGCCCGACGCGCGCTCGATGCGGGGCTCGCGATCTGGGTCGCGCCGGACGCGCTCGTCGCGGCCATCGCCCGCGCCGCCGCGATCACCGACCCGGCGCGGATCGCGGCCTTCCTGGCGCGGCTCCCTCGCGTCCCGCTCCTGCGGGCTCAGCTACGCCGGCTCGCCAACTCCATCGAGCCGCGGCAGGTCCCGCTCCTGTGACCGATGGCCATCGCGACCTTGCCCGCTGCGCGCGCACCGCCGCGGTGGACATCAACCAGCCTGTCCGCAGCTCCATCATCCAGCGTGCGCGGCCACAACGATGAGCGCAGGGGGAGGCTCAGTGCACAACGCGACCACGAAGCAGCGGCACGCGGCCCTTCGCCGCAAGCTCGGCGTCTTCCTCGGCGGCGCACCGCGCTGGGTGCGGGAGAAGCGAGCCCGGCTCGCCGAGCTGCGCGACGCGCTCATCCAGCGCGCCATCTCGCCCACGGCGGCGCCCGGACCGGCACCTGCCACCGACGCGGGGCTGTCCGTGCGTCCCCCCGAGATCGATCGCGACGAGCGCGACGTGCTCGCCGCGATCCCCACCCACCAGACCCTCGCGCCCTTCGACGCGCACGAGCCTTCGGTCCACGACGCGCCTCGCGGAGCCCGCTGGCTCGTCCCGGGCGCGATCGCTGCGGCCGTCGCGCTCCTCGCGTTCGCGACCCTGCGCGATCACCGCCCACCGCCGAAGCTCGTCGCCGCGCGCCCGGTGTCCGCCGCGGAGCCGTCGCCCCCGGCGCAGGCGGCGCCCCCCGCACCCACGTCGCGGCCGAAGGGGACCACCGCGGTCGTCCGCGGCGACACCCTCTGGCACCTCGCCGCGCGCCACCTCGGCGATCCCGAGCGCTGGCCGGCCCTCTGGGAGGCGAACCGCGCCGCTGTCCGCGACCCCGACCTCATCTTCCCCGGCCAGGAGCTGAAGCTCCCGCCGCGCTGAAGTCCGCTCCGTCCGCAGGAGGCCTCGATGCGTCTGACCCCCACGACCCGCCTCATCGCCGTCGCCGTGCTCCTCCTCGTCGCCACCGGCATCATCTGGTGGGGCGTCGGATTCCACATCGGCAGCGCGCTCCTCGACGGCGCGTCCGCCTGGCGCTCGAGCTTCGGCTACGGCCCGCTCGGCGTCACGCGGCTGTTCGCTCTCGCGCTGACGGTGCCGGTCACGATCGCGGTCGTCACCTCCGCGTCACAGCAGACGCGGTGGTTCGCGATCGCGGCGCTCGCGTTCGGCGCCGTCCTGCTGTACGGCGACCGAAGCCGGGGCGACATGATCGCGGTGGTCGTGCTCGTGCTCGGCGCCGCCGCCACGTCGGAGGCGAGCGGTCGGCAGCAGGTCCTCGCGGCGATCGCGACCGCGCTCGTCATCGCGTTCGCGGCGGTCTCGGACCTCTCGCTCGCCACACCGCAGAAGGTGCTCGCGGCGATCGTCCGCGCGCTCTTCTTCTACGTGCCGCTCCTCCTCGGCCCATCCGTGCTCGAGCGCTACGCGCTGCGGCGCGTCGCACGCTGACGATTCCCGAAACTCGAACGTGATCAGCGGCCCGAGGGCAGCATCACGCCGTCCGGCAACGCAGCGGGGGCCGTCTCCAGCCACGCCGGCACCGGCAACTGCTTCGACCGCAGGAAGGCGGGGTTGAAGAGGCGCGACGCGTAGCGGGTGCCGGAGTCGCACAGCACCGTCACGACGACGTGCCCGCGCCCGAGCTCGCGCGCGAGCCGTACCGCCCCCGCGACGTTGGTGCCGCTCGAGCTCCCGAGCACGAGCCCCTCGTCGCGAACGAGGTCGAAGACCGTCTGCACCGTCTCCGCGTCGGGGATCCGGTAGGCCCGGTCGACCGCGAGGTCCTCGACGTTCCGCGTGACCCGCCCCTGTCCGATCCCCTCGGTGATCGACGTCCCCTCGACCTTCAGATCGCCCATCGTGAAGTGGCCGTACA
>DASSSJ010000149.1:0-16153 GCA_035708485.1 Anaeromyxobacter sp. | reverse complement strand
CGGCCGCGCGCCGCGCGCGGCGGTGGGGATCGTCGCGCGCGCCGCGGACGAGTGGCGCGCGCCGCCGGGGGGGAAGATCGACCGGTACCTCGAGACGACGCTCGACCTGCACCGCGGCCTCTCGGGCGCCCTGGTGCTCTCGGCCGCGGGCGCGCCCGTCGGCCTCGCCACCACGGGGCTGCTGCGGGGCACGGCCATGATCCTCCCCGCGGCGACGCTCCGGCGCGTCGTGAAGGCGCTCCTGGCCCACGGCGAGGTGCGGCGCGGCTACCTCGGCCTCGCGACGATCCCCGTCCCCCTCGACGCGGCGCTGCGCGGGCGGACCGGCGGGGAGGAGGTCGCGCTCCTCGTCACGAAGGTCGAGCCGGGGAGCCCGGCGGAGCGCGCGGGCATCGTCCTCGGCGACGCGATCCTCTCCTTCGGCGGCGAGACCCTGCAGGACCCCGGCGCGCTCCTCGCGTTCCTCTCCGAGGAGCGCATCGGCGACTCGGTCGCCCTCCGGCTGCTCCGCGGCGGCGAGGTGCGCGACCTCACCGTCACCGTCGGCACGCGCGGGAGGCGGCCGTGACCGCGCTCGAGGCGTTCTCGTCCGACCTCGCGGATCTCGTCGCGCGCGCCTCGCCGGCGGTGGTCGGCGTGGAGCACCGGCGCGGCCAGGGCTCGGGCGTCGTGCTGGCGCAGGACGGCTTCGTGCTCACGAACGCGCACGTGGCGGCGGGAGGCGGGCCGCTCCGCATCCGGCTCCCCGGCGCCCGGGCGGTCCGCGGCGAGGTCGTCGGCGCGGACGAGCGGACCGACCTCGCCGTCGTCCGCGCGGAAGCCGGAGGGCTGCCGGCGCTCGCGCTCTCCTCGCGGCGGCTCCGCGTGGGCGAGGTCGTCGTGGCGATCGGCAACCCGCTCGGGTTCGAGCGGTCCGTCTCCACGGGCGTCGTCTCCGCCCTACACCGGAACCTGGAGGCGCCGAAGGGAGGCATCCTCGAGGGGCTCGTGCAGACCGACGCGGCGGTGAACCCGGGCAACTCGGGCGGACCGCTCGTGGACGCGGCCGGCGCGGTCGTCGGCGTGACGACGGCGATGCTCCCCTGGGCGCGCGGCATCGGGTTCGCCATCCCCGCGCACACGGCGGGCTGGGTCGCCTCGGTCCTCATCCGCGAGGGGCGCGTGGTCCGTCCGTTCCTCGGCGTCGCCGCCCGGGGCGAGGACCTCGAGCCCGCGCTCGCGCGCGAGCTCGGGCGGACCCGCGCCGTCCGCATCCTGGAGGTGGTCGCGGGCTCGCCCGCCGCCGCCGCCGGGGTGCAGCAGGGCGACCTCGTCGTCGCGGCGGTCGGCTCGCCCGTCGAGACGCTCGACGACGTCGTCCGCGCGATGGTGCTCGGCCACCCGCCCGAGATCGAGATCGGCGTCGTGCGCGGCGGGACGCGCGAGACGCTCGCCATCCGGCCCCGGCGGCTGCGGGACGCGGCGTAGCGCGGGTCGAGCGGCCCCCTCTCCCCGGCCCTGTCCCCCCGCTGGCGCGGGGGGGGATGAGCTCGGGGTCGGGGTCGCGGTCGAGGTCAGGGTCGCCGTCGCGCCGTTCGCTGTATCCTGACCGGCATGGAACCCCGCCAGCGCAACCGCGTCCTCGCGCTCGCCGCCGCCGCCGCGCTCGTCGCGCTGCTCCTCGCCGCGCTCCTCCTCCGCGGCGGAGAGGGCGCGCCGCCGGCTCCCGGGGCGGCGACCGCGGGCGCCCCGCCCGCCGCCCCGCCGGCCGCCGGCGTCCCGACGCGCCTCCCCATCACGATCCCCGCTCCGTCCGCGCCCTCCACCCCCGACGCCCTGCCCGCGAGCTTCGAGGGGCGCGTCGTGTCGCGCGCGAGCGGCCAGGGCGTCCCGGGCGCGGAGCTCACCTTCTCGCGCGGCGGCGCCGCCGCGTCCGTCCGCGCCGGCCCCGACGGCGCGTTCCGCTTCGATCCCCCCGCGACGGGCCGCTGGCTCGTCGCGGCGGTGACGGCGCCCGGGTTCCTGCCGTTCGCGCCGGAGTGGGGGCACAGCCCCGTCCAGCTCGACGCGCGTCCGGGGCTCCACGTGCGCGGCCTCGTGGTCCACCTCGTCCCCGCGACGGAGATCGTCGGGAAGGTCGTGGACGGGGAGCGCCGCCCGGTGGAGGGCGCGGAGGTGCGGCTCCTCGGCGTCGCGAGCGAGGCCGCCCTCGTCGCGATCCCGGATCGCTTCACGTCGGACGCGCTCGGCGAGTTCCGCTTCGTCGCGCCGGTCGGCGCGACGCTCGAGGCCCGCAAGGCCGGGCTCGCGCCGGGCCGGGTGGAGCTCGACCACCTCGCCTCGCTCGCGCGGCGCGTCACGATCGTGCTCGGACCGCCGCAGGCGGCGCAGGGCGAGCCCGCGGCGATCTCCGGGCGCGTGGTCGCGCGGGGCGCGGGGCCCGTCGCGGGCGCGCTCGTCCTCGCCGAGCGGGAGCCGTCCTTCGAGGACGGCGCGCTCGTGGCGCAGGCCGCCACGGGCGCCGACGGCGCGTTCGAGCTGCGCGGCCTCGATCCGGGCCGCTACCGGATCACCGCCCGCGCCGAGGGGCGCTCGCCGGGACGCGTCCGGGGCGTGAACGCCGGCGCCCGCGACGTGCTCGTCGAGCTCGGCGACGGCGCGCGCCTCCGCGGGTGCGTCCGCGACGCCTCGAGCGGCGCCCCCGTCGCGCCGTTCACCGTCCTCGTGCTCGATCGCCGCGCCGCGCTCTTCCGCCCCGTCCAGCAGAGCCGCTCCTTCGTGGACGCGTCCGGCTGCTACGCGATCGACGACCTGGCGCGCGGGCCGGCGGCGGTGGTCGTGTCGGCGCCGGGCTACGCGCCGTCCGGCGAGATCGCGGTGGACCTCGATCCGGCGCGCGAGGCCGTCGCCGACGCGGCGGTCGAGCGCGGCGGCCGGCTCGCGGGCGTCGTGCTGGACCTCGCCACGCGCCAGCCGCTCCGCGACGCGCGCATCTCCGTCGAGGGCGCGCTCATCGACGCGGCGTCGACGTTCCCGGTGCTCGCCGAGGCGACGACGGACGCCGACGGACGGTTCGTGCTGGAGGGCCTGCCGAGCAGGTTCTCGATCTCGGCGGCGGCGGCGGACCACCACGCGCGCGTGGTGGGCGGCCTCGAGGCCGCGCCGGCCCGGGACGCGCCCGCGATCGAGATCGCGCTCCGCCCGGTCGCTCCCGGAGAGGAGCCGCGCACCGAGCTCGCCGGGATCGGCGTCGTGATCGCGCCGCGCGGCGAGACGCTCGTCGTGACCGGCGTCGCCCCGGGCGGCGGCGCCGCGGAGGTCGGGCTCGGGCCCGGCGACGCGATCCTGCGCGTGAACGGCGAGCCGGTGACGGAGCTCGGCTTCGCCGGCGCGGTGAGCGCCATCCGCGGGCCGGAGGGGACGATCGTCCTCCTCACGATCCGCCGCGGCGACCGGACGCTCGAGGTCCGCGTGCCGCGCCGGCTCGTGCGCGGCTGACGCGGACGGACGGCGCGGACGGAAAGGCTCGGGCCGGGCGCCCGCTCGGACGCCCGGCCCGTCGCTGCGCGACCGCCCCGGGCTACTGGCCCTGGCCGGGCTTCTTGGCGCCGCTCGTGTCGCCGCCGCTCCTGTCCTGCGGGCTCGAGCCGCTCGAGCCCGAGGAGCCGCCGCTGGAGCCGCTGCCCATCGAGCCGCTGCCGGAGCCGGACGACGAGCCGGAGGAGCCGGCGCTGCCGCTCGAGCCGCTGCCCGTGGACGAGCCGCTGCCGGTGGAGCCGCTCGTGGAGCCGCGGGCGCTCTTGACGGTCTTCTCGAGCTGCTTCGCCTGCTGCAGGTGGCCCTGCATCTTGGTGACGGCCTGATCGAGCGTCGAGGCGAGCTCGGTCTGGTTCGCCTTGCGCGCGCTCTTGGCCGCCTTCTCGACCGCCTTGATGTCCTTCTCGTGGTCCTTGACCATCATCTTCGCGAACTCTTTGTCGAACTCATGGCCGGTCTTGGCCTGGAGCTTCTTCATGTCCTTCTCGTGGTCCTTCTGCTTCTCCTGGAAGCCCTTGCCCTCGAGCTGGATCCCGGCGGACCGCGCGGCCTGCGCGAGCTGCTGGTCCATCTGCTGGTGATCCTGCTCCAGCGTCTGCGCGTACTGCTTCAGCTCGGGCGAGGAGGCCTGCTGCTGGCCCAGCTGGCCCATGTGGACCTCGATCTGGTTCGCCGCGTGGATCTTCTGGATGTCCTCCTGCAGCTTCTCGTCGACCTTCCCCTGGCGGCCGGCGGCCGTGCCGGGCGCGGTGTCGGACGTGCCGGCGGAGCCGCGCTGGCTGCCCGCCGACGACTTGGAGAGCTCGCCCTGGCTGGTGTTCTCGCCGGTGTTCGCGCCCTGCCCGCGGTTCGCCTCGCGGCCGCTCCAGCCTGAGCGCTCGCCCGGCTGCTCCGTGCCGGTCGTGCTCTGCCGGCGGCTCGGATCGTCCTGGTTCGCCGTGCCGCCCGCGGCGCTCCCGCTGCCGCTCGGCTGCGCCTGCGGCGCGCCGTAGAGCGCGAGCGCGCCGGCGACTCCCGCGGCGACCGCCCATCGATTCCAGCTCGACATGTGTGTTCCCTCCCAGGGGCACATGGCCCCGCGGAAACTTGCGGTCTCGCCCGGGCGGCGGCACGCGGCGCCGCGGCGGACACCCACCGCGCGTCCCGGCGGGCCCGCGGTCGACCCTCCGTGCGAGGGCCGTCCGCCGCCCCTTCTCGTCCGCGGCCCGCCGTGGTAACGGCTACGCCATGAGCCTCGACGAGACCCGGGCGGTGAGCCCCCAGGACCAGGGCCGCGTCGCCGCCCCGAAGGCCGCCCTGGTGGTGGTCCACTCGGCGGACAGGGAGCAGCAGGGCCAGCGCTTCGCGCTCGGGGAGGACGACGCGACGCTCGGCCGCGACGCCGGAAACACGGTCGTCGTCGCCTCGGACCAGGCGTCGCGCCGCCACGCGCGCATCTTCGTCTCGGGCGGCGTCCACGTCCTCGTGGACCTCGAGTCGACGAACGGGACGTTCCTCAACTCGAAGCTCGTGAAGGAGCAGACGCTCCGGCACGGCGACGTCCTGCGGATCGCCTCGACCGTCCTCAAGTACGTCGTCGAGAGCTAGGGGCGGCGGTTCGCGGGGGGGCGTGGCTCGACGGAGCGCTTCAAGGCGGTTCGGCACGTCTTCCAGCGCGAAGAAGCTCGCGTAGCGCGTCGTCGGTGGCGAGCGGGGCGGCAGAGCGCAGCCGGCCGAGTCATCTTGATTCGGCTGATGTGGTCATCGACCCGGTGCCCTTCGTGAGTTGCGAAGGGCCGTCGCGGCTCCGGACGCGACCGTTGGCCCGGTAGCCGGGCAACCCGTATAGTGTGTCTCGTATGCGTCGTGACCAGGCGATCGCTGCCCTGCGCGGGTACCTGACGGCGTTGCGCCGCGATTTCGGTGTTCGCCGTGTGGCCCTGTTTGGATCCACTGCCCGCGACGAGGCGCGCGATGACAGCGACCTCGACATCCTCGTCGAGTTCGACGTGGTACCAACGCTAGACGCCTTCGTCGGCCTCAAGTTCTTCCTCGAGGACCACCTGGGCCGCAAGGTCGACCTCGTCACGCCCGACGCGCTGAAGCCGCGCATGCGGCCCGACGTCGAGCGCGAGGCGCTCGATGTCGCCTAGAGGCGAGCGCGACTGGGGCTCTACGCCGAGGACATCGTGACCGCGTGCTCGAAGATCCGGCGGTTCGTGGCCGGGATGACGTTCGAGACGTTCGCAGGGGACGAGCGCACGCAGGACGCCGTGATCCGGAACATCGAGATCATCGGCGAGGCCGCGAAGAAGGTCCCGGACGAGGTCGTGGCCAGGGCGCCCGAGATCCCTTGGCGGAACATCCGCGGGATGAGAGACATGCTGGCCCACGGCTACTTCGGGACCTCGCTCGAAATCGTCTGGGCGACCGCGACGACGCGCATGGACGAACTGGAGAGCGCGGTCCGAAAGCTCCTCGGCAGCCCTTCGGGTTCGTGACCCGAAGGTCACAGGTTCAAATCCTGCCCCCGATTTGAACCTGCGCCTTGACTGGTTCTCCACCGGACCCACGGCGTCACCTGCCATATCCGCCGAATCAAGCCCGGCCCCCGCGCCGCGCCACGCGCCGCCCCTACTGCGCCGTGTACCCGCCGTCGATGACGGCGGCGGCCCCGGTGATCCCCGCGCCCCTGTCGGAGACGAGGAAGACCGCGTAGTCGGCGACCTCGCGCGCCGTGAGGAGGCGCCGCATCGGGACGAGCGGGTAGATCACGTCCTCCAGCACGCGCTCGAGCGGGACCCCGCGCGTCCGAGCGAGGTCGCCGAGCTGGTTCCGCACGAGCGGCGTGTCCACGTAGCCCGGGCAGAGCGCGTTCACGGTGATCCCGTGGACGGCCCCCTCGAGCGCCGCGACCTTGGTGAGGCCGAGGAGGCCGTGCTTCGCGCTGTTGTAGGCGGCCTTCCCCGCGAAGCCGACGAGCCCGTTGATGGACGCCACGTTCAGGATGCGCCCGTGCCGGCGCGCCTTCATCGCGGGGAACGCGTGCTTGATGGCGAGGAACGGCGCGACGAGCATCACGCGGACGAGGAGCTCGAACTTCTCGGTGGGGAACTCCTCGATCGGCGCCACGTGCTGGAGCCCGGCGTTGTTCACGAGGACGTCGAGCCGCCCCTCCCGGGCGAGCGCGTCGCCGATCGCGGCCTTCAGGTCCGCCTCGCGCGTCACGTCGCACGCCGCGCCGCGCGCCGCGAGGCCGGCCCCGGCGAGCGTCCCCGCCGCCCGCGCCGCGGCGTCGCCGTCCTTGTCCGCGAGGGTCACCCGCGCCCCCTCGCGCGCCAGCTGCTCGGCGATCTCCCGCCCGATGCCGCTCGCCGCGCCGGTGACGAGCGCGACGCGATCCTGGAGCAGTCCCGCCATGACGTTCACTCCGTGGTCGGCTTCACGCCGATGAACGAGCGCCGCACCACCGCCCGGACCTCCCCGACGATGCCGCGGCGGAAGGCGAGCACGCAGGCGACGAACACCGCCCCCGTGATCACCGTGACCCACGACCCCACGCCCGAGAGGGCGTTCTCGAGCCAGACGACGACGAGCGCGCCCACCGACGGGCCCATCACGGTCCCCATCCCGCCGAGCAGCGTCATGAGCACCACCTCCCCCGACCGGTGCCAGTGGACGTCGGAGAGCGCCGCGAACTGGAGCGTGAGCGCCTTCAGCGAGCCGGCGAAGCCGGAGAGGCCCGCCGAGAGCACGAACGCCAGGAGCTTGTAGCGGTCCACCTCGTAGCCGAGCGAGAGCGCGCGCGGCTCGTTCTCGCGGATCGCGCGCAGCACGTGGCCGAACGGCGAGTGGATGGCGCGCTGGACGAGCCAGAACCCCGCGAGGAACGCGACGTAGACGAAGTAGTACATCGCCCGCTGGTCGTCGAGCGGGACGAGGCCGAGCGCGCGGCCGCGGGGGATCCCCTGGAGCCCGTCCTCGCCGCCCGTCCACGGCATCTGGACGACGAGGAAGTAGACGAGCTGCGCGAACCCGAGCGTGATCATCGCGAAGTAGATGCCCGAGCGGCGGATCGCGAGGCTGCCGAAGACCGCGCCGAGGAGCGTCGCCACCGCGGTGCCGGCGAGCACGCCGAGCTCGGGGGGGAAGCCCCACGCCTTCACCGTCCAGCCGGTCACGTAGGCGGCGGACCCGAGGAACGCCGCGTGGCCGAAGGAGAGGAGGCCGGTGTAGCCGAGGAGCAGGTTGAACGCGCTCGCGAACAGCGCGAGGCAGAGCACGTTCATCGCGAGCCCGGGGTAGACGACGTACGGCGCGGCGAGGCCGAGGACGACGAGCCCCGCCCAGGCGGCGATCCGCAGCGCCCGCGCGCTCACCGCGTCCTCCCGAAGAGCCCGGCGGGGCGCACGAGGAGCACGACCGCCATGAGCACGAAGACGACGACGCTGGAGGCCTCCGGGTAGAGGAACTTCGTGAGCCCCTCCACGAGCCCGACGCCGAGGCCGGTCAGGATCGATCCCGCGATCGAGCCCATCCCGCCGATCACGACGACCGCGAAGACCACGATCACGAGCGAGCTGCCCATGAGCGGCGTCACCTGGTACACCGGCGCGGCCATCACGCCCGCGAACGCCGCGAGGGCCGCGCCGAAGCCGTAGGTGATCGTGAACATGAGCGGGACGTTCACGCCGAACGCCTGGAGGAGGCGCGGGTTCTCGGTGCCGGCGCGGAGGTACGCGCCGAGCTTCGTGCGCTCGACGACGAACCAGGCGTTGGTGCAGACGAAGATCGAGACCACCACCACCCAGGCCCGGTAGATGGGCAGGTACATGAACCCGAGGTTCACGCCGCCCCGGAGCGCCTCCGGGACCGGATAGGAGTACCCGGAGTTCCCGTACGCGTGGTGGAAGAGCCCCTCCGCGACGAGCGTGAGCCCGAAGGTGAGGAGGAGGCCGTACAGGTTGTCGAGGCCGTACAGCCTCCGCAGGAGGAGCCGCTCGACCGCGACCCCGAGCACCCCGATCGCCGCCGGCACGAGGACGAGGGCCCACCCGTAGGGGATGCCGAGGTAGGTGAGCCCCATCCACGCGGCGAAGGCGCCCATCATGTAGAGGGCGCCGTGCGCGAAGTTCACGACGTTCAGGAGCCCGAAGATGATCGCGAGGCCGAGCGAGAGGAGCGCGTAGAACGAGCCGTTGATGAGCCCGAGGAGGAGCTGGCCGAAGAGCGCCTGAGTCATCGCGTGCTCGCCTCGCCCGCTCCCGGCGCGCCGGGAGCGGGGCGCGGGGGCGCCCTCACCTCTTCACGAGCGGGCAGGCCTGCTGCTCGACCGTGGGGAACGCCTCGGCCGCGGGGATCGTCTTCGCGATCTCGTAGTAGTCCCAGGGGTACTTCGACTGGGCCGGCGCCTTCACGCGCGCGAGGTACATGGCGTGCCGGTGCAGGCCGTCCGGGCCGATGCGGCCGTCCTTCGCGAAGAAGTCGTTCACCGGCGTCGCCTTCATCTTCGCGATCACCGCGTCGGCGTCGTCCGTCCCGGCCGCCTGCAGCGCCCTCAGGTAGTGCGTGAGGGCGGAGTAGACGCCCGCGTGGACCATGGTCGGCATCTTCTTGTGCTTCTCGAAGAAGCGCTTCGACCACTTGCGCGTGTCGTCGTTCAGGTCCCAGTAGAACGCGGTGGTGAGGTACATCCCCTGCGTGGCCTCGAGGCCGAGGCTGTGGACGTCGGAGAGGAAGACGAGGAGCCCCGCCAGGCTCTGCTTCGGCGTGACGCCGAACTCCTTCGCCTGCTTGATGGTGTTCACCGTGTCGGCGCCGGCGTTCGCCATGCCGACGATCTTGGCGCCGGAGGCCTGCGCCTGCAGGAGGTACGACGAGAAGTCGGTCGTGCCCGGGAACGGGTGCCGCGTGGAGCCGAGCACCTTCCCGCCCGCGGCCTTCACGACCTTCGTCGTGTCCTCCTCGAGCGACTTGCCGAAGACGTAGTCGGCCGTGATGAAGAACCAGCTGTCGCCGCCCTGGCGCACCACCTCGCGGCCGGTGCCGTTCGCGAGCGCCCAGTTGTTGTACGTGTAGTGGACGTTGTAGGCGGTGCACTTCTCGCCCGTGAAGGCGGTCGTGGCCGGGCCGGAGAGGAGCGTGATGCGCTTCTTCTCGGCGGCGACGGGCATCACCGCGCCCGCCGTCGAGGAGGAGACGAGGTCCGCGATCACGTCCACCTTCTCCTCGTCGAACCACTTGCGGGCGGTGTTCGACGCGATGTCGGCCTTGTTCTGGTGGTCGGCCGAGACCAGCTGGATGGGCTTGCCCAGCGCCTTCCCGCCGAAGTCGTCGATCGCCATCTGCGCGGCGAGGACGGAGCCGGGGCCGGCCAGATCCGAGTACGCCCCCGTCATGTCGGTGAGGATGCCGATCTTCAGGAAGCCGTCCGACAGCTTCTCCGCCGCGGGGGCCGCGGGGGTCCCCCGGGCGAGCGCGAGCGCGGCCAGGGCTGCGAGGGCGGGCGATGTGCGGGCGAGGCCTCTCATGTGCGGTCCTTTCTCCCCGGTCAGACGCCGAGGAAGCGGTGCAGCGACTCCATCCGGCCCTCGAGCTCGGGCCGGGTCACGACGTCCACGACGCGCCCCCGCTCGAGGAGGAAGTGGCGGTCGGCGAGCGGCGCGACGAAGCGGAAGTTCTGCTCGACGAGGATCACGGTGTAGCCGCGCTCCTTGAGCGTCCGCACCGCGCGCCCGAGCGCCTGCACGATCACGGGCGCGAGCCCCTCGGTGATCTCGTCGAGCAGCAGCAGGCGCGCGCCGGTGCGGAGGATGCGCGCCATGGCGAGCATCTGCTGCTCGCCGCCGGAGAGCCGCGAGCCCGGGCTGCGCCGGTGCTCCGCGAGGTTCGGGAACATCGCGTAGATCTCGTCCACGCTCATCCCGCCCGACCCGACCGCCGGGAGGATGGTGAGGTTCTCCTCGGCGGTGAGCGAGGCGAAGATGCCGCGCTCCTCCGGGCAGTAGCCCAGGCCGAGGTGGACGATCCGGTGCGTCGGCATCGCGATCGTCTCGCGGCCGTTCACCATCACCGACCCGGTGCGGCGGTCCACGAGGCCGAGGACCGCCTTCAGCGTCGTGGTCCGCCCCGAGCCGTTCCGGCCGAGGAGCGTGACGAGCTCGCCCGTCCCGACGGAGAGGTCCACGCCGTGGAGGATGTGCGACTCGCCGTAGAAGGCGTGGAGCGCGGAGACCCGCAGGAACTCGGCGGGGCGGGCGGCGGCGGCGATCGGGGTCACGCCGGCACCCCGATGTACGCCTCGAGCACGGCGGGATCCCGCGCGACCTCCGCGTAGCTCCCCTCGGCGAGGACGCTCCCGCGCGCGAGCACGGTCACGCGGTCGGCGAGGTCCTGCACGACGGAGAGGTTGTGCTCGACCATCAGCACGGTCCGGCCCTTCGCGACGCGCCGGATGAGCGCCACCACGCGGCCGACGTCCTCGTGGCCCATCCCCTGCGTCGGCTCGTCGAGCAGCATGAGCTCGGGCTCGAGCGCGAGCGTGGTCGCGAGCTCGAGGGCGCGCTTGCGCCCGTACGGCAGCTCCACCGTCACGGTGTCGCGGTGCGCCTCCAGCCCCACCTCGGCGAGGAGCTGCGCCGCGCGCGCGTCGAGCGCGTCGAGGCTCCGCTCCGAGCGCCAGAAGTGGAAGGAGGTGCCGAGCGACCGCTGCAGCGCGACGCGCACGTTCTCGAGCGCGGTGAGGTCCGGGAACACCGCCGAGACCTGGAACGAGCGCACGATCCCGCGCCGCGCCACGTCGGCCGCGCGCGCGCGCGTGATGTCCTCGCCCTTGAACCGGATCGTCCCGCGCGTCACGGGGAGGAAGCGCGTGAGCAGGTTGAAGACGGTGGTCTTCCCCGCGCCGTTCGGCCCGATGAGCGCGTGGATCGACCCCCTGCGCACGTCGAGCGAGACCCCGTTCACCGCGACGAAGCCGGCGAACGCCTTCACGAGCCCGCGCGTCTCGAGGATCGACTCGCCGTTCAACCTGCCTCCGCGGGAGGTCGCAAGCAGGCGTTGACCTTAAACCCGGGACCGCTGCGGCGACGCGCCGCAGGCGGGGCGTCCCGGAAGGGGCGGGTCGTGCGACGGAGCCGACTTCACCCCCCACGCAGCGACGCCGGCGCGTCGCTACATGAACCCGAGCTGGAGCTTCGCCGCCTCGCTCATCCGCGAGGGGTCCCAGGGCGGGTCGAAGACGAGCTCGACCTGGGCCTCCACGACGCCGGGCACCGACGTCACCGCGCGCCGCACGTCCTCGACCAGCACCGGCCCGATCCCGCACCCGGGCGCGGTGAGCGTCATCGTCACGCCGACCCGGTGCCCACCGTCCGCGCGCTCCGCGGCGACCGCGTAGACGAGCCCGAGCTCCACGATCGAGGCGGGGATCTCCGGGTCGTACACCTGGCGGAGCGCGTCCCACACCTTCTCCTCGTCGAACGGCCCCGCGGCGGCGGCGGCGCGCTCCTCCGCGATCCGCCTCGCCTCGGCCTCGTACTCGGGGCCGAGGGCGTCCGCGTCCTTGCCGTCCACGCGGACGAGGGCGCCGGTCTCGGTCATCGCGGTGAACTGGCCCCCGAGCGTCTGCTGGACGGCGAGCCAGGTGCCCTGCGGCAGCCGCACCCGGTAGCCGCTCGGCACCTGGAGCGCTTCGACGTCCCGCGAGGTCGTGACCGCCTTCCGCTCCATCCGCTCACTCCGTCGAGACGGGCTCCCGCGCGCCGGCCAGGGCGGCGCGGAGCGCGTGCCAGGCGAGGCTCGCGCACTTCACGCGCGTCGGGTACTCGTGGACGCCGCCGAACACCGCGAGCTTCCCGAGCTCCTCCGGGTCGCCGTCGCCGGGCCCCTCCGTCACGAGCTCGTGGAACCGGTCGAAGATCCGCTCGATCTCCTCCGGCGTCTTGCCCTTCACCACGCCGGTCATCACCGAGGCGGACGCCTTCGAGATGGCGCAGCCGCTCCCCTCGAACTTCGCCTCCCGCACGACGCCGCCGTCCACCTTCGCGTGGACGGTGAAGTGATCGCCGCAGAGCGGGTTCAGCCCCTCGGCGTGGTGGGTGGCGCCCTCGAGCGGCCCGAAGTTGCGCGGGCGCTTGCCGTGGTCGAGGACCACCTCCTGGTAGAGGTCGGCGAGCTCGGAGCTCACGCGAACACCTCCCGGGCGACGTGGAGGGCGCGGACGAGCGCCTCCACGTCCTCGACGGTGTTGTAGGCGGCGAACGATGCGCGCGCCGTCGCCGTGACGCCGAAGCGCTGCATGAGCGGCTGGGCGCAGTGGTGGCCCGCGCGGACGGCGACGCCCTGCCGGTCGATGATGGTGGCGAGGTCGTGCGGGTGGACGTCGCCGAGGAGGAACGAGACGACGCCGGCGCGGCGGCGCGGCGTGCCGAAGAGCCGGAGCTCCGGCACCGCGCGGAGCGCCTCGACCGCGTGGGCGACGAGCCGCTCCTCGTGCGCGGCGATGGCGTCGAGCCCCTTCCCCGCGAGCCAGTCCACCGCGGCGCCGAGGCCGATCGCGCCCGCGATGGGCGGCGTCCCCGCCTCGAACTTGTACGGGAGCGCGTTGAAGGTGGTCTTCTCGAAGGTGACCGAGAGGATCATGTCCCCGCCGCCCTGCCAGGGCGGCATCGCCTCGAGGTGCTCGCGCCGGCCCCACAGGACGCCGATCCCGGTGGGCCCGTACATCTTGTGGCCGCTGAAGGCGTAGAAGTCGGCGCCCGACGCCGAGACGTCGAAGCCGAGGTGCGGGACGCCCTGCGCCCCATCCACGAGGACCGGCACGCCCTTCGCCTTCGCGAGCGCGACGATCTCGGGGAGCGGGTTCACCGTGCCGAGCGCGTTCGACACCTGCGTGACGGCGAGCAGGCGCGTCCTCGGCCCGAGGAGCGCCGCCATCGCCTCGAGGTCGAGGTCGCCCGCGTCGGTGACCGGCACGACCCGCAGCGTCGCGCCCTTCTCCGCGCAGAGGAGCTGCCAGGGGACGATGTTGGAGTGGTGCTCCATCCCGGTGACGAGCACCTCGTCTCCAGGCCCGACGCGCGTCCGCCCGAACGTCTGCGCGACGAGGTTCACGCCCTCGGTGGTGCCGCGCGTGAAGATCACCTCGCGCGGATCCTTCGCGCCGACGAACCGGCCCACCTTGACGCGCGCCTCCTCGTAGGCGCGGGTGGCGCGCTCCGAGAGGAGGTGGACGCCGCGGTGGACGTTGGCGTTGTCCTCCTCGTAGTAGCGGCGGATCGCGTCGACGACCGCCCGCGGCTTCTGCGTCGTCGCCGCGTTGTCGAGGTAGACGAGCGGCTTCCCGCGCACGAGCTGCTTCAGGATCGGGAACTCGGCGCGGACCCCGGCCACGTCGAGCCGCGCCGCCGCCGCGCGCGGCGCCGCCTCGGTCGCCCGCGTCGACCCCGCGATCATGCGGCCTCCAGGAGCCGCGCGCCGGCGGGGAGCCGGGCGGCGACGAGGTTCTTCGCGCGGGCGCGCAGCGACGGGGTCCCCACGAGCCCCACCATCTCGCTCGCGAACGCCCACACGAGCAGGCTCTTCGCCTCCGCCTCGGCGATCCCGCGCGAGCGCAGGTAGAAGAGCGCCGCGTCGTCGAGCTGGCCGACCGTGCCGCCGTGCCCGCACTTCACGTCGTCGGCGAAGATCTCGAGCTGCGGCTTCGTGTCCACGATCGCGTCGTCGGAGAGCAGGAGGTTCGAGTTCATCTGGTGCGCCTGCGTCTTCTGGGCGCCGGGGAGCACCCGGATCCGGCCGGCGAAGACGCCGCGCGCGCGGCCGTCGAGGATCCCCTTGAACGTCTCGGTGGTCGTGCAGCTCGGGACCTCGTGCTCGACCCAGGAGAAGTTGTCCACGATCTGGTCGCCGGAGGCCATGTACAGGCCGTTCGCGGCGATCTGGCTCCCCTCGCCGGCGAGCCGCGCGCGGACCTCGGCGCGCGCGAGCCGTCCGCCGAGCGTGAACGCGTGCGCGGCGAGCCTCGCGCCGGCCGCCTCCTCCGCGTGCACCGAGGAGACGTGGAACGCCGCGGCGGACTCGAGCTGCAGCCGGACGTGCTCGACGGCCGCGCCCTCGCCGAGCACGAGCTCGGTGACGGCGTTCGTCAGGTACGGGCCGCCGCCGCCCAGGTAGATCTCCTCGATGGTCGCGCGCGCGCCGGCGCCGGCGAGGACGAGGCTGCGCGGGTGCGTCCCCCACGCGCCGGCGCCCGCCGGGCCGCCGGAGAGGAAGACCAGCGCGATCGGCGCGTCGAGCGCGCCGCCCGGCGGGAGCTGGACGAACGCACCGTCCTCGAACAGCGCCGCGTTGGCGGCGACGAAGGCGTGGTCGTCCGGGCGCGCGAGCCGCCCGAGGTGCGGCCGCACGGCGTCGGGGCGCTCGCGGAGCGCCTCCGCGAGGGTCGAGACCACCGCGGCCTTCGGCAGCCCGCGGCGGGTGGAGAGCTCCGGACGGTAGCGCCCGTTCACGAACACGAGGCGGGCGCCGTCCGGCGCCGGCGCGCGCGCGAGCAGCGCCGCGGCGTCCGGCGCCTCGGGCGCGGCGGGGCGCAGCTCGAGCGGCGCGAGGCCGGAGAGGCTCGTGAACCGCCAGTCCTCGTGGCGCGCGGTGGGGAGCCCGAGCGCCTCGAACCGGGCGAGCGCGGCCCGGCGCGCGTCGGCGAGCCAGGCCGCCTCGCCCGGGCGCGGCGCGAACGCGGCCGCGAGGCTCCGCTCCGCCGGGGTCACCTGCCCTCCGGGGCGGACGCGAGGGCCGGCACCCGGACCTCCGGCTTCATGCCGTCGACCCAGGCGTAGCCGGTCCGCTCGAGCTCGTCCGCCAGCTCCGGCCCGCCCGAGCGGACGATGCGCCCGCCCGCCATGACGTGCACGCGGTCGGCGGAGACGTACTCGAGGAGCCGCTTGTAGTGGGTGACGAGGAGGACCGCCCGATCGGCGCGCCGCAGCGCGTTCACGCCGCGCGCGACGATCCGGAGCGCGTCGATGTCGAGGCCGGAGTCGATCTCGTCGAGGATGGCGAGCTTGGGCTCGAGCACCGCCAGCTGGAACACCTCGTTGCGCTTCTTCTCGCCGCCCGAGAAGCCCTCGTTGACCGAGCGGCTCCCGAACGCGGGATCCAGGTCCACGAGCTTCATCTTCTCCTTCGCGAGGGAGAGGAAGTCCATCGCGTCGAGCTCCTCCTCGCCGCGCGCGCGCCGGATCGCGTTCAGGGCGGTGCGCAGGAAGTAGAGGTTGCCGACGCCGGGGATCTCCACCGGGTACTGGAAGCCGAGGAAGAGCCCGGCCGCGGCGCGCGCCTCGGGCGCGAGCGCGAGGAGGTCCGCGCCGTCGAACGTCGCGGCGCCGCCGGTCACCTCGTACGTCTCGCGCCCGGCGAGCGCGCCGGCGAGCGTCGACTTCCCGGAGCCGTTCGGCCCCATGATCGCGTGCACCTCGCCCGGGCGGACCACGAGGTCGACGCCCTTCAGGATCTCCTTGCCGTTCACGCGGGCGCGGAGGTCGTGGACCTCGAGCAGCGCGCGCGCCGTCCCCTCGCCGGTCATCTAGCCGACGCTCCCTTCCAGGCTCATCCCGAGCAGCTTCTGCGCTTCCACCGCGAACTCCATCGGCAGCTCCTTCAG
>DASSSJ010000148.1:0-7849 GCA_035708485.1 Anaeromyxobacter sp. | reverse complement strand
CCGGGGAAGGAGCCGCCCGTCTTCCCCGCGTCCGGCCTCAAGGTCCGGCTCGCGTCCGCGCAGACCGCGCGCGACGCCGGGATCCAGACCCGCGTCGCCGAGGCCGGGAAGGTGGCGAAGGTGCTCGAGGTCGTCGGCCAGCTCGAGTTCGACCAGAACCGCCTCGCGCAGCTCTCCGCACGAGGCGAGGCGCTCGTCGTGGACGTCGAGGTGGACGTCGGCGACGACGTGAGGGAAGGCCAGCCGCTGGTCGTGCTCACCTCGGCCGCGGTCGGCGCGGACCAGGCGAGGCTCGCGGCCGCGCGGGCGCGGCTCGACGCCGCGCGCGCGTCCGTCGCGCGCGAGGAGCAGCTCACCGGGAGCGGCCTCAGTCCGCGCAAGAGCCTGGAGGAGGCGCGTCGCGAGCTCGCAGCGGCGCAGGCGGAGCACGACGCGGCGAGGTCCGCTCTCGGCGCGGCCGGTGCGCGCGAGGGCGCCGGTGGGCGCTACGTCCTGCGGGCGCCGTTCGCGGGGACCGTCGTGGCGCGGGACGCCGTGGCGGGGAAGACCGCGAGCGCGGGGCAGGTGCTCGTGCAGGTGGCGGACCTCTCGACGATGTGGGCGCAGCTCGAGATCCCCGAGGCGGACGCCGGGCTGGTCCGGCCGGGTCAGGAGGTCCGGATCGTGCTCGAGGCGTCGCGAGGGCAGCCCCGCGAGGCGAGGATCTCGCGGGTCGCCGCCTCGGTCGACCCCGCGTCGCGCACCGTGCGCGCGCGGGTCGAGCTGCCCAACCGCGACCGGGCGCTCAAGGCCGGCGTCTTCCTCCGCGCGCAGATCCGCGTCACCGCGGAGCGCGAAGGGCTGCTCGTCCCGCGCGAGGCCGTCCAGCGCGCGGAGGGCCGGACGGTCGTCTTCGTGAAGCGCGGCGAAGGCCTGTTCGAGCCCGTCGCCGTGCAGGCCGGCGAGGCGGACGGCCAGCTGGTCGAGATCCTGTCCGGCCTGGAGCCAGGGGCCGAGGTGGTCACGACCGGGGCGTTCCTGCTCAAGACCGAGATCATGAAGGAGTCGATCGGCGCCGGGTGCTGCGACCTCGAGGAGAAGAAGTAGATGCTCACCCGGACGATCGACTGGTCCCTCCGGCACCGCTGGATCGTGCTCGGCGCGACCGCGGTGGTGGTCGCCGCGGGGGTCCTCGCGTTCCGCGACCTCCCCATCGACGCGTTCCCCGATACGACGCCGACGCAGGTGCAGGTGAACGCGGTCGCGCCGGCGCTCACGCCCGAGGAGGTCGAGCAGCAGCTCACGATCCCGATCGAGCACGCGCTCTCGGGCCTCCCGAAGCTCGAGGAGCTGCGCTCGATCTCGAAGTTCGGCCTCTCGCAGGTGACCCTCCGCTTCGCGGACGGCACCGATCTGTGGTTCGCGCGGCAGCAGGTCGCCGAGCGGGTGGGCCGGGTGGAGGTGCCTCCCGGCGTCGAGCGCCCGTCGCTCGGCCCCGTCGCGACCGGTCTCGGCGAGGTCTTCCACTATCTCGTGAAGAGCCGGACCCGCGCCCTCGAGGACCTCCGCACGCTCCACGACTGGGTCATCGCCCCCCAGCTCCGGAGCGTCCCCGGCGTCGCCGAGGTGAACGCCTGGGGCGGCAAGGAGAAGCAGTGGCACGTGGTCGTCGATCCGCGCCGGCTCCAGCAGTTCGATCTCGCGATCGGAGACGTCTACCGGGCGCTCGAGGCCAACAACGCGAACGTCGGCGGCGGGGTGGTCGAGCGGGGCGGGAGCTCGACGCTCGTCCTCGGAGTCGGCGTGCTCGACGGCGGCCGCGCCATCGAGGACGTGGTCGTCGCGGCGCGACGCGGGGTGCCGATCCGCGTGCGGGACGTCGCCCGGGTGGAAGTGGGGCACGAGATCCGGCGCGGCGCGACGACCGCGGACGGGCAGGGCGAGGCGATCCTCGGCCTCGGCTTCATCCTCGTGGGCGAGAACAGCCACGCCGTCACCGCCGCCCTGGCGAAGCGGCTCGAGGAGGTGAGGGCGCGGCTCCCGTCCGACGTGGACGTCCGGCCCGTCTACGAGCGCACCGAGCTCGTGGACCTCGTCCTGCGCACCGTGAAGACGAACCTGCTCGAGGGCGCGCTCCTCGTCGTGGCGGTCCTCTTCCTGTTCCTCGGCAACGTGCGGGCGGGCCTCATCGTCGCTTCCGCCATCCCGCTCTCGCTGCTCTTCGCCTTCGACGCGATGATCCGCTTCGGGATCGCCGGGACGCTCATGTCGCTCGGGGCCATCGACTTCGGCCTGGTGGTGGACAGCTCGGTCATCCTGGTCGAGAACGCGGAGCGGCGCGTCGCGGAGGCGAGGGGCGATCGCTCGGTCCTCGACGTCGTCCGCGACGCCGCGGTCGAGGTGCGGAAGCCGACCCTGTTCGGCGAGCTCATCATCATGATCGTGTACCTGCCGATCCTGGCGCTCGAGGGGGTGGAGGGGAAGATGTTCCGGCCCATGGCGCTCACCGTCGTCTTCGCGCTCGTCGGCTCGGCGGTCGTGTCGATGACCGTCATGCCGGTGCTCGCCTCGATGGTCCTGCGGCGGTCCGGGGGCGTGCGCGAGCATCGCGAGCCTCGCGTGAAGCGCTGGCTCGAGGAGCGCTACCGGCCCATCCTCGAGTGGGCCCTCGGGCACGTGAAGCTGACGCTCGGCGCCGCTGCGGCGATCGTGATCGTCGCGGCGCTCCTGGCGACGCGGCTCGGGAGCGAGTTCATCCCTCGCCTCAACGAGGGGACCGTCGTCATCAACACGGTCCGGCTCGCGGAGGTCTCCCTCGCGGAGTCCCTGCGCTACGGCGATCGCATCGAGGAGCTGCTCCTCGCGAAGTTCCCCGACGAGGTGAAGCGGGTCTGGTCGCGAACGGGGACGGCCGAGATCGCGACGGATCCGATGGGGCTCGAGCTGACCGACGTCTTCGTCACGCTCAACCCCCGCGACCGCTGGAAGCGCGCGGACACGCAGGACGAGCTCGCCGCGGAGATGAAGGCCGAGCTCGCGGACATGCCCGGCATGCGGATGTCCTTCCTGCAGCCGATCGAGATGCGCGTGAACGAGATGATCGCCGGCGTGCGGAGCGACGTCGGCATCAAGGTGTTCGGGGACGACCTCGACGTCCTGAAGGCGACCGCGCGGGAGATCGAGAGCGTGGTGCGCCAGATCCCCGGCGCGGGGGACGTCGCGGTCGAGCAGGTCACCGGCCAGCCCGTGCTCCGGATCGTGGTCGACCGGAACGCGATCGGGCGGTACGGCGTCCCCGCGCGCGACGTCCTCGACGTCATCGAGGCGGTCGGGACCCGCGTGACCGGGGAGGTCCGCGAGGGAGAGCGCCGGTTCGACCTCGCGGTGCGCCTCCGCGACGAGTACCGGGACGATCCCGCGAAGCTCGCGGCGATCCCGGTGCGGACGCCGGGCGGCGACCGCGTGCCGCTCGGCCGGCTCACGTTCATCCGGGAGGTCTCGGGCCCGACCACGATCCAGCGAGAGTGGGGAAGGCGGCGCCTCGTCGTCCAGGCGAACGTGCGGGGCCGCGATCTGGGGAGCTTCGTGGACGAGGTCCGGCGCCGGATCGGCCGGGAAGTCGACCTGCCCGCGGGGTACTTCGTGCGCTTCGGCGGCCAGTTCGAGAACCTCGAGCGCGCCCAGCGCCGTCTGATGATCGTGGTCCCGCTCGCGCTCGCGCTCGTCTTCGCGCTCCTGTACGTGACGTACCGCAGGGTGGTGGACAGCCTCCGGATCTTCGCGGGGGTGCCGTTCGCGATGGTCGGCGGCGTCGTCGCGCTGCTCGTCCGCGGGCTGCCCTTCTCGATCTCGGCGGCGGTCGGGTTCATCGCCCTCTCCGGCGTCTCGGTCCTCGGTGACATGGTCCTCGTCTCGCGCGTGCGTCAGCTCCTCGCGCGCGGCGTGCCGCTCGGGGAGGCGATCCGCGAGGCCGCTCTCTCGCGGTTGCGCCCCGTGCTCATGACGGCGGCGGTGGCGGCGCTCGGCTTCGTCCCGATGGCGCTCAACACCGGCGTCGGCGCGGAGGTGCAGCGGCCGCTCGCGACCGTCGTGATCGGCGGCGTCATCTCGTCGGCGCTGCTCACGCTCTTGGTCCTTCCGGTGCTGTACGCGGCGTTCGGAGGCGGTCAGCAGCGTCTCGCCGTGGTGCCGCGGCGCCCCGACCCGGGCGCGGAGGAGGACACGCATGTCGCTCCGTGAGCTCTTGGCCGTTGCGCTCGTCGCGGCCGTGGGGGCGGCACGCGCCGGCGAGCCCCTCACGCCGGCCGACGCGGTCGCGCGCGCGCTCGCGCAGAACGCCGACGTGCGCGCGGCGGAGGTGGACGTCCGGGCGGCGAAGGCCCGCCTCGAGGGCGCGGCGGTCTTGCTCGCGTCCAACCCGGAGATCTCCGGGGCCGTCGGTCCCCGCGATGCCCCGGAGGGACGGACGATCGACTACGAGGTGGCGGTCTCGCAGCGCGTCGAGATCGCCGGCCAGCGCGGGTCCCGCACCGCTGCGGCGCGAGCGGCGCTGGGCGCGGCCGAGGCACGGCTCGCCTCGACGAGGGCCCGGGTCGCGGCGGAGGTCCGCGATCTGCTCGGCCGTGCCGCCGCGGCGCGGCTGCGCGTCGAGGTGGCGGACGAGGCGAGGCGGCTCGCCGAGGAGGCCGCGAAGGGCGCCGAGCGGCGGTTCGGGGCGGGCGACGCGGCGCGCATCGAGGTGAACAGCGCGCGCGTCGAGCTGGGGCGCGCGACGCGGGCCGCGCTGGAGGCGGAGCAGGAGCGGCTGGCGGCGGTCGGGGAGCTCGAGCTCGTGATCGGCGCCGCGCCGGGAGCCGTGCAGGCCGTCGCGTTCGCGCTGGAGCGCGAGGGTGGCGCGGCGGAGCCGCCGGTCGAGGCGCTCGTGCGGGAGGCGCTCACGTCGCGCCGGGACGTCGCCGCCGCACGGCTGGACGTCGAGTCCGCCTCGGCCGAGAGCTCGCTCGCGACCCGTTCCGTCGTACCCACGCCCTCGCTGGGCGTCTCCGTCGCGCGCGAGGACGGGGCCGACATCGTCCTCGGCACGCTCTCCTTCGAGCTCCCGCTGTTCGCCCGCAGCCGGGGCGAGCGCGGCGCCGCGGCCGCCCGCGCGCAGCAGGCGCGGGTCGCGCTCGAGGCGCTGGAGCGCCGCGCCGCGCAGGAGGTGCGGCTCGCGGCCGAGCGCGTCCGCGCCGCGCGACGGATGGTCGCCGCGTTCGACGCGCCGACGATGGCCGCGCTCGGAGAGAACCTCGCGCTCGTCACCAGGGCGTACGAGGCGGGGCAGATCGACTTCGTGCGGTACCAGCTCATCCGGCGCGAGGCGCTCGACGCGCGCCGGGATCGCGTAGACGCCCTGGAGGCGCTGAACCGGGCGGAGGCCCAGCTGGAGCGGGCGCTCGGGCGCGAGCCCGGGTCCGCACGAGCCGGCTGACCTCACCACGTGAGCGTGCCGCCTCCGCGCGGCGCGAGACGCGGCGAGCTGCCTCGCCCCAACGCGCTCCCGCGCCGGGAGCACCGCCCGAAGAAGTCGAGGCCACCGCGCTCCCTCGCGGAGCTGGCGGATCAGGCATGCGGCCCGGTCCAGACGCGCCCGCGAAGGAACCAGGTGAGCGCGTCCGGCGCGAGGCCGGTGACGCGCAACCAGCCGCCGTGGATGCAGCGGAGGTGGTGGAACGGGCAGAGGCCGACCTGGTTCTCCAGCTCGTCGCCGCCGCCGTGCGACCGGAGCTCGACGTGGTGCGCGTGGGTCCCGCGCCGGCTGCACCCCGGGACCCGGCAGCAGCCGCCGTCGCGCTCGCGCACCTTCCGCGAGCGGGTCCTCCGTGGCTTCGGCAGGTCCGTGGCACGCGAGCGCGGCGAGCCGGTCGCCCTGGCGGAGCGCGGCGAACCCCTCGGCGATGGCGACGTCGAGCGCGCCGCGCGCCCGGGACGCCCAGGCGAGGAGCCGCTCGCAGTCCTCGATCTCCGGGGCGCCCGCCCGGAAGCACGCGCGCAGCTCGGCCGCGGTGATCGGCGGGAGCTCCGGCTCCACCCGGGGCGGGGCGTGGCCCCGCAGGCGAGCCGAGCCGCCGGCCGGAGTCACCGCGTCGATCCCGGGCACGTCGTCCATCGCGCGCACGGTCGCACCGGGGTCTGACACCGTCGGTCAACCCACCGCCAACCTGCCGGCGTGATCGGAGACGCGCGCGATCCGATCGGGCGGCGTCGTGAAACGCCCGCCCGGCGCGGCTTTCCGGCGCTCCGCCGATCGCGCGGGGGCCGATCCCGATCACGGAGCCAGCGGGCGGACGCGTCCGGACGCGCGGTCTCCGCTCGCCGCGGCGAGGGACGTGCCAGCTCGCTCCGCCACCGGCGGGCGCGTCTTCCAGCGCTGGTGCATCCACACCCACTCCGCGGGGTGACGTCGGATGGCGCGCTCCTGGACGGCCACGCACTCGGCGGTGAGGCGGAGCACCTCGGCCTCGCGGTCGGGGGCGTCCGCGCGGAATGGCACCTCCTCCACGCCGAGCCGATGCCCGTCGCGGACGCTCGGCCCGCGGCGGTGACAGGTCACGACCAGGACCGCCGCCCCGAACCGGAGGGCGAGGTCCGCCGCGGCGCGCGGGGTCGCAGCGAGGCGGCCGAAGAAGGGGACGAAGACGTTCTGGACGTCGGCGATGTCCTGGTCGATGAGGATGCCGAGCGTCCCGCCCTGCTTCAGGAGCCGCAGCATGTCGCGACCGGTGGCGGGATCGTCACGCCAGAAGGTGCTGACGCCGCTCTCGGCCCGGAACCGTTCGATGAACGCGTCCAGGCTCCTGTGCCAGGTGCGCTTGGCGATCGCGGCGTTGGGCTGAACGTAACGCGACAGGCGCGAGGTGAGCTCCCAGTTCCCGATGTGGCCGAGGACGAGGACGATGCCCTTCCCTCGCGCGCGGGCTTGCTGCACCGTGGCGATCGCTTCCGGCGTGGCCTCCACGACCTCGTCGAGCCGCTCCGCCCACTGGCGCATGGTGATCACCTCGCCGCCGACGCGGCCGAGGTGAACGAGGCTCGAGCGGGCGATCGCGTCGCGCTCGCGGGCGCTCAGCTCGGGGAACGCGACGGAGAGGCTCGCGCGCATGTCGCGCCGCAGGCGGCCCGAGAGGGCCCAGCCCGCCAGCCCGAGCGCCGCGCCGATCGCCGTCGCCACCCGGAAGGGCAGCAGCATCGACGCCCGGATGAAGCCGCGGATGACCGCGGCGCGGATCGCCCTCCGGAGGCGCTTCCACCCGGTGACCGCCATGAGTTCCCTGGTCCTCGGCGCGAGCGCCTCGACGCGCTGCGCGACGTTCTTCTACGCCTCGGCGGCGCGGATGGGAAGCCGCCCGCCAGGCAATGGACTGGACTTTACGAAACGTCGAGGGTATACACCGCGCTCCCAGGCCGCTCCGGCCTGGCCGGGCGGCGCCACATCGCCGGCCCGAGAACAAGAAAGAGTCGTGAGTAATGGCTACCGGTACCGTGAAGTGGTTCAACGACGCGAAGGGTTTCGGGTTCATCACGCAGGACGGCGGCGGCGACGACGTCTTCTGCCACCACACTGCCATCCAGGCTCAGGGTTTCCGGACCCTCGCCGAGGGCCAGAAGGTCGAGTTCGACGTGACGAAGGGGCCGAAGGGTCTCCAGGCGGCGAACGTCCGCCCCGTCTGATCCGCTTCGCAGAAGTCAGGAAGCCCGGCCTCCCCGAGGTCGGGCTTTTCGTTTTCGGGCAGGGCGGCGGGCTAGGGACGGCGCAGCGCTCGGCGGCGCAGCGCGTCTGCCACGAAGTCGAGGCGGCGCGCCTCGAGCCGCCCGGCGTCGCGGGCCCGCG
>DASSSJ010000147.1:0-25469 GCA_035708485.1 Anaeromyxobacter sp. | reverse complement strand
GCCGCGGGCGGCGCGGCGGGCGCCCGCGCGTCGGCGGGCCTCGCCGCCGGCGGCGCGGCCGGAGCGGGCTCCGGCGCCGCGTCGCGCCGCGCCCGGCCGGGGGACGCGGGCGGCGGCTCGGCGGGGATCTCCGCGTCGCCGTCCTCGACGAGGCGTGGGGCCTTCACCTGCGCGCGGCCGGGCAGCGCTGCCGCGGCGAGCACGAGGGCGAGGATCGGGATCTTTCCGCGGGCCGCCACGCGAGAACCGGATGCTAGCACGGGGCGGTTTCGGCTAAGAAGGCGGCGCATGACACGCGCGACCGACGCCATGGAGCGGCTCCTCACCATCATGGAGCGGCTGCGAGCGCCCGACGGGTGCCCGTGGGACCGCGAGCAGACGCTCCGTACGCTGCGACCCTACGTCCTCGAGGAGACCTACGAGGTCCTCGAGGCGATCGACGGGGGCGATCCCCGCGAGCACTGCGAGGAGCTCGGCGACCTGCTGCTCCAGATCGTGTTCCAGGCGCAGCTCGCGAAGGAGGAGAAGCAGTTCGAGTTCGCCGACGTCGCGGAGGCGATCTCGAACAAGCTCGTGGCGCGCCACCCGCACGTCTTCGGGGAGCGAGCGCAGGGTCAGCTCGGGCACGTGAAGGACGCCGAGGGCGTGCTCCGCCAGTGGGCGGCCCTCAAGCGCGAGGAGAAGAAGGCGAAGGGCGGCGGCGCCAGCGTCCTCGAGGGCGTGCCGCGCGAGCTGCCCGCGCTCGCGCGCGCCGACCGGCTCACCGAGAAGGCGAGCCGGGTCGGGTTCGACTGGCCCGAACCGGCGGGCGCGCGGGCCAAGCTCGCCGAGGAGCTCGGGGAGCTCGACCGCGCGCTGGAGGCCGGCGACGCCGAGGCGCTCGAGCACGAGCTCGGCGACGTGCTCTTCGCGGCCGCGAACCTCGGCCGGAAGCTCGGCATCGCGCCGGAGGAGGCGCTCCGTGGCGCGGTTTCGCGCTTCGTCGCCCGGTTCGGCCACATCGAGCGCGAGCTCGCGCGCCGCGGCGTTCCCCACGGCGAGGCGACCCTCGCGGAGATGGACGCCCTCTGGGAGGAGGCGAAGAACCTGGAGCGTCAAGCGAAAAGCGACGCCATCCCACGTTCACCGGGCCATCCGCACACGTTGGGGAAAGACCGTGGATAACTTTGTGGGCAGCCCCCGCGGCCGCCCGGTTTTGCACTCGTCCACCCGGAGTGTGACGTCGTGCCGCAGCCGTTTCGACACGTGATACCGCGTACTTACGTTCCGAAATCGCCTGGCGCCCCCCCCTCCCTGAACGGTCTCGGGGCCCGCGGGACGGCACGATCCGTTGGTGGTGGATAACTCCCGCCCCACCCGCGCGTTTCTCGGCCGCGTGGCGCGCGGCCGCGACGCGAGCCTCTCCACCGGCCCCTTGGGCGACAAGCGCTCCGCGAGCGCCTGTTCGGCAACCCTGCGCAGCAGTAAGGCGCGCCGCGCACTTGCTCGCGGGGACCGCTCGGCACAAGGCGCGGCGCTCTGCCGCCCGGGATCCGCCCCGGCCGGGACGAAGCGGGGGACCTGTCATAACCCCTTGACGTCCCTCGCTTCCGGCGGTAATTAGCGCGCCCTCCCACCCACCGGAGAACGAGGTCAGCTTGGCGAACACCCGATCGGCCGAGAAGCGCAACCGGCAGGCGCAGAAGCGTCGCACCCGAAACGTCGCCGTCCGCACCGGCGTGAAGAGCGCCGTGAAGCGCGTGCGCGAGGCCCTCGAGAAGGGCGACGCCGCCGCGGCCAAGGCCGCCCTGGCGGCCGCGGAGCGCACGCTCGGGAAGGCGAGCTCGAAGGGCGTCCTCCACCGGAACGCCTCCTCGCGCCGCATCTCCCGCCTCGCCCACGCGGTCGCGAAGGCGGCGAAGCCGGCGCAGGCATAGGCGGCCCGGCGCGCCGCCGCTCTACCTCTCGAAGGCCCGCAGGACGTCGCGCGCCGCGTCGTCGGCGAGGCGGCGCAGCGCGAGCGCCCTGCGCCCCTCCGTCTCGAGCGGATCGGCGCCGCCCACGTAGTCCGCCTCGCGCCGCGTCCGGTGCTCGGCGACGACCGCGCCCTCCGCCCGCAGGCGCGCGTGCACGGTCACGCCGATGCGCCAGCTGACGCCGCCGCGGGAGGTGAGGACCGGCTCGTCCGCGCGGACCTCGCCGTCGATCTCCGCGTCGCCCGCGCCGGACGCGTCCGCGCCGCGCCGGGCGAGCTCGGCCCGCAGCGCGGTCGTCACCGCCGCGCCGAGGCCCGGCTCGATCGCCCGGTTCTCGAAGGGGCGGACCGCGATCGACCTCGCGCCGCCGCGGGCGACGTAGCGCTGCGAGAAGCCGTAGCCGCACGCGGAGACCGCGAGCGAGGCGGCGATGGCGGCGGCGCGGGTGCGGCGCACGGGCTACCCGACGACGAAGTTCACGAGGCGCCTGGGCACGAACACCACCTTGCGCACGGTCTTGCCGGCGAGGTGCGCCTTCACCCGCTCCTCCGCCTCGGCGAGCGCGCGGACCTCCGCCTCGCCCGCGGAGACCGGGGCCTGCACCTCGCCGCGGAGCTTGCCGTTCACCTGCACCGCGATGGTGACCGTGTCGGCGGCGACGAGCGCCGGGTCGAACGCCGGCCACGCCGCGTCGGAGAGCAGCCGCTCGCGCGCGGCCGCGCCGAGCACCTCGTGCCAGAGCTCCTCCGCGACGTGCGGCGCGAACGGCGCCAGCAGCGTCGCGAGCGCGACGAGCGCCTCCCGCACCGCGGCGCGCTCCGCGTCCGCCTTCGGCTCGAGCCCGTAGAGCGCGTTCACGAGCTCCATCAGGGCGGCGATCCCCGTGTTGAACTTCAGCTCGCCCTCGAAGGACTCCGTGCACTTCTTGATCGTCCGGTGGGTCCGGCGGCGCAGCTCGAGGAAGTCGCCGGCGGCCTCCGCGAGCGCGGCGTCGCGGGCCTGGAAGCAGTCCTGCCGCGCGTGGAAGAGCCGCCAGACGCGGGCGAGGAAGCGGAACAGCCCCTCCACCTGCTCGTCGGACCAGTCGATGTCCTTCTCGGGCGGGGCGGCGAACAGGATGAAGAGGCGCAGCGTGTCGGCGCCGTAGCGGTCCACCATCGGCCCCGGCGTCACGACGTTGCCCCAGCGCTTCGACATCTTGCGCCCGTCGGGCCCGTTCACGATGCCCTGCGTGACGAGCCGCCGGCACGGCTCGTCCTCGTGGACCAGACCGAGCCGCCGCATGACGCGGTGCCAGAACCGGAAGTAGAGGAGGTGCATCACGGCGTGCTCGGGGCCGCCGACGTAGGTGTCGACGGGGAGCCACCGCCGCGCCGCCTCGGGGTCGAACGGGCGCCGGTCGTCGTGGGGCGACAGGTAGCGCGCGTAGTACCAGGACGAATCGACGAAGGTGTCCATCGTCTCGACCTCGCGCCGGGCGGGCTTGCCGCAGCGCGGGCAGGTCGTGTTCACGAACTCGGGGACCTTCGCGAGCGGCGGCTCGCCCTTCCCCGTGATGACCGCCTTCTCGGGGAGCACCACCGGCAGCTGGTCCTCCGGGACCGGCACCGCCCCGTGCTCCGGGCAGTAGACGATGGGGATCGGCGTTCCCCAGTAGCGCTGCCGCGAGAAGCCCCAGTCGCGCAGGTGCCAGCGGACCGTCGCCTCGCCGAAGCCCTTCGCCGCGGCCTCCGCCGCCATCCGGTCGCGGGCCTGGGCGCTCCCGAGCGCCGTCCACGGCCCCGACGCCTCCAGCACGCCGTCCTCGGTGAACGCCCGCTCGAGGGCGTCGCCCGCCGGGAGCTTCTCGCCCTTCGCGGGCTGGACGACCACGCGGATCGGCAGGCCGTACTTCCGCGCGAACTCGAAGTCCCGCTGGTCGTGGGCCGGGACGCTCATCACGGCGCCGGTGCCGTACTCGGCGAGCACGAAGTTCGCGATCCAGACCGGGACCTTCTGCCCGTCGTAGGGGTTAACCGCGTGCGCGCCGGTGAAGACGCCCTCCTTCGGCCCGTTCTCGCCCATCCGGTCGATCGCGTCCGTCTTCCTCATCCGATCGACGAAGGCGCGGACCTCGGCGCGGCGCTCGGAGGTGGTGACCTGCTCGACGAGCGGGTGCTCGGGGGCGAGCACGACGTAGGTGCAGCCGAAGATGGTGTCCACGCGGGTCGTGAAGACCTTGAGCGGCGGCGCCCCGGGGATCGCGAAGTCCACCTCCGCCCCGACGCTCTTCCCGATCCAGTTCCGCTGCATCGTGGTGATGCGCTCGGGCCACTCGCCGAGCTGGTCGAGACCGTCCAGCAGCTCCTGGGCGAACGCCGTGATCTTGAAGGCCCACTCCGGGATGACCTTCTGGACCACCGGCGACTCGCACCGCTCGCAGCGGTCGCCGTCCACCACCTGCTCGTTCGCGATGACCGTCTCGCAGCCGGTGCACCAGTTCGCCTTGCCCTCGCGCCGGTGGACGATCCCGCGCTCGAGCATCTTCACGAAGAACCACTGGTTCCAGCGGTAGTACTCGGCGTCGCACGTCGAGATCTCGCGGTCCCAGTCGAAGGAGTACCCGAGCCGCTTCATCTCGCCGCGGAACGCGACGATGTTCTCGCGGGTGCGCTCCGCCGGGTGGCGGCCGTCCTTGATGGCGGCGTTCTCGGCGGGGAGGCCGAGCGCGTCGAAGCCGATGGGGTGCAGGACGTCGAAGCCGCGCATCCGGAGGTACCGCGCGAGGGCGTCACCGATCGTGTAGACCCGGCCGTGTCCCATGTGCATCGCGCCCGACGGGTAAGGGAACATCTCGAGGACGTACCGCTTCTGCGCGGAAGGGCGGCGCCCGGCCCGGAAGGCGCCCGCCTCCTCCCAGCGCCGCTGCCAGCGGGGCTCGATGGACTTCGGCTCGTAGCGGTCGTTCATGGACATGGGAGGGCGGGGATATTACCGGACCGGCGCCGCGGAGTCTGCCCCGCGCGCGGGCGGCGGGAGAGCGGGCGGGACCGCGGCCCCGGGCTCGACCTCGACCCCGACCCCGACCTCGACCTCGACCTCGACCGCGACCCCGACCTCGACCTCGACCGCGACCGCGACCGCGACCCCGACCTCGACCGCGACCCCGACCCCGACCCCGACCGCGACCGCGACCCCGACCCCGACCCCGACCCCGACCCCGACCCCGACCCCCGACCCCGACCTCGACCTCGACCTCGACCCCGATCCCCGACCCCGATCCCGCGCTCCGTCCCCGACCCGACCGGATCTCTCGATTTCGCTACGTCGCGACATAGCTCCGTGTGGCGACGTGACACTTGACAGGTCGTCCCGACCCGGCGCCCAATGCGGCCCGGGGAATCCACCCTCGGGAGGAACGAACACATGAGGAACGTCTCGCTGCGGTTCACCGCCGTCTTCGCGGCGCTCGCCGTCGCCGCGCCGGCCGCGGCCACCAACGGCATGCGCATGATCGGGTTCGGCCCGGTCCAGAACTCGATGGGCGGCGCGTCGATCGCCGCGCCGCTCGACGCCACCGTCACCGTCACGAACCCCGCCGGCCTGAGCGCGCTCGCGCCGCGCGTCGACCTCGCCGGGCAGGCCTTCATGCCGAGCGTCGAGTACGACGCCACGTGGTCGATGGGCGGGCCGCCGGCCGACGTCTCGCAGGAGTCGGACCGGCCGACCGACTTCCTCCCGACGCTCGCCGGCGTCTTCAAGGTCCAGGACAAGCTCACGCTCGGCCTCGCCGCCCTCGGCACCGCCGGGATGGGCGTCGAGTACTCGGCCGGCGGCCTGTACGGGAGCGAGACGCTCACCTCGTACCTCAACTTCCGGGTCGCGCCCGCGGCCGCCTACAGGGTCACCGACGCGCTGTCGCTCGGCCTCGCCGTGAACCTCATGTACGCGCAGATGGAGTACGACGTGATGGAGGGCATGCTGCTGCCGCACGACGCCGTCGGCTCGTTCGGCTACGGCGCGACCGTGGGCGTCACGTTCAAGGCGTCCGAGATGGTGACGCTCGGCGCGGCGTACGAGACGAAGAGCTTCTTCCAGGACTTCGAGTTCGACGTCGCCGGCGAGACCCAGGCGCTCGACTTCGACCAGCCGATGATCGCGTCGGTGGGCGCCGCGGTGCGGCCGCTCCAGGGCCTGCTCGTGGCCGCCGACGTGCAGTGGATCAACTGGTCCGACACGATGGGCAAGGACCTGCCCGAGTGGTCGGCGAACCCGCTCGGCGAGCCCGCCTGGAACATGAACTGGGACGACCAGGTCGTGTTCAAGCTCGGCGCGGAGTACGCCCTCGCCGCCGTGAAGGGGCTCGCGATCCGCGCGGGCTACAACTACGGCGCGTCGCCGGTCGACACGGCCCAGGCGTTCGAGACGATCGCGTTCCCCGCGATCGCCGAGCACCACTTCACGGTCGGCGCCGGCTACGAGACGCCCAAGTTCGCGGTGAATTTCGCGGCCGTGTACTCGCCGGAGGCGACCGCCTCGGCCTCGAGCCCGACGCAGCCGCAGGGGATCCCGGACTACGAGGTGCGGATGTCGCAGCTCGCCTTCGAGCTCGGCGCCGCGTACCGGTTCTAGCCGGGAGCCTGTCGTTCCTCGCGGGGGCGTGCGGCCGTCGGGCCGCGCGCCCCCGCGCGCTTTCGGGGCACCTCCGGGCTATATTCGCGCCGCCTCGATCCCGGAGAACCCTCATGTTCCCTCCCGTCTACGTCGCCGACGTCGCCCGCCACGAGGGGCAGGAGGTGACGCTGCACGGCTGGCTGCACGGCCGCCGCTCGTCGGGGAAGCTCCACTTCCTGCAGCTCCGGGACGGCACCGGGACGATCCAGTGCGTGGTCTTCAAGGGGAACGTCTCGCCGGAGACGTTCCAGGAGGCCGACCACCTCCCGCAGGAGACGAGCCTCGCCGTGACGGGCGTCGTGAAGAAGGACGAGCGCTCGCCGATCGGGTACGAGCTCGACGCCCGCGCTCTGCGCGTCTTCGCCCGCCCTGCGCGCGAGTTCCCCATCGGGCACAAGGAGCACGGCGTCGCGTTCCTCATGGAGCAGCGCCACAACTGGCTGCGCTCGCAGCGGCAGCAGGTGATCCTGCGCGTGCGCCACACCGTCGAGAAGGCGATCCGCGACTTCTTCGACGGTCGCGGCTTCACCCTCGTGGACGCCCCGATCTTCACGCCCGCCGCCTGCGAGGGGACCTCGACGCTCTTCGAGGTGCCCTACTTCGACCTCGGGAAGGCCTACCTCACCCAGTCCGGCCAGCTGTACATGGAGGCGGCCGCGATGGCGCTCGGGAAGGTCTACTGCTTCGGCCCGACCTTCCGCGCGGAGAAGTCGAAGACCCGCCGCCACCTCACGGAGTTCTGGATGGTGGAGCCCGAGGTCGCGTACATGGACCTCGACGGCGACATGGAGCTCATGGAGCAGCTCGTGTCGCACGTCGTCCAGACGGCGCTCGCGAGGCACCGGAAGGAGCTCCAGACCGTGCTCGAGCGCGACGTCTCGGCGCTCGAGCGGGTGGTCCCGCCCTTCCCGCGCCTCACGTACACGGAGGCGGTCGAGGTCATCCGCGCGGCGCAGCTGGCGGCGCGACCCGAGGGGACCGAGCCGCAGGCGAGCGTCCCCCCGCCCATGAAGTGGGGTGACGACATCGGCGGCGACGAGGAGACCCTCGTCGCGAAGCAGTTCGACCGGCCGGTGATGGTCCACCGCTACCCCGCCGAGCTGAAGGCCTTCTATTTCAAGAAGGACCCGCAGGACCCGAGGGTCGCGCTCGGCTGCGACGTGCTCGCGCCCGAGGGGTACGGCGAGATCATCGGCGGGGGCCAGCGCGAGGACGACCTCGCCAGGCTCGAGGCCGAGATCGAGCGCCACCAGCTCCCGAAGGAGGCGTTCGAGTGGTACCTCGACGTCCGCCGCTACGGGACGGTGCCGCACGCGGGGTTCGGCATGGGCGTCGAGCGCTGCGTCGCGTGGATCTGCGGGATCCACCACGTGCGCGAGACGATCCCGTTCGCGCGGATGATGGAGCGGATCACGCCGTAGCGCGGACGTTCGCGGGTCGGGGTCGAGGTCGCGGTCGAGGTCGGGGCCGAGGTCGGGGCCGGGGTCGGGGCCGGGGTCGGGGTCGAGGTCGCGCTCGGGGTCGAGGTCGCGGTCGGGCTCGAGGTCGAGGTCGCGGTCGAGGTCGCGGTCGGCCTCACCCCCGCTTCCGCGCGAGCACGTACCCGCGCGGCGTCGGGTACTCGCTCGCGTACGCCGCCCGCTCCACGCGCGCCTCCACCGCGAGCCCCGCCGCCTCGAGCGCCCCCGTCACGGCCGCCATCGGGAAGAACCGCCAGTCGAGGCCGACGCGGTGGCCGAGCCACTCCTCGACGTGGAGCGCGTCGTCCCCGACGTGGAACCCGACCAGGAACGGCGCCCCCGGGCGGAGCACGCGCGCGACCTCCCGGAACGCGGCCGGGAGATCCGCCGGCTCGAGGTGGACGTACGCGTAGAACGCGGTGACGCCGGCGAGCGCGCCGTCCGCGAGGTGCAGCGCGAAGTAGTCGTCCTCGACGAGCTCCAGGCCGACGTCGCGGTGGAGGTCGCGGGCGAGCGCGATCGTCGCGGGCGAGAAGTCCACGCCGAACACGTCGACCCCGTGCTCCTTGAGGAGGCGCGCGACGTGCCCGCAGCCGGTGCCGAGATCCGCCACCCGCCCCTGCCCCCGCGCGAGCTCCGCGAACCCGACGAGCAGGGCGCGATCGAACGGCTTCGCGTCGAGCTCGTGCAGGAACTGGCCGGCGTACGCCGTCGCCACGGCGTCGTAGGCCGCGCGCACCGCGGCGAGCGCACTCGCGTCCATCGCTGGCTCCCCGGGCCCGCCTCGCCGCTACGACAGCCGCAGCAGCGACCGGACCGTCTCGACCACCTGGCTCGCCTGCACCGGCTTCACGAGGTACGCGCTCGCGCCGAGGCTCATGGCGCGCTTGCGGTCGGCTTCGGCCCCCTCGGTCGTGATGACGACGAGCGGCACGTGCTGGTGCGCGCCGCCCGCCCGCACGAGCGCGACGAGCTTCAGCCCGTCCAGGAGCGGCATGTTGATGTCCGTGAGGACGATGTCGAACGCGGCGGTCGTCAGCTTCCGCCAGGCGTCGGCGCCGTCGGTGGCCTCCACGGCGTCCAGGCCGATGACCCGGTGCAGCGCGTAGCAGAGCTGCTTCCGCATCGCGGAGCTGTCGTCCACCACGAGTGCGTGGAGGTGCGCCATGGGTCAGTGTCCGCCTCCGAACCGCCGGATCCGGTCGGCGAGCGCCCTGAGCGCGAGGACCTCGTCCACCGAGCCGCTCTCGGCCGCCGCCTGGGGCATCCCGTATACCACGGCCGTGTCCGCGGACTCGGCGAGCGTGAGCCCGCCCGCGCTCTTGATCGCCCGGACGCCCGCGCACCCGTCCTGCCCCATGCCGGTGAGCACCAGCGCGCAGGCGCGGCTTCCCGCGGCGCGCGCGACCGAGGCGAAGAGGACGTCGCCGGAGGGGCAGTGCTTCGCGCCCGGGACGGCGGCGGGGAGGAGCACCGCCGCGCGGAGGACGCCGTCCGGCCCGCGCCGCGCCTCGAGGTGCCGCCCCCCCGGCGCGACGAGCACCCGGCCCGCGGCGACGACGTCCCCGTCCGCCGCCTCGGAGGCGACGAACGGCGTCGTCCGCGCGAGCCGCTCCGCGAACGCCGCGGTGAAGCGCTCGGGCATGTGCTGCGCCACGAGGAACGCCAGCGGCAGCTCGCCGGACAGCGACGCGAGCAGGCGCTGGATGGCGGCGGGGCCGCCCGTGGACGCGGCGATCGCCACGACGCCGGCCGGCTCCCCGCCGGCATCGCCGGCCGCGCGGGCCGGGCCGCGCGGGCCCAGGTTCTCGATGCGGAGCGCGCGGACGAGCTGGCACTTCTCGACGAGCGCGTCGCGGACGGCCTCGATGGGCGCGTCGCCCTCCGGCTTCGGGACGAAGTCGAGCGCGCCGAGCTCGAGCGCCTTGAACACGTCGGTCCTGCGCGACTGCGCCGAGATCACCACCACGGGCGTCGGCTGCCGCGCCATGAGCAGCCGCAGGAAGGTGAAGCCGTCCATCCGCGGCATCTGCAGGTCGAGCAGGATCAGGTCGGGCCGGAGGTGCTGCGCCTCGCGCAGCGCCTGCTCGCCGTCCGCGGCGACGCCGACGAGCGTCGCGCCGCAGGACGCCTCGAGCACGCGGCCGATCCCGGCGCGGACGGCCTCGGAGTCGTCCACGAGGAGGACGCGGATGGCCGGCGAGGCGCCGCCGCGAGTCACGGCGCGCCTCCGCCCGCCCGGTGGGGCTTGCGGTACACGAGGTCTCGCGTGAGGTGCACGATCTCGAAGTCCGCGGTCACGTTGAGCAGCGACTCCGAGTGGCCGAGGAGGAGCCAGCCGCCGTCGCGCAGCTTGTCGTGGAACTTCGCGAGGACGCGCCGCCGCGCCGCGAGGTCGAAGTAGATCATCACGTTCCGGCAGAAGATCGCGTCGAGCCGGGACGCGGCGCCGAGCGCCGCCGGGTCGAGCAGGTTCTCGCGGTCGAAGCGGACCATCCGGCGGATCGCGTCGTCCACCACCCATTTCCCTCCGCGCAGCCGGAACCAGCGCCGCATGTGCTCGGCCTCCGGAGAGCGGAAGGCGTGCTCGCCGTACGCGCCCGCCCGCGCCGCGTCGAGGCACCGCCGCGAGATGTCGGCGCCGACGATCTCGACGTCCCAGCCCTCGAACAGCCCGCTCTCGCGCACGAGGACGGCGAGGGTGTAGGCCTCCTCGCCGGTCGAGCACCCCGCGGAGAGGAGGCGGAGGCGCCGCAGCGTCGCGAGGGTGCGCGCGAGGTCGGGCAGGAGCTCGCGCGAGAACGCCGCGAGCTGGAGCGGCTCCCGGTAGAAGTAGGTCTCGTTGGTGGTGATGACGTCGAGGGCCTCGTCGAGCTCCGCCGCGCGGCCCGGGTCGTAGCGGAGGAACCGGTGGTACTCGGCGAAGCTGCGCAGCCCGAGCGCCGGCAGCCGCGGCGCGAGCCGGCGCTCGAGCAGGTACCGCGTGTCGTCGCGGAAGAAGATCCCGCAGTGGCCGTGGACGAGGTCCCGCAGCAGGCGGAACTCCTCCTCCGACATGCCGGGGGCCCCCAGCTCCGGCCGCCACATGCGCTACTCCGCCCCCAGCGCCCGCGCCGCGTCGGCGAACGCGCGCGCGACGAGCGGGTCGGGATCCGCCGCCGCCGCCCGCGCCGCCTCCGCCGCGAGCGCGCGGTCGCCGCGCTCGGCGAGGGCGCGGGCCGCCGCCTGCCGCACGTCCCAGCGCGGGCTCGCGGCGGCGTCGCGGATCACCCGCTCGCCGTCCGGCCCCGGCACCCGGGCGGCGGCGAGCACCGCCTCCTTGGCCACCTCCGGATCCGCGTGGCGCGCGGCGCGCGCCACCACGTCGCCGGGCGCCCCGCCGAGCGCCGCGAGCGCGTGGAGCGCCGCCACCGCGACCTGCGGCGTCGCGTCCGCCGAGCCGGCGAGCGCCGCGAGCGCCCGCGCGTCCCCGGCGCGGCCGGCGACGCCGAGCGCCTCGGCCGCCGCCGCGCGCACGCCCGGATCGGCGTCCTCGAGCGCCGCGCGGAGGCGCGCGAGCACCTCGGCCGGCGGGGCCTCTCCCGCGCGCCGCTCGCGCGCGGCCCGCACCGCGTCGGCGAGCGCGCGGGCCGCCGACGACCGCACGGCGGGCGCGGGATCGGCCAGGGCGGCCGCGAGCTCCGGGATCGCGCCCGGCGCGACCCCGCGCCGGGCCAGCGCGCCGATCGCGGCTGCGGCGGAGGCGCGGTGAGTCGCCGCCTCCGCGGCGAGCGCGGCGCGGAGCAGCGCGAGGTCCTCCGCGTCCCCCGTGGCGCCGATCGCCCGGTACAGCGCGGCGGACGGCGCCGCCCCGGCGCGGTCGCGGAGGGCGGCGACGACGGCGGCGCGTCCGCCGGCGCCCGCCTGCGCGATGCGGACGAGCGCCGACGAGGCGAGCCCCGCCGCCCGGGGCGCGTCGTCGCCGAGCAGCCCCGCGAGCGGGGCGACGCCGCGGACGTCCACGAGCCGCCCGAGCGCCGCGATCGCCTCCGCCTGCGCGTACGCCTCCGGGTCGCTCGCCTCCCGGACCAGGCTCTCGAAGGACGCCGGGCTGCCGAGGCGCGCGAGCGCGGCGAGCGCGGTGAGGCGCGCGAGCAGGCCGAGGGACGGGAGCGAGTCGGCGAGCGCCGCGCGCAGCTCGGGCCCCGGCGCGAGCCCCTCCAGCGCCTCCTCGACGAGGGCGCGGTGCCGCTCGTCCTCGGCGAGGCGGAGCATGGCCGCGACGTGGCGCGCCTCCCCCGCCGCCGCGACCGCGGCCAGGGCGCCGGCGGCGACGCGCGGGTCCTCGGACGCGAGCGCCTCCGCCCACGCGTCCGCGACCCCGGGGTCGTCGCGCGCCGCCGCGCGGAGCGCGTCGAGCAGCGCGGCGAGCGCGCCCGCCCCCTGGCGGGTGCGCTGCTGGCCGAGGGCGGCGAGCGCGGCCTCCCGGACCGACCGCGACGGGTCGCGGAGGCCGCGCGCGAGCAGCGGGATCGCGCCCGGGTCGTCGGAGGCGCCGAGGAGCCGGTACGCGGGCCGGCGCAGGGCGCGGTCCTCGAGCACGCGGGCGAGCTGCGCGGGCGGGAGCGACGCCCCGAGCTGCGCGAGCGCCTCCAGCGCCGAGAGGCGGAGCGTCGCGTCGTCGGAGTCGACGGCGGCGCGCAGCGCCTCGACCGCCTCCCGCCCGCCGATCTTGCCGAGGGCGTCCGCCGCCGCGGCGCGCACGTTCGGGTCCGGGTCGGCGAGGCGCGCCGTGAGGGCGGGCGCGGCCCGGCGATCGGCGATCGCCGCGAGCACCGCCGCCGCCGCCTGGCGGAGGTCCGGATCCGGCCCGCCGAGCCGCTCGACGAGCGGCGCGACCGCGGCGCCGCCGGCGCGGGCGAGCGCCCTCGCCGCGGCGTCGCGGGCGCCGACGGTGGCGCCGCCGGCGAGCAGGTCGAGCAGCGCGGGGAGCACGGGGCGCGGGTCCGCGCCGGAGCCGACGCGCTCGGCCGCCGCGGAGCGCACGCGCCAGCTCGCGTCGCCGAGCCGCTCGAGGAGCACCTGCCGATCGCCCGCGTCGTCGGGATCCAGCTCGCGGATCGCGCGGTAGCGGGTCTCCTCGTCCGCGTGGCGCGCGAGGGCGCGCGGGGAGCGGGGCTCCTCGCTCACGCCCGGCCTCCGCCGGGCGTCCTCGCCGCGGCGTCGGGGGCCGCGCGCGACGCATCCGCCTGCGCCCGCGCCGCGTCGGCCTCGCCGGGGACGGCCGGGTCGAGGAGCGCCTTCACGTTGAGCAGGAGCCTGAGCCGCCCCGGCCCCGCGCGGCGGCCGCGCGCGGACACGCCCTCGCCGCCGCACACCCCGAGGAAGAAGCGGGGCGCGCGGTCGTCGCCGAGCGGCGGTGCCGGCCGGAGCTCGGAGCGCGGGATGCGGATCACCTCGGAGACCTGGTCCACGACGAGCCCGATGCGCCGCCGGGCGACGTTCACGACGAGGAAGCGCGTGCGCCGCGTCGGCGCGCTCGCCGGCAGCCCCAGCCGCTTGCGGACGTCGAGCACCGGGATCACCTCTCCCCGCAGCCGGACGACGCCCTCGACGGACGCCGGCGCCCGCGGCACGGGCGTGATCGGGAGCGGGTGGATGATCTCGCGGATCCGCATGATGTCGACGGCGTAGTCTTCGCCGCCGATGCGGAACGTGCAGAGCTGGACGAGGGGCTCGTCGGCGGGCGCCGGCTCGCGGCCGGCCGGCCGGGCGGGATCACGGGCCGGCACGCGCCCCCTCCTCCTCCCTGCGGCGTCCCGCGGGCGCCGGCGCGCGGCGCAACAGCGCGCCGAGGTCGAGGACCGTGAAGAGCCGTTCGCCCTCGCGGCCGATGCCGGCGAGGAACTCGGCCCGCGCGCCCCCGATCCCCTGCGGGCAGGGCTCGATCGCGCCCGCGGGGAGCCGCACCACGCTCGCGACGGCGTCGACGAGGAGGCCGCACGCGCCGTCGCCGGCGTCCACGATGACGACGCGCCCCGCGCCGTCGGCCGGCGCGGCGCCGGGGAGCCCGACGCGGCGGCGCGGGTCGATCACCGCCACCACCTCGCCGCGGACCGTCACGACGCCGAGGACGTGCGCGGGCGCCCGCGGCACCTCGGTGATCGGCGGCGCCCTCACCACCTCGCGGACGCGCTCGATGGCGACCGCGTACTCCTCCCGCCCGAGCAGGAACGTGAGGTACTCCTCCCGGGCCGCCCCCTCGAGGCCGCCCTCCGGCGCGGGCTCCGCGGCGCCGCCGAGCCCGGGCAGCTCCGGCGTCTCCTCGTCCGGGCGGTAGAAGAAGTCGTCGAGCGGCGCGCGCGGGGCGGGCGGCGCGGCGGCGGGCGCGGCCTCGGGGGCCGCGTCCGTCGCGGCCGGCGCGGGGGCGTGCGTGACGAGCGTGAAGTCCTCGCTGCGGGGCTCGGGCAGCTCCGCCGGCGCCGCGGGCGGCTCGACGATGCGGGGCGGCACGCCGGAGCCCGGCCGCCAAGTGGTGAACCCCTCGTCCAGCGCCGGCGCGCCGACGAGCCGAGCCGCGAGCGCCTCCTCGAGCGCCTCCGCGTCGCGGGCGCGGGCGGCGTCGTCGTCGTCCGCGGGTCCGGCCGTGCGCGCGGTGGGCGGGGTCGCGGTCGGGGTCGAGGTCGGGGTCGAGGTCGAGGTCGGGGTCGAGGTCGGGGTCGGGGTCGGGGTCGCGGTCGAGGGCGGGGTCGCGGTCGAGGTCGGGGTCGCAGGCCGGGTTGGGGTCGCGGTCGGGGTCGAGCTCGGCGTCGCGCCCGCCGGCTCGCGGGCCGCGGCCCGCTCCCGCGCCTTCTTCCTGATCTTCAGAAAGTCCATGCCCGCTGCCCGGGCAAAAGTCTATCCCGCCTGCGATCCCGATCCCATGTAGGCGGCCAGATCCGCCGCCGCGGCGTCCACCAGCTCGGCGGATATGGACGACGCCTCGCGCGCGAACCCCTCCAGCAGCGCGTTCGCGGCGAGCTGGTTCACCCGCCGCGGCACGCCCGCGGAGTGGCGGTGCACGGCGCCGACGGCGGCGTCGTCGAAGAGCGGCTCGGCCCGGCCCGCCACCGCGAGGCGGTGCGCGATGTAGGCGCCGGTCTCCTCCCGGTCGAGCGGGCCGAGGTGGTACGCCACGCCGACCCGCTGCGCGAACGCCTCGCCCCCCTTCTCGCGGACCCGCTCGCGCAGCTCGGGCTGGCCGATCAGCACGACGCCGACGAGGGCGCGGTCGTCCGCGGCGAGGTTGGTGAGCAGGCGCAGCTCGTCGTACGCCGCGCGGCCGGAGAGGAGCTGCGCCTCGTCCACCACGACCACGGCGAAGCTCCCCTCCTCGTCGAGGCGCGCGACGTGCTCGGCGAGGGCGGCGAACGCGTCCGCCTTGCGCCGTGCCGCCGCGAGGCCGAACCCCTCCGCGACCGCCCCGAGGAGCTGCGCGGGCGGGAGCGCGGGGTGGATGACGAAGCTGAACCGGCACCGCTCCGCGAACGCGTCCACGAGCGCGCGCGAGAGCGTGGTCTTCCCGGTGCCGACCTCGCCCGTGAGCACCGCCACCTCCCGCTCCTCGAGCGCGTGCGAGAGGCGCGCGAGGGCCTCCGCGTGCTGCCGCGAGTGGAACAGGAACGCCGGGTCGGGCGTCTTGGAGAACGGCTTCCGGGAGAGGCCGAAGTGCTCGAGGTACATTGGGGCGCTCAGGCGCGCGGCGCGGGGCCGGCGGGGAGCGGGACCGCGTCGCGCAGCGCGTCGCCCGAGACGACGTCCTCGACGATCGCGCCGACGTCGAGGACCAGGACGGTGCGCCGGTCGCCGAGGTCCGTCGCGCCCGCGATGCCGCGCACGCCGTGGAGCTGCGCCCCGAGGGGCTTCACGACGATGTCCTGCTGCCCGACGAGCCGGTCCACCGCGATCCCGAGCCGCTCCTGGGCGAGCCCCACCACGACCACGAAGAACGGCTCCGGCGGGCGGGCGGCGCCGGCGAGCGCGAAGAGCTTGCCGAGACGGACGAGCGGCAGCGTCGCCCCGCGGACCGAGACCACCTCTCGCGTGGAGAGCGTCCGCACGTCCTTCGCGCGCACCTCGATGATCTCGAGCACGCTGTTCAGCGGGACCGCGTAGGTGCGCCCCGCGACGGCGACGACGAGCGCCCGCACGATCGCGAGCGTCACGGGGAGCGTGAGCTCGAACCGCGTCCCCCGCCCCCGCTCGGTCTGCAGCTCGATGATCCCGGAGAGGTTCGCGACGTTGTTCTTCACGACGTCCATGCCGACCCCGCGGCCGGAGAGCGGCGTCACCTGGCGCGCGGTGGAGAACCCGGGGACGAAGATCAGGTTCATGAGCTCGCGGCGCGGCAGGTCCCGCACCGCCTCGGCGGTCGCGACGCCCCGCTGCACGGCGACCTCGCGGATGCGGTCCTCGTCGATCCCGGCGCCGTCGTCCTCGACCACGATCTGGACGTGGTTGCCCTTCGGCGCGGCGGAGAGGCGCACCTGGCCCGCCCGCGGCTTGCCGCGCCGCTCGCGCAGGTCGGGCGGCTCGATGGCGTGATCGACGGCGTTGCGGATGAGGTGCATGAGCGGATCGGAGAGGTCCTCCACGATGAGCTTGTCGAGCTCGACGTCGCCGCCCGACACGTGGAGCTCGACGTCCTTGCCCACGTCGCGCGCGAGCTTGCGGACCATCCGCGCGAGCTTCTCGAACACCTGCTCGAGCGGCACCATCCGGACCTCGAGGATGCCGGCCTGCAGCTCGTCGAGCCGGCGCTCCAGCGCCCGCGTCGCGCGCTGCAGCTCCGCGGACAGGACGGGATCCACGGTCCCCTTGAGCCGCTCGGAGGCCGCGAGGAGCGACGACTTCACGAGCACGAGCTCGCCCACGACCGTCATCAGCCGGTCGAGCTTGCGGATGTCCACGCGCACCGACTGCGACGCGGAGCGGAGCGACGCGCCCTCGTCCGCCTGCGGCTCGGGCGCGGGCGACACGTTCGGGCGGGCGCCGGGCGCGGCGGACGTCGCGGCCGCGACGGCGACGCCCGCGCGGCGCTCCACGGGCTCGACCCGGGCCTCCGCGCCCGCCGCGCGGCGGATCGCGTCGATCCGGTCCCGCGAGGCGAAGAGCAGCTCGAACGCGATCGCCTGCGGATCGCCGGCCTCGGGCGCCGGCAGCGTCGAGACCACCTCGCCCACCCGCTTGAGCCGGACCGCGAGCGCGGCGAGGTCCCGGTCGAAGGTGCCGAGGTCGAAGTCGACCTTCACGAGGAAGAGCGCGAGACCCTTCTCGACGCAGGCGCGCAGCCGGTGCTCCTCGTACTCGGTGAGGACGGCGCGCACCTCCGGCCTCAGGACGACGGCGTCGAGCGAGTCGCCGGCGGGCCCGGCCGGGGGCTCGCCCGCGGCGCGGAGCCGATCGGTGAGCCGGGCGGCGGCGTCGGCGGTCCGCGGCGGCTCGCCCGCGGCCTCCTCCGCGATGATCCGCGACAGCACCTCCGGCGCCTCGAGGAGCAGATCGGCCGTGTCGCGGTCGAGCGGCCTGCGCCCCATGCGGACGTCGTCGAGCACGTCCTCGAGCGCGTGCGCGAGGCGCGCCATGCGCTCGACGCCGAACATGGAGGAGAGCCCCTTGAGGGTGTGGGCCGCGCGGAACACCGCGTTCACGACGTCCGGGTCGGGCTCGCCGCCGCCGCCGTCGAGGCGCATGACGTCGCGGCCGAGCGCGTCGATCGTCTCCTGAGCCTCGGAGACGAACTCGGTGAGCGCCTTCTGCGTTCGGTCGGCCATGCGAGTCGGCGAGCGCAGGGGCAGCCGGACGCGCCGCTGCGGCGTCAGCGTACCACGGCGCCCACGTGCGGCAAGGCGCGCCCGCGCGGCGGCATCTCGACCCGCGAGGGCGGCGCCAGGACCTCGACCTCGACGCCCAGCGCCGCGCGCGCGGCGCCGAGGTCGCGCTGCAGCGCGCGCGCCTCGCCGAGGAGCACCTGCCGCTTCACCGGCCGGACGAGGCTCGCCTCGAGCCACAGCTTCGCCGCGAGCGCAGCGTCCCCCGCGAGCGACGGCATCGAGGTCGCGAACGCGTCGCTGCCCGCGCGCGCCATCGCCTCGCACCCCATCCGCGCGGCGTGCAGGAACGCCTCGGGCGAGAGCGGCACCTCGAACGGCAGCCCGAAGCAGAACACCCGCGGCGGCGAGATGCGGCCGCCGGACGGGAGCAGCAGCGCCTCGTCGGCGCGCGCGTCGAACACGCCCGACCGGATCGCGCGCGAGACGGCCCCGCACAGGCGCCAGTCGGCGAAGCCCGCGAACCCCTGGAGCGGCCGCTCGGGGCCCACGAACACGGCGACCGCGTCGACGTCCAGCCCGTCGATCGCAGCGAGGCCCAGCTCCGCCACCTCGATCCTCAGCGTCACGCCGTCTCCACGCCCGCGTCCGGGGCTTCCGTCACGGCCGCTCGCGCCGGCGCTCCGCGGGCAGCTCCGCCGCCACGCGATCCAGCACGCCGTTCACGAACGCGCCGCTGCTCTCCGAGCCGAACTTCTTCCCGAGCTCGATCGCCTCGTTGATGACCACCTTCACCGGTACGTCCGTCCGCAGCAGCTCGTACACCGCCAGGCGGAGCACGTTCCGGTCCACCTTCGCCATCCGGTCGAGCCGCCAGTGCGTCGAGATCCGCTCGATCGTGTCGTCGATCGTCCGCCGGTGGTCCGCGACGCCCCGCACCAGCGCCTCCGCCAGGTCCATCACCTCGCGCTCGACGGGCTCGAAGCTCTTCCAGAACCGCGCGAGCGCGTCGTCGATGCCCTCGGCGGCGACGTCGATCTGGTAGAGCGCCTGGAGGGCGCGCTCGCGGGCCTTGGTCCGCTTGGCCGGCAAGGGCCTACTCCGCCCGCCGCGCCGGCGCGAGCTTGGCGGCCTCGCGCAGCACGTTGGCCTGCTCGATGGCGGCCGCGGCCGCCTCCGCGCCCTTGTTGCCCGCCTTGACGCCGGCGCGCTCGAGCGCCTGCTCCATCGTGTCGCAGGTCAGGATCCCCATCGCGACGGCGCAGTCCGCCTCGAGGGAGACGTGGCCGACGCCCTTGGTCGCCTCGGCGGCGACGTACTCGAAGTGCGGGGTGCCGCCCCGGATCACCGCCCCCAGCGCCAGCACGGCGTCGTACCGCCCGCTCCGCGCCACGCGCCGGAGCAGCGCCGGCAGCTCGAACGTCCCCGGGCAGCGGAACACGTCGATGTCCCCGTCCTTCACGCCGTGGCGGCGGAGCGCGTCCGCGGCGCCGAGCAGGAGCTGCTCCGTCACGAGCGCGTTGAAGCGCGCCACCACGATCCCGACCTTCAGGCCCGTCGCGACGAGCGATCCCTCGTACACGTTCATCGTCCGTTCCTTCCCTTGCGCGTCCGCGCCGCGCGCGCCGCCGCGACCGGCTTCGCCACCTTCGCGGGCGGCCGCCGCGCCACCGCGCGCGGCGCCGACGGCGCGGGAGGGGCCGCGGGGACGAGCGTGAGCAGGTGGCCGAGCTTGTCGCGCTTCGTGGCGAGGTAGGCGCGGTTGCGGCGCGTCGGGGGCATCTCGATCGGCACGCGCTCCGCCACCTCCAGGCCGTAGCCCTCGAGCCCGACGATCTTCTTCGGGTTGTTCGTGAGGAGCCTCATCTTGCGGACGCCGAGGTCCCGCAGGATCTGGGCGCCGATGCCGTAGTCGCGCAGGTCGGGCTTGAACCCGAGCCGCAGGTTCGCCTCGGCCGTGTCGTACCCCTGGTCCTGGAGGTTGTACGCGCGCAGCTTGTTCACGAGGCCGATGCCGCGCCCCTCCTGGTCGAGGTAGAGCAGGACGCCCTTGCCCGCGCGCTGGATCTGCTGGAGCGCCGCGTGGAGCTGGGGGCCGCAGTCGCAGCGCTCCGACCCGAACACGTCGCCGGTGAGGCACTTCGAGTGGACGCGGACGAGCACCGCCTCGCTCTCGCGCCAGCGCCCCTTGACCAACGCCACGTGGTGCGCCTGGTCCACGTCGTTCTCGTACGCGACCGCCCGGAACTCTCCGTGGATGGTGGGGAGCGGCGCCTCGGCGCCGCGGCGCACGAGGGTGTCCTTCATCATCCTGTAGGCGATGAGGTCGGCCACGGAGACGACGGGGAGATCGTGCTCGCGCGAGAGCACCTCGAGCTGCGGCATGCGCGCCATCGTGCCGTCGTCGTTCATCACCTCGCAGATCACGCCCGCGGGCTTCATCCCGGCGAGGCGGGCGAGGTCCACCGAGCCCTCGGTCTGGCCCGCGCGGACGAGCACGCCGCCCTTGCGGGCGCGCAGCGGGAAGACGTGCCCGGGGCGCGCCAGGTCCTCCGGCCGGGCGCCGTCGCGCACCGCGGTCTGGATCGTGTGCGCGCGGTCCTTCGCGCTGATGCCGGTGGTGACGCCCTCGCGCGCCTCGACGGAGATGGTGAAGGCGGTGCCGAACGACGAGGAGTTCGACGCCTCGTCCACCATGAGCGGGAGGCGCAGCGCCCGGACCTTCTCCTCGGTGAGGGAGAGGCAGACCAGGCCGCGGCCGTGCTTCGCCATGAAGTTCACGGCCGCCGGCGTGACCTTCTCCGCGGCCATGCAGAGATCGCCCTCGTTCTCGCGATCCTCGTCGTCGGTGAGGATCACCATCTTGCCGGCGCGCACGTAGGCGATCGCGCGCTCGACCCGCTCGACGGCGTGTCCGGCGTGGTCCTTCACCGCGCGCCTCCGTAGCCCCACCGCGACAGGTCGTCCGCGGCGACGCCCGCGGCGGGCGCGAACTCGCGCAGCCGCGCGACGTGCCGGGCCACGACGTCGGCCTCCAGGTTCACCTCCGTCCCCGGCGCCGCCGCGCCGAGCGTCGTGCGCGCGAGGGTCTCCGGGATCAGCGCGACCTCGAACCAGTCCCGGCCGGCCGCCGCGACCGTGAGCGAGACGCCGTCCACGGCGATCGACCCCTTCTCCGCCACGAGCGGCGCGATCGGCGCGGGGAGCGCGACGCGGAGGCGGGCCCCTTGCCCCTCCGGCGTCCGGGCGAGCACCTTGCCCACGGCGTCCACGTGTCCCTGGACGAGGTGACCGCCCAGCCGGTCGTGGAGCGCGAGCGCGCGCTCGAGGTTCACCGCCGTGCCGGGGCGCCAGCCGCCGATGGTCGTGCGCGCGAGGGTCTCGGGGACGGCGTCGAACGACACCAGCCCGCCGCCGCGCTCGACGACCGTCAGGCACACGCCCGAGCACGCGACGCTCTCGCCCAGCGCGAGCGCGTCGACCGCGGTCGCCTTCGGCCTGAGCGTCAGGCGAGCGCCTCCCTGCCGCGGGGCGATGCGCTCGACCACCCCCATGTCCGACACGAGCCCGGTGAACATTTCCGGCGCAATCCTAGCCGCCTCCTCGGGCCGCCACAACTTCGGCCCAGGCCGCTCCCGTGTTCGGGCCAGGCCGCTCCGATCTCCGGGCGAGGCACTTCTTCGCGAAGCGAAGATGTGCCCGCCCGCTCCCTACGGCCTGCTGACGACCTGCTACCTGACGGTCCTGGCGGTTTGGCCCCGCCGGGGAGCCGCGCCCCGCGGCCGGACCGGCCGCCCGAGCACGAGCACGTCGTCGCCGATCCGCTCGACCTCCACCTCCTCCAGCCGGAGGGCGTCCGCCATGCGCGCCGGCCCGCGGCCGGCGGCGAGCGGGACGCCGTCCGCGCCCGCGAGCTTCGGGGCGACGAGGATCGCGACCCGGTCCACGAGCCCCTCCTCGAGGAACCGGGCGTGGACGCGCGCGCCCCCCTCGACGAGGAGGTGGGTGACGCCGCGCGCGGCGAGGCGGGCGAGGAGGTCCCGGAGGTCCACGCCGCCCTTCCCGCGGCGGCAGCGGAGGAGCTCGACGCCCGGCGCGACGCGCCGCGCGCGCGACGACGCGTGCGCGACGACGGTCGGCGCCGGCGAGCGCGGGTGCAGGAGCCGCAGGCGCGACGGGAGCCGGAGGTCGGTGTCGAGCACCACCCGCAGCGGATCCCGCCCGTGGCCGCCCGGGAGGCGCGTCGTGAGGAGCGGGTCGTCCGTGCGCGCGGTGCCGGCTCCGACGAGCACCGCGTCCACGCGGTCGCGCAGGCGGTGGACCCAGCGGCGCGCCTCCTCGCCCGTCACCCAGCGGGCGTCGCCGGTGCGGGTGGCGATGCGGCCGTCGAGGGTGACCGCCGCCTTGAGCGTCACGTACGGCCGCCGGTCGCGGATGTACCGGAACCAGTGGGCGTTCAGCGCGTCGCAGTCGCGGGCGAGGACGCCGGTGACGACCTCGACGCCCGCGGCCCGCAGCCGCGCGATCCCCTTCCCGTTCACGAGGGGGTTCGGGTCCGACGAGCCGACGATGACGCGCGCGATGCCCGCGTCCAGGATCGCCCTCGAGCAGGGCGGCGTGCGCCCCCAGTGGTCGCACGGCTCGAGGGTCGTGTAGAGGTCGGCGCCCCGCGCGCGCGCGCCGGCGGCGCGGATCGCCACGACCTCCGCGTGCGGCCCGCCCGCGCGGGCGTGGTGGCCGCGGCCGACCACGCGGCCGCTCCGGACGAGCACGGCGCCGACGGCGGGGTTCGGGCTCGTGCGCCCGAGCCCCTTCGCCGCCTCGCGGAGCGCGCCGCGCATGAAGCGCTCCGCGGCCGCGGCGTCCCCGTGCGGCGCGCGCGCGGGGGGGCGCGAGGGCCGCTGCGCGGCGCGGCGGTCACGGGCGAGGGCCCTCATCGCTCCCCCGACCCGCCGCCGCCCTTCGCGAGCCCCTCGAGCTCGGTCATGAACTCGCCGACGTCGCGGAAGGCCCGGTACACCGACGCGAAGCGCACGTAGGCGACCTCGTCGAGGCTGCGCAGCCGCTGCATCACGGCCTCGCCGATCGCGGTGGTCCGGATCTCGCGCTCCCCCAGCTCCTGGAGCTGGCGCTCGATCGCGGCGACGAGCGCCTCGATCTGCTCCGCCGACACCGGACGCTTCTGGCACGCGGTCGCGACGCCCTCCGCGATCTTCCGGCGGTCGAACGCCTCGCGCCGGCCGTCCTTCTTCACCACCTGCGGGAGGACGTCGTCGATGCGCTCGTACGTCGTGAAGCGGCGCCCGCAGCCGAGGCACTCGCGCCGCCGCCGCGTGGCCTGCCCCTCCTGCGCCTCGCGCGAGTCGACGACCCGATCCTCGAGGTGTCCGCAGTAGGGGCAGCGCATCCGTCGAAGCCGCCTCCCCTCTCCCCCGCCCGGCGGGGGAGAGGCCAGGGTGAGGGGGTGCTACAGCCTATCCTCGTACATCGGGAAGTGGGCGCAGAGCTCCCGGACCTCGCCACGCACCTTCGCGAGCACGCCCTCGTCCGCGGGCGCGTCGAGCGCACGGCCGATGAGCGCCGCGATGCGCGTCATCTCGGCGGTGCCCATGCCGCGGGTCGTGAGGGCGGGCGTGCCGACGCGGATCCCGGAGGTGGTCATCGGCTTCTCCGGGTCCCACGGGATCATGTTCTTGTTCACCGTGATGCCGGCCTTCCCGAGCGCCTCCTCGGCGATCTTGCCGGTGAGCTTCTTCGGGCGGAGATCGACGAGCATGAGGTGGTTGTCGGTGCCGCCGGAGACGAGGCGGAGCCCGGCCGTCCTGAGCCCGTCGGCGAGCGCCTGCGCGTTCTCGACGATCCGCTTCTGGTAGGTCCGGAACTCGGGCCGGAGCGCCTCCCCGAACGCGACCGCCTTCGCGGCGATGACGTGCTCGAGCGGGCCGCCCTGGATGCCGGGGAAGATCTGGGAGTTGAGCGTCTTCGCGTGGGCCTCGCGGCAGAGGATCATGCCGCCGCGCGGGCCGCGCAGCGTCTTGTGCGTCGTGGTGGTGACGATCTCGCTGTAGGGCACCGGGTTCGGGTGGATGCCCGCGGCGACGAGGCCCGCGATGTGGGCCATGTCCACCACCATCGCCGCGCCGACCTCCCTCGCGATCTCGGCGAACTGGTCGAAGTGGAGGGTGCGCGGGTAGGCGCTCGCGCCGACCACCACGATCTTCGGCTTGTGCTCCTTCGCGAGCCTGCGCACCTCGACCATGTCGATGGTCTCGGTGTCCTTCGCGAGGCCGTAGGGGACGATCTTGAAGAGCTTCCCGGAGAAGTTCACCGGCGAGCCGTGCGTGAGGTGCCCGCCGAAGTTGAGGCTCATCGCGAGGAGCGTCTCGCCCGGTGCGGCGAGCGCGAAGTAGGCCGCCATGTTGGCCTGCGACCCGGAGTGCGGCTGCACGTTCGCGTGCTCGGCCCCGAACATCTGCTTCGCGCGGTCGATGGCGAGCTGCTCGACCTGGTCCACCACCTCGCAGCCGCCGTAATAGCGCTTGCCGGGGTAGCCCTCCGCGTACTTGTTCGTGAGCGTCGAGCCGAGCGCCTCGAGCACCGCGGGCGAGACGAAGTTCTCGCTCGCGATGAGCTCGAGCCCCTCGGCCTGGCGCCGGGTCTCCTCGCGGATGAGGCTGGCGATCTGCGGGTCGGCCTCGGCGAGGCGCGTCTTCGGCATCATCGGCTCGTCTCCGGTCGTCGGGAGCGCCGTTCATACCGCGCCGCCCGGGCGCGGGCAACGGCCGCGGGGCGCGCGATCAGCGCTCCAGGTCGGCCATCTTCTGGACGCGGCGCGCGTGCCGGCCGCCCTCGAAGGGCGTCTCCAGGAACGTCTTCACGACGGCCCCGCCGAGGCCGAGGCCGAGCACCCGCTCGCCGAGGCACAGCACGTTCGCGTCGTTGTGCGCGCGCGCCATGCGCGCCTCGAACTCGGTCGTGCAGTGCGCGGCGCGGACGCCCTTCACCTTGTTCGCCGCGATCGACATCCCGATGCCGGTGCCGCAGACGAGGATGCCGAGCTTCGCCCGGCCCGCCGCGACCGCCTCCGCGACCTGGCGCGCGTAGTCCGGGTAGTCCACGCTGTCGCCCGAGAACGGCCCGAGGTCCTCCGCCTCGAGCCCCGCCGCCTTCACCACCCTCACCGCCTCGGCGCGGAGCGAGAGCCCCGCGTGATCCGAGCCGGCGATCACCTTGTCCGCCATGGGTCCTCCTTGGGGGGCCGGATTCTTCCATATCCGGACGGTGCCGGGGGAGCACGGGGGGGCGACGCGGATGCGACGACGGCGGGCGACGCCGGGGCTCGACCTTCCGACCCCGACCCCGACCTTCTCCCCGACCCCGACCCCGACCCCGACCTCGACCCCGAACCCGACCTCGACCCCGACCCCGACCCCGACCCCGACCTCGACCTCGACCTCGACCTCGACCCCGACCTCGACCCCGACCTCGACCTCGACCTCGACGTCCACGCGTGGTTCCGGTCTCGCGTTCTGCAGGCGCCGGGCGTTCCGTCGTTCTGCAGGCGCCGCGCCGGGCTTCGCCCGTCACGGCGCCGTGCACCGTGCATGACCTGC
>DASSSJ010000146.1:0-13944 GCA_035708485.1 Anaeromyxobacter sp. | reverse complement strand
CACGTACATCGAGAAGGACTCGTCCATCAACGACGAGATCGACCGGATGCGCCACGCGGCGACGCACGCGCTCCTCACCCGCAACGACGTGCTCATCGTCGCCTCGGTCTCCTGCATCTACGGCCTCGGCACCGCCGAGGCCTACTACGGCCTCCTCCAGCGCGTCGAGCGCGGGCAGGAGTTCTACCGCGACCGCTTCATCCGGGCGCTCATCGACATCCAGTACGAGCGGAACGACACCGACTTCCACCGCGGCACCTTCCGCGTCCGCGGCGACACCATCGAGGTCTTCCCGCCGTACGAGGAGGACCGCGCGATCCGGATCGAGTTCTTCGGCGACGTGGTCGAGTCGATCCACGAGTTCGATCCGCTCCGCGGCCTGACCCTCGCGGAGCTCGACAAGGCGGCGATCTTCCCGAACAGCCACTACGTGTCCGCGCCGGAGACGCGCAGGCGCGCCATCGACGGCATCCGCGGGGAGCTGCGTGAGCGGCTCGGGGAGCTGAAGGCCGCCAACAAGCTCGTCGAGGCGCAGCGGCTCGAGCAGCGGACGATGTTCGACCTGGAGATGCTCGAGCAGATGGGGTTCTGCTCCGGCATCGAGAACTACTCGCGCTGGCTCTCGGGCCGGAAGGCGGGCGATCCGCCGCCGTGCCTCCTCGACTACTTCCCGGACGACTTCCTCCTCGTCATCGACGAGTCGCACCAGACCGTCCCGCAGATCGGCGCGATGTACCGCGGCGACCGCTCCCGGAAGGAGACGCTCGTCGAGTACGGCTTCCGCCTCCCCTCCGCGCTCGACAACCGGCCGCTCCGGTTCGAGGAGTTCGAGGCGCTCGTGAACCAGGCCATCTACGTCTCCGCGACGCCCGCCGAGTACGAGCTCCACAAGGCCGAGGGCGTCGTGGTCGAGCAGATCATCCGCCCCACCGGCCTCACCGACCCCGAGGTCGAGGTGCGGCCCGTCGGCACGCAGGTGGACGACCTCCTCGCCGAGGTGCGCAAGCGCGCCGAGGCGAACGAGCGGGTCCTCGTCACGACGCTCACGAAGCGGATGGCGGAGGACCTCACCGAGTACTTCACCGACGTGGGCGTCCGCTGCCGCTACCTGCACTCCGACATCGACACGCTCGAGCGGAGCGCGCTCATCCGCGACCTCCGGCGCGGGGAGTTCGACGCGCTCATCGGGATCAACCTGCTCCGCGAGGGGCTCGACATCCCGGAGGTGTCGCTCGTCGCCGTGCTCGACGCGGACAAGGAGGGCTTCCTGCGCTCGTCGGTCTCGCTCATCCAGACCATCGGCCGCGCCGCCCGCAACGTGAGCGGCAAGGTGATCCTCTACGCGGACACCGTGACGGACTCGATGAGGCGCGCCCTCGACGAGACGAACCGGCGCCGCGAGCTCCAGGAGGCCTACAACGCGGAGCACGGCATCACGCCGCAGACGGTCCGGCGGAACATCACCGACCTCGGCATGGCGGTGGTCGAGGCGGACTACCTCACCGTGCCGATGGCCGCGGAGGACGGCGCCGAGTACAGGCCGGAGCAGATCCCCGAGATCGTGGCCGCCCTCGAGCAGGAGATGAAGGAGGCCGCCCAGGCGCTCGAGTTCGAGAAGGCGGCGCAGCTCCGCGACCGGATCCTGGCGCTCAAGGACCTCCAGCTCGGGTTGCCGGCGAAGGCGGCGGGGATGAAGGGGATCGGGACGAGGGGCGTGCTCGGCTCCGGCGCGGTCGCGAGCGCGGCCGCGATGGGCTCCCTGCGCGGGAGCCGGCGGCCGCAGCAGCGGCGCCGGCGCAGGTGAGCGGGGCCGCCGGCCGCGGCGGCGCCGGCGCTGACCGTCACCCGGACGAACGAGAGGTCGGCGAATCACCCACATCCCGCGCGAAGCGGGTTGTCGAGCGGACGGGAACCTGGGAGCATGCACTCCCAGTGCTGGGACGCATCGTGCGTCCCGCCTGGGAGGGGTTCCCATGACACGTGGTGCTCGCCGGGTGGTCCCGGTCCTGCTGCTGCTCGCCTCCACCGCGCCGTCCCGCGCGGAGGGTCCGTGGTTCTACACGGTGACCGGGCCCGGCGGCTCGAGCGAGATCGGCCCGGATCAGATCGGCCGGGTCCTCTACTTCCAGCTCGACGCGACCGCGCCGGACTACGTCTGGGGCAACGTCCGGGTCGACTTCGATCCCGCCCTGCTCGAGTGCGTCAGCGTCGAGGAGACGCCGTTCGTCGAGGGCTTCTGGACCGCGTGGACCCCGACGCCGGCCGATCCGGCCGTCGGGGGCGGCGGGGTGCTGTACCGCTACGACGACGGGGGGCTCGGCTCGGACTGGGCGAGCACGTGGGTCGCGACGTACGGGCCCGGCGTCGCGGGGCCGGTGGCCGCGGTCGACAACGCGGCGGGCGTCATCCGCTTCTACACGATGACGAACGCGGGAGGTCACGCGGGCTCCGTCCCCCTGCGCATCGGCTTCAGGATCGAGCGGGCCGGGGTCGCCGTCTTCACGACGTCCGCGAACGACTGGACGGCGTTCGGCTGGCCCGGGGCCGCCACCGCGGCGCCCGCCGGCCGGGGGCCGACGGCGGCGGCGTCCGTCGCCGAGGCCGACGCGGGAGGCTACTCGTGGCGCCCGGAGGACCTGCCGTACCGGATCACGTCGCAGGTCACCATCCATCCCCCGGTCCGGGTGGTCGCGATCGACGTCCGTCCGTCCGGCGACGGTCATTGCGGCCGCGCCCCGGTGAAGATCAACGTCGCGATCCTCGGGGGCGTCGACCTCGACGTGACCGCGGTGGACGTGGCGACCATCTCGCTCGAGGGCATGCCGGTGGCGACGGTCGGCAGGAAGGCGCGCCGCCTCGCGAGGTACGAGGACGTCGACGCGGACGGGCGCGTGGACCTCGTCGTGACCGTCGCGAACACCGCGTCGCTCTCGGGGGCGATCCCGGTGCGTCTCTCGGCCGCGCTGCGAGACGGAACGGCGATCGAGGGGACGGGCGCGCTCTGCGCGCCGTGACGGAGCGCGCCGGGTGGGCACGCGAGCCGCCGGCCGCGGCGACGGCGAGCGCGCCTCCGCGAGGAGCGCGAGTCCGGGGCGGCGCGTGCGGCGCGCGGGGCCATGATCGCGCCCGCGCGCCGGTGCGGCCGCCGCCCGGACCCGCGCCGTCGCGGCGTCACCGCGTGACCGTCACCGCCTCGTCGTCCACGAGGAAGCTCGTCCAGAGCGACGCGTCCTCCGCGCCGCGCAGGTAGACCCGGATCGTCTGCCCGCGCCAGGCGGAGAGGTCGAACGTCCGCTGGACCCAGGTGCCCGTCGCGTCCAGGTTCGACCACGTCCCGAGCGTCGCGAGCCGCGCGCCCGCGCCGTCCCGCACCTCGGCGGTGAGCACGTCGTGCGCGACCGTGCCGCCGTCGCCCGTCGTGATGCGGAGCCAGAACGACCACGTCGCGGAGCACGCGTCGGCGGGGAGGGTCACCGCCTGCCAGAGCTCGTCCACGTGCGTCGTGCCGTAGCCGTCGAGCCACGCCTTCCAGGAGCCGGTGCGCGCGGGCGCGAACGTGGACGAGTCGATCACGCCCGCGGTCGCCGTCCACGCGACGTTGCCGCTCTCGAACCCGGGGTTGGCGAGGAGCTGGGTCGTGGTGGAGCAGGTGGGCGGCGGGGGAGGGGGCGGGGGCGGCGTGGAGGTCCCGATGAACGCCTCGTACAGGAGCCGGTTCGGCGAGCCGGCGCCGGCGCCGGTCACCACCCCGGAGGTCGCGTTGGCGGCGAGCGCGGCGGCGACGTCGGCGGGCGTCGCGGCGGGGTTCGCCTCGAGGTAGAGCGCGGCCGTCCCGGCGACGTGCGGCGACGCCATCGAGGTGCCGCTGATCGTGTTGGTCGCGGTGTCGGTCGTCGCCCAGGCGGACGTGATGCCGGCGCCGGGCGCGAACAGGTCGAGGCAGGTGCCCCAGTTCGAGAACGACGCGCGGGCGTCGGTGCGGGTCGTCGCGCCCACGGTGAGCGCCGCGGCGACCCGCGCCGGCGAGGCGGTGCAGGCGTCCACGTTCGAGTTGCCGCCCGCGACCGCGACGGTGACGCCCGAGGCGATCGCGTTCCTCACCGCCGTGTCGAGCGCGCTCGAGGCCCCGCCGCCGAGGCTCATGTTCGCGACGGCCGGGCGCTGGCGGTTCGCCGTCACCCAGTCGACGCCGGAGATGACGCCGGAGGTGGTGCCGCTCCCGCTGCAGTCGAGGACCCGCACCGGGTGGAGCGCGACGCCCTTCGCGACGCCGTACGTGCTCCCGCCGAGGGTGCCGGCGACGTGCGTGCCGTGGCCGTTGCAGTCGGAGGTGCCGCGCCCGTCGGAGATCGCGGTGAACCCGCCGGAGACGCGCGGGGCGAGCTCGGCGTGGGTCGCGCGGATCCCCGTGTCGATGACGTAGGCGTGGACGCCCGCGCCGGTCGCCCCGTACGTGTAGGCGCCGTCGAGCGGCAGCGCGCGCTGGTCGATCCGGTCGAGCCCCCACGTCGCCCCGGTCTGGGTCGCGATCGCCTCCACGACGCCGTCCTCCTCGACGAGGGCGACGCGCGGGTCGCGCGCGAGGGCGGCCGCCGCGGGCGGGGGCAGGCGCACCGCGAACCCGCGCAGCGCGTGGCGCCAGCGGGCGAACACGGCGCCGCCGTGGCGCGCCGCGAGGTCGTCCGCGACCGCGTTCACCGCGCCCGGCGGGACGGCGTCGTCGCGCAGCACGACGACGTACTGCCCGGGGATCGATCTGGCGGCGCTGGTCGAGAGCGGCCCGCTCGAGACCCCCTCGTCGCCGTCCTCGACGGTGCAGGCGAAGGCGAGCGCCCCCGCGGTCACGACCGGCCACCACCTCGAATGCGCCATGGCAGTCCTCCTCCGCACGCGGCGGCGACGGAGAATCTGCTGCCGGGCGCTCCGGCGTGCGGGCGGGAGGCGCGCGGCAGGACGGGGGCTGGACCGTCCCTCCGAGGCGCGGCGGGGTGATTCTCCGGGCGTTTCCGGGTAAGTCCAAGGGGCCCAGATGGATCCTGCCCTCCGCAAGACGCTCGACGAGCTGCCGTCGGCGCCCGGCTGCTACCTCATGAAGGACCGCGGCGGGGGGGTCGTGTACGTCGGGAAGGCGGCGAGCCTCCGCTCGCGCGTCCGGCAGTACTTCGACGCGGGGCGGGCCGACGACCGGATCTTCATCCCGCTCCTCGAGGACCTGCTCGGCGACGTCGAGGTCATCGTCACCCGCTCCGAGAAGGAGGCGGTGCTCCTCGAGAACGAGCTCATCAAGAAGCACAGGCCGCGCTTCAACGTCCGGCTGCGCGACGACAAGGACTTCATCGTCCTGCGGCTCGACGAGCGCCACGCGTACCCGCGCCTGGAGGTGCGCCGCGCCCGCGAGAAGCGGCTCCCGGACGCGCGCTACTTCGGACCGTACTCGTCGGCCTCTTCCATCCGCGAGACGCTCCGGATCGTGAACCGGCACTTCCAGCTCCGGACCTGCACCGATCACGTCTTCGACCACCGGAGGCGGCCCTGCATCCTGTACCAGATCCACCGCTGCCCGGCGCCCTGCGTCTACGACGTCCCGCAGGCGGAGTACCGCCAGAACGTCGAGGACGCGGTCGAGTTCCTCGAGGGGCGCGAGAGCGAGCTGGTGGACCGGCTGCGGGCGCGCATGGACGAGGCGGCGCGCGACCTGCGGTTCGAGGACGCCGCGCGGCTCCGCGATCAGCTCGGCGCCGTCGAGCGGAGCCTGGAGAAGCAGCGCGTCCTGATGGCCGACCGCGCCGACCGCGACGTCGTCGGGCTCTACCGCGAGGGGCCGGATCTCGTGGTGCAGGTGCTCTCCATGCGCGGCGGGAAGCTGCAGGACTCGCGCAGCCACCCGTTCCGCGAGCAGGAGTTCCCGGACGACGAGATCGTCTCGTCGTTCCTCTCGCTCTACTACGAGCAGAACCCCGCCCCCGACGAGATCCTCGTGCCGGTCGAGCCGGTGCAGGCGGAGGCGCTCGCCGACGTGCTCTCGGAGCGGCGCGGGCGGCGCGTCCGCCTCCTCACGCCCCAGCGCGGCGCGAAGGCGGACCTGCTCGACGTCGCGGCGCGGAACGCGGAGCAGGGCTTCCGGAGCTGGCACGAGAAGGACGAGCTGCGGGAGAAGGCGCTCGCGGCGCTCACGCGGGCGCTCCACCTCGCGAGGCCGCCGCGCTGGGTCGAGTGCTACGACATCTCGACGTTCCAGGGCGCGCTCGCGGTGGGCTCGGGCGTCTCGATGAAGGACGGCGAGCCCGACAAGGACAACTACCGGCGCTACAAGGTGAAGGGGGTCGCGGGCCAGGACGACTTCGCGATGCTCCACGAGGTGATCACGCGCCGGCTGCGGCGCGCCATCTCCGAGGGGCAGTTCCCGGACCTCGTCGTCATCGACGGCGGGAAGGGGCAGCTCAACGCGGCGCTCGCGGCGGCGAAGGACCTCGGCGTCGCGACCTCTCCGGTGACCGGCATCCCCGGCGCGCCGTTCGTCGAGATGGTCGGGCTCGCGAAGAGCCGGCTCGTGGACGCGGTCGCGCTCGGCACGGCGCGCGTCGTGGGCCGGCGGGCGTCCCGCGGGCGGGCCTCGGCGCTCGCCGACGCGGCGGAGGCCGCGGACCGCGGCTTCGTCCCCGAGCAGGCGTGGAGCCCGGAGCGGGTGTTCCTCCCCGGCCGGAAGGACCCGGTGGTCCTGCGCCAGAACTCGGCGGAGCTGTTCCTCCTCGCCCGGCTCCGCGACGAGGCGCACCGGTTCGCGATCACCTTCCACCGCAAGCTCCGCCGCGAGCGGAACTTCCAGAGCGTGCTCGAGGAGATCCCGGGCATCGGCGAGGGGCGGAAGCGCGCGCTGCTGCGGCGCTTCGGCTCGCTGAAGCGGGTGAAGGACGCGACGGTGGAGCAGCTCGCGGAGGTCGAGGGGTTCGGCCCGAAGCAGGCGGCCACCGTGTTCGAGTTCTTCCACCGGCCCGAGGCGCAGCCGGACGTCGAGAAGGAGACGCCGGCCGGGGACGCGTCCGGAGACGCGCTCCCGGCCGGCGTGGCCGCCGGCGAGGCGGTGAGCGAGGCCGAGATCGACGCGGCGCTCGCCGAGGACTCCGACGGCGGCTAGAGGCCGAGCCCGCCGAGGAGCGTCGTCAGCTGGTTCAGCAGCTGCACCAGGATCGGCCCGATCGCGAGGCCGTCGAGCAGGCCCACGACCGCGCACAGCAGGTTGCCGAGGAGGTTGCCGGCGCCGGTCTGCGCGACGATGTCGAGGACCACCTGGTTCAGGTGGACCTCGAGGCCCAGCAGGTTCAGGTCGAGCGGACCGAGGACCAGGTTCAGGATGTCGCACGCCTGCTGCGCGCGCACCTGCGAAGCGCGGGGCGCGCCCGGGATCGCGAGCGGCCAGGTGATGACCTGGTCGTGCACCGGCATCCCGGCGAGCGTGCCGTTCAGGATGCCGATCGCGTCGATGCCGCCGCTCGTGTTCTGCTGCCACCCGACGACGTCCATCGTGCCGTTGAACGCGCCGGCGCTCGACGTCCCGCTCACCGGGATCGACGCGAACGGATTCTTCTTCTCCTTGCCGCGGCCGTGCTCCTTCTCGCCCTTAGCGAAGGCCGCGCCGGGCGCCAACGCGAGCGCCAGCATCAGCGCACCCGCCACTGTCTTCTGCATGTCGCTCTCCTCCGTCCGCTCGGTGCCGGTCGGGTGGAGGGCCGGCCCGATGCCGCCCTCGCGGGCCCACGGCAGGCCGGCGAATCTCGCGCAAGCTGAGCGGGCCTCGCGCCGTCCGGAAGCCCGGGGCGGGGAGGGGACACGATCCGGACCCACCGCAAAGGACGCGAGGAGGACCTCCCGGAGCGGGAACGCTGCCGAGGGGTCGCGCGCGGGCTTGCCGCCGCAGCCCCGTTCGCATTAGAACGGGACCCGTCCAGTCCATTTTATCCAAGCGAACGCTGACCCCGCGGGAGCTTCCCATGCGCATCGCCGAAGACATCACGAAGACCATCGGCAACACGCCGCTCGTGCGGCTCAACCGCGTCATGGACGGCGCGCGCGCGACGGTGGTGGCGAAGCTCGAGAGCCGGAACCCCGCGGGCAGCGTGAAGGACCGGATCGGCGTCTCGATGATCGAGGCCGCCGAGCGCGCGGGGAAGATCAAGCAGGACACCGTCCTGCTCGAGCCGACCTCAGGGAACACCGGCATCGGGCTCGCGTTCGCCGCGGCGGCGAAGGGCTACAAGCTCGTCCTCACCATGCCCGAGACGATGAGCATGGAGCGGCGCAAGCTCCTCGCGGCGCTCGGCGCGCAGCTCGTCCTCACGCCGGGCGGGGAGGGGATGAAGGGCGCCATCAAGCGCGCGGAGGAGCTGGCCGCGCAGGACCCGCGCTACCTCGTCCTCCAGCAGTTCGAGAACCCGGCCAACCCCGAGATCCACCGGAGGACCACCGCCGAGGAGATCTGGGCCGACACGGACGGCAAGGTCGACATCCTCGTGTCCGGGGTCGGGACGGGCGGCACGGTCACCGGCGTCGCGCAGGTGATCAAGCCGCGCAGGCCGTCGTTCAAGGCGATCGCCGTCGAGCCGAAGGACTCGCCGGTCCTCTCCGGCGGGAAGCCCGGCCCGCACAAGATCCAGGGGATGGGGGCGGGGTTCGTGCCGGCGGTGCTCGAGACGAAGCTCCTCGACGAGATCGTCCAGTGCACGAACGAGGACGCGGGCGAGATGGCGCGCAGGCTGTGCAAGGAGGAGGGCATCCTCTCCGGCATCTCGTGCGGCGCCGCCGCCTGGGCCGCGCGCCTCGTCGCGCAGCGCAAGGAGAACGAGGGCAAGCTCCTCGTCGTGGTCCTCCCGGACACCGGCGAGCGCTACCTCTCGACCTGGCTCTTCGAGGAGGCCAAGTGACCGCCGCGAAGACCCCGGCCGTCGACCTCGTCACGCTCGCCCCCGTGGTGGACGAGCTCTGCAGGGAGTCGAGCGGCCTCGCCCAGTTCCCCGGCGGCCGGATCATCCTCCCGTCCCGCCAGGCGGTGATCGAGGTGGTCGACGACCTCCGCTCCGTGCTCTTCCCCGGCTACTTCGGGACGAGCGACCTCAACGACGAGAGCCTCCACTACTTCGTGGGCGCGACGCTCGCCCGGGCCATGCGCCAGCTCGAGGAGCAGGTCCGGCGCGGCTACGCGTTCACCGAGCGGCACGACTACGAGACGTGCGACCACTGCGCCGACTTCGCCCAGCGCGTCACGAAGCTGTTCCTGGGGCGCATCCCCGCGATCCGCGGGCTCGTGCGGTCCGACGTCGAGGCGGCCTACGAGGGCGACCCCGCGCTGCGGAGCCGGGACGAGGCGATCTTCGCGTACCCGGGCATCTTCGCCGTGACGAACCAGCGCATCGCGCACGAGCTGCACGTCCTCGGCGTGCCGCTCATCCCGCGCATCATCACCGAGCACGCGCACACCATCACCGGGATCGACATCCACCCGGGCGCCGCCATCGGCGAGAAGTTCTTCATCGACCACGGCACCGGCGTGGTCGTCGGCGAGACCACGATCATCGGGAAGAACGTGACGCTCTACCAGGGCGTCACGCTCGGCGCGAAGAGCTTCCCGCTCGACGAGAACGGCAACCCGATCAAGGGCATCCCGCGCCACCCGATCGTCGAGGACGACGTGGTGGTATACGCGGGGGCGACGATCCTCGGCCGGATCACCATCGGGAAGGGCTCGTCGGTGGGCGGCAACGTCTGGCTCACCTCGGGCGTGCCCCCGGGCACCCGCGTGACGCAGGCCGAGGTCCGCGACCAGCGGCACTCGCACGGGTCGGGTATCTAGAGCGGCCGATGCAGGCCGCAAGGAGCGGGCCGGCACGTTTCGCCGCGCGAAAGGTGCCTGGCCCGGAGATCGGATCGGCCTGGCCGGCGCGCGCGGGCTCGAGGAGGGACCGTGGCTCACCACCCCTGGCACGACGTGGCGCTCCCGCGCTACGTCGAGGACCCGATCCCCGCCGTCATCGAGATCCCGACGGGCTCGAAGGTGAAGTACGAGCTGGACAAGAAGACCGGGCTCCTGGTCGTCGACCGGGTCCTGTTCTCGGCCGTGCACTACCCGGCGAACTACGGGTTCGTGCCCCGCACCTACTGCGACGACGGCGACCCGCTCGACGTGCTCGTGCTCTGCTCCGAGCAGATCCAGCCGCTCGCGATCATGCGCGCCAAGATCATCGGCGTGATGAAGATGCGGGACGACAAGGGCGAGGACGACAAGCTCATCGCGGTCTCGGCCGACGATCCGAACTGGGCCGACTACGGCGACGTCTCGGAGATCCCGGCGCACCGCCTGCGCGAGCTGCAGCGGTTCTTCGAGGACTACAAGGCGCTCGAGAACAAGAAGGTGCTCGTCGGCGCGCCCCAGGGGCGCTCGGCGGCGCTCGAGGTGCTGCGCGACGCGATCCGGCTGTACGACCGCGAGCGCGACCGGCTCGTGGAGGCGCCGGAGCCGGCGGCGCCCACGGTGCCGGCGGCGCGCCGCCGGGAGGGCGGTCGCGCGGGACGCCGGCGGCGCTGACCCGGGACCCTCCGAGACCGCCGCGAATCCCTTCCGGCCGCGCCGGCTCACACCCCCCGCGATGCCCATCTACGAGTTCGCCTGCGCGCCCTGCGGGAAGAAGTTCGAGGACCTCGTCATCCGCAAGTCGGACGAGGCCGAGGTGAGGTGCCCCGCCTGCGGCAGCCAGGAGGTCTCGCGCCAGATGTCCCGCCCCGCGGCGGCGCGCGTCGGCGGCAGCGGGGGCGGCTCGTTCTCGCCGCCGCCGTCGTGCGGCCCGGTCGGCTGAGCGATCTGACCTCTCGCCCGGTCGGGCGAGCCACACCTACACGCCGGTATTTTCAGGGGAACGCCGCGCCGGGTTACACTCGCGCCGCGTGCCCAGGACCTACCGCTCGACCGACTACACGCTGGAGCTCGTCGCCGACCTCCTCGCCAAGGCGGGGGTCATCACCGACGACCAGCGCCGGACCGCGTTCGCGCGCGAGAACGTCCAGCGCGCGCGGCTCCTGCGGGACCAGGCCTCCCGCTCGGGGAGCCGCGCGTTGCGCCGCGCCGAGATCTCGCCGGTCGAGGTCCTCGCCTCGTTCCAGTTCCCCGACGCGCGCCGCGACTCGGAGCTCGTCGACGAGGACAAGGCGACCCAGGCCGTCGCGCAGGCGCTCGGCGTCGCGTACCGGAAGATCGACCCGCTGAAGCTCGACGCGCAGCTCATCACCCGGACGCTCTCCAAGCCCTTCGCGCGCAAGCACGCGGTCCTCCCCATCGAGCGGAAGAACAACGCGCTCGTCGTCGCGACCGCGAACCCCTTCGACCGCGAGCTGCTCGAGAACCTGCGCGGGCTCGTCGGCTCCGAGGTGGAGCCGGTGCTCTCGGCGCCGTCCGACATCCACCGCGCGATCGCCGAGGTCTACGGCTTCCGCCAGCAGATCAAGGAGGCGGACGTCCAGCTCCAGGACACCGGGGCGCCGCGCGCGGACGTCACGAACCTCGAGCAGTTCGTGAACCTCTCCGGGATCGACGCGCTCGAGGCGTCCTCGGAGCCGGTGATCGCGGCGGTCGAGTACCTCCTCCACTACGCCTTCGAGCAGCGCGCGAGCGACATCCACATCGAGCCCCGCCGCGAGGAGTCGATCATCCGCATGCGGATCGACGGCGTCCTCCACCCCATCCACCGCATCCCGAAGTCGGTGCACGGCGCCATCGCGAACCGGTTCAAGATCATGAGCCGCCTCGACATCGCGCTGAAGCGCCCGCAGGACGGGCGGATCCGGACCGCGCGCGGCGAGACCGAGATGGAGCTGCGCGTCTCGACCATCCCCACCACGTTCGGCGACAAGGTGGTGATCCGGGTGCTCGACCCGAACGTCCTCGTGCGGGACCTCTCCGAGCTCGGCTTCCTCCCGGACGAGCGCGACGCGTTCGAGCGCTGGCTCCTGCGGCCGCACGGCCTGGTCCTCGTGACCGGTCCGACCGGCAGCGGGAAGACGACGACGCTCTACTCGGCGCTCCAGGCGCTCGCCTCTCCGGAGGTGAACGTCGTGACCATCGAGGACCCGATCGAGATGGTCCACGAGGACTTCAACCAGATCGCCGCCAACCCGAAGACCGGCACCGGCTTCGCCGACGCGCTCCGGCACGTGCTGAGGCAGGACCCCGACGTCGTGATGGTCGGCGAGGTGCGGGACGGCGACACGGCCGCGCAGGCGGTCCAGGCGGCGCTGACCGGCCACATGGTGCTGACGACGCTCCACACGAACGACACGGTCGGCGCGATCGCGCGCCTGCGCGACCTCGGCGTGCCGAGCTTCCTCGTCGCCGCGACGCTCACCGGCATCGTCGCCCAGCGGCTCGTGCGCCAGGTCTGCCCCTCCTGCGCGAAGGACGTGCCGCTCACGGCCGACGAGGTGCACGCCCTCGGCGTGCCGCACCCGGAGGACTACGCAGGCCGGCTCCTCGCGCGGCGCGGCGACGGCTGCACGAAGTGCCGCCAGACCGGCTACTACGGCCGCTCCGGGATCTTCGAGGTGCTCGGGGTGAACGCGCGCCTGCGCCACCTCATCGCGGAGGGCGCGACGCCCGAGGTCCTGCTGCGGACCGCGCGCCAGGACGGGCTCCGCCCGCTCCGGGAGCACGCCATCCGGAAGGTCGCCGGCGGCTCCACCTCGTTCGAGGAGGCGATGCGCGTCACCGCCGACGCGGAGGCCGCGCCGTGACCCCCGTCGCGCAGGAGATCGCGGAGCTCTGGTCCGCCGGCACGCCGATCGTCTACCTCGTCACGGCCGAGGAGGAGCGGGCGATCGCCTTCTGCGAGGCGGCGGCCGCGTCGTTCGAGGCCCGCGCGGCGGTCTGGTCCGCGCACCGCGGCCTCGCGGAGCTCGCGCCGACCGCGAAGACCCCGGCGACCTTCCTCGACGCGTTCGTGAAGGTGCCCGGCCCGGCCATCGCCGTCGCGCTCGACTTCCACCTCGCGCTCCGCGACGCGCCCGTCGCGCGACAGCTCCGCGACCTGCTCCCGCGGCTCGGCGGAGAGGGGCGCTGCCTCGCGATCGTCGCGCCGCGGCTCGAGGTGCCCGAGGGGCTCCAGGGCGAGGTCGCGGCGATCCGGCTGCCGCTCCCGGACGACGTCGAGCTCGCGGCGCTGCTCGACGCGGTCCAGGCGGGGCTCGCCCACCCGCGGAAGCCGGCGCCGGTCGCCGCGGAGGTCCGCCACCGCGCGCTCGTCGCGGCCCGCGGCCTCTCGGAGGCGCAGGCCCGCAGGGCCTTCACGCGCGCGCTGCGGCACGATCCGGCCCTCGGGCACGAGGGCGCGGCGACCATCGCGGACGAGAAGAAGCGGCTCCTCTCGCGCGATCTCGGGCTCGAGCTCGTGGAGTCGGCGGAGCGGCCGGAGGACCTCGGCGGGCTCGCGGGGTTCAAGGCGTGGATGGAGGAGCGCGCGCTCGCCTTCGACCCGGACGCGTCGCGCTACGGCCTCCCGCCGCCCCGCGGCGTCCTGCTCGTCGGCGTGCAGGGGTGCGGGAAGTCGCTCGCGGCGAAGGCCGCCGCGGCGCGGCTCGGCGTCCCGATCCTGCGGCTCGACCTGCCGCGGGTGCTCGGCGCGTCGGCGGCGGAGGAGAGCCTGCACCGCGCGCTCGAGGCGGCGGAGGCGCTCGCGCCCGTCGCGCTCTGGGTGGACGAGATCGAGAAGGGGTTCGCGGGCTCGAGCCCGTCCGACGGCGCGGACGCGCGCGCCGCGCGGCTCCTCGGCGCGTTCTCGACCTGGCTCCAGGAGCGGAGCGGGCCGGTGTTCGTGGTGGCGACCGCGAACGACGTGTCACGCCTCCCGCCCGAGCTGCTCCGGCGCGGGAGGTTCGACGAGCTGTTCTTCGTCGATCTCCCCGACGCGG
>DASSSJ010000145.1:0-12737 GCA_035708485.1 Anaeromyxobacter sp. | reverse complement strand
GCGCAGGATCGAGATGGTGTCCGCGACCGACGGCTCGCCGACGAAGACCGGCTGGAAGCGGCGCTCGAGGGCGGGGTCCTTCTCGACGTGCTTCCGGTACTCGTCGACGGTCGTCGCGCCGATGGCGTGCAGCTCGCCGCGCGCGAGCGCGGGCTTCAGCATGTTCCCCGCGTCCATGGCGCCCTCGGCGGCGCCGGCGCCGACGATGGTGTGCATCTCGTCGATGAAGAGGACGATCTGGCCCTCGGAGGCGACGACCTCCTTCAGCACCGCCTTGAGCCGCTCCTCGAACTCGCCGCGGTACTTGGCGCCCGCGACCATCGCGCCGAGGTCGAGGGCGAGGAGCCGCTTGCCCTTCAGCCCCTCCGGGACGTCGCCGTCCACGATCCGCCGGGCGAGCCCCTCGACGATGGCGGTCTTGCCGACGCCCGGGTCGCCCACGAGCACCGGGTTGTTCTTCGTGCGCCGCGACAGGATCTGGACCACCCGGCGGATCTCGTCGTCGCGGCCGACCACGGGGTCGAGCTTCCCCTGCTTCGCGAGGTCGGTGAGGTCCTTCGCGTACTTCTCGAGCGCGCGGTACTGGCTCTCCGCCTCGGGCGAGGTGACGCGCGCGCCGCCGCGGACGTCCTTCAGCGCCTCCCGGATCCGATCGGGCGTCGCGCCGGACGCGCGGAGCGCCTCGCCGGCGCCGGTCTTCTCCTGGGCGGCCGCGAGCAGGAGGTGCTCGGTCGAGACGTACTCGTCCTTCAGCTTCTTCGCGTCGTCCTCGGCGCGGTCGAGGCACTTCGCGAGCCGGTGCGAGAGGTGGGGCTCGCCGCCCGACACCCTGGGGACGCTCCGGAGCTCGTCCTCGACGCGCGAGGCGACGAGCGCGGGCTCGGCGCCGATCTTGTCGAGGATGGGCCTGGCGATCCCCTGGTCCTGGGCGAGGAGCGCGAGCACGAGGTGCTCCACGTCGACCGCCTGGTGGTCGCGGCGGCGCGCCTCGCCCTGCGCAGCCTGCAGGGCCTCCTGGGCCTTCACGGTGAGCTTTTCCGGTCGCATGGCGCGAACGTAAGACCGGGAGAGGGCCTGGCAAGCGACGTGCCGCGGCGGGCGGGCAGCCCGCAGCCGCCGCTCCAGCGATCGGGGTGACTCGAGGTCCCTGGCGGCGGCATACTGCCCGTTTCGGGGCAGACATGGACGCTCTCGTGCCAACCAGGAGCCCGGCGCGCGCATCCGGCGTGATCGCCGGCATGGCGCTCGCGGCGCTGCCGATCGCCGTCCTGCTCGCCCTCCGGTCGTGGGGGCTCGTCTTCCCCCGGGGCGTCTACCTCCCCGTCCACACGACGCTCGAGGTCCTCGTCGTCTCGGCGGGCATCGCCACCTTCGCGGTCCAGTGGTTCGCCGCCGGCGCGGGCGCGTTCCGGGAGGCGCGCGCGCTCTTCATCGGCCCCGCCCTGCTCGCCGCGTCGCTCATGGAGGCGGCCCACCTGCTCGTCTTCCCGGGGATGCCGGGCCTGTTCGGCCCCGCCACGACCGAGCGGGGCATCTACTACTGGCTCGCGGCGCGGTCGACGACGGTGTTCGCGCTCCTCCTCGCCGTCCAGATCCAGCGGGAGAGCGACAGCCCGCTCATCGGGCGCAAGCGCCTCCTCACCCCGAGCCTCGCGCTCGTCGTCCTCGTCGTCACGGTCGAGCTGCTCCTGCCGCGCGACCGCGCCTGGTTCTTCGTCGAGGGCGTGGGGCTCACGCGCCTCAAGCTCGCGTTCGAGGCCCTCCTCCTCGCCGCGGCGTGCGTGGGCGCGGTCCTCCACGCGCGCGCCTGGGCCGTGACGCGCGAGCCGGTCTCCTGGAAGCTCGCGGTCGCCCTCGCGCTGACCGCGTACTCCGAGGCGTGCTTCATGCTGTACGCGCACCCCTGGGACCCGTTCAACGTCCTCGGGCACGCGTACCTCGTGGTGTCGTACTGGTTCGTGTTCGACGCGCTGTTCGTCGCGGCGCTCGTCCGGCCCTACCACGAGCTGGACGCGCTGCGCGCCCACGTCGAGGACGAGCTCGTCGTGACGATCCGCCAGCTCCGCCACACCACGGAGCAGCGCGAGGACCTCCTCCGCGCCGTGTCGCACGACCTGAGGAACCCCCTCCAGATCGTCGTCCTCCAGACGCAGCGGCTCCAGCGCCAGGCCGACGAGCGCTCGCGCCGCCCCGCCACGGCGATCCTCGCCGCCTCGCGCCGGATGGACCGGATGCTCCGCGACCTCGCCGACGCGGCGCGATCGGACGCCGGCGGGATCGAGCTCGCCGCCCGCGCGGTCCCGCTCCAGCCGTTCGTCGCGGAGCTGCTCGAGGTCTCCGACGGCGCGATGGACGCGCAGCGGGTCGAGAACGCCGTGCCGGAGGACGTCCCCCCGGTGCTCGCCGATCCCGACCGCCTCGACCGGATCCTCGCGAACCTGGTCGGGAACGCGCTCAAGTACTCGCAGGCCCGCGTGGAGGTGAACGCGCGCCTCGAGGACGGAGAGGTGCACGTGACGGTCGCCGACCGGGGCGCCGGGATCTCGGCGGCCGACCTGCCCCGCATCTTCGACCGCTACTACCGCGGGCAGCGGCACGAGGGGGAGGGGCTGGGGCTCGGCCTGTACATCGTGCGCAAGCTCGTCGAGGCGCACGGCGGGCGGATCTGGGCGGAGAGCCGGCCCGGTGAGGGGTCCACCTTCACGTTCACGCTGCCGCCGGCGCCGCCCTGAGGCGGGCGCGACGCCGCCCGCGGGCGCGGCGTGGGGTCGCGGCTGCCGCCCCCCCACCAGAATCGTTGCAACCTCGGGCCGGACCGCGCATCCACTCCCGGGAATCTCCGCGCGTGCCCACGACCCTCCACCCCGCGATCCTCTCCGTCGGCCGCGCGCTGCCGCCGCACTACGTCGACCAGGAGACGCTCATCGCCGCGCTCTCCGCCTACTGGGGGATGCGCCACTTCAACGTGGACCGGCTCGGCGACGTCCACCGCGCGGCCCAGGTGGGGGGGCGCCACCTGGCGCTGCCGCTCGCGGAGTACCCGGCGCTCGACTCCTTCGGGAAGACGAACGACGCGTTCCTCCGGGTCGGCGCCGAGGTGGGCGAGGCCGCCGTGCGGGCGGGGCTCGCGGCGGCCGGGCTCTCGCCCGCCGACGTGGACCAGCTCTGGTTCGTGACCGTGACGGGGATCTCGACGCCCTCGCTCGACGCCAGGCTCGCGAACCGGCTCGGCCTCAAGGCGTCCGTGAAGCGGACGCCGATCTTCGGGCTCGGCTGCATGGCGGGCGCGGCCGGGATCGCGCGCGCGTCCGACGCGCTGCGCGCGTTCCCGGGCGACGTCTCCGTGATGCTCTCCGTCGAGCTCTGCTCGCTCACGCTCCAGCGCGAGGACGCCTCGGTCGCGAACCTCGTCGCGACCGGCCTGTTCGGCGACGGCGCGGCCGCCGTCGTGATGGCGGGCGGCGCGCGGGCGAACGGCGCGCGCGTTCCCCGGATCGAGGCGACCCGGTCGGTCTTCTACCCGGACACGGAGTGGGTGATGGGCTGGGACGTCGTGGACACGGGGTTCAAGGTCGTGCTCTCCGCGAAGGTGCCGGAGGTGATCGAGGCGCGCGTCGGCCGCGACGTCGACGCGTTCCTCGGCGCGCACGGCCTCGCGCGGAGCGACGTCCGCCACTGGGTCGCGCACACCGGCGGGCCGAAGGTCCTCGAGGCGTTCCGGCGCGGGCTCGACCTGCCGCCGGAGGCGGTCGCGCGCTCGTGGCGGTCGCTCAAGGAGGTCGGCAACCTGTCGTCCGCCTCGGTGCTCTTCGTCCTCGGGGACCTGCTCGAGGCGGGCGAGGCGCGGCCGGGGGACGTGGGGCTCCTCGCCGCGATGGGCCCCGGCTTCTCCGCGGAGCTCGTGCTCCTCCGGTGGTGAGCGCATGACCGACGTCGAGGCCGCCGTCGCCCGCGAGATCGTGCGCGTCGCCCGCGAGGAGCTGCGGCTGGAGGCTCCTCCCTCTCCCCCCGCACCACCGGGGGGAGAGGGCCGGGGTGAGGGGGGTGGGATCGCGTGGGACGAGCCGCTCGCCTCGCGCCTCGACTCGCTCCAGCTGCTCGCGCTCGTCGTGGCGGTCGAGGACCGGTTCCACCTGGTCCTCACGGACGACGACGCCGCCGAGACGCGCACGCTCGCGCAGCTCGCGCGGCTCGTCGCGGCGCGCGCACCCGCGGAGCGGCTGCCGGCCGCCCCCGACCGCGCCGGGAGCGGCGGGGCCACGGTCGCGGCGGAGCGCGGGCCGTGACGCTGCGCGGACCGCCGGCGCCGCCCGCGCGCCACCCCACGCTCGTCCACGCGCTCGCGGCGGCGGCGCGCCACCCGTCGGGCGTCACGTTCGTGGACCTCTCCGAGCGCGAGACGTTCGTGCCCTGGGCGGAGGTCCGCGCGCGCGCCGGCCGCGCCGCGGCGGCGCTCGCCGCGATGGGCGTCGCCCCGGGCGACCGCGTCGCGATCGTGCTCCGCACCGAGCCCGCCTTCCTCGACGCGTTCTTCGGCGCCTGGCTCGCGGGCGCCGTCCCGGTCCCGCTCTACCCGCCCGTGCGGCTCGGGCGGATGGACGAGTACGCCGCCGCCACCGGCCGGATGCTGGCCGTCTCCGGCGCGCGCGTCGTGATCTCGCGGGGCGGCGTCCGGCGCCTCCTCGGCGGCGCCGTGGAGCGCGGCGGCCCCGCGCTCGGCTGCCGCGACGCCGAGGACCTCCTCGCGGTCCCCGCGCGGATCGCGCGCGACGTCGCCCCGTCCGACCTCGGGCTCGTGCAGTTCTCGTCCGGATCGACGGTCGACCCGAAGCCGGTCGCGCTCACGCACGCCGCCCTGCGGGCGCAGACGGACGCGCTCGTCGTCGCGACGTCGCCCGGGCCGGCGGACGTGCTCGTGTCGTGGCTGCCCCTCTACCACGACATGGGGCTCGTCGCGGCGCTGCTCGGCGCGATGAGCTACCCCGGCCCGCTCGTGCTCATCGCGCCGGAGCACTTCCTGGCGCGGCCCGCGCTCTGGCTGCGCGCGATCGCGCGACACCGCGGCACGATCTCGGCGGCGCCGAGCTTCGCCTACGCGTACGCCGCCGACCGGGTGAGGGACGCGGAGCTGGAGCGGCAGTCGCTCGCGACCTGGCGGATCGCCTGCGACGGCGCCGAGCCCGTCTCGGGCGACGCGATGCGCCGGTTCGCGACCCGCTTCGAGCAGCGCGGCCTCGACCCGGCGGCGCTCGTCCCGGTCTACGGCCTCTCGGAGGCGACGCTCGCCGTCACGTTCGGCCGGCCCGGCGCGCTCGCCGGCCGGCGGGTCGATCCGGTGCGGCTCGCGCGCGACGGGGTGGTCGCCCCGGGGTCGCGCGAGATCGTGCCGGTGGGGACGCCGGTCGCGGGGGTCGAGGTCGAGGTCCGCGGCGCGGCGGGCGCGCCGGCGGGCGAGGGGCGGCTCGGGCGGATCTTCGTCCGCGGGCCGTCGCTCATGCGCGGCTACCTCGGCGATCCCGCCGGGACGGCGCGCGCGCTCGCGGGCGGGTGGCTCGACACCGGCGACCTCGGCTTCGTCGCGGACGGCGAGCTCCACGTGCACGGGCGCGCGAAGGACGTGGTGATCGTCCGCGGCGCGAACCACGCGCCGGACGAGTTCGAGGCCGCGCTCGCGGGCGTCTCCGGCGTGCGGACCGGCTGCGCGGTCGCGCTCGGGTTCGAGCCGCCGGCCGGCGGCGGCGAGGCGCTGCTCGTGCTGGCCGAGCGGGCGCGGGACGCGGGAGCGGCGCAGGACGACGCCGTCGCCGCCGCGATCCGGCGCGCCATCCTCGAGCGGACCGGCGTCGCGCCGCACACGGTCCGGGTGGTCGCGCCCGGGACGCTCCCGCGGACCTCCTCGGGGAAGCTCCGGCGGCAGGAGGCGCTGCGCCGCTACCTCGCGGGCACCCTCGCGCCGCCGCGGGGCGCGGGCGCCCTGCGGGTCGCCTGGGAGGCGGCCCGGTCGCAGCTGGCGTTCGTGCGCGCGCGGCGGAGGGGCGGCGCGTGAGCGAGCGCGTCCGCGACGCCGTCGTGGTCGGCGCCGGCCCGGCCGGCCTCGCCTTCGCGATCGCCGCGGCGCGCCGCGGGCTCGACGTCACCGTGCTCGAGCGCCGCGGGGCGGGGCCGCTCGACAAGGCCTGCGGGGAGGGGCTCCTCCCCGGCGGCGTGCGCGCGCTCGAGGGGCTCGGGGTCCTCCCGCTCGTGCCCGCCGCGGAGCGCGCGCCCATCGCGGAGATCCGCTGGATCGAGCCGGCCGGCGCGGTCGCGCGCCTGCGGCTGCCGCCGCCCGGCGGGCTCGGCATCCGCAGGGTCGCGCTCTCGGCCGCGCTCATGGAGCGCGCGCGCGCCGCCGGCGTCGAGGTGGTGCCGGACGCCGACGTGACCCTGCACCGCCGCGAGGCCGGCGCGATCCGCGCCTTCGCGGCGGACCGGTCGTTCCCGGCCCGCGTCCTCGTCGCGGCGGACGGCCTCTCCTCCCGGACGCGCCGCCGCGAGGGGCTCGACGTCCCCGCCCCGGCGCCCGGGCGGTTCGGGATCCGCCGCCACTACGCGGTGCCGCCCTGGGCGGAGGCGGTCGAGGTCCACTTCGGCGCCGGGGCGGAGGCCTACGTGACGCCGGCCGGCGAGGGCCGGGTCGGGATCGCGATCCTGTTCGAGCGGACCGACGCGGTCTCCTTCGAGCGGCTCCTCGCGCGCTTCCCCGCCCTCGAGACGCTCGTCTCGTCCGCGCCGCACGATTCGGCGGTCCGCGGCGCGGGGCCGTTCGAGCGCCGCGCCACGGCGCGGGTCGCGGATCGACTCGTCCTCCTCGGCGACGCGGCGGGGTACGTCGACGCGGTCACCGGCGACGGGGTCGCCCTGGCGCTCGGCTGCGCGCAGGACCTCGCCGGGCTCCTCCCCGCGGCGCTCTCGCGGGGGGCGACGCGCGACGCGCTGCGCCCCTACGAGGCCGCGTGGCGCCGCCGGTTCCGGCCGTACGCGGCGTGGACGCGCGCGGTGCTCGCCCTCGGGCGCCACCCGGCCGTGCGCCGGCGGGTGCTCTCCCTCGCGGCGGCGCGGCCGGCGCCGTTCGAGCGGGTCGTCGCGGCGGCGGTCGGGTAGCGCCGCTGGCGCGGGCGCGATCGCGGCGGACCCACATCCGCCCACGGCGCCCGCCGGGGTGGGCGTGCATCGATCACGTCGGGCCCGTGCGCGGCGTGCTATGGATCGTGACGTTCACCTGGGGGCGAAGCGCCCGCGCGCCGCCCCGCGCTCCGGAGGCCGACATGAAGAAGATCCTCGCCGTCGCGCTCGTCGCGCTCGCGGCCGCCTGCAGCAACGAGGAGAAGACCATCGAATGGGGTCCCTCGCAGGATCCCACGACGGCCCAGCGGAGCGCCGTCGCGTCCTCGGAGGTGACGCTCCAGGGCAGCCTCGACTACCAGGCCTCGACGGAGCCCAGCGCCGGCGCCGCCGGGCTCGGCGACCGGATCGCCGCGGACCTCTCCTACGCCTCCGCGAGCGCGCCGGGCGACTCGTCCGCGAAGTTCGCGCAGGACTCCGTCCGGCAGGCCTGGGAGACCGGCACGATCGACCCGACCTGCGTCCAGCCGACGGTGGTCGGCGACGTGACGACCTGGACCTGGACGAACTGCCATGTCGACGCCTCGGACCCGCAGACCGGCCAGGCCATCCACGTCACCATCAACGGCTGGCTCGCGTGGAACCCGGTGCTGCGCGAGACGAGCTGGGCCTTCGGCGAGGTCTTCGACATGACGATGACCTCGGGCCTGGACACGCTCACCATGGACGGGACCGCCGCGCTCGGCGGCAAGCTCGCCGTGACCGACACGCGGATCGTCGCGGACACCTCCTCGACGGCGCACGTCCGCACGAGCATGACGGGTCCGTCGGGGAACTTCGCGTTCGACGAGGACGTGAGCACGACGCTGACCGCGCGCCTCGACTACGTGGCCGACCCGTTCTGCGTCACGGGCGGAACGCTCACGGTCGTCCAGAAGGCGACGGCGTTCGGCATGACCGAGTTCCAGGGCTGGGAGATCACCTGGACCGGCTGCGATCAGTTCCGGATCCGGCAGGGCAGCTGAGCCGCGCGCCGCCGGGGGGCGGCCGCGCGCCGCCTCCGACCGAGGCCCGCGGGGCGACCCGCGGGCCTCGTGGCGTTCCGGCGCCGGACCTGCGCTAGACTCGCCGCTCGATGGAACCGCAGGACGACATCGCCGCGGCGCCGTCGGCCGCGCCTCCGGCCGCGGCCCCGGCCGCGCCGGTCCGTCCCGCGGCACTCGCGCTCGCGGTCCCGCTCGCGCTGACCGTCGCCGCGTACGCCCGCACCCTCTCCGGCCCGCTCGCGTTCGACGACATCGGCGCGATCGTCGAGAACCCCGCCATCAGGGACCTCGCCCGGTTCGCCGCGGGACCGTTCCGCGCCGAGGCGCAGGCGGGCGGGCGCGCGCTCACCGACCTCACCTTTGCCGTGAACCACGCGATCGGCGGCCTCGCGCCGTGGAGCTACCACCTCGCGAACCTCGCCATCCACCTCGCGGCGGTGGTGCTCGTGTTCCTCTTCACCGCGCGCGTCGCGCGGCTCGCCGGCGCGCAGCGGTCGGACGGGATCGCCCTCGCGGTCGCGGGCACCTTCGCGCTCCACCCGATCCAGACCCAGGCGGTCTCCTACGTCGTCCAGCGCGCGGAGTCGCTCGCCTCGGCGCTCTACCTCGCGGTGCTGCTCCTCCTCCTGGAGGCGGAGCGGCACCCCGGCACCCGCCGCGGCGCCGCGGCGTGGGCGGGCGCGATCGTGGCGTTCGGGGGCGGGCTCGGCGCGAAGGCGATCGTCGTCACCGCCCCCGTCGCCCATCTCCTCGTCGCCGGCGCGGTCGCGGGGGCGCCGGACGCGCGGCGGGAGCTCGGCTCGTGGCGGCGGCGGCTCGCGCTCGTCGCGCCGCTCGCCGCGATGGGCGCGGTGCACTCGACCCGCGTCTTCGCCGGCCTGACCGGCTCGGACGCGGGGCCCGGCGTGCCGGGGCTGCCGCCCGCGAGCTACCTCGCGACGCAGCTCCGGGTGCTCCTCACCTACCTGCGCCTCCTCGCGTGGCCGTCGGGCCAGAACATCGAATGGGACGTGGCGCCGGTCCACGGTCTCTCCGACCCGCGGGCCTGGATGTCCGCCCTCGTCCTGGCGGCGCTCGCCGCGCTCGCGGTCGCCGTGTGGAGGCGCGGCCGGACGGCCCCGGGCCCCGGCGGCGCGGCGGCGCGCCTCGGGGGGCTCGGCGCGGCCTGGTTCGTCCTCGTCCTGTCGCCCACCTCGTCGGTGGTGCCGCTCGCGGACGTGCTCGTCGAGCACCGGCTCTACCTCGCCGCGTGGGGACCGTTCCTCGCCGCCGCCGCAGGCGCGGGGCGCCTCGTCGATCGGCTCGGCGCGCGCGGCCCCAGGATCGCCCTCGCCGCGCTCGCGGCGCTCTGGGCCGCGCTCGCCGTCGCGACGACGCTCCGGAACGCGGTCTGGCAGTCGAGCGAGGCGCTCTGGCGCGACGCCGCCGCGAAGTCCCCGCACAAGGGGCGCATCGCCCTGTCGCTCGGCCGCGCGCTCCGGCTGCAGGGACGGATCGACGAGGCGATCGACGTCTACGAGGGCGCGCTCCGGCGCGCGGTCGGCGACGCGCCCCTCCAGGCGCGGCTGCTCAACAACATCGGCACCGCGTACGGGCAGGCGGGAAGGCTCGACGGCGCGATCGCCGCGTACCAGGAGGCGCTGGCCAGGGCGCCGGGTGAGCGGATCGTGCTCTGGAACCTCTCGGGGGCGCTGCTCGCGAAGGGCGAGCTCGACGCGGCCGAGGAGGTGGCGCGGCGCGCGCTGGCGACGGATCCGGCGGACGCGATCGCGCTCAACGCGCTCGCGGCCGTCCTGCTCGAGCGCGGCGACGCCGCGGGCGCGCTCCCGCTCCTCGAGCGCGGGCTTGCGGCGGACCCGGAGCGCGGCGCCCTCTGGATGAACCGCGGGCGGGCCGCGGCGGGGGTCGGCCGTGAAGAGGAGGCGTGTCACGACTGGCGAGAGGCGGCGCGGCGCCCGCTCGACGCCGCGGCGCGCGCGGACCTCGAGCGCATGCTCGCCCGCTGCGGCGCGGACCCCGGCGCCCTCCGCTGACGGACCCGCGGATGGGCGCGCGCGGCGGTCGACGTCCCCTCCCGTTCGGGGTATCCCTCGTCCCCCGGCCCGCGGCACGCCCCGCGATTCCGCGCGGCGCGCCGGGACGGCCCCGCTAGGATCGCCCGAAAGGAGACTTCACCATGCGTTGCACCGTCCTCGGCGCCGGCTCCTGGGGCACCGCCCTCGCGTCGCTCCTCGCCGGCAAGGGCTACACGGTCACGGCGTGGGACAAGGACGGGCCGGTCCTCGACGACATCGCGAGGAACCACCGGAACGAGCGCTACCTGCCGGGCACGGCGCTGCCGCCGGCGCTGCACGCCACGCCCGACGTGCAGAAGGCGCTCGAGGGCGCCGAGCTCGTCGTGGTCGCGGTCCCGTCGCACGCGGTGCGGCAGGTGACGATCGAGTCGAAGCGCCACATCCACGCCGGCACGCCCATCGTCTGCGTCGCGAAGGGGATCGAGCTCGAGTCGCTCATGACGATGAGCGAGGTGATGGAGGACGTGCTCCCGGTGCCGCTCCACCCGTACGTCGCGATCCTCTCCGGCCCGTCGTTCGCGAAGGAGGTGGCGAAGGGGCTGCCCACCGCCGTCACGGTGGCGGCGCGCTGGGAGCGGATCGCGAAGCAGGTGCAGGACGCCTTCCACACGAAGACCTTCCGGCCCTACACCTCCGGCGACGTGGTCGGCTGCGAGATCGGGGGGTGCGTCAAGAACGTGGTCGCCATCGCCGCCGGGATCTCCGACGGGTTCGGCTTCGGGGCGAACGCGCTCGCCGCGCTCATCACGCGGGGCCTCGCCGAGATCTCCCGGCTCGCGGTGCGCAAGGGCGCGAACCCGCTCACGCTCTCCGGCCTCGCCGGCCTCGGCGACCTCGTCCTCACCTGCTCCTCCGACCTCTCGCGCAACCGGACCGTCGGCCGCGGCCTCGCGATGGGGAAGACCGCCGACCAGATCCAGAAGGAGCTCGGGCAGGTCGCCGAGGGCGTGCGGAACGCGAAGAGCGCGCGGGAGCTCGCGAGGCGGCTCGGCGTGGAGATGCCGATCACCGAGCTCGTCTACCGCGTGCTGTACGAGGGGGTCCCGCCCAAGGACGCGGTGACCACGCTCATGATGCGCGAGACGAAGCCGGAGCTGTAGCCGTGCCCGACCTCGCGGCGCACCTCGTCCGCACCGGCGTCCTCGCCCCCGCCGCCGCGGCGCGCGCGCTCGCCGCCGCGCACGACGGCGACGTGGGCTCGGCCGCGCTCCGGCTCGGGCTCGCGCCGGAGTCCGCGCTCGCGCGCGCGCTCGCCGACGTCCACGGCTGCCCCGCGGTGGACCTGTCGAGGAGCGTCGTCCCCTGCGCGAACCTCGAGGCCGTGTCGCCGGAGTTCTGCCGGGAGCGAAGGGTCCTGCCCGTGTCGGTCACGCGCACCGAGCTCGTCCTCGCGATGGCGGACCCGGACGACTACGCGCTCGCGGACGAGGTCCGGTTCGTCACCGGACGGAACGTGCTCCGGTACGCGGCGGTCCCCGCCGCGATCGAGCGGACGCTCGAGGGGATCGCGCGCGAGGCTCCCCGCGGCGCGCCGTCCTGGCGCGGCGCGCAGGCGCCGGCGCTGCCCGATCCCGCCGCCGCGTGGGTCGGCGTCGTCCACGGGGCGAAGCTCGAGCAGGGGATCGACCTCCCCGAGATCACCTCCACGATGGAGCTCGTCGGGGTCGCCGACGCGATCGAGGCGACGCCCTTCTCCGCGCCCTCGCCGGCCCGGCGGGAGCGGCCCGCCGAGCACGCCCCGCCGCCGGCGCCGGGGGCCGCGGGCGCGAACGAGACCACGGTCCGGCTCGTCGGCGTGGGCGCGGGGAAGCTGGTCCTCGTCGCGGACGCGTCCGCGCAGGCCCGCGCGCAGGCGGCGGCGCTGCTCGCCTCGATCGGCTGCACCGTGCTCCAGGCCGCGACCGGGCGGGCCGCGCTCGACATCGTCCGCGAGGCGCGCCCCGACCTCGTCGTCGTCGAGGCGCTGCTGCCGATGACGCCGGGATTCGAGGTGTGCCGCGCGGTGAAGGGCGATCCGGTGCTGCGGCCGACTCCCGTCGTCCTCACCTCGGGCGTCCACCGCGGCACGGTCGCCGCGGACGCGAGGGCGGCGTTCGGCGCCGACGCGTTCCTGGAGAAGCCCTGGCGCGAGGACGAGGTCGTGCGCACGGCGAAGCGGCTCCTCCTCGGCGCCGCCGGCGATCCCGCGGAGCAGGCGGCGCGCGCGGCGGCGGCCGTCGCCTGGCGCGAGGGGACGAGGCTCCTGAAGGCCGGCCGGGTCGACGAGGCCGTCGCGGTGCTGCGCGACGCCGCCGCGAAGGACGACCTCTCGCCCGAGGCGCACTACTACCTGGGCGTCGCGCTCGCGCGGCAGGGGATCCTGTTCGAGGCCGCCGCCGCGTTCGCCCGCGCGGCGGAGCTCCGGCCCGACGTGGACGTGGCGCACCAGGTGCTCGCGCAGACCTACGAGGCGCTCGGGTTCAAGAAGTCGGCGCGCGAGGCGTGGGCGCGCGCCATCGAGGCGTGCAAGGACGAG
>DASSSJ010000144.1:0-49185 GCA_035708485.1 Anaeromyxobacter sp. | reverse complement strand
CCTGACGCGCGGACGGCGCGGAGCCGCGGCCGCCGAGGAGCCCGGGCGCGGGGCGACCCCGCCGCGCCGGGCCCGCGGCCGCGCCGGTCACTTCTCGGTCACCTCGTACGCGCCGTTCGCGCCCACCATGACGACCGCGTTGGCCCAGCGCACCTTCCGGTAGCCCTTCCCGGCGAGGAGGTCGTACGCGCGCCGGGCGAGGATCCCGGTGTTGCAGTGGATGACGACCTCCCGGTTGCGCGGGATCTCCTTCAGGCGGCCGGCGAGCTGGCTCTCCGGGATCGAGAGGGCGCCGGGCAGCACGCCGTCCACGGGCGGCTCGCGCACGTCCACGAGGAGCGTCCCCGCGGGCCGCGCCTGCGCGATCTTCCGGAGCTCGTCGGCCGGGATCTCGCCCGGCGCGAGGCGCTTCTGGTACGCGATCGCCGGCGCGAGGGCGCCCGTCGCGACCTTCCCCGTCCACGCCGCGCGGCCGCCGCTCAGGACCGACGTGTTCGGGTAGCCCCAGCCGCGCACGGTGGCGAACGGCTCGAGGCCCGCGTCCGACGCGTCGTACAGGACGATCGGCGCCTTCGTGTCCTTCGGGAACCGTTCCTTCCAGGCGGCGAGGTCCTTCGCCGGGACGTTCACCGCCGACGGGATGAACCCCTGCGGGATCCCCACCCGTGCCGCGACGTTCGCGTGAGGCGGAGGACCGGGGCGGGCCTTTAGCGCCGCCGCTTCGGGCCCCACGAGCCGACGAGCCTCGGCCTCGCGGGCGCGTGGCCGCCGCCGGACGCGTGCGCGGCGCCGCCGGAGTGGCTCGGCGCGCGGTGCGTGCCGCCCGGCGCGGCGGCGGGGCGCGCGCTCCCCGCCTGCGCGGCGTGGCCGCCGCGTGCCGCGGGGCGCGGCGCGGCCCGCCCTTCCCCGCCTCCGCCGCGGGAGCGGGCGTGGCCGCCGCGCTGCGGCCGAGGCGGGCCGTCCGTCGCGCGCGCCGCCCGCGCCCGCTCCAGCTCCGCGGTGAAGGCGGCGCTCGCCCGCGGCACCTCCGCCCTCGGCAGCTCGATCCGCGTGAGCCGCTCGATCCCGCGCACGAGGTCCCTCTCCTCCGGAGCGGCGAAGCTCGAGGCGCGGCCGCTCGCGGCGGCCCGCGCGGTGCGGCCGACGCGGTGGACGTAGTCCTCCGCGACGTGCGGCAGGTCGAAGTTCACGACGTGCCCGATCTCCGCGACGTCGATCCCGCGGGCGGCGATGTCCGTCGCGACGAGGACGCGGTAGGTCCCGTCCTTGAACCCGTCGAGCGCCATCCGGCGCTGGCCCTGCGAGCGGTCTGCGTGGATGCGCGCGACCTTGTGGCCGGCGCGGGCGACGGCCTTCCAGACCTTGTCGGCGCGCCGCTTCGTGCGGGTGAAGACGAGCGTCGAGAGGTCGTCCGCCTCGAGGAGCGCGAGGAGGAGCGGCAGCTTCTCCTCCTGCGTCGCGAGGAACAGGTGCTGGACGGCGCGCTCGGCGGTCGTCCCGCTCCGGGTCACCTCGACGCGCACCGGCGCGCGCAGGTGCTCGCGCGCGAAGTCGGCGACCTCGCCGCCCATCGTCGCGGAGAAGAGGAGCGTCTGGCGGACCTTCGGCACGCGCTGGAGGATCCGCGTGAGCTGGGGCTTGAACCCCATGTCGAGCATCCGGTCGGCCTCGTCGAGGACCAGGATCTCGATGTCGTCGAGCTTCGCCGTCTTCTGGCCGAGGTGGTCCACGAGCCGGCCCGGCGTCGCGATCACGATCTCGTGCCGGTCGCGGAACGCGGCGGCCTGCTGGCCCATCCCGACGCCGCCGATCACCACGGCGCCGCGGAGGTGGCGGCCGCGGCCGAACCGCTCGACCTCCTCGCCGATCTGGAGCGCCAGCTCGCGCGTGGGCGCGAGCACGAGCGCCCGCGTGCCCTTCTTGCCGTCGAGCCGCTCGAGGATGGGGAGGACGAAGGCGGCGGTCTTGCCCGTCCCGGTGGCGGCAGTCCCGATGACGTCCTCGCCGGCGAGCGCCGGGGGGATGGCCTGGGCCTGGATGGGCGTCGGGTGCTCGAACCCGGCGCGCTGGAGCGCGTGGAGGGCCTTCTGCGACAGGCCCAGCTCGGAGAACGACTTGGACATCGACTTCCTTGCGGTGAGGGGGCGCCGAGGGATCGGGCGGGAGGCCGCCCTCGGGCGGCCCGCGAGAGGGCGGGAACATACCGGGGAAGCGGGCGGAATGCACGACCCCGACCGCGGCCCCGGCCTCGACTCGACCCCGAGCGCTACCCCTTCACCCCGAGGAACACCAGGTGCCGCGTCCCCCTCGACGTCGCCTCGCGCGCGGGGACGGCGTGCACCTCGACCTGGAGCCCCGCCTTCTCGAGCCGCGCGCGGTACCGCTCGTCCGGCCCGGCGGACCACACCGCGAGCACGCCGCCCGAGCGGAGCGCGTCGCGGCAGGCGCGGACGCCCGTCTCGCCGTAGAGCCGGTCGTTCGCGGCGCGCGCGACGGCGGACGGCCCGTTGTCCACGTCGAGCAGGATCGCGTCGAACGCGCCCTTCGCCTCGGCGATCCGGGCGAGGACGTCGCCCTGCTGCAGCCGCGTGCGCGGGTCGTCGAGCGGGCGGCCGGCGAGGGGGGCCACCGGGCCGCGGTTCCACTCCACGAGGGCGGGGACGAGCTCGGCGACGACGACGCGCGCGTCCTCCGGCAGCCGGTCGAGGGCGGCGCGCAGCGTGAACCCGAGGCCGAGGCCGCCGACGAGGACCGTCGGGGCACCGCGCCGCTCGCGCGCCCCTCTCCCCGGCCCCCGCCTTCCGAGGGTGAGGGGCCTGGGGAGAGGGAGGCGGCCCCGGCGGGCGCGCTCCTCGCCGACGCGGGCCAGCGCGATGGCCGCGAGCGCCTCCTCCGAGCCGTGCTGGCGCGACGACATGAGCGCCCGCCCGGCGACGCGGACCACCCACTCGTCGCCCCGGCGCGCGAGCACCCACTCCGCGCCGTCCGGGCCGGCGGCGCGCGCGACGGTCTCCCAGGGGAGCATCGGCCTATGCGCCGCGCTTCCTGGTGAAGGCGACGTGGAACGCGCCGAGCCGGCTCACCACCGCCTCGATCTCGCTCATCGGCGGCAGGATCGTGGTCCGGAAGTGCATCGTCCCGGGGTCCTGGCCGAACCCGGAGCCCGGCACCACGCAGATGCCGGTCTCCTCGAGCAGCGCGAGGCAGTAGTCGTCGTCGGTGACGCCGGGCGGGAGCGTGATGCGCGGGAACGCGTACATCGAGCCGGCCACCCGGTTGCACTGGATGCCCGGCACCGCGTTCAGGCCGCGCTCGACGATCTCGGCCTTGCGGCGGAGCTGGTCGAGCACCTCGCGCCGCTCCTTCTCGTAGAGGGCGTGCGACGGCTCGCCGGGCCGCGGGGGCCGCACGAGCAGGTACGTGGCGATCTGGCCGACCGAGTTCGCGCACAGCGAGATGGACTGGAGCTTCGTGATCTCGTCCATCACGTCGCCGGGGACGTTGCGGCACTCGAGGTAGCCGCCGCGGTGGCCGCACTCGCCCAGGTAGCCCTTCGACACGGAGTGGAAGCTGAAGAGGGACACGTCGCGGATCGCGTGCTTCTCGAGCGCGCTCGCGAAGGACGTGAACCGCGCGCCCGAGAGCCAGACGTTGTCCTGGTACACCTCGTCGGCGAGCACCGAGAGCCCGTGCGCGCGCGCGAACTCGAGCACCATCTCGACGTTCTTCTCGTCGAGCACCGAGCCGGTCGGGTTGCCCGGGTTGATGACGCAGACGGCCCGCGTCCGGATCCCCTTCGCCTTCGCGGCGGCGAGGGCGCGCTCGAGGACCTCGCGGGAGAGCCTCCACTCCGCGCTCTCGAGGAGGTGGTAGGGCACCTGCGCGCCGCCGTAGAGCGTGATGGTCGCCGAGTAGAGCGGGTACTGCGGGATCGGGATCATGATCCCGTCGCGGGCGTCGTCGATGAGCAGGCGCAGCACCGACTGCACCGCCTTGCTCGCGCCGTCGGTGAGGAAGATCGCGTCGGCGTCCGCGGGGATCCCGTCCCGGGCGTGGACGAACTCGGCGACCGCCTCGCGCACGAAGCGGTAGCCCTTGCTCTCGGTGTACGCGCCGAGGCCGTGCTGCGTGCCCGCGAGGACGCGGCGCGCGGCCTCGGCGGCGTCGGGGGGGAACAGGCCCGCCGGGCCGCGCTCCAGGAGCTCGGGGTACTCGGCGAGGGCGACGACCTGGCGCACCCAGGTGATGGGGCGCTGCCCGAGCGACTGCGGGTTCCCGATGTTGCAGTAGATGATCTTGCGGCCCTGGCGCTCGAGCTCCTGCGCTCGCGCCACGATCGGGCCGCGGACCGCGTACTCGGCCTCGCGGACCGCGCGGCCGATGTCTTGGTGACGGATCACGGCGGAACGGCTCCCGTTTCGGTGAAGGGTCGACCTTATCAGACAAACGCCTCCCCGCCAGGGCGCCGCGTCCGGCGCGACCGCGCACGGTGTGCGGCGCCGCCACGGGCGCCGCGGCCCTGGCCGCCGGATTTCGACGTGGTCACCGGGTGTTACTGCCTGACGGCCCTGGTCCGCGCCATGCAATACTCGAGGACGGACCGGCCGCCCGGCCGGCGCGCAGCACGGAGGAACCGCCATGGCCCGCAACCTCGCCCTCGCCCTTCCCGCCCTGCTCCTCTCGGCGTGCGTCATGACCTCGACCACCTCGCGGACCTGGGGCGAGCCGTACGGCCAGGGCTGGGCCCGCTACGGGCGCGTCGAGTCGATCCGCGAGACGGTGAACCGCCAGCAGGGCGATCCCGCGGGCGGCGCGGTCGCCGGCGCGATCATCGGCGGGCTCCTCGGCAACGCGTGGAGCGGCGGTCGCGGCGGCGGCACCCTCGCGGGCGCCGTCGGCGGCGCGATGATCGGGTCGGCGGCGAGCCAGGGCGCGGCCGAGCAGCGGACCTACGAGATCTTCGTCCGGTTCGACGACGGCGCGCTCGAGACGTTCGTCTACCAGAACGTGCTGCCGTTCCAGGTCGGCGAGCCGGTGGCGCTCACGGCGAACGGCCTGCAGCGCGGTCCCTAGCCGCGCGCCTCGCCTACCCCCGGAGCCGGTACCCCGAGCGGAGCACCGCGTACGCCGCGCCGATCGCCAGCGCGGTCAGCCCGGCGAGGAGCCCCGCGCCCGTCCACGGCGACGCGTCGGAGATCCCGAGCATCCCGAAGCGGACGCCGTCCACCATGTAGAAGATCGGGTTCGCCAGCGTGAAGTGGCGCAGCGCCGGCGGCAGCATCGCGACCGAGTAGAAGACGCCGCCCAGGAAGGTGAGCGGCGTGATGAAGAACGTGGGGATGAAGTTCACCTGCTCGAAGCTCGTCGCCCAGATGGCCGTCAAGAGCCCGAGCGCCGCGAACAGGAGCGCCGCGAGCACGACGAGGGCGAGCGCGACGAGCGGGTGCGCGAGGCCGAACCCCTCGAACGCCCCGGCGACGAGCCACATGATCCCGCCCACCACGAGCCCGCGCAGCACGGCGGCGCCGAGGAACGCCGTCAGGATCTCGCCGTAGGTGAGCGGCGAGACGAGCAGGTCCACCACCGTCCCCTGCAGCTTCATGACGAAGAGCGAGGACGCGGTGTTCGAGTACGCGTTCGTCACCACCCCGAGCGCGACGAGCCCCGGGACGATGAACCGGGCGTACGGGACCCCTTCCACGTCGCGGAGCCGCCCGCCGAGCGACCACCCGAACACCACGAAGTAGAGGACCGTCGTCACGACGGGCGACAGGAGCGTCTGCCCCGGCACCCGCATGAAGCGGCGCACCTCCTTGGCGAAGAGCGTCCACAGGCCGTACGACGGCGTCACGCCTCCCCCTTCGGCCCGCGCGAGACGAGCCGGACGAACACGTCCTCGAGCGTGGTGCGCCGGGTGTCCACGTCCTCGACGTCGAGGCTGGCCGCGGCGGCCGCGGCGAGCACCGGGCCCGCCGCGCTCCCGCCCGCGATCTCCACCTCGATCGCCCGGCCGCCCTCGACCGCCCGCGCGCCGAGCGCGGCGAGGGGCGCGGGCGGTGGATCGACCGGGCGCGCGAGCGACAGCCGGAGCGTGCGGGCGCCGTGCCGCGCGAGCAGGATCTCCTTCTCCTCGACCACGAGCAGCCGGCCGCGGTCGATGACGCCGATCCGGTCGGCGAGCTCCTCCGCCTCCTCGAGGTAGTGGGTGGTGAGGACGACGGTCGTCCCCGCGTCGCGCAGCCGCCGGACGTAGCGCCACAGGGCGCGCCGGAGCTCCACGTCCACGCCCGCCGTCGGCTCGTCGAGGAACAGGACCCGCGGCTCGTGCACGAGGGCCTTGCCGATGAGGAGGCGCCGCTTCATGCCGCCGGAGAGCGCGCGGCTGTTGGTCCGCCGCTTCGCCGCGAGGTCCAGCGCCTCGAGGATCTCGACGAGCCGCGCCTCGCCGAGCCGCAGGCCGAAGTAGCCGGCCTGGATGCGGAGGGCCTCCTCCACCGTGAAGAACGGGTCGAAGTTGATCTCCTGCGGCACGAGGCCGATCGCCCGGCGCGTGAACCGGTAGTCGCGGACCACGTCGCGGCCGAGTACGCGGACCTCGCCGGCGGTGGCGCGGAGCAGGCCCGCGACGATCGAGATGAGCGTGGTCTTCCCGGCGCCGTTCGGGCCGAGCAGCGCGAAGATCTCGCCGCGGCGGATCTCGAGGTCGACGCCCTCGAGCGCCACGAGGCCGCCGAAGCGCTTCGAGACGCCGCGCAGGGTGACGACCGGCTCCACGGCGGAGACTGTACCCGGGGGACCGCCCGGCGTCGCGTTCGCGCCGCCCGGTGGGCCCGCGCGCGCCAGCGTCGGGGCGCGCCCTGAACGGGACGCGCGCCGGCGCGCGCGGGGCGGCAAGCAGCGGCCCGGAGGCCCGCGCATGCCCGTGAAGCCCGTGCCGGACGGCTACCACTCGTTGACGCCTTACCTCATCGTGAACGGCGCGCCGCGCGCCATCGAGTTCTACGTCCGCGCCTTCGGCGCGGCGGAGCTCATGCGCATGCCGGAGCCGGGCGGCCGGATCGGACACGCCGAGCTCCGGATCGGCGACTCGATCGTGATGCTCGCGGACGAGCACCCCGAGATCGGCGCGCTCGGCCCGGAGACCATCGGCGGCTCGCCGGTGACGCTCCTGCTGTACGTCCAGGACGTGGACGCGACGGTCGCGCGCGCCGTCTCGGCGGGCGCGCGGCTCACCCGCCCGGTGGCGAACCAGTTCTACGGCGATCGGAGCGGCGCCGTGACCGACCCGTTCGGCCACGTCTGGTTCGTCGCGACGCACGTCGAGGACGTCTCGCCGGACGAGCTGGAGCGCCGCCGGGCCGCGCAGGGAGCGCGCGGCTGACCCGCGGCCGGAGCGACGTCCCGGACCCTCACCGAGGAGACGCCGCGGCTGGAGCCGATGGTCCGCCCCGACGCGGCGTGGCCTAGCCGCTGCCCGGCCCGGCCTCGTGCGGCGCGGCGCCCTCCGGCGCCCGCCCGGGCTGCGCCTTCACGAGCTTCGCCGCGTGCCGCGCCTCCGCCCGCGCCCGGAGCTTCACGAACTCGCGCTCGAACTCCGCGAGCTCCTCGTCGGTCGCGTGCTCGAGGTCCGCGAACACGTTCCGGGCGCGCTTCTGGGAGCGGATGAGCTCGTCGAGCTTGAGCTGCGTGGCGCGCCCGTCGCGGTTCTGCGTCGCCTGGATCAGGAAGACCATGAGGAACGTCACGATGGTCGTGCCGGTGTTGACGACGAGCTGCCACGCGTCGCTGAAGTGGAACATCGGCCCCGTGATCGCCCACGTGGCGATCACGGCGAGCGCGGCGAGGAACGCGGGCGGGCTCCCCACCCGCTCCGAGACGTGCCACGCGAACCGGTGGAACCGATCGCGCATGTCGGGACGGTAGGCACGCGCGGGAGCAGCGTCCCGTGGGCGTGGGGACGAGCGTGCGCCCCCTCCCCGCCGCGCGCGGTGGCGCCGACGGCGCGGGAGCCGCTATCCTCCGCGCGCCATGTCCCACGACCGCAACCCCCAGCGCGCGCAGATGGCGGACGAGTCGATGGTCCGCAACCTCGCCTTCCAGGCGCGGGCGATCTGGCCGCAGGAGGCGCCGCTCCTCCGGCGCTACGCGCTCCGCGAGTCGGCCCGGGTGCTCGACGTCGGCTGCGGCACCGGCGAGATCTCCTCTCGCCTCGCCGCGGCGCTGCCCCGCGCGACGGTGGTGGGCGTCGACGTCCTCGAGGGCTCCGTCGCGCTCGCGCGCGAGCGCCACGCCGCGCTCGCGCCGCGCCTGTCGTTCGCGGAGGGCGACGCGTACGCCCTCGCGTTCCCGGACGCGTCGTTCGACCTGGTCGTCTGCCGCCACGTCCTCCAGGCGATCCCCCACGCGGAGCGCGCGGTGGCGGAGATGCGGCGCGTCGCGCGGCCCGGGGGGTGGCTGCACCTCCTCCTCGAGGACTACGGGCTCGTGCACGCGTCGCCCGCCTCGCGCGCGCTCGAGGCGTTCTGGGAGCAGGTGCCGCGCGCGTTCGGCGCCGCCCTCGGCATCGACAACTTCGTCGGGCGGCGCGGCCTCGCCCTGCTCCGCGGCGCGGGCCTCGCCGACGTGCGGCACGACGACGTGGTGGTGGACACGCTCCGGGTCCCCCGCGACGTGGTCGCCGGGATCATCGAGGCGTGGCGCGACGGGTACACCGACGTCCTCGCGCGCCACGCCGGCCGGACCGCCGCGGAGGTGCGCGAGACGTGGGACGAGCTGCTCGGGCTGATCCGCGATCCGGACGGGTACTTCGTCTGGCGCGTGCCGATCTGGAGCGGGAGGGTGCCGGGCGGGGGCGGGTGAGCGCGCGCGGGCGAGGCGGCGCCGGCGGCCGCCCGGGCGTGGGTGCTCCGCGCGCGCACACCCGGCGGGGCGCGCGGCATCCCCCCCGTTGACGGATCGACGCGCGGCCGGTAAACAGCGCGCGCCGGATGCGACGACGCCACGCCCTCATCGCCGCCGCCGCGGTGCTCGCGGCGTACGCCGCCGCGCAGGCCGCGGTCTCGACCTCCGGCGTCCGCGCGCGGCTGCGCGCGCGGATCGAGGCGGCGCTCGCGCCGCGGTTCGGCGACGTCGCCGTCCCGGACGCGCGGATCGACGCGCTGTTCCGGGTCTCGTTCGGGCCGCTCGCGCTCCCGCTCCGGCCGGGCGGCGCGCCCGTGGCGCGGGTCGAGCGCGTGCGCGTCCGGCCCGCGCTCCTCGCGCTCCTGCGCGGCCGCGTCGAGCCGGCGAAGGTGGAGCTGCGCGGCGCGACCCTCTCCTCGCCCGTCGCGATCGGGCCGCTGGACGCCGACCTGTTCCCGGCGCGCGGCGCCGGCGGGGACCGGATCGCCGGCGCCGTGCGCCTCGCCGGCGGCGGCCGCCTCGCGCTCGACGTCGCGCGCGGGGAGACCGGGATCGCCGCGCACGTGCGCGGCGAGGGGATCGGCCCGCGCGACCTCCCCGGCGCCTTCCGCGCCCCGTCCGCCGCGGCCGTGGCGGGCGCGCTCGGGTTCGAGCTGGACGCGCAGGCGGCCTCCGACCTCTCGCGCGCCCGCGGCACGTTCCGGATCACGGCGCGGGGCGTCGCCGTGGGGGGCTCGCGGATCGGGCCCGAGCCGGTGGGTCCGCTCGCGACGGAGGCGCGCGGCGTCGCCGCCTGGGACGGGCGGACGCGGCGGCTCTCGCTGCGCGACGCCACGATCGCGGCGCCGGGAGGGATCCCGGTCGCGCTCGCGGGCGAGCTGCGGCTCGACGCGGACCTCCCCTTCTCGCTCGCGCTCCGCGCCGACCGGGTGGACTACGCCGCGCTCGTCGCCGGGCTGCCGCCGTCGCTCGGGCCGCCTCCCGCGGCGCCGCGCCCGGCGGGCGCGTTCGCCGCGCGGCTCGAGGTCTCGGGACCGCTCGCCGCGCCCGCCGCGTGGGCGGTCGAGGCCGCCCTCGACCTCTCGGGGCTCCGCGCGGCCGGACGCAAGGGCCCGCCGCCTCCGCTCGCCGCGCCCTTCGTGCACCACCCCGACCCCGCCGACCCGCGGCGCGAGCTGCTCGTCGGCCCCGGGAACCCGGAGTTCGTGCCGCTCGCGGAGCTGCCGGAGCACGTCGTGCGCGCCGTGACCACGAGCGAGGACGCCGGGTTCTTCGGCCACTCCGGGTTCGACTTCGACGAGCTGCGGAACGCGCTGGCGGAGGGGGCGGAGGCCGGGCGCGTCGTGCGGGGCGGCTCGACCATCACCCAGCAGGTCGCGAAGAACCTGTTCCTCTCGCAGGAGCGGACGCTCGCGCGGAAGGTGCGCGAGGCGGTGATCGCGATCGCGCTCGAGGCGTCGCTGCCGAAGCAGCGGCTGCTCGAGATCTACCTCAACGTCGCCGAGTGGGGCCCCGGGCTGTGGGGCATCGGCCCCGCCGCGCGCCACTGGTTCGGCAAGGACGCGCGCGAGCTCACCGCCAAGGAGGCGGCGTTCCTCGCGTCGATCATCCCGAACCCGGTGCGGTACCACTCGATGTACGAGCGCGGGTCCCCCTCCGAGCGGTGGGAGGCGCACGTGAACGACCTGCTCTTCAAGATGACCGAGCAGGGCGCGCTCTCGGACGATCAGCTGGTCGAGGGGCTGGAGGCGCCGCTGTACTTCACCGGCGGGTGATCCGGGCGATCCTAGGCGACCTCGAGCCAGGAGAACCACACCGGGTGGTTCGCCTTGTACCACTCGAGCACGCGCCGGATCGCCGCCTGCTTGTCGCGCGGCATCACCTTCTCGTCGACGCGCTCGAAGTGGACGCGGATCCGCTCGCCGTCGTGCTCGAGCGCCTGCGAGAACATGGTCTGCAGCTCGTTCCGGAGCCGGCCGGAGTCCGACACCTTGACGGCGCGCGAGGCGGGGTCGACGCCCGCGAGGAAGCGCGACAGGAGGGGGCTGAACACGAGCTTCGCCTGCGGGAGCGGCTCCATGAGCCGGAAGGTGAACTTGATGACGCTCGACGCGTGCCGCGTCGCGAGGCGCGTCGAGACCCGGTAGACGCCGTCCGACACCTGGGTCACGCCCTTCGCGCCGGTGTACGGGTCGTCGGACATGTAGCCGACGCTCGCGAGCACCTTCCAGTCCTTCTCCGGCATGAGGTCGTCGGCGCGGAGCACGCGGCCGAGGAGCGGCAGGTTCGTCGAGCGGGCCTCGCGGATCGCCTCGGCGTACTCCTGCACCACCCCGAGCTCGACGTCCTTCGCCCCGAACAGCGCGCGGAGCTTCTCGGCGAAGTCCGCGGCGTCGGGGTCGAGCTGCATCGCCCGGCCCTCCTCGTGGCAGGGGAGCTTGAACCCGGGCGAGAGCGCCGACATCGTCGCGTCCACGTCGAGCACCTCGGAGAGGCTCGCCGCCTGCATCGCCTCGGCGGTCGCGGCGTACCCGTCGCACAGGAACACGTGCGGCGCGCCGGACGCGTCCTTCCAGCTGCCGACGAGGAAGGTGGGGGCGTACGTGCCGGAGTCGGTGAACACCTCGACGCCCGCCGGCGACCTCCACCCGTCCTCGACGAGGTGCGCGCCGAGCGCCTTCCACTCCTCCCAGAGCTTCCCGAGCCGGCCGACGCGGCTCTTCCCGCGGAGCGTCCAGACGTGGACGTTCTCGCGCCGGATGCCGGGGTACGCCGCCTCGATCGCCTCGATCACCTTGGCGCGCGGCGTGCGGTAGTCCACGAGGAGGGACCGCTCCTCCGCCGCCTGGCTCACCCGCCGCGGGACGGTGAGGCAGCCCATGTACGACTCGTACGGGCGGGTGACCTTGAGCGGAGCGTCGAAGAGGTGGAACACCGCCATCGGGCCGGTGCCCTTCCCCTCCGCGAAGCGCGAGGTGTTCTCGAGCGTGTCCACCGCCGCGCCCCACAGGGTGATCCCGCGCTCCCGCAGCCACCCGTAGAACTGCTCGAACGTGTGCCCCGGCTCGTTCAGGAGCCGCCGCACGCGGCGGTCCACCAGGCGCGCCACCTCGGGCCGGGCGTAGACCCGGCCGAAGCCGAGGAGCGGGTTCGCGCCCATCTCCGGCGTCTCGCCCGCCTTCGGCATGAGCCCCTCCCCCAGCGACACCATGATGGCGTGGTTCTCGGGGAGCGTGCGGGTGAGGTGCCAGAGCCCCTCGCTCATCACGTACGCGCTGATCGCGTCGGCCTCCTTCTTCACCTGGTTGTACGCGCCCTTGTCCTTGCCGGCGCCCTCGCCGAAGCCGCCGAAGAGCCGCGTGCCGAGCGCGGTCGCGGCGGAGGTCACCGCGAGGCATCGCCCGATGCCGCGCGGCGTGAACGCGAAGTCCGCGACCGGCCGCTCCTGGTTGCGCTCCACCTCGACGTCCTCGAGCCAGAGGTGGAAGCGGAGCAGCACGGGGCGCGTGTCGAAGGCCCACTGCGCGACGATGTTCCGCTTGTCGACGTTCGCCATGGAGGAGGATCTCCGGGGTCGGGGTGGTCGGGGGGCGGCCGCATTCTAGAGGAAGGCGGCCCGAGCGCGGAGCCCCGAACCGACGACCGGCGCGTCCCCGGCGGGCCGCCCGGCCGGACCGGGCTACGTCAGGTCGAGCGGCGTCAGCCCACCCTTCGCGTCCAGGATGGTCCCCCAGACCATCCGCGACGCTTGGTGCTCCGACGGTCCGAACCCGAGCGGCGTCCCGAGGCCGAGGTCGAGCCCGCGGATCCCCTCCAGCGCGTCGATGAGCGCGTCCGTGGTGAGCGCCCGGCCCGCCCGCTGGAGCCCCTCGATGACGAGCCGCGCCGCGATCCAGCCCTCCAGCGAGAGGTAGCTGGGCTTCTCGCCGGGCGCGTGCCTCCTGAGCTGCTCCTGGTACCGGAGGATCGGCGTCGCCTTGGACGTCGGCGGGGGCACGACCTGCGTCACCACCACGCCCTCCGCGTAGCCCGGCCCGAGCTGCGCCAGCTCGTCGGCGAGCGCGTTCGAGTCCACGTCGGAGACGTTCGTGAAGACGAGCCGGTCCACCCCGGCGTCGTGGAGCCGCTCGATGAAGCGGGCGGCCGCCTTGTAGGTCGCGACCATGATCACCGCGCCGAGGTCCTTCGCCCTCGCGGCGACGACCCGGACCGCCTCCTCCACGTCCGCGGTGTTCCGGCGGTACCGCACGCGGAGGACCTTCGCGGGGTCGCGCCGGTACTGGCGCATGATGCGGGCGACCCCCTCGAACCCCGCGTCGCCGAAGGCGTCGTCCTGCGCGAAGACCGCGATCCGCGCGGCGGGGATCCGGCGCACCTCGACGAGGTAGCGGACCATCGCCGCGGTCTCCTCCGCGTAGCTCGCCCGGTAGTTGAAGACGTAGCGGTCCGGCGGGTTGTGCCGCAGGAAGCTCGCGCCGCTCACCGCCCCGAAGAACAGGATCCCCTTCTCGTTCGCGTAGGGGACCGCGACCTCCGCGGTGGCGGTCCCGATGTTCCCGAGGATCCCGAACACCTTGCGGACCTCGACGAGCTCGCGCATCGCGGCCACGGTGCGCGCGGGCTCGGAGCCGTCGTCCACCGCGACGAGGCGCAGGCGGCGCCCGTGGACCCCGCCCGCCTGGTTCTGCGCCGCGAACGCGACCTCGATGCCGGTGCGGACCGCCTTGCCCATCTCCTTCGCCGCGCCGCTGAAGGGCCCGACCATGCCGAAGACGAGCTCGTCGCCGACCTGGCCCCGCGCGCCCCCGCACCAGGCGAGGAGCGCACACGGGATCGCGACACGTGCGACGGAGCGGGTCGGCACGCGCGGCTCCTACTCGAGGTCCACCTGCCGGTACGTCCCGTCGGGCTGCAGCAGCCACCCGAACACCATGTCCGAGCCCTGGTGGTCCGCCCGGCCGTAGGTGATGGGGGCGCCGATCCCGAGGTCCCAGCTCTGGATGCTCTCCAGGGCGGCGACGAGCTTCGGGGTGTCGAGGTCCCGCCCGGCGCGCTTCAGCGCCTCGACGAAGATCTGCGCGCCGATCCACGCCTCGAGCGAGGTCGAGCCCGGCTTCTCGCCCGGCGCCCGGCGCTCGAGCTCCCTGCGGTAGCGGATGAGCGTCGTCGCGCCGGAGGTCGGGACCGGGACCACCTGCGTGAGGAGCACGCGGTCGGTGTACCCCTCGCCGGAGAGCACGAGCTCCTCCGCGAGCCCGTTCGAGTCGGCCGAGACGGTCGTGTAGAAGAGGTCGAGCTTCGCGTCCTTCGTCTTGCGGACGAAGGTGGCGGCGGGCTTGTAGGTCGCGGTCATCACGACGGCGTCGACGTCCGCGGCGCGCTCCTTCAGCGCGGCGATCGCGTCGCGCACGTCGGCGGTGTTGCGGGGGTACGAGAGCTTCAGCACCTCGTCCGGACGCACGCCGTACCGCTCGAGCTGCGCGAGCGCGCCGCGCTGCCCGGAGCGGCCGAAGTCGTCGTCCTGCGTCAGCACCGCGATGCGCTTCGCCGGCAGGCGCCGCACGTCGACGAGGTAGCGGACTGCCGCGGCGGCCTCGGCCCCGAGGCTCGCGCGGAAGTTGAACACGTGCCGGTCGGGGGGGCTCTTGCGCAGGATGTCGGCGCCGGAGAGCGCGCCGAAGAAGACGGCGTCCTTCTCCGCCGCGTACGGGACCGCGACGGCGGACGTGGCGGTGCCGACGTTCCCCACGATCGCGAAGGCGCCTTGCCCCTCGACGACCTCCTTCATCGCCGGGCCGGTGCGGGCGGGATCGTAGCCGTCGTCGTACGCCACGAGCCTGAGCCTGCGTCCGTGGATCCCGCCCGCCTCGTTCACCTCCGCGATGGCGGTGTCCCAGCCGACGCGCATGGCGCGGCCGCGCTCCTTGTTCGAGCCGGTGAACGAGGCGACCATCCCGAGCACGATCGTGTCGTCGAGGACGCCGCGGGGGCCCGACGAAGTGGCCGCCGCGGGCGAGGTGCCCTCGGCGGCGCGGCGTCCGGCGAGGGCGTACCAGGCGACCGCGCCGAGCGCCGCGAGCACCGCGATCGCCGCCGCGACGGAGAGCCCCCTGCGGCGGCGGCGCGGGGGCGGGGCGGGCGGCGCGCGGCGAGCGGGCTCGCCGGGCGCGGGCGCCGGCTTCTGCGCCGCGGCGCCGCCGGACTGCGCCTGCTGCGCCGCCCGCGGGAGCGGTCCCGTCGTGTCGTGCGTCGCGGGGGCGAGCGGCCGCGCCGCCGAGCCGGTGGCGCGGCTCGCGGACGCGGCCGGCCTCGCCGCGGCGGTGGAGTACGTGATCGGCGGCGTCGGGCGCGCGGCGGGCGTCTGGGAGCCCGCCGGCCGCGGCGCGGGCGCAGGCGTCGCGACCGGCTTCGCCGCCGGGGTGCGCGCCGCGGCCGCCGCGTCCGGCGCCGCCCACCAGCCGGCGCCCGCCGCGATGGCGCCGCTGTGCTTCGCGACGGGAGGCGCGCCCGACGCCCGGTTCTCCTCGTCGAGCCGGACGACCTCCTCCATCACGACGCTCCGCAGCGCCTCCCGCGACGGCGTCTCCGCCGGGCGGACGCCGAGCTCGACCGAGAAGCTCCCGTCCCGCAGGCGGAGCGCGCGCCGGACCGCCTCGCGCCCCTCGGCGCCGCCGAGCGCCGCGCCCACGAGATCGCCCTCGGAGAAGTAGAAGACGCCGTCGACGCGCTCGCTCCCGCCGAGCCGGACCGTCACCGCGACCGTCTGCTTGGAGACGCTGTAGAACTGGAGGAGATCCGCGAAGGAGGTCTCCTTGAAGTTGCCGCTCAGTCCCACGGGACACCTCCGGTGCTGCGTGCTCACGGCGCGCCGCGCGCGGTGGGGGAGAAGCGTGCGCTCGTGTCCCCAGAGTACCCGACAGGCTCCGACGGTGAAAAGGCGGCGCCTGGGGCGTATCCCCGCGATATCGGCGCCCCGCGCGGCGAGGGTGGGTCGGGCACACACCCGGGGCACCTGGACCGCCGGGCCGCGAGGTGCGGCCGGCGCCGGCGCGCCCGGGCGAGCGAGGCCTAGGCGCGCGCGGCGCGGTAGGCGCCGGCGAGCTCCTCGTGGATCTCCGGCAGGATCCAGCGCAGGGCGCGCGAGATCGCGTCGTGCGGGACCTGCCCCGCGGCGAGCAGCGCGAGCTCCTCCAGCATGGCGCCGGCGTTCCGGGGCGCGAGGGCCGCCACGAGCCCGGCGACGCGGGCCTCGTCCGCGACGAGCGCCGCGAGCAGCTCGGCCATCTCGTCCGGCCGGAGCAGCGGCGGGTGGATCGTCGCGTTCGCGTTCCGCCCGAGCATCCCGGATCCCCTCCGTTCCACGACGGGCCGATCATCGCGCGCGCGGCCGGCGCGGTCGCGACCACGAGCGCGGGACACCGCCGCCGCCCTGGCCCGCGTTCGTGGGACGCGCGCCCGGCGGGCTCGCCGAGGAGACCGCCCGCGCGCGAGGACGTGACGGATCAGCGCACCGTCTGCGCGGCGATCCACTCGCGGATCTTCGTGCGGAGCACCTCGAGCGGCAGCGCGCCGTCGACGAGCACCTGGCGGTGGAACGCCTTCACGTCGAAGCGCGCGCCGAGCTCCCGCTCCGCCTCGCGACGCAGCTCGGTGATGGCGAGCTGGCCCACCTTGTACCCGAGCGCCTGCCCGGGCACGGCGATGTACCGCTCCACCTCCGAGACCACGTCGCTCTCGGCCATCGAGGAGGTGTCGAGCATGTAGCGGATCGCCTGCTCGCGCGTCCAGCCCTTCGCGTGGATCCCCGTGTCCACGACGAGCCGCATCGCCCGGAGGAGCTCGTCGGAGAGCCGCCCGTACCACTGGAGCGGGTCCGTGAACAGCCCGAGCTCCTTCCCGATCGACTCCGCGTAGAGCGCCCAGCCCTCCTGGTACGCGACGTACCCGCCGAACCGGCGGAACCTCGGCAGGTCCGTGATCTCCTGCGCGATCGAGATCTGGAAGTGGTGGCCGGGGGAGGCCTCGTGGAGCGAGAGCGTCTCCATCCCGAACTTCGGCTGCGCCCTGAGGTCGTGGGTGTTCACGTAGAAGACGCCGGGGCGCCGCCCGTCGGGCGTGCCCTGGACGTACTCGGCGCCCGACATGCTCTTCGCCCGGAACGCCTCGACCGGGCGGATCTCGTAGTCCGCCTTCGGGAAGACGTCGAACCCGCGCGGCAGGGCCGCGTTCACCTTCTCCTGCAGCGCGCGGTACCCGGCGAGGAGCGCCTCCGGGTCCGTGTAGTAGAAGCGCGGGTCGTCGCGGAGCCAGCGGAAGAACGCGGCCAGGTCCCCCTCGAACCCGACCTCCCGCTTCACGCGCTCCATCTCGGCGCGGATCCGGGCGACCTCCGCGAGCCCGATCTCGTGGATCCGGTCGGGCGAGAGGTCGGTGGTCGTCGCCGCCTTCACGAGGTACGCGTACCAGGCCTTGCCGTCCGGGAGCGCCGCGTACCCGGCGGTGTCGCGGCAGCGGGGCAGGTACTCGTCGCGCACGAAGTCGCGCAGGCGCCGGTACGCGGGGAGGACGACGCGCGAGATGCGGGCGCGGTACGCCGCCGCGAGCCGCTCGCGCTCGGCGGCGGGGATCGCCTCCGGCATGGACGCGACGGCCCCCCAGAACGCGCTCTTCTCGGGGTCGTCCACGGCGAGGGCGTCGAGCTGGGGCAGGACCTTCTCCATCACCGGCCGCGGCTGGACCACCCCCGCCCGGATCCCCTCGCGCATGTTCGCGATGGCCTGGTCGAACACGGGGGGCAGCCGGTCCATCCGGCCGAGGAACGCCTCGTAGTCCTTCACCGTGCGGAACGGCTGGATCCCCTTGCCGGAGGCGAGCACGGCGAAGAACGTCGGGCCGCTCCCGAACTGGTGGACCGGGACGAGCCAGTCCGGGAAGCGGAGCCCCTCGAGCGCGCTCTCGAGGTCGTGCCGGAGGACGTCGTGGGAGAGCCGGTCCTGCCCGGCGAGCCGCGCGCGGTCGAGGGCGCCGAGGGCGCGCAGGTACCGCTCGAGGTGGGCCTTCATCCGCGCCCGGTACTCCGGCGCGTAGAAGTTCGGGAGCTCGGCGTCGTAGCGGTCGTCGCCGATCGCGGTCGCCAGGATCGGGTTCAGGACGAGCGTGTCCTCCCAGTACTCGTTCAGCAGCGCCGCGAGGCGCTCGGAGTCGCTGCCGGCGGCGGGCTTCTTCACCCCGGCGCAGCCGGCCGCGAGCGCGGCGGCGGCGAGGGCGGCGGAGGCTCTCGGGAGGCGCATGCGGTCATCTCGGCGTTCGGGCTCGGGCGCGGGTGCGGGGGTGCTCGCCCGGGGCGGAGGATAGCGCGTCACCACGCCGCCCGCGCGAGGGCGAGCAGGTCCGCCTCGGCGCAGGGGCGCGGGTTCGTCCGGTGGGACGCGTCCTCCAGCGCCTTCGCGGCGACCGCGGGCAGATCCTCCTCCCGGACGCCCGCGTCGCGCAGCCCGCGCGGGATCCCCACCTCGCGCGCGAGGGCGGCGACCCGGTCCGCCGCCCGCCGCGCGAGCGCGGCGTCGTCCGGCCCGTCGGGCTCGCCGAGCGCGACGGCGACGCGCGCGAGCCGCGGAGCCGCCGCGGGCGCGTTGAACGCGCAGACCGGCGCGAGGACGATCGCGTTCGCGAGGCCGTGGTGGACGCCGCAGAGCGGGGTGAGGGCGTGCGCGAGCGCGTGCGAGGCGCCGAGCCCCTTCTGGAAGGCCATCGCGCCCTCCATCGCCGCGACCATCATGTCGGTGCGGGCCGCGAGGTCGGCGCCGTCGCGGACGGCGACGGGGAGCGCCCGGGCGACGCGCCGGATCGCGTCGAACGCCACCGCGTCCGCGAGGGGGTGGAAGCCCGTCGCGACGTAGGCCTCGACCGCGTGCGTGAGCGCGTCCATGCCGGTCCAGGCGGTGAGCGCGGGGGGGAGGCCGAGCGTGAGGGCGGGGTCGCAGATCGCCACCCGGGGCATGAGGCGCGGGCTGAAGATGACGGTCTTCCGCCCGGTGTCGGGGAGCGTCGCCACCGCGGAGCGGCCGACCTCCGAGCCGGTGCCGGCCGTCGTCGGGACGGCCACGAGCGGCGGGACCTCGCCCGTCACGAAGCGGTCGCCGCCCGCGGCGTCGTCGTACCGCGAGAGCGGCGGCGGGTGGTTCACGAGGACGGCGACGAGCTTCGCGCCGTCGATCGCGCTGCCGCCGCCGACCGCGACGATCCCGTCGCACTCGCCCGCCCGGTAGGCGGCGAGCCCCTCCGCGGCGTCCCGGTCGGTGGGGTTGGCGCGCACGCCGTCGTGGCGCGCGGGCCGCAGCCCGGCGTCGCGGAGCGCCGCCTCCACCCGCCCCGCGATCCCGGTCGCGACGACGCCGCGGTCGGTGACGACGAGCGGCCGGAGCACGCCGAGGGCCCGGACCTCCTCCCCGAGCCGCGCGAGCGCGCCGGCGCCGAGGAGCACGCGGGTCGGCCACGCCATCACCGCGAGCGAGGGCGCGGCGGGCACGTCGAAGAACGCGATCACGTCGCCCTCCGGTCAGATGATCTCGAGGTAGCGCTCGAGCTCCCACGTCGTGACGGCCCGCTCGAACCGGCGGACCTCCCACTCGCGGGTGCGGACGAAGTGGTCCACGAACCCCTCGCCGAGGAGCTCGCGCGCCGCCTCCGAGCGCCGGAGCAGCTCGACCGCCTCCTTGAGCGTCCGGGGGAGCGGCGGCGCCGCGGCGGCGTAGCCGTTCGCGGCGCAGGGCGCGGGCGGCTCGATCGCGCGCTCGATCCCCCACAGGCCCGCCGCGAGCGACGCGGCCATCGAGACGAACGGGTTCGCGTCGGCGCCGGGCTGGCGGTACTCGATCCGCGTGGACTTCTCGGAGTCGCCGATGACGCGCACCGCGCAGGTGCGGTTCTCGCGCCCCCAGGTCGCGGTGGTGGGCGCCCAGGTGTTCTCGACCGAGCGCTTGTAGCTGTTGATGGTCGGCCAGTGGAGCGCGGTCAGCTCGGGCATGAGGGCGAGCTGGCCCCCCACGAACCGGCGCAGGAGCGCGCTCGTCCCCCACTCGCCGGCGGGGTCCGCGAACAGGTTCCGGGCGCCGTCGCGCGACCAGAGCGAGGCGTGCAGGTGCCCCGAGCAGCCCGGCAGGCGCGCGTCCCACTTCGCCATGAAGCAGGCGGTGAGCCCGCGCCGCGCGCAGATCTCCTTCACGGCGGTCTTGAAGAGCGCCGCGGCGTCGCCCGCCCGCTCGAGGTCGTCGTAGCGGATCGCGGTCTCGTACACGCCCGGGCCGGTCTCGGTGTGCATCCCCTCGACCGGGATCCCGAACGCGGTGCAGCCGTCCACGATGGCGTGGACCAGCTCGGCGTTCGCGGAGCTGCGGAGCCAGGAGTAGCCGAACATGCCGGGCGAGAGCGTGCGCAGCTCGCGGAAGCCCTTCGCGCGGAGCGTCTCGGGCGTCTCCCGGAAGACGAAGTACTCGTACTCGGCGCCGACGCGCGGCAGGAACCCCATCGCCCGGGCGCGCTCCCCGACGCGCCGCAGGAGCTGGCGCGGCGAGGGTTCGTACGGCGAGCCGTCCTCGTTTGCGAAGTCGAGGACGAAGGCGGCGGTGTCGGGCTCCCACGGGATCACCCGCGCGGTCGCGACGTCCACGACCGCCCGGGCGTCGGGGTAGCCGGTGTGCCAGCCGGTGACGCGCGCGTTGTCGTAGAGCTCGTCCCCCACGTCCCACCCGAACACGACGTCGCAGAAGCCGAGGCCGCCCTTCGCCGCGGAGCGCAGCTTCTCGAGCGAGACGTACTTCCCCCGCCAGACGCCGTCCACGTCGAACGCGCCGATCTTCGCCTTGCGGACCCGCCGCTCCCGCAGCCACGCGTCGAGGCGCCCCGCGTCGCCGGCGGGGCGCGCCCGCGGCCCGCCGCGCGCCCGCGCCACCCGCGCCGCGCCGACCGGCCCGCGCCGCGCGCGCGCCGTCCGGTCGTTCACCTCCGAGGGCTTCCGCATGATCACTCCGGGAGCTTCGTCCAGACGGCCTTCACCTGGAGGAAGCCGTCGAGGGCGTGGTGGGAGAGGTCCTTCCCCCACCCGGACTGCTTGAACCCGCCGAACGGGACCGCGTCGTCGAACTCGTTGAAGCAGTTGATCCACACGACGCCCGACCGGACCCTCCGCGCGAGCGCGTGGGCGCGCGCGACGTCGCCCGTCCAGATCGACGCGGCGAGGCCGTAGGTCGTCCCGTTCGCGATCGCGAGCGCCTCCGCCTCGTCCTCGAAGCGCAGGCACGAGAGGACGGGCCCGAAGATCTCCTCCTGCGCGATCGCGGCGCGCGGCGGCACCTCGGCGAACACGGCCGGGCGGACGAACCAGCCGCGCGCCTTCGCGCCCTCCGTGTCGCGCTCGCCGCCCGCGAGGAGCCGGGCGCCGTCGGCGAGGCCGCTCCGGACGTAGCCGAGGATCTTCTCCACCTGCGCCTGCGACACCTGCGCGCCCATCTCGGTCGCGGGGTCGAGCGGGTCGCCGACCACCATCCGCCGGGCGCGGTCGGCGAGCTCCGCCACGAACGCGTCGTGGATCCCGGCCTGCACGAGGACGCGCGAGCCGGCGTTGCAGGTCTCGCCCTTGTTCCCGAAGATCCCCCAGAAGCAGGCGTCGATGGCCCGCGCGCGGTCGGCGTCGGCGAAGACGATCTGCGGGCTCTTGCCGCCGAGCTCCAGGGTGAGGCGCTTCAGGTTCGATCCCGCCGACGCGGCGAGGAGCCGGCGCGCGGTCCGGATCGACCCCGTGAAGCTCACCTTGTCGACGTCGGGGTGGCGCGCGAGCGCCTCGCCCGCGGGGTCGCCCAGCCCCGGGACGACGTTCAGCACGCCGGGTGGGAAGCCCGCCTCGAGCGCGAGCGCGCCGAGCTTCAACGCCGTGAGCGGCGTCAGCTCGGAGGGCTTCAGCACCACCGTGCAGCCGCTCGCGAGCGCGGGCCCGAGCTTCCAGCACGCGAGGCAGGTCGGGTAGTTCCAGGGCACGATCGCGCCGACCACCCCGACGGGCTCGCGCACCGTGTACGTGTGGAACGGGCCGTCCACCGGGAGCACCTCGCCGAGGATCCGGCCCGCCGCCTCCGACCACCACGCGAGCGTCGCCGCGCCGGGGCCGACGTCGCCGCGGAGCGCCTCCCGGAAGGTCTTGCCGTTCTCGAGCGACTCGACGAGCGCGAACTCCTCCCGCCGGTCCCAGAGCAGCTCGGCGAGCCGCCGCAGGAGGCGCCCGCGCTCTCGCCCGCCCAGGGTGCGCCACGGACCGTCCTCGAACGCGCGCCGGGCGGCGCGCACCGCGACGTCCACGTCGGCGGCGGCCGCGGCGGGCGCGTCGCAGAGCCACTCCCCCGTCGCGGGATTCACGACGGGGATGGTCCCGCCCTCGACCGGCTCGATCGCGCGCCCCCCCACGATCAGCTTCGCCGGCGGGAGGGCGGGGGCGAGCGCGCGCGGATCCGTCATGATCTCCCCCTTCTCGGCGGAGCGTCGGCGCCGCCACGCCACGAAGGGGGCTCCCCGCGCGACGCGGGCCCACGGCGGCGCGGTGCGCGCCGCACCGGGGGCGTCACGCGTGCTCGGCGGCAGGCGCGACCCGCTGCGCGGCGATCCGGTCCAGCTCGGCGAGCACCTGGTCCACGGCCGCGGGCTTCACGAGGTGAGCGCAGCAGCCGGCGGCGCGGCTCCGCTCGAGGTCGGCGGCCTGGCCGTAGCCGCTCACGGCGACCATCGCCGGTACCGCGCCGGCGAGCCGGTCCCGCAGGCGCAGCGCGAGCTCGTAGCCGTCCATCACCGGGAGGCCGATGTCGAGGACGGCGACCTGCGGCCGGAACGCGGTCGCGAGGTCGAGCGCGGTCGGCCCGTCCGGCGCCGTCTTCACCTCGTGCCCCGCCAGGGTGAGGAGGTTCGCGAGCGTCTCCGCGGCGTCCGCGTTGTCGTCGACGACGAGCACGCGGAGGCTCGCCGGGGGCGGTGGGCGGGTCCCGCGGGCGGGCGGGCGGAGCGGCTCCGCGCGCGCGGCGGCCGCCGCGGGGAGCTCCACCGCGAACGTGCTCCCCCTGCCCGGCCCGTCGCTGTGCGCCACGACCTCGCCGCCGTGGAGCGCGACGAAGCTCTTCACGAGCGTGAGCCCCAGGCCGAGGCCGCCCTGGTGGGGCTCCGCGCCGCCCGGGCCCTGCACGAACGGCTCGAAGATGCTGCCGAGGAGGCCGCGGGCGAGGCCGACCCCGTCGTCCCGCACCCACAGGCGCACGCGATCCCGCTCGCGCAGCGCGCCGACGTGCACGTTGCCGCCCGGCGGCGTGTAGCGCGCCGCGTTGCTGAGGAGGTTCGCGACCACCTGCGCGAGCCGCACCGGGTCCCCGTCCACGAACAGGCCGGGCGGGACGTCGACGGTGAGCCGGTGGCGCCGCTGCTCGAGCAGGTCCTTCGCCATCTCGATCGCCCTGCCGACGAAGAGGGCCGCCTCGACGCGCTCGCGGTGCAGCTCGACCTTCCCGCGGGTGATCCGCGAGACGTCGAGGAGGTCGTCCACGAGCCGCTGGAGGTGGGCGAGCTGGCGCCGGATGACGGCGTGCTCCCGCGTGTCGGCGTGGCCGCGCTGCTCGAGCAGGTGCAGGGCGGTGGCGATCGGCGCGAGCGGGTTGCGCAGCTCGTGGCCGAGCATCGCGAGGAACTCGTCCCTCGTGCGGCTCGCGGACACCGCCTCGGCGCGCGCGGCCTCCGCGCGCGCGAGGTGCTGGTCGCGCTCGGCCGCCCGCGCGGCGAGCAGGGCGGCGGACCGCTCGAGCGCCTCGCCGAGCCGCCCGACCTCCGCGATGCCGCGGGCGTCCACCCGCGGCGGCTCGCCTCGCGCGAGCGCCTCGGCGCCGACCTGCGCGGAGCCGAGCGCGCGCGCGAACCGGCGCGCCGCGACGAGCGCCGCGCCCGCGCCGAGCGCCGCGAGCGCGAGCGTGAGCCCCGCGGCCGCGAGGGGCGACCGCCGCATCGTCCCGTCGAGGAGACCGGCCGGCGCCGCCACGGCCCCGAACACGACCAGCGGCAGGAGCGCGACGGCGATCAGCCCCGCGAGGACCGAGGCTGCGCTGCGCGGCCGTCGCGTACCGGAAGGGGCAGTCGGCAAGCAGGCTATCGGTATGTACGCCCCTCGCGAGGTCCAACCCTCCGTCCGAGGGGCGTGCCCCAAGAACGAGCACGGCGGCCCCCCGAATCGGGGGCCGCCGCGGAAGCCCCGCGGGGGGCTGCTCAGGGCCGCCAGCCGGGGGGCGGCACCGAGTAGGACGCGTCGCGGCGGAAGGGATCGGCGTGCTCGCGCCGCCACGCCTCGTCGCCGCGGGCCCAGCCGCCGTCCACGTCGATGCCGAGCGCGAGGAGCCCCGGGCGATCGTCGTAGCGGAGCGTGAGCACCGACGCCGGGGTCTCCCTCGCGCGCTCGAACGAGACCCGCGCCACGGCGGACTCGCGCTCCTCCCCGAACTCGGTGCCGAGGCCGGGACGCGCCTCGGCCCGGGCGCCGCCCCGCGGCGCGGCCTTCTCGCGCGCCTCCGGCGCCTGCGCGGCGGGTGGACCGCCGGACGCGGCGCCGGGGGCAGGGGCGGGCTCGGCGGACTCGGCGCCCGCGTCGCTGCGGTACTCGTCGGAACCCGACGGGTACGACGGACGGTACGGGCGCGGCGGCGGCGTCCAGCGCGGCGCCTCGGTGAACACGGCGACGCCGATCACGCCGACGTCCCGCGCGTCGCCCATCCGCGCGGCGTACGAGGACGCCACGCTGCCGAACCGGAAGGCCGCGACGGACGCGTCGCTCAGGCGGAACCCGTCGACGGTCACCTGGTCCCAGGGGTCCACGACGTAGCCGCGCTTCCCGAACGAGGACGGGCGCCCGTCGATGGCGTCGCGCCCGTCGACGGAGACCACGACCTCGATGCGGCCGCCGGTCCCGTTCCGGACCCGGACGGCGTACCGGCGCCCCTTCGTCCCGAGGACGTAGGTGCGCCCGCGGTGGTCGAAGGTGGGGAGGACGGTGCCGCTGTCGTCCACGAGCTCGACCGACCACGGGCCCGAGCGGGCGGTCTCGGGTCGGGCGGAGGCGGTCATCGGGAGGGCGAGGGCGAGGGCGGCGAGGGCGAGGGCGGTCTGGCGCATCGTAGGCTCCTTTCCCCGGTGCGAACGCGCCGCGCGGGAAATGGATCTGCGCGCGCCACGCGCCGAGCTTCACGCCGTCCCGGGCGGCGCGCGCCGGACCCTCCGCTCGAGGGTCTCCGGCGGCTACCGCTCCGCGCGGCGCGCCGCGCGCCGGGCGGGCTTCGCGGTCGCGCCGGTCGGGGCCGCGGCCTCCGGCGAGCCGCCGCCCCCGCCGGCGAGGGCGCGCAGCGCGGGCCTGCGCTCCGCCGCGCGCAGGAGCGCGACCAGCTCGCGCTCGGCCTCGCACAGCGCCGGCGTCGCGCCGAGCACCTCGCCGTCGGCGAGCGCGCAGCCGACGACGCGCCCGCGCCCGAAGCCCGCGAGCACGGCGGGGCTCACGTAGGACGAGCGCGCGACGGCCGGGGTGTTCCCGAGCCGGTCGGCGACCGCCCGGAGCGCCGCCGAGGCGGCGCGCCTGCGCTCCGCTCGCGCCGCGGCGGGGGCGGCGCGGCGGGCGAGCTCGCCCGCGCACAGGAGCGTCCCGGCCCAGGTGCGGAAGTCCTTCGCGGTGAACGGCGCGCCGGAGATCCCGCGGAGGTACGCGTTCAGGTGACGCCGGCGCACGTCCACGACCTCGCCGTCCTCCAGGAACTTGAACACGTCGCGGCCCGGCACGCGCAGGCACGCGCGGACGAGGCGCGCGACCCGCGCGTCGCGGAGCTCCCGGACCTGCCGCTGGCCGGACTTGCCCCGGTAGTCGAACTCGACGAGGTCGCGCGCGACGCGGACGTGGCGCCGCCGGACGGTGGTGAGGCCGTAGCTCCCGTTCCGGCGGGCGTAGGCCTCGCTCCCCGGCCGCATGAAGCACGCCTCGAGGACGCGGACCATCGCCGCGAGGACGCGCTCGCGCGGCAGTCCGCGCCGCCCCATGTCGCGCCGGAGCGCGGCGCGGATCCGCGGCAGCGCGTCGGCGAAGCGGAGGAGCCGCCGGTACTTCGCCGCGGCGCGGAGCCGCAGGAACTCGGCGCGGTAGCGGTACTGCCACCGGCCCGCGCGATCGCGGCCGATCGCCTGGAGCCGCGCGTTCGCTTCGGGCGCGGCGTGGACCTCCGTCCACGCCGGCGGCAGCGCGAGCTGGCGGATGCGCTCGGCGTCCGCGCGGCGGGCCCGCCGCCCGCCCGGACGCACGTACCGGAAGCCCGTCCTCGCCGACCCGACGCGGCGGATCCCGCGCCGCAGGAGCCTGTCGATCGCCCGCACCCGTCACACGTGCACACCGGCGCCGCGAGGCGCCACGGCGTCCGGCGAGCGCTCCGGGCGGCGGCGTCGCCACGGCGCCCGCGCGAGCGCCGCGCCACGGCGTCGCGAGGCCGATCGGAGCCGGTGGCGCGCCGCGCCCCGGAGCGTCCGCTCGTACGCCCCGTTCACCGCCGGCTCAGCGCCGGTGCTCGTGCTCCTCGTGCTCGCCCGCCTCGTGCGCGTCGCCGCGGGAGGCGGGCTGCGCGAGCGGCGCGCCGCCCGCGCCCCGGGGGGACTCGGCCGCGCCGGCGGCGAGGGTCTTCGCCCAGCCGACGATCGCGGCGCGCTCGGGCTCCGCCAGCTTCGCGGAGGGGTGCGCGAGGACGTAGAGGAGCGGCGGCATCTCGCCCTCGCCGACCTCCTCCGGGATCTCCCGCGCGAGCTTCGCGATCCGCCGCGCGCCGAGCGCGGTCCAGCGCGAGAAGTTCAGCTCGGCGCGCCCCTCGTTCACGTCGTGGGCGGCGAGCCACGAGATCGGCGCGATCGTCGTGTGCCAGCCCCAGACCGTCTCGTTCGAGTGGCAGTCCCAGCACGACTTCTTCAGGGCGGCGAGGACGGGGGGCGGCGCCTGCACCTGCGACTCGACCGGCGGGTTCGTCCGGTCCACGGGGATCGCCTGGGCGAGCGCGAGGGCCGCGACGAGGACGAGGAGGCCGATGCGGACCTTCTTCATGGCGGTTCTCTCCGGTGATCCTCCGCTACCACGGCGCGGCGCGATAGTCCTTGAAGAAGAGGCCGGCGGCGTGACGACCCGTCCGGAACCCCTCCACGATGGGGGCCACGATCCGGGCCGCGCCGTCCACCACGTCGAGCGGCGGCGAGAAGGCGTGCTCCTCGGCCTTGCGGGCGGCGAGGTGGGCGGGGTCCTCGTCCGTCACCCAGCCGGTGTCCACGGCGTTCAGGAAGATCCCGTCCCGCGCGAGGTCCGGCGCGCTCGTCCGCACGATCATGTTGAGCGCCGCCTTCGCCATGTTCGTGTGCGGGTGCCGGTCGGTCTTGTGCTCGCGGTAGAACTGGCCCTCCATCGCGGAGACGAGCACGACGTGCTTCGCCGGGTCGGCGCTCGTGGCGGTGCCGGGAGGCGCCGCACGGACGCGGAGCATGAGGTCCTTGAGGCGCCCGGTCATGACGAAGGGCGCGGTCGCGTTCACGAGCAGGACCTCGAGGAGCTCGAGCGTCGGCACCTCGGACAGGCCGAGCCGCCACGAGTTGTGGCGCCGGAGGTCGACCTGCTGGAGGTCGTGGTCGAGCACGCCGTTCGGGAACAGCGCGAGCCCCTGCGCGCCCGGCAGGAGGAGGTCGGCCTCGCTCGGTGCCTGCGACAGCAGCGCCGGCGAGGCCAGGCCCGCGGCCGGCCGGTGGCCCGCGACCTCGGCGCGGAGCGCCTCGTAGCCGTCGAGGAGCGCGCGGCGCCCGGCGGGAACGGCGGAGACGGGCCCCTGCTCCGCCTCGACGAGGTGGGCGTAGAAGCCCGGCGGGCGCCGCACGGTCTGGCAGCCGTTGTGGAGCTGGAAGTCGAGCCGCGGCAGCGTGCGGTCGAGGTGGTGACACAGCAGCTCCACGCTCGGCGTGTGCCGGAGGTCGAGGCCGTAGATCGACAGGCGGTCCTTCCAGGACGCGAAGTCCGGCTCGCGCGCGTAGCGCGCCGCCGCGTCGCGCGGGAAGCGGGTGCAGGCGACGACGCGGCACCCGGCGCGCAGGAGCAGGATCGCGGCCTGGTAGCCGATCTTCACGCGCGCGCCGGTGACGACCGCGACGCGGCCGCGGAGGTCGGCGCTCGCGGCGCGCCGCGCGTGGTTCTCGTCGCCGCAGGCGGCGCAGAGCTGGTCGTAGAACCGGTGGACGCGCCGGTACTCGGCCTTGCACACGTAGCACTTGCGGGGCTCGGCGAGCTCCGGGCCGGCGCCGTCCGGCGGCGCATCGGTGGGCGCGGGTACGGCGGCGGCCGCGCGCTCGGCGCCGGGCAGCGGCGCCGGCCACCAGCCCGACGCGTCGGCGCCCGGGGCGGGGAGCGGAGGGAGCGGCGTCTCGAACACCGGCGCGGCGCGCAGCTTCCGGATGCCGGTCTCGCTGCGGAGCCGCTCGTCGCGCGTCCGCCGCGCGCCGCGCTCGGCCCTGAGGAGCGCCTTCCGCAGCCTGCGCCGCTGGTCCACCCCGGGTCGGGCGACCTCCCCCGCGAGCCGCTGGAGGAGCTCGCGCGTCGCCGCGTCCACCTGCGCGAGGAGGCCGCGGTCCGCGGCGATCCGCGCGAGGACGCGGACCGCGGCCGCGATCTCGGAGCCGCCCGGCTCGCGCTCGTCGCCCTCGAGGTCGGACACGGCCGGGTTCCATACCGCTTCGCCGCCCGCGCGGCCAGCGCCCCTCCTCCGACCCCGGTCACGACCGAGAGGCGGTCGCGCTGGCACTCTCGCGCGAGCGGCGCCTCGGGGCGCCTCTCCCCCGTCCGGGCACTCGTGCGCGGGGGCGCGCTTCGGGCACTTTGTCGCAGCCGCGCACGTACCCGTTGTGTCGTCCCATTCGGGCGAGCGACCGTTCGGCCGGTCGACAGCCCGCCCTGGGGTGCGCAACGTTCGCGCGCGTCATGAACGTGGCCACCCAGACGTACCCCGCCAGGGATCCCGTCGCGCCGCCCGGCGACCCCGCCCTGCTCGAGGAGGTCGCGCCCGACGCGCTCGGTCCGCCGCCGGGTGGGTACGTCGAGCTGGTGCTCGAGGACGAGGACGCTCGTGCCGACGGGTCGGTCGAGCCACCGCCGCCCTCGACCGCGGACCAGCCCCGTCCGACCCCCGCGCCGCTCGAGCACCGGATCCCCGAGCTGCCGAGGCTCTCCGCGACGCCGAGAGCGTTCCTCTCCGAGCTGGCGCTGCTCGCGGCGCTCGCGCTCGCGGCGGGCGCGGTCGCCGTCGCGGCGGCGCGTCCGCCGCTACCCGCGCCCTCCTCTCCGAGCACGGCGCCGCCGGCCGCCGTCGTCGGGCCGGTCGCCGCGCACGCGGCCGCGCCGCCGACGATGCGGGCCGCGGCCAGGGCGACGATCCTTCGCGTCGCCCCGCCGCGGGATCGGCGCATCGCGCGCGTCCGCGCGCCCGTCGAGATCGCCGCGCCCCCCGCGACGGCAGCGCCGGACGCGCCGTCCGACGCGGGACTGCCCGCGACCGTCCCCGCGCCGGTGCTCGAGCCGGAGCTCGATCAGGGCCTCGGCGCGCCGCCGCTCACCGGGACGTAGACGCCGCGCCGGATGGTCCGGTCCCCGAGGGCGGCCCGCGATCCGCGCTTGCGCGGCGGGGCGCGGGTGGGATATCCGCCCTGCGGGGATCGCGGAGCCCCAGCCGCAGAGGAGCCCATGGGACGCATCTTCGAGACACGCAAGGCCACGATGTTCGCCCGGTGGAACCGGATGGCGAAGGCCTTCACCCGCATCGCCAAGGACATCGCGATCGCGGTGAAGGCCGGCGGACCGAGCGTCGACACGAACCCGGCGCTCCGGCGCGCGATCCAGAACGCGCGCGCCGCGAACATGCCGAAGGACAGGGTCGAGGCCGCGATCAAGCGCGCGAGCGGCCAGGACCAGCAGGCGTACGAGGTGGTCCTGTACGAGGGCTACGGCCCGCACGGCGTCGCGATCGTCGTCGAGACGGCGACCGACAACGTGGTCCGCACCGTCGCGAACGTGCGCATGCACTTCAAGGAGCACGGCGGGAACCTCGGCACGACCGGGAGCGTCGCCTTCCAGTTCCAGAAGATGGGCGTCTTCCGGCTCGCGCCGGACGGCATCGACCAGGACGCGCTCGAGCTCGAGCTCATCGATCACGGGCTCGAGGAGATGGGCGAGGGGACCGGCGAGAAGGGCGAGAAGCAGCTCGTGATCCGCTGCGCGTTCTCGCACTTCGGCGAGCTGCAGCACGCCATCGAGCAGCGCAAGCTGCCGCTCGTCTCGGCGGAGTCGGAGTACGTGCCCCAGAGCACGGTCCAGCTGCCGGAGGACCAGGCGAAGGAGGTCCTCGAGCTGGTGGACGCGCTCGAGCAGGACGAGGACGTCCAGCGGGTGTTCCACAACCTGGCGTGACCTCGTACGCTGGCGGCCTCGCGGGAGTCCCCATGCGCCGCCGCCCGCCGCTCCACCTCCTCGCCGCCCTCGCGGCCGCCGCCGTGGCCCTCGCCGCGCCCGCCGAGGAGCCCGCCGCGACCGTCGTGCTCGCGGCCCGGAGCATCGGCTCGCGGCGCGGCGATCCGCCGGAACGCCGCGCGCACGCCGCGCTCCTCGTCACGTTCCCGGGCCGGCCGGGTGGCTTCATCGTGCAGGGCGGGAAGGAGAAGGTCCGCGGCTTCCTCCGCGACTCCGCCCGCGTCGTCGGGTACGTGATCCCGAGCGCCGATCCCGCCGTGGAGTTCACGCGCGCCTGGGGCGCGTGGTGGGGCGAGGCGAACGTGCGCGAGCTGCCGACGACGGAGCTCGGGCGCTTCACCGTCCCCGGCCTCACGGAGGACCGCGTGCGGGCGATCGTCGCGGCGCTCAACGCCGAGCTCGCGCCGCGCGACTACGCGCTCGAGGAGGGGCCGTCGTCCAACAGCTTCGCGAGCCGGTTCCTCGACGCCCTGGCGCTCCCGCTCCCGCCCGGCGCGGGCGCCGAGCTGCCGGGCTGGGGCTGGAGGCCCTAGGCCAGATGGCGATCTCGGTCACCCAGCCTCTCGCGATCGCGTGCCCCTCGTGCGGCCTCACGCGCACGTTCGCGGCCGGCGCGGCGCCGAGCCGCTTCCCGCGCCAGTGCCCCGGCTGCGGCGCCGAGCTCGTCGTGGAAGGGCTGCTCCAGCCGACCCGCGAGGCCGAGCCCGGCTCGGACCTGATCCCCTACCCCGCCGGCGCGGGCGGCGCGCGCGACGACGCCGCGTTCCTGCCCGCGCCCGCCGCGTGGCAGGCGGCGGGCGTCGCGGCGTTCGCGGCGCTGCTCGCATGGTCGCACCTCTCGCACGGCGTGCTCGCGGCGGTCGTGTCGGGGGCGGACCTCGTGTTCCACGAGGCGGGCCACCCGGTCTTCGGGATCCTCGGCTCGCGGCTCCTCATGTACCTCGGCGGGACGATCGCGCAGCTCGCGATCCCGCTCGCCGCCGCGGCCGCGTTCGCCCTCCGCCGCAGGACCGCGGCGTTCGCGGTCGCGCTCGTGTGGGTCGGCTTCAACCTGGAGAGCGTGGGCGCGTACGCCGCGGACGCGATGGACCGGGCCCTGCCGCTCCTCGCGCCGGACGCGGACTCGCACGACTGGTGGAACATCCTCGGGATCCTCGGGCTGCGCGAGCGTTGCCGCGGGATCGGGGGCGCGATCGCCGGCGCGGGGTGGGCGCTCTGGGCGGGCGCGCCGGCGTGGCTCGGGTGGCGATGGCTGCGCGCGTGGGACCGCGCGGCGGTCCGGCTCTCCTGATCGTCCCGGACCTCCGCGACCGGCACCGTGGGTGCGGCCGCGGACCGTCACCGCTCGGGGCACGGGGTCTCGCACACGTGCGTGTCGGGGTCGCAGGACATCGTCGGCGCGCAGTCCGAGTAGATCACGCACGAGCTGCCCTCGGCCCACGCGACGCACCGGCTCGTCGCGCGATCGCACATCGCGCCCGTGCAGGGAAGCCTCTCGCCGCCGACGCTCGCGCCACCGCGCCGGAGACGGCCGCTGCCTTCTGCGACCAGTTCTGGACGGCGTACGCGGCGCGATACGCCGCGTGCGACCGGGGCTCCGCCGCGTACTACGCGGCATGGATCGAGCCGGCGCTGCGCTGCGCCGACGCGGTCACGCTGGTCGCGAACGGCCGGGCGACGTACGACCGGGCGTCGGCGAGCGCGTGCCTCTAGTTCGTGGCGGCCGCGGGTTGCGACGCGCTCGAGGCGCACGAGGACGGACGCTCCCCCGCGCCCGCCTGCCTCGCCGCCATCGCGGGGAGGGTCGCCGACGGGATGAGCTGCTACTCGCACGAGAGCTGCGCGTCGGACGCCTGCCTCGGGAACGAGTTCTCGTGCCCGAGCGCCTGCGCGCCGCGCCAGGGGCTCGGCGGATCGTGCGCGCTCGGCCAGGCGTGCGCGCCCGGCCTCCACTGCGAGCAGGCCTACCCGGCGACGTCGAACACGTGCCAGCCGCGGCCGGCGAGCGGGCCCTGCACCTACGAGTGGGAGTGCGCGATCGCGTACAGGTGCATCGGCGGCGCGTGCCTGCTCCCGAAGGGGCCGGGCGAGGCGTGCACGGTCGGCGCGAACGAGTGCGGCGCCGGGCTCTACTGCTCGGGCGGCCACTGCGTCGACGGGCCGACCGCGCCGTCCTCGTGGGCCCCGCCGCCGTCCGTCGGGCCCCCGTCCCCACCACCGCTGCACGCGGCGGCGGCGAGGAGCGCGAGGGCAGTCTTCCGTGCGTTCATCGTTCGCCTCGGTACGCGTCGTCGAGGGTGGGCGGGTGCTGATCCACGCGGAGGCGCTCGCGGATCGGTCCCTTCCACCGTGGGGTCGGGCGGGCTCAGCCCAGGGGTGAACGCCACGGCGATGGCCCCGGCGATCGCCAGCGCGGCGATCGCCACGAGCGCGATGCGGAGCGGGCGCTTCTGGTCGTCACTCATCGTGCACGCACCAGCCGGTCGAACTCCGCGAGGACGTCCGCGAACGGCTTCCCGGGGTCGAGCTCCACGACGGTCGGCTTTCCGTCCCGCTCCACGACTGCGAAGGTCGTGCCGCCCCGTACGGCCCCCCCCTCGTACAGGACCTTGTACAGCGCGTTCGTCGCGAGGGTGGGCTCCTTCGGCGGGACATACTCCGAGTAGCCGTCCGGGACCGTCCCGTACTCGACCTGCCGCACGCGCACCCGGGTGGACGGGGCGTTCTCGATGGCCCAGACCTTCGTCCACTTCTCGCCAGTCCACCGCTCGACGGTGAAGTCGGCCAGCACGAGCGTCGTGTCGAAGACGAACGCCGGCCGCGAGGGGGACCCCTCGATCCGGGTCTTCGCCGGCCGCAACCCTCCCGTCAGCGGACACGCCAGCGAGAGGGCGGCGCAGGCGGCCAGCGTCCTTTGAGCGGTGCGCTTCATTCGAGCGCCTTCGCGTTCGGGAACTCCGGCGTCTTCTCCATGATCTCCTTCGCCTTCTTCTCCATCGAGGACAGCGGTTCGTCCTTCTTGCGCTCCCGCCCGGTGTACATGTGCTCGATGATCGTGGCCTGCTGCTCCTGATTGTACGTTCCGAGCTTCTCGGCCGGCTTGTCCGTGAACCCACGGTAGAACGCGTCCTGGATGTCGTACAGCGCGTCGTCGTAGCTCTCTTCGTGGATACGCTGATGAAGAACGCCTGGATGCGCTGCCAGGACTGCTGGAAGATCCCCTTCACCGTGACCCACTTCCCCCGCTGGCCCGGCCAGATGTGGGCCTCAGCGGGTTCGCGAACGAGTACGTGTAGACCGCGAGGTGGAAGGGCGCGAGCGTCTCGGACCTGCGCGGGTCACTCGCCTCGAGCCCGAGGGGATCGACGCTCGCCCACCGCGCCCGCACCGGATCGAAGTACCTCGCGCCGAAGTAGTAGAGGCCCGTCTCCTCGTCGAGCGATGGACCCCCATGAGCTGCGGCCCTCGCGCCCGAAGCGCGCGTCGTCGGAGAGCGCGACCGCCGCCGCGACCTGGTCGCGCAGGAGCTCGGCCGCGCCATCGCGGTCGAGGTCGACGCTCCGGACGACCTCCGCGCCGTCCGGGAAGCGCGCACGGATCTCGACCGTCCAGCGCGTCCCGGAGGTGGCGGGCCGCGCCAGCTCGAGCGCGAACGCGCCGCCGACGCCGACCTCGGCGCCGCCGATCTCGACGCGCCCGGGCCCCGCGGGCGACTCCGCCCAGCCCGCGACGAACGCCCTGTCCCCGAACCGCTCGCCCACCTCGCGGCCGCCCTGGAAGGCGATGGCCGGCGCGGTGAGGACGATGCGCGCGGCGCCGACGCGCGGGCCGACGCCGCTGCCCTGGGCCGTGATCTCGCCGACGCTCGCGGACGGCAGATCCGCGCGCGCCGACGCGGCGAAGCCGAGCCGGAGGGCGGCGACGGCGCTGTGACGGAGCATGACTCTGGGTGTCAATACTGTTCGTGACCTTCGCAACACCATTGGTCAATTGCGCGTGTAGGTGCCGCGTCCACTCGGGTGCGGCGTCGCGATCGCGCCCGGGTCTCGCCGTCCGCGCGCGGCCGCGCGGACGTCGCGCGCCGCGCCGGGCGCTCGCGGCGGCCGGGACGCCCGCCGGACCGTTCCCCGGGTCGAGCCCGTCGGGACGGGCCGCCCCTCGACGCCGCCCCTCCCGCCCGTGGTAGGACATTCCCGCACCGGAGGAGGCACCGTGAGCGGCGAGACGAAGGCGATCAAGGTCGGCATCCTGGGGCTCGGCAACATCGGCGCGGGCACCGTCGAGATCCTGAAGCGGAACGGCGGCCTCATCGAGCGGCGCCTCGGCGTGCCGTTCGAGGTCGTGAGGGCGGCCGACCTCGATCCGGCGCGCGCCGAGCGGCTCGGGCTCGGGCGCGGCGTGTTCACGACCGACGCGAGGGCGGTGGTGGCGGACCCCGAGGTGCAGGTGGTCGTCGAGCTCATCGGCGGCATCGAGCCGGCCCGCACCCTCATCCTCGAGGCGATGGAGCGCGGGAAGCACGTCGTCACCGCGAACAAGGCGCTCCTCTCCACCCACTGGGAGGAGCTCGTCACGAGGGCGGAGGCGAAGCGCGTCTCCCTCGGCTTCGAGGGGAGCGTGGGCGGCGGGATCCCGCTCATCCACACGATCCGCCGCGGGCTCGTCGCGAACCGGATCGGGCGCGTCACCGGGATCATCAACGGCACCTGCAACTACATCCTCACGCGCATGGCGCGCGAGCGGAAGCCGTTCGCGGAGATCCTCGCGGACGCGCAGGCGCACGGCTACGCCGAGGCGAAGCCGGCGCTCGACGTGGACGGCATCGACGCCGCGCAGAAGCTCGCGATCCTCGTGGACCTCTGCTTCGACGCCACGTTCGGCCCGGACGACGTCGCGCGCGTCGGCATCACGCAGGTGACGCCGCTCGACCTCGCCACCGCGGAGGAGCTCGGCTTCCGGATGAAGCTCCTCTCCTCCGCCTCCGCGGCGGACGGCGCGGTGGACGCGTGGGTCCACCCCGCGCTCGTCCCCCTCTCGCACCCGCTCGCCGCGGTGGACGGCGTGTTCAACGCGGTCTACCTCGAGGACGACAACCTCGGGCCGTCGCTCCACTTCGGGCGCGGCGCCGGCGCGCTCCCGACCGGCAGCGCGATCATCGCCGACCTCGTCTCGGCGGCGCGCGACATCCTCTCCGGCGCGGTCTCGCGCATGCCGGCGAGCGGCTCGCGCATCCGCGGCGGCGAGAAGCCCCGCCTGCGCCCCGCCGGCGAGGCGCGGAGCGAGTTCTACCTGCGCGTCACGGCCCTCGACCGCCCCGGCGTCCTCTCCGCGGTCACGGGCGTCCTCGGCCGCCACGGCGTGTCGATCGAGTCGGTCATCCAGCGGCGGGCGGCGGCGGACCAGGACGCCGTGCCGATCCTCATCGTCACGCACGAGGCGGCGTACGCCGAGATGACGGCGGCGGTCGCCGAGCTCGACGCGCTCCCGGTGGTGAAGCGCGGGACCTTCCTCGCGCGCATGATCCCGGCCCCGAAGGCGCCGTAGCCGCGGGCGCACCGATCAGTCGTTCGAGGCGAGCCGGGCGAGCTCCCGCTCCAGCAGGTCCGGCCGGAACGGCTTCGCGAACGCGCGGTCCACGTCGACGGGCTCGTTCTCGTCGAGGTACCCGCTCGCCACGATCACGCGCCGGTCGCGGTGCCTGGGCGAGGCGCGCAGCCAGTCCAGGAACTGGCGGCCGTCCATCCGCGGCATCGTGAGGTCGAGCAGGATGACGTCCGGCTCGAGCCCCGCCTCGAGGAGGTCCACGGCGTCGCGGCCGTCGGCGGCCTGGACGACGTGGTAGTGCCGCGTCTCGAGCCACTGGGCGATGAGCTCGCGCAGCTCGTGCTCGTCCTCCACGACCAGGACGCGGGCGCGCGGGTCGAGCCGCGGCTCGCCCGCGGGGGAGACGCCCTCGCGCTCGGCGCGCGCCGCTGCCGCCTTCCGCTGCTCCTCGGCGGCGGGCGGCGTTCCGGGCTGCGGATGCGGCTGCTCGTTCACGGTGGGCTGCCTCGGCCGACAGGGTGGGCACGCGGGTGCGCGGCGCCAACGGGCGCGCCGCTCCCGCGCGGGGCGCGCCCGGCGGGCGTGCCGGCGGGCGGCGCCGCGCCGGGCCGGTGACCCCCCGCGCACCCGGGACGTCACCGCCGGCGCGGCCGGGACGTCAGCGGCGGGCCGCGGCGCCGAGATCGAGCTCGGGGTAGTGGCGGAAGATCCCGTGCTCGCCGAACGGGAGCCGCCGGTCCGAGGCGAGGTACGCCGCGATCCCGGGCCGGGCGGCGACCGCGTCGTGCAGCGCGGCGAGGCGCGGCAGGCGCCGCTCGTGGCGGGTCATCGCCCGCGGGAAGGCGTGGCGGAGGCCGGCGATCGCCTGGAACGTGGAGAGGTCCGCGTACGAGCACCGCGCGCCGACGAGCCAGCGCCCCCGCCCCCGCGGGCTCGAGTCGAGGGCCCGGTCCAGCCAGCGGAGGTACATCGGGATCCGCTCCGCCGTGAACGCGGCCGCGCGGCGCGCCGCCTCGCGGCGCTGGTCCTCGTAGTAGAGCGACGGCGAGACGGGGTGGTGCGTGTCGTGGACCTCGGCGACGAGGTCCGCGATCGTGAGCTGGAGCTGGTGCGCGCGCCGGCGGCTCTCCTCGTCCGCGGGTACGAGGCCGAGCCGCGGGCCGAGGTACTGGAGCACGAGCGCGGTCTGGCCCACGACGACGCGGCCGTGGCGGAGGAAGGGTGGCCCGAGGGGGGCGAGCCACGGCCCCCGCGCCGCGCGCAGCCGCTCGATCGCGGCGACCCCGCCCGGGCGCCGCCCGACGTCGTCGTACGGGACGGCCGCGTCCTCGAAGGCGAGCCGGATGAACTCGCCGCGCCCCTGGATGCCCGGCCAGTAGAAGAGCTCGTAGCGCGGTCTCGCCGCCATCGCGGCGGAGGATCTCCATCCCGCCCCGCGGCGGCCACGGCCGCGCTCGGGGTGCGGCGGGCCGGCGGCGCGTCACCCGCGCGGCGCGCCGGGCTCGATGAGCGCGACGACGGCCGCCGCCAGCCGGCGGACCTCCGCGTCCACCCCGGAGCGCTGGAGCGCGCGCCGCGCCTCGGCGATGCGGGCGAGCACCGCGCGCGAGCGCTCCGGCCAGTCGCGGACGGCGCTCGTCCCGGTCCCGTAGACCGCCTCGACGGCGTCGAGCGCGTCGCGCACCGCCGACGCGAGCCGGCGGCCGTGCTCGCGCTCGAGCTGCGCGGGCCCGCCCTCCGACGCGAGCGTCGCGAGCAGGGACACCGCACGCGAGAACCGGGTCGCGAACTGCCTCGTCTCCTCACCCACGTCGCGCTCCTCCCCGGCCTCGGCGGCGAACGGGCTCACCGCCGTGCCGGGCTTCATCCTCCGTGACCTCCACGGGCGCGCCGTGCTGCGGCGCCACGCTCGGGGCGGAGAGTACCGCGCCGGGCGGGCGCCCGCGAGCGCGCCGGCTGCCCTGCCGCGCGGCGTCGCGAGCAGCCCGTCGCGACGCGATCGACGCTGCGTCGAGGAGGGACGTCGTTCTCTCGATCCGTGAAACCTGACGGGTCGTACCCTCATGGTGCCCGTCCGGCGGCGCGCGCCGCGGAGCGCCTCCACGAGATCTTCCCGGACGGCGTGTGCGCACTACACGAAGCCCGACGTGGGGAGGCCCGCGGGGCTGTAGGCTCTCGAGCGCGATGGCCGGCCACCCGTTCCGCATCCTCCCCGATCCCGGCGCCCGCGCGGTGGCCCCGACCGATCTCGCGATCGGGGGCAGCGCGTTCGGCGCCGGCACGCACCCGACGACGGAGAGCTGCCTCGAGGCCCTCGCCGCGCTGGCGCCGCTAGACGGGCAGCGCGTGCTCGACCTCGGGAGCGGCTCGGGGATCCTCGGCATCGCGGCGCTTCGGCTCGGGGCGCGCGCGGCGGTCTGCGCGGACGTCGCTCCCGAGGCCGTCGCGTGCGCGCGCCGGAACGGCGTCGCGAACGGCGTCGACGAACGGCTCGAGCACCGCCTCGCGGACGCCGCGGCCCTCGCGGGCGCCGGCCCGTTCGATCTCGTCGTCGCGAACGTCGGCGGCGAGCTCCTCCTCGACGAGGCGGCCCGGATCGCCGCGCTCGCCGCTCCGGGCGGGCGGCTCCTCCTGTCCGGGCTGCTCCGGGAGTGGGCGGGCGACCTCGAGGCCGCCTACGTCCGGCACGGGTTCGAGGCCGTGGAGCGCCGCTTCCCCGGCGCGTTCTGCACGCTGCTGCTCGGGCGGGCCGAGCGCCGGTGAGTCGACCCGCGGGCCTGCCGCGGCGGACGCGCGCGCGGCGTGCTACGAAACCGGCATGTACTTCGTCCTCTCCTACGACTACGTCCCGGACGTCGTCGACAAGCGGGCGCCGCACCGTCCGGACCACCTCGCGCTCGCGCGCGAGTACCACGCCGCCGGGAAGCTCCTCCTCGCGGGCGCCTACGATCCGCCCACCGAGGGCGCGCTGCTCGTCTTCAGGGCCGACTCCGCCGCCGAGGTGGAGGCGTTCGTCGCGAGGGACCCGTACGTCCGGAACGGCGTCGTGACCGGCCACCGCGTGCGGCCGTGGAACGTCGTCATCGGCGGCTGACGTCGCGGCGCGCGGGCGCGACGGGCGCACGCCCCCAGCGCCGCGCGCGGGGCCGCCCGCGCCGCGGCGCTCACCGGCGGGCGCCGGTCCGCCACGCCGCGGGCGCGCCGCCCGCCGTCCAGCTCGCGCGCGAGGCCGGGAGCGCCTCGTCGCCGCTGGTCGCGCCGGCGGTGGCCCGGATCGCCCAGCCCTCCTCCGCGTCGGCCTCGAGCCGCCCGGCGAGCGCGCGCGCCCGCCGCAGGCGCCACAGCCCGAGCGCGAGGACCAGCGTGAGCATCACCGCCACGGCGGTCCTCGGCTCGGCGCCGCGCCCCCACTGCGCCGCGACGAGCCCCCACCAGGCGGCGGCGAGCCAGAAGCCGGGCGGGACCCGCCTGAGGCGCCGCGCGTGCCCGCGGAGCTCGTCGCGCTCCTCGCCCGAGAGCGCCCGGCGCACGAGGCCGCGCGCGGCGATCTCGCGAGCCGCGACGTCCGCGTCCAGCGCGCCCGGCGCCAGCGCGTAGGTGGCGGCCGCGGGCGGCGCCGGCGCGGCGGAGCCGATCGGCGCGCGCGCGGCGAGGTCCGCCGGCCGGCCGTCGCGCGCGACGACGCGCTCGCTCGCGGGGAGCACCGCGAGGGAGCGCCGGCCGTCGCCGAACTCGAGCGCGACCGCCGCCGCGAGGTCGCGCCGCACGCGCCGCCACTCGCGCCACCGATCGCGGCCCGAGAGGAGCGCCGCCGCGGGGCCGACGAAGAACCCCGCGAGCGTCGCGACGGCGGCGGCCACCTGGAGCGCCTTCCCGGCCGTCCCGGCGGGCTCGCCGAGCAGCGCGATCGCCGCGACGAGGAGCGCGAACGCGGCGGCCGGCGACGCCGCGACGAGCGCGACGCGCGCCGCGATCGCCCATCCGAGCCGGCGGCGGAGCCGCGCCACCGCCGCGCGCTCGTCGGCGCGCAGCGGCCGGCTCCCGGTCTCCGGCAGGCCGTCGCAGTACCGCATCGCGGCGGATGATACGCCGGCGGCACGGCGCGTGTCGGGCCGCCGGCGCGGCTCCGGAGGACGGCGCCGACGCGCGAGCCGGCCGACGGCCGCGAGCCGTGGAGCGCGGCCGCGGCACCTCACGACCCCGGCCGCCCCGTCGCGGCGCTCAGTGCAGCGAGGGCTGCGCCGAGAGCTCGCGGCGCATCTCCGCCCACGCCCGGCGCGCCTCGTCGACCGAGCCCTCGTCCTCGATCGTGGTGATGTCGCCCGGGTCGCGGTCGAGGATGACCGCCTTGAAGACGCGGCGCATGATCTTCCCGCTCCGGGTCTTCGGCAGGCTCGCGACGAAGTTCAGCTCGCCGATCACCGCCACCGGGCCGAGCTCGCGCCGGACCGCCTCGAGGAGCTCCTCGCGCAGGCGCGCGGAGGGCTGGTGCCCCTGGCGCAGCGCCACGAACGCCGAGATCACCTCGCCGCGCAGCTCGTCCGGGCGGCCCGTGACGCCCGCCTCGGCGACCGCCGGGTGGGTGAGGAGCGCCGTCTCGATCTCGATCGTCCCGAGCCGGTGCCCCGCGCACTTGATGATCTCGTCGGCGCGTCCCGCGAAGAAGGCGTACCCGTCCTCGTCGAGCTGGGCGGCGTCGCCGGTCGTGTAGACGTCCGGGATCCGCTGCCAGTAGTCGGCCGCGTACCGCTCCGGCTCGCCCCACAGCGCGGGCGTGAGCCCGGGGAACGGGCGGCGCAGCACCATGATCCCCTTCTCGCCGGGCGCGCACGGCCGGCCGTCGTGCGGCCGCACCACCTCGGCGTCGATCCCGGCGAGGGCGATCCCCGCCGAGCCCGGCTTGATGGGCAGCATCGCGAGCCCGTACGGGTTGCCGAACACCGGGCCGCCGGTCTCGGTCTGCCACATGTGGTCGATCACCGGGACGCGATCGCGCAGCACGTCGTGCTGGAGCCAGCGCCACGCCGGCGCGTTCAGCACCTCGCCCGCGCAGACGACGCGCTCGAGCGAGCGGTGGTCGTGGGCGCGCGCCGGCTCCTCGCCGTAGCGCATGAGGAGCCGCACCGCCGTCGGCGAGGTGAAGACGCCGGTGACCGACAGCTCCTCGACGATCCGCCAGGGCGCCTCGGGCCCCGGGTGGTCGAGCGCGCCCTCGTAGGCGACCGTCGTGCAGCCGGTGAGGAGCGGCGCGTAGACGATGTAGCTGTGGCCCACGATCCAGCCGATGTCGGAGGTGGACCACCACACGTCGGACGGCCGCAGGCCGAAGCACCAGCGGCCCATCGCGTGGACGTGCACCGGGTACCCGCCGTGGACGTGGATCGCGAGCTTCGGCCGCGCGGTCGTGCCCGAGGTCGCGAGGATGAAGGCGGGCTCGTTCGCCTCCATCGGCACGGCCTCGCCGCTCCGGCCCGCGCCGAGCGCGAGGAACTCGGGCCACCAGAGGTCGCGCGCCCCCTCGAACGGCACGGCGTCCTGCCCGCGCTTCAGCACCACGACGTGCTCGACCGCCGCGCCGCCGGACGCGAGCGCCTCGTCGACGATCGGCTTGAGGCGCGTCTCGCGGCCCTTGCGCGCCGTGACGTCGGCGGTGAAGACCACCTTCGACCCGCTCGCCGCGATCCGGTCGCCCAGCGCCTTCGCGCCGAAGCCGGCGAACACGACGCAGTGGATCGCGCCGACCCGCACGGCGGCGAGCATGAGCGCGATCGCCTCCGGGCAGGTCGGCATGTAGATCGTGACCCGGTCGCCCTTGCGGACGCCGAGCCCGCGCAGCGCGGCCGCGATCCGCTCCACGTCGTGGAGCAGCTGCGCGTAGGTGAGGACGCGCCGCTCGCCGCGCTCGCTCGCCCACACGAGCGCCGCGTGGCCGCCGCGGCCGGCCGCGACGTGGCGGTCGAGGCAGCCGTAGGCGAGGTTCGTCTGGCCGCCCACGAACCAGCGGAAGCTCGGCCGCTCCCAGACGAACGCGGTGTCCCAGCGCCGGAACCAGTGCAGCTCGGACGCGGCGCGCTCCCAGAACCCCTCGAGGTCCTCGTCCGCCTCCGCGAGCCAGCGGCGGACGACCGGGTTCACGAGGTCCATGGCCACCTCCCCACACCCGACGATGTGCCCAGTCGCGGCGCGGTGCCGCGGGGGGCTGCCGCGCGGCGCCCCACGCGGCGCCGGCGGCGCCCCGCGCCGCCGGCCGTCCTGGCTGGCGCGCCTTCGCCCGCCCGTCGAGCCGGCCGGCGGCCGCACGCACGGCCGCACGGGGCCGGCCGCTTCACCCGCGGGGACCGCGAGGTGAGCGGCCGCGCGGGCCGCTTCGGGGGCGCTGCGGGCGGGCGCCCGGAGGGCCAGCTTGCGAGCGTCGTTCACTCGCGGAGGAACCTGGATGCACTCGCGCGGGCCCGCCCTCGTCCTCGCCGTCACGCTCGCCGTCTCCCTCGCCGCGCCGGCGCGCGCGCAGCACCTGCCCTCGGCCCCGCCCGGGCCGCGGACGTTCGGCCCGGACCGGACGGCGCCGGGCGCCTACACGGGGCAGTGGATCACGCGCCCGGGCCTCTCCTGCGACTCCCCCGCCCCGCCGGCCGCGCGCACGTGCAGGGGCTACCTCGCGAGCGGCGCGGACGGGACGCTCCTCGAGACGACCGTGCGGCTGCCGTCGACCCCGGGCGCGCACCCGCTCGTCGTCGCGATGCACGGGTGGGGAGGCAGCCAGGGCTCGATGGCGAGGTACGACGACCGGCTCACCGGGGCCGGGTACGCCGTGCTCCGCTACTCGACGCGCGGGTTCGGCGGCTCGTGGGGTCAGGCGAACCTCGCCGACGTCTTCCTCGAGGGCGTGGACCTGCGCAGCCAGATCGCGCAGGTGGTGGACCTCTACCCGGCGTCGGTGGACGGGAAGGCGGTGGCCGTCTTCGGCGCGTCCTACGGCGGCGCGCACGCCTGGCTCGGCGCGCTCGTGCCCGAGTTCACGACGCGCGGCGGGCGGCGCGTCACGATCCGGACCGTGATCCCGATCGCGACGTGGTCCGACCTCCTGAACGGCCTCGTCCCGAACGGACGGCCCGACGCCGCGCAGGACCCCGCGGGCGCGCAGAAGCTGTCGTTCGTCGAGGCCCTCTTCCTCGGCGGGCTCCGCACGCGCGCCGACCGGCCGTACCCCAACTTCCCCGCCTACCTGTCCCTCTGGAACGCCGAGATGCTCCGGAACGAGGAGCCCTACTCGGCGACGCCGACGGGCCGCTCCGTCGTCGACGGCCTCCAGGGCTACCGGTCGATCTACTGGCAGCGCGCGCTCTGGGAGCGCGTGCGCCAGCGGCTCGCCGCGGGCCTCCCGCAGCTCCCGGTGCTCGCGATCCAGGGCTGGACGGACGACCTGTTCCCGCCCGTCGAGGCGCTCCGGATGTACGACGCGCTCCGCGCGGTCGATCCCGCCTACCCGATCGCCCTCCACCTGGGCGACCTCGGCCACCCTCGCGCCGCGAACAAGCCCGGCGAGCTGGACCACGCGCTCGGCGAGGTCCTCGAGTGGCTCGCGCACTGGCTGAAGGGCGAGGGCACGCGCCCCGCGCTCGACGTCCGCGCCGCCATCACGCGGCCGCGCGCCGTTCCGTTCTCCCCGGCCGACGTCCTGCGCGTCCCGTCCTACGCGGACCTCGCGACGTCCACGTCGGTCCACCCGTTCTCCGGCCGCAGGATCCTGCGGTTCGACCCGGTGAACCTCTCCGGCCTCGCCTGGGATCCGCTCGTGCTCGTCGGGTGCGCCGAGCTGCAGCCCTGCCCGGCTCCTCCGGAAGCCGTCCGGCTCCCGGGCGACGTCGCGACGTTCGATCTCCCGGCCGCGGACGTGGCGCGCGGCGCGCCCTTCCTCCTCGCCGGCGAGCCCGCCGTGACGCTGCGCGCGGCGAGCAGCGCCCACCGCGTCCAGCTCGACGTGCGGCTCCTCGACGTCGCGCCGGACGGCACGAAGTCGCTCGTCACGCGCGGCACCCTCACGATCGACTCCGGCTCGAGCGCGCCGGTCGGCGGACGCCGCGTCCGCATCGCGGCGTTCGGCAACCTGTGGGAGGTCGCGCCGGACCACGTGCTCCGGCTCGAGGTGACGAACGTCGATTCGCCGTACCTGCGGCCGAGCCTCGTGCCGGCGGTGACCGAGATCTCGAACGTGAGCCTCTCGTTGCCGATCCGCGCCGCGCCCGCGGCGCGGCCCGCCAGCGTGGCAGCCGCGGCGCCGGCGCGGAGCGCGGCGTCCCCCGGCGCGCCCGCGCCCGTCGCGGGGGTGACCGCCTCGGAGAAGATCGCGGCGCCGGCCGCGCCGTCGCCGGCCCTGGCGACGCCCGTCGTCGCTGCGACCCAGGCCGCGCTGGCGACGACCGCGCCCGTCGCGGCGAAGCCGGTCACGCCGGAGCCTGCCGCTCCTGCGGCGGGTGCGGCAGCGGACCCGACGCCGGCCGCGAGCGCGACGCCGATCGCGAGCGCGACGCCGACGGCGAGCGCGACGCCGACCGCAGGCCCGACGCCGACCGCGAGCGCGACGCCGACCGCGACCGCGACCGCGACGCCGACGCCGACGGCGACCCCGAGCCCGACCCCGAGCCCGAGCCCGAGCCCGACCACGAGCCCGACCCCGACCCCGACCGCGACCCCGACCCCGACCGCGACCCCGACCCCGACCGCGACGCCGACCCCGACCCCGACCGCGAGCCCGACGCCGAGCCCGAGCCCGACCGCGACCCCGGCCCCTACCCCGACCGAGCCCCCGACCCCGACCGCGGGCCCGACGCCGACCGCGCCTGCGACCGCGACCGCGGTCCCGGCCTCGGCGGCGTCGCCGACCTCGGTCGCGGTCCCGACCTCGGTCGCGGTCCCGACCTCGGCCGCGGTCCCGACCTCGCCGGCGGCCCCGCCCTCGGTCGCGGCGCCGCCACCGAGCGCGGAGGCGACTCCGCCGGCAGCGCCCTCGGCGCCCGCGCCGGCGCCGGTCCCGCCGGCGACGACCGCTGCGCCCGCGACCACGCCCGAGGCGGCCGCGCCCGCCGCGACGGCCCCCGCCCCCGCGCCGGCGGCCCCGGCCGAGGGCGCTCCCGCGCCGCCCGCGGCACCGCCCGCGTCCTGATCGCCGCGGCACCCGAGGGAGACCCGACCCGCCGTTGCGCTCGCCCCCGGCGCGCGGCACATCACCGGCCTCACCGAAAGGAGCTCCGCGATGCAGAGCCGGGCGACGGCGCAGTGGGAAGGCGACCTCACGTCGGGCAAGGGGAGGACCAGCGCTGCGAGCGGCACGTTCCGCGACGCCGGGCTGTCGTGGAAGGCGCGCACGGAGAGCGGCGCGGGGCCGAGCGCGACGACGCCCGAGGAGCTGCTCGCGGCCGCGCACGCGAGCTGCTTCTCGATGGCGCTCTCGCACGCGCTCGCCGAGGGTGGCCACCCCGCGACGCGGCTCGAGACGAGCTGCGTCGTCGAGTTCGGGCCGAAGAAGGGCGGCGGGTTCGAGGTGCGGTCGAGCGCCCTCGAGGTGCGCGGCACGGTGCCGGGGATCGACGAGGCGGCGTTCCAGAAGGCGGCCGAGGGCGCGAAGGACGGCTGCCCCATCTCCTCGGCCCTCAAGATCCCGATGTCGGTGAAGGCGACGCTGCAGCGCTGACTCGATCGCGCGCCGCGCCCGTCGATCAGCTCACGCTCTCGGCGCTGTAGCGCGCGATGAGCCCGGTCCGCACGGCGTGCCGGTACACCCGCGCGAACGCCCATCCGGCGAGGACGATGTCGGCGATCGCGAGCAGCGCGGCGAGCCCGAGCGCGGGCCAGGAGGGGGCGCGCCCGGAGACGAGCGCGCGGAGCGCCTCGAACACGTACGACGGCGCGAGGAGCCACGAAACGGCCTGCATCCACGCGGGCAGGGTCGCGACCGGGTAGAACACGCCCGCGAACGGCGAGAGCACCGCGGGGATGGGCCAGATGAGCCACTCCGCCGCCGGCCCGAGGCGGAGCACGATCGCGCACCCGAGGATCCCGAGCGCGATCCCGAACAGGAACAGCACGAGCAGCGCCGGGACGATCACGGCGCCGTACGCGAGGAAGGACAGGCCGAACGCGGCCGTCGCGAGGACCACCATCACGGCGAGCCCCACCGCGCTCGTGAGGACGCTCGAGACGACGAGGCCCGTCACGTACTCGGCGGTCGTGATCGGCGTCGCGAACACGTTCAGGAAGTTCCGCGACCACACGTCCTCGAAGAACGCCATCGTCACGCCCTGCATCACGCGGGCGAAGAAGTCCCACAGGAGGACCGCGCCGAGGAGCACCGGCACGAAGTCGAAGCCGGGCGCGACCTGGCTCAGGTACCTCGTGATGAAGCCCCAGAGGACGACGTCGATCGCCACCCAGGCGAAGAGCGGCAGGACGCGCGCGGGGCTCCCGCGCAGCAGGAACGCCTGCCGCAGCACGACGCCGGCGACGCGGCGGGGACGGAGCGCGATCACGCCGGCTCCAGGGCGAGCGGCTCGCGCGCGACCGCGATGAAGAGATCCTCGAGCGTCGCCCGGCCGTGCTCCGCGGGGAGCTTGCGCGGGTCGCCCTCGAGCAGGATCCGGCCGTGCGACAGGAACAGCACCCGGTCGCACACCTCCTCGACCTCCCGCATGTTGTGCGAGGTCCAGAGCACGCCCTCCGCCTCGCACGCGGCGATCCCCCGGATCCGGGCGCGGAGGTCGCGCGCGACGGCGGGGTCGAGCGAGGCGGTCGGCTCGTCGAGCAGGAGCAGCCGCGGGCGGTTCAGCATCGCCTTCGCGAGCGAGACGCGCGTCTGCTCCCCGGAGGAGAGGACGCCCGTCTTGGCGTTCCGGAACGGCAGGAGGTCGAACTCGGCGAGGAGCGCCTCGACGCGCGCGCCCAGGTCTCGCACGCCGTACAGCAGGCCGAACACCCGGAGGTTCTGGGCGACGGTGAGGTTCCCGGGGAGCGGGGCGTAGACGGCCGCGAAGTTCGCCCGCTGCAGCGCCTCGCAGCGGCGCCGGGCGAGGTCGAGCCCGTCGATCCGGATCGCGCCCGAGCTCGGCGCGAGCACGCCCAGGATCATGTTGATGGTGGTGGTCTTGCCGGCGCCGTTCGGGCCGAGGAGCCCGACGATCTCGCCCGGCGCGACCTGGAACGAGACGCCGTCCACCGCGGCGACCGTCCCGTACGACTTCCGCAGGTCCTCCACCGCGAGGATCGGCGCTCGCGCGCCCGCGGCGCCGTCGCGGCGGCCCGGCGCTCCCCCCGGCGCGATCACCGGTCCACCGTCCTCATCTGCTCCTCGTCGTAGCGCGGCCCGGCGATCGAGCCCGGCGGGAGCGCCGCGTCGAGGGCGGCGACCTCCGCGGGCGAGAGGGCGATCGCCGCCGCGGCCACGTTCTCCTCGAGGTACCGCCGCCGCTTCGTCCCCGGGATGGGCGCGACGTCGTCGCCCTTGTGGAGGAGCCACGCCAGCGCGAGCTGCGCCGGCGTCGCCCCCCTCGCCGCCGCGAGCGCGCGCACCGCCGTCGCCGCCCGCACGTTCGCGTCGAAGTTCGCGCCCTGGAAGCGCGGGTCGCGGCGGCGGAAGTCCGTCGCCGGGTACTCCTCCGCGCGCCGGACGGCGCCGGTCAGGAACCCGCGGCCGAGCGGCGCGAACGGCACGAGCCCGATGCCCAGCTCGCGCAGGAGCGGCGAGATCTCCGGCTCGAGGTTCCGCTCCCAGAGCATTCCCAGGCAGCCGAGACCGAGGCACGACACCTCGAGCCCCTGGCGTCCCAGCCTGCGCTTCGCGAGCGGCATCCCGACCTCCCGTGCTCCGCGCCTGTCAGCCTATTGCCACTCGCGGCATGTTGCGATCCGCCTTCGCGGGCGAGCCGCCCCGGGGAGGCTCAACCCGGCGAGATCACGCGGTCGCCTCGATGGCACTCCGCGTGCTTCCGGCGCGGACGTCACCGCTTGCCGGGAGAATCCGTCGTGACCGCGAACGCCCCCACCTACTCGCTTCGCCCGAGCGGCGCGCCGCCCGAGCTCTACCTCCGCCGCGTGGCGCGCCTCGCCGACCAGGTGCTCGAGACGGGCGCGGCGCTCCGGCCCGTCCTCGACGCCTACGGCGCCTACGTCGAGGAGACGGGGCGCGAGCCGCGCCGCAGCGAGGCCGAGTACCTCGTCGAGGCCCTGACCCTCGGCGTGCTCTGGCGCGCGCGCGGCACGGAGGCGACGCGCCGCGAGGGTGCCGTGCGCCGCCTCGTGGACGCGCTCGCCGCCCGGCGCCGCGCCGGCGGCCCCCGCGTGCGCGACGGCTCGAACAGCCTGGTCCTGTCGCTCGACGCGCCGTACGAGCCGGGGAGCCCCGCGCCGACGCTGCGCGACCTGGAGCGGCTCCTCACCTGGCTCGTCGCCTCGGGCGAGTACGACGACGAGGTGGCGCGGCTCGAGGGGTGGGAGGAGTTCCTGCGCGCGGACCCCTCCTCCGCGGAGGACACGCTCGCGGAGATCGTCGCGTTCGCGATCGCGTTCGAGGCGTGGGGCGAGCACGCCCTCGGGATCTTCACCTCGGGCGTGAAGCGGTTCTTCCGGGACGACCTCCCCCGCCGCAGGTGGCGCGAGGACACCATCCAGTGCGCGCGCCGGCGCGACGAGTACCACCTCAGCATGGTGGGCGCCGAGATCCTGAACCGCGCCTGGCGCGACGCGTTCCTGGGATGCGAGCGGCACGTCGTGGTGATGCCGGGGTGCATGCGCTCGCGCGGCGACGCGGAGTGCGCCGCGGAGCGGACGGAAGGGGACCTCCGCTGCACCGGGTGCACGAGGGGCTGCGCGGTCCTCACCGCGACGCGGGCGGCCGAGCGGGCCGGCGCGGAGGCGGTCGCGGTCGTGCACGGCTCGGACTTCTCGCGCTTCCTCCGCTCGCCCGCGGTCCGGGGCGGGAGGACCGGCATCGTGGGCGTGGCGTGCGCGCCGGGGCTCCTCGGCGCGGGGTGGCGCGCGTACGCCGCGGGCTTCCCGGCGCAGTGCGTGCTCCTCGAGTCCTCGGGGTGCGAGCACTGGCGCGACGTGGCCCGCCCGACCGCCCTCGACCTGCGCGAGCTGGAGCGCGTCCTCCGGGCGCCCCT
>DASSSJ010000143.1:0-13045 GCA_035708485.1 Anaeromyxobacter sp. | reverse complement strand
GGACGCCGCCCCCGCCGTCCGGCGGCGGCCATGGCGCGGCGCCCGCGCGCCCGGCGCCCGCGCCCGCGCCCCGCCAGGACCACGGCCGCGACCACGGCCGGGGCGGGCGCGAGGGGCGCTGACGGAGCGCGGCGCGGCTGCCCCGGCGTTCGCGCCGGGGCGCGCGCCTCTCCGGGCCTCACCCGGTGGTCACGCGGACGGTCTGGCTCATCTGCCGGCCGGTGTCGAGATCGCGCGCGCTCATCGTGAGGATGCCCTCGACGTTCACCTCGAAGAGGATCTCGAGGCGGGTCTCGCCGGCGCGCGCCGGGCGGACGCCGCCGAAGGTGAACTCCCCGAGGATCTCGTTCCGGGCCGACTCCGCGTGGTCGCCCTGGTAGATGCGCACGACGAGCTCCGTCTGCTCGTCCACCGCGTTCGTCGCCGCGATCGTGCGCGCGTTCGGGATCGCGGCGTTCCGGGGGAAGACGACGTGCATCTGTCCGCCGGCCTGCTCGATCCCGATCGCCATCGGGATCACGTCGAGGAGCTGCAGCTTGAGGTCGGAGCTCTCCTGGAGCGACCAGCCGTAGAGCGCGGCGCCGATCGCCACCGCCTCGTCGGGGTGGACGGCCTTCGACGGCGGCTTGCCGAAGTGCTTCGTGAGCCGCTCCTGCACGACCGGCATGCGGGTCTGGCCGCCGACCAGCATCACCTCGTCGACGTCCTCCGGCCGGACGCCCGCGTCGGACATCACCCCGGCCATGATCTGGAACGCGCGCTCGACGAGGTGCTGCGTCAGCGCCTCGAGCAGCCTCCGGTCGAACTTCACGTCCATGTTGAGCGGCTGGCCCTGCGGCGTCATCGTGATGAAGGGGATCGCGAACGCGGCCTCGGTGCGCGACGAGAGGTCGATCTTCGTCCGCTCGGCGAGGTCCTTGATCCGCTGCATGGCGACGGGATCCGACGAGAGGTCGATCCCGTGCTTCTTCCTGAAGTCGTCGAGGACGTACGAGATGATCGCGTTGTCGAAGTCGATGCCGCCGAGGAAGATGTCCCCGCCCGTCGCCTTGACCTCGAAGATCCGGTCGCGGATCTCGATGATGGACACGTCGAACGTGCCGCCGCCGAGGTCGAAGACGAGCACCCGCTCCTGGAGCCGCTTGCCGATGCCGTAGGCGAGGGCCGCCGCGGTCGGCTCGTTGATGATGCGGACGACCTCGAGCCCCACGAGCGCACCGGCCTCCTTCACCGCCTGCCGCTGCCGGTCGGTGAAGTAGGCCGGCACCGTCACGACCGCGCGCTGCACGCTGAACCCGAGGTGGTCGGACGCGACGTCGCGGATCTTGGCCAGGATCTTCGAGCTGATCTCGGGGATGTGGTAGGCGCGCCCGTGGACCTCGACCTCGACGTCGTTCTCGCTGCCGGCGCGCACGCTGTACTGCACCGAGCGCTGCACCGTCTCGACGACCTCGTCCTTCGGAGCCCGCCCGATGAGCCGCTTCGTCGCGTACAGCGTGTTCCTGGGGTTGAGCTGCCACTGCCGCTTCGCCTCGTGGCCGAGCAGCTCGTGCCCCTTGTCGTCGATCGCGAAGATCGAGGGGATGGTGTAGTCGCCACCCTTGTACGGGATGAGCTTCACCTGGCCGTCGCCGTGGGCGACGGCGCCGCAGGAGTTCGTGGTCCCGAGGTCGATGCCGATGATCGTGTCGGGGGGCAGCCGCTCCATCCGGGCGCGAGGGTACTACGCCGGGGGCCCCGGGGTGGAGTTCCCGCCGGACTTCCGCCACGATGGGAACGGGAAGGGCGACGAGGAGGTCTCCCGTGGACGCGCGCCGCTGGCTGTCGACCGTCGGGACGGGAGTGAAGGGCGCGTTCGTCGAGAACCGCTCGATCCTCTCGTACGAGGAGTACCTCGAGACGTTCCTCGAGGCGCCGCGGCTGCACGCGCGCTCGTCGGCGCAGTACCTCCGCCACGTCCTCGACCACTTCGGCTCGGAGGAGCGCGAGACGCCGGTGGGGCGCGTCCGCCGCTGGCACGCGTTCGACCTCCCCTTCGACCCCGACGGGCCCACGCACCGCGTCGCCGGGCAGGAGGAGGTCCAGGCAGCGCTCTACCGCGCGGTCGGCACGTTCGTCCGATCCGGACGCGTCGACAAGCTCCTCCTGCTCCACGGCCCGAACGGCTCGGCGAAGTCGTCCATCGTCTCCGCCGTGGTCCGCGCGATGGAGGCGTACTCGCACACGCGCGACGGTGCGCTCTACCGCTACCACTGGGTGTTCCCGTCGGAGCGGAAGCTCCGCGGCGGGGGGCTCGGGTTCGGGCCGCGCGAGGCCGGCGGCGATCTCGCCTCGTTCGCGCACCTCGACGGCGAGGCGCTCGACGCGCGCCTCTCGTGCCCGATGAAGGATCACCCGCTGCTGCTCGTCCCCCGCGACGAGCGGCGGCGCCTCCTCGAGGAGCGCTGCCGTCCGTCCGCCGCGCGCGGCGTGGTGGAGGCGCCCTCCGCGCCGGGCGAGGCGGGGGACGAGCCGCGCCACGGGAGCGGCGGAGGGGACTTCGTCCTGTCCGAGTACCTGCTCGAGGGCGAGCCGTGCGCGCTGTGCCGGCAGGTGAACGACGCGCTCCTCTCGGCCTATCGCGGCGACTGGCTCAAGGTGCTGCGGCACGTCCAGGTGGAGCGCTTCTACGTGTCGGCCCGGTACCAGCAGGCGGCGGTCTCGGTGGAGCCGCAGCACTTCGTGGACGCGGGCGTCCGCCAGGTGACGGCGGACCGCAGCGTCGCGGCGCTGCCCGCGGCGCTCCACGCGGTGTCGCTCCTCGAGCCGCACGGCCCGCTCGTCGCCGCGAACCGGGGCGTCGTCGAGTACTCGGACCTGCTGAAGCGCGATCCCGCCGCGTTCAAGTACCTGCTCGGCACGGCGGAGACGGGCCGGGTCGCGCTCGACCAGCTCGTCCTGCAGCTCGACGTCGTGCTGCTCGCGAGCGCGAACGAGAAGCAGCTCGCCGCCTTCAAGGAGTCGCCGGAGTTCGCGTCCTTCCGGGGGCGCCTCGAGCTCGTCCGCGTGCCGTACCTGCGGCGCGCGTCGGTGGAGCGCGAGGTGTACGACCGCCAGATCACGCCCGCGTCGGTCGGGAAGCACGTGGCGCCGCACGCGACGGCGGTCGCCGCGGAGTGGGCGGTGCTCACCCGGCTCAAGCGGCCGCTCCCGGAGCGCTACCCCGGCGAGGTGCGCGAGATCGTCGAGGACCTCGCGCCGCTCGAGAAGCTGAGGCTCTACGACGCGGGCGCGGTGCCGGACCGGCTGCCGCTCCCCGAGGCGAAGGTGCTCCGCAAGCACGCGGCGGACCTGTACCGCGAGTCGGACGCGTACCCGAACTACGAGGGGCGGAGCGGCGCCTCCGCGCGCGAGATCAAGACCGCGCTCTTCAACGCCGCCCAGGCGCCCGGCGCGCCGTGCCTCACGCCGCTCGCCGTGCTCGAGGAGCTGCAGGCCCTCTGCCGCGACAAGACCGTCCACGAGTTCCTGCTCCAGGAGGTCGTGGACGGGTACCACGACCACGAGGAGTTCGTGCGCGTCGTGGAGGCGGAGTACCTCGACCGGATCGACGACGAGATCCGCGACGCCATGGGGCTCGTGTCCGAGGCGCAGTACCGCGAGCTCTTCGTCCGCTACGTCACGCTCGTGTCCCACTGGGTGAAGGGGGCGCGCGTCCGCGATCCGGTGACCGGGAGCGACGCGCCGCCGGACGAGCGCCGGATGGCCGAGCTCGAGCGGATCGTGATGCCGCCGGGGGAGGACCGGCGCGAGTTCCGCCGCGGGCTCATCTCCGCGATCGGCGCGTACCGCCTCGATCACCCGGACGGAGAGGCGATCGACTACGCCGCGATCTTCCCGGACGCGTTCCGGCGCCTGCGCGACCGCGCGCACGAGGAGCGCAAGCGCGAGGTCCGGGCCCGGCGCGAGGACGTCCTGCGCTACCTGTCCGACGAGCGCGCCGCGCTCGACGAGAAGGCGCGCCGCCGCGTGGAGGAGACGCTCCACACGATGCGCGACCGCTACGGGTACTGCGAGCACTGCGCGCAGCACGCGCTCTTGTTCCTCATCCGCCGGCGCTACGGCGGGTGACGCGGGGCGTCGCCGGTCCCGCGGCGATCCGGCGAGCGCCCGCTCGCCGCCCCGCCGTCCGGGGGCCCGATGGGAATACCGGACCGGGGGCCGGCCGTTTCCGGGGACGTGCCCCGCACCCGACTGCTGACGACCCTCGGAACCGCGGCCCTCGCCGCCGGCCTCGTCCTCGTCGCGTCGCCGCTCCTGGCGGCGGCTCCGGGGCGGGGGTCGAACCCGCGGGCGGCGACCGTCCAGAAGGTCTTCCCGAGCGCGGTGCGGATCCAGGTCACCGCGGGCGGTGAGGTGATGCGCACCGCGTCCGGGATCGGCTTCGCGCGGGACGCGCGCCGCACGTACGTGCTGACGAACGCCCACGTCGTCGAGCCCGGCCGCTCGTGGAAGTCGCCGGTCGAGGTCCGGGTGCTGCCGGGAGGCGCGGCGTCGCCCATCGCCGCGCGGATCGTCGCCTGCGGGCGGGTGCCGGACTCCGACCTCGCGATCCTCGAGGTCCAGGCGGAGCTCCCCGTCACGGCGCTCGGCGCGGACGACGACCTCGAGCTCGGGGACGACCTCGTGGTGATCGGCGCCCCGTTCGGCAAAGGGCTCTCCGTCGCGGCGGGCATCGTCTCCCAGGTCGAGTACGACTTCGCCGAGGCGGCGGCCGCGCCTCGCTCGCCGAAGGCGATGAAGACCGACGCTGCGATCGGCTACGGCAGCTCGGGCGGCGGCGTGTTCGACGTGCCGGGCGGCCGGCTCGTCGGGCTCGTCGAGGGCTACCGGACCGCGCGCGTCGCGTTCGGCGGCAAGCAGGACGAGCAGTACGCCTTCGACGTGCCGATGCCCGGAGAGACCTTCGTCGCGCCCGCCGCGAAGATCCGCCGGTTCCTGGCCGAGAACGGGCTCGCTCGGCTCGCGCCGGGGCCGTCGGCGCCGGGGTCGCACGGCGCCGTCGCCGCGCCCAGCGCGCCCGGGCTCTGAGGTCGGTCCCCCCTCGCCTCGCGCGACCGCCTCGCCGGCAGATCGGAGCGCGCCGGCGCTACTGCGGCGGTCCGCCGGCGGGGGTGGGCGTGCCCGGCCCCGCGCCCGGCCGGGCGCCGGTCGGCGGCGGCGCGGGCGCGACGCCCGTGCCGGGGCCGGTGCCCTCGCCCGCCGGCGCGCTCCCGCCGCCGCCGGGGCCCGTCCCCTGGCCGGGCGTGGAGGCGGGCGCCGCCGCGGCGGCGCGGACCTGGACCCAGTACGCGAGGTGATCGGCGTTCCGGCCGGCCCGGACCTGGACGCCGGGCTTCAGGTCGAGCACCGTCCCGAGCCCGGTCGCCGTGTAGATCATGGTGTTCCGGTCGAGGGAGAGCGTCACGGGCCCGGCGGCGGTCTCCACCTGGAGGCGGTGGGCCTTGCGGTCGAGCCCGGCCACCTTGCCGGCGACCTCCTCGAGGATGGTGCCGCGCTCGACGGGCGCCCCGTCCGTGCGCGGCGTCGCGCTCCCGGCGGAGGGAACGGCCGGCGGCGCCGTCGTGGACACGGGCGGCATGCGGACGGAACCCGGGGGCGGAAGCTGGGCGAGGGCCGGGGCGGCGGCGGCCAGGGCGAGCGCGAGGGCGGTCTTCCTCATGCGGCGATGTTAATCCCTCGGAGGCGGCGGCGTCGGGCCCGTGCGGTACGATGCCCCGCTCCAGGAGGCCGGATGGACACGCGCGTGAGCTGGGACGAGTACTTCATGAACGTCGCCCGCGTGGTCGCGACGCGCGCGACCTGCGACCGAAAGCACGTGGGGGCGGTGCTCGTCCGGGACAAGACCATCCTCTCCACCGGGTACAACGGCTCGATCCGCGGGCTGCCCCACTGCTCCGAGGCCGGCCACATGATGGAGGACGGCCACTGCGTGGCCACCGTCCACGCGGAGGCGAACGCCATCATCCAGGCGGCGAAGAACGGGGTCGCGATCGAGGGGGCGAGCATCTACACCACCGCCTCGCCGTGCTGGCCCTGCTTCAAGCTCATCGCCAACGCCGGGTGCCGCCGGATCGTCTTCGGCGAGTTCTACCGGGACAACCGCATCTTCGAGTTCGCCCAGCGGCTCGGGATCGAGCTCGTCGAGCTGAAGGTCCCCGCCCGGCCCGACGTCCAGCCCTCGGACACGGGCCCCGCGCGCCCCATCACCGAGCCGCGGCGGGAGTAGGCGCGCCGGGCGGCGGGGCGGCGGGCGCGGCGAGCTCGGCCGGCGAGAGCGTGCGGAGCAGCTCGTCCCCGACGACGGCGCCGATCGCGGCGCGCCGCGACGCGAGCAGCGCCTCGCGCCTGCGCAGCGCGATCCAGCGCGGCTGCGCGTCGGCCGGGACGGGATCCGGGAAGCGCGCGAGCTCCGCGCGGACGTCGGCGAGCGCCCGCTCCACGGCGGCGACGCGGATGGCGGGCCGGCGGCCCGGCTCCGCCCTCGGGTCGATCTCCGCCGTGTCGTTCTCGGTCCAGAGCGGGAGCGCGTCCGCCCCGTCCACCTCGACGCGCACGACGCCGCGGCCGTAGTCGCGCCGGGCGAGGGCGACGCGCAGGAGGAGCCCGTCTCGCGTCGCCGCGACCTTCTCCGGCGTCACGCCGTGGACGTACCTGCGCGACTGGTTCGAGACGAAGTTCCCGAGCGAGTAGGCGAGCACGGCGGTGAGCCCGTCCGCCCGCCGGTAGAGCTCGACCGGCTGCAGGACGTGCGGGTGGTGCCCGAGGACGACGAGCGCCCCCGCGTCCGCGAGCGCGTGCGCGAGCTCCACGTCGTCGGCGCGCGGCTGCGCCTCGTACTCCACGCCCCAGTGGAGCGAGACGACCACCGCGTCCGCCTGCGCGGCCGCGGCGCGGACGGCCTCCACCGCGCGCGCGCGGTCGAGCTGCGCGGCCTGGAGGCAGGGGGACGCGGCGGCCCGCGCCGGAGGGCAGGCGTTGCCTTCCTGGTTGAAGAAGTGGGCGAAGGCGAGGAACGCGATCGAGAGGCCGTTCGCGGACACCGTCACGGGCCCCGCCGCCCGCTCCGGGGGACCGGCGCCGACGGCGCGCAGGCCGCCCGCCTCGACGCGCCGGAGCGTCTCCTCGAAGCCGGCGCGGCCCTGGTCGAACGCGTGGTTGTTCGCGACCGAGACGACGTCGACGCCCGCCCCGCGCAGCGCCGCGACCGCCTCCGGCGGCGCGTTGAACACGTACTCGCGGGTGCCTCCGCCCGCCGTCGGCGCGATCGGCGTCTCCAGGTTCGCGAAGGTGACGTCCGGGGCGGAGAGCAGGTCCGCGATCGGCGCGTAGAGCCAGGCGTAGCCCGCGTCCGGCGCGCCGCGGCCGTGCGCCTCGGCGCTGCGCTTCACCGCCTCGTGCATGAGCACGTCGCCGACCGCGCCGATCGTCGCGCGGGCGAGCACGCGGACCGGGGGCTCGGTGGCCCGGGCGGGGGCGAGCGGCCCGCCCCGCTCGGGCATCGGCGGGGCGACGGGCGAGCCCGCCGGTCCGGGCGCGGGCCCAGGGCCGCGCGGCGCGGCGCAGGCGGTGGCGAGGGCGAGGGCCGAGGCGACGGCGAAGAGGCGTTCGGAGGCTTTCACGGGCGGCTCCGCAGTGTAGGCTATCCTGCCGTCAGGCTTGAAACAGGCCCCGACACGACGCATCTCAGGACCCGGCCTGGAGACCCCGTCGATGTACCCCTTCGCGGCTGGCGCAGCGATCCTCGACGTCACCGGCGCGGTCGTCGCCTCGGACGACGGCTTTCGCGCCCTGCTCGGGCTGCCCGACGGGGACGCGGGGGGCGCGCTGCGGGCGCGGGCCGAGGTGGATCCGGCGCTGCGGGCGTTCGTCTCGGGCGAGGGGCCGGCGACGCTCTCGCTCGCGGGCGCCGGCGGCCTCGGGCTCGAGCTCGAGCGCGTCGCGGACGGCGCGCGCGCGCTCGTCGTCGCGCGGGCGGCCTCGCTCGGCGAGGCGCTCGAGCACGCGCTGCGCTCCGTGGCGCTCGGGCGCGTCGCCGCGGGCTTGGTGCACGACATCAAGAACCCGCTGAACGCGATGGCGCTCCAGGTCGCGCTCCTCGGCGAGAAGCTGTCGGCGACGCCCGACGCCGCCGCGGCCGCGGCGGGGCACCTCTCCGCGCTGCGCGATCAGGTCGGGCGCGTGAACGAGATCCTGCGGCGGTTCCTCGACGTCGCCGATCCCGGCGCGCCGCTCGGCTACACCGACGTCGGCGCGCTCCTCGCCGACGTGGCGGCGCTCCTCGGACACGAGGGGAGGCGCCGGCGGATCGAGGTGACGGTGGAGGCTCCGGCCGGCGCGATCCGCACCGCGTGCGATCCCGCGAGGGTCGGCCGCCTCGTGCTCGGGATCTTCGCGCGTGCGCTCGCCGAGACGCCGGACGGGGGGAGGCTCGGCGCGAGGGCCACGGCCGACGCCGCCGACGTCACGATCGGGATCGAGCATGCCACTGGTGCTCTGGACCCCGACCTCGGGTATTACACGGAGGCGGCCGTCGCCGGCGCCAGGCTGCTCGGCGGCGCGCTCGCGGAGGAACGAGGCGACGGCGTCGCGCGCATCACGCTCGCGCTGCCGAGGGGCGAAGGGCAATGAGATACCGCGTCCTCATCGTCGACGACGAGGCCGACAGCCGCGACGCGCTCGCCGAGCTGACGCAGCGCTGGGGCTACGACGTCCAGACGGCGAGCGACGGCACCGAGGCGCTCCGCCGCGCGATCGAGTGGCACCCGGACGTCATCCTGACCGATCTCGTGATGCCCAACATGGACGGGCTCTGGCTCCTCCGCGCGCTCCGCGGCGAGCTGCCGGACTGCCCGGTCGTGCTGCTCACCGGCCGCGGCACGATCCAGAACGCCGTCCAGGCGATCAAGGAAGGCGCCTACGACTTCATCGAGAAGCCGCTCGAGGTCCCGCGGCTCCGCATCGTCCTCGAGCGCGCGCTCGAGAAGAAGGAGACGATGCGCGAGGTCCAGCTCCTGCGGCGGCGCCTGGCGGCGCTCGCCCCCGGGACGGACATGATCGGCGCGGGCCCGGCGATGCAGCGGGTCGCCGAGCTCGTGCAGAAGGTCGCGCCGTCGAACGCGAGCGTCGTCATCACCGGCGAGAGCGGCACGGGCAAGGAGGTGGTCGCCCGCGCGATCCACAACCTCTCGCCCCGCAAGGACAAGCCGTTCGTCGCGCTCAACTGCTCGGCCATCCCCGCCACGCTCATCGAGTCCGAGCTCTTCGGCTACGAGCGCGGCGCGTTCACCGGCGCGGACCAGCGCCGGCTCGGGAACTTCGAGCTCGCCCACAACGGCACGCTGTTCCTCGACGAGATCGGGGAGCTGCCGCTCGAGGTCCAGGCGAAGTTCCTGCGCGTCCTCGAGGAGCGCAAGATCCGGCGGCTCGGCGGGCGCGGCGAGGTCGAGGTGGACGTGCGCGTGCTGTGCGCGACCAACCGCGATCTCAAGGAGCAGATCCGCAAGGGCCGCTTCCGGGAAGACCTCTACTTCCGGCTCCACGTGTTCACGATCGGCCTGCCGACGCTGAAGGAGCGGCGCGAGGACATCCCGATCCTCGTGCAGCACTTCATCGACAAGTACAACGCCGAGACCGGGAAGCGCGTGCAGGGCGTCTCGCCGGGAGCCCTCGACGTGCTGCGCGCGTACGCGTGGCCCGGCAACATCCGCGAGCTCCGGAACACCGTCGAGCGCGCGATGATCCTCGCCGAGGGCGACGTCATCGGCGAGGAGCACCTGCCGCCGGACATGATGGGGACGCGCCCGGAGGCGGCGACGCTGCGCGTGCCGCTCGGGATCCCCCTCGAGAAGGTGGAGAAGGAATACATCCTCGCGTCGCTCCAGCGGAACGGCGGGAACAAGGCGCGCACCGCGGAGCTGCTCGGGATCAGCGAGAAGACCCTTTACAACAAGCTGAACCGCTACGCGGCCGAGGCCCGGGAGCGGGCGGGCGAGGGCGGCGAGGCCGAGCCGACGGCGGTGAACGTGAAGGGGTAGGGCCGCGGCCGGCGGGCCGCCTCACGCGTGCTCGCGCGGGCCGGCGTGCTCGGAGGGCGCGAGGGCTACGCGCCCGCGGCCGCCGCGCTTCGCGCGGTAGAGGGCCGTGTCGGCCGCCGCGACGAGCGCGTCCGCCCCCATGTCGGTCCCGTCCTCCGGCAGGCAGGCGACGCCGAACGAGGCGCCCAGCGAGACCTTGCGCCCCGCGACGTCGAGCGCGGTCTGCTTCAGCTTCGCGCAGATGCGGTCGGCGAGCACGCGCCCCTCGTCCGCGGTCGTGTGGGGCAGCAGGATCACGAACTCGTCGCCGCCGTACCGCGCGCCGAAGTCGGTCTCGCGGAGCTCCGCGCGGATCACCGCCGCCACCGCGGCGATGGCCTGGTCGCCCGCGGCGTGGCCGAGCTCGTCGTTGATGGGCTTCAGGTGGTCCATGTCCGCCATCACGGCGGTGAACGGGGTGCGGTAGCGCCGCGCCCGCTTCAGCTCGTCCTCGAGCCGCGCGCGGAAGGCGCGCAGGTTGGCGAGCCCCGTGAGCGGGTCGGTCTGGGCCATCTCGCGCAGCGCGATCTGGCTGCGCGCCAGCCGGAGGGTTCGCTCCACCCGCGCGCGGAGCTCCCGGTCGGAGAACGGCTTCTGCAGGTAGTCCACCGCGCCGAGCTCGAACGTGCGGGCCTTGACCGCGTCGTCCGCGCCGGCCGACACGAAGATGACCGGGATGTCGGCCGTCGCCGGGTCCGCCCGGATGCGCTCCAGCGCCTCGAGGCCGTCGAGCCGCGGCATGAACAGGTCCATCAGCACGAGATCCGGGTGCTCGGCCCGCACGCGCTCCACCGCGGTGTCGCCGTCCGCGACGGCGGTCACGTCGTACTCCGGCTGGAGGATCATGGCGAGCGCGTCGCGCGCGTCGTCCTCGTCGTCGGCGACGAGGACGCGCGGGCGCTCGCCGCCGCCGTGGGCGGCGCGCTCGCCCGACGGGAGGTCGCGCGGGCCACGCAGCGCGCGCTCGAGGTCGTCCGCGACGCGCCGGAGCCGCTCGACCTCGGCCGCGCCGGAGCGGCCGTCGCCCTCGGCGAGCACGCCGGCGGCCGCCCGGAGCTCGGCAGCGGCCGCCGCGACGAGCGCCTCGCGCTGGTGCGTCGCCTCGCGCAGCCGCCGGTTCGACTCGGCGACCTCCGCGACGGCGGGCGGGAGCGCGTCGCGCACGCGCCGCGCGATCTCGGCCGCGGGCAGCCCGGCGGAGGAGACGATCACCTCGAGGAGGGGCCCGAGCGGATCGGGCGGCGCGTCCTCGGCCGGCCGCCGGTCCGGGTCGTGGTCGTTCGCTCCTGACATCGGTCGGCCGGGCGGGCGGGTCGTTCCACTGGGGGTACTTGGCATACGGCCCGGCGCCGCGGCCCCCGTGCGCGGCGCACAAGCGCCCGCGATCCGCGGGCTTCTGCACCAGAGCGTATAGCGGCGCGCCGAGCGGGATCCACTTGATTCTCCAACGGGGGGGAGCGCGAGCGGCGGGCTGCCGCAGGTGCGCCCGTGTGCGCCGGGGCCGAGCGCGGGATATCCTTCGTCGCAGGAGGTCGCGAAATGGCCGAGGCCGTGCAGATCTACGGGAAGGACACGTGAGGCTACACGTCCGCCGCCCGTGAGGACTTCGGCGCAAGAGGACGGACCGTCGAGTACTTCGACGTGAAGCGCGATCCCGAGGCGATGAAGCGGTTCCTCGCGCTCTCGGGCGGCGAGCGGCGCGTGCCGCTCATCGTGGAGCGCGGGCGCGTGACCGTCGGGTTCGGGGGCACCTGAGGCGTGTGAGCCGGCTCCCGGTCGGGGGCTCGCACGCACCGTCCGCCTCGCTGGGGGTCGCGCGCCGCACGCGCCCGGCGGGGCGGCTGCGGCCGGCCCGCTCACCCGCGGTAGATGACGCGGCGCCCGCCTCGAAAGCCGCCGCCCACGAACTGCGGCGGCGGGTCCTCGAGGCGGAACTGGAACCACTGCTCCTGGTAGACCTTACCGAGCTTGAGCTTCTTCCCGTTCTGGAGCGCCTGCAGGCCCGCCTTGAGCTTCTCGTCGGACGGGTTCGCCGCCGCCCCGCGGCCGAGCACGCGAATGGCGTCGTCGTGCCGGCTCTCCTTCTCGAGGATCCAGGCGTACACCGACCAGAGCACGCCCTCCTTCTTGTTCACCTTCACCGCGTCCTCGAGGATCCGCGTCGCGCCCGCGACGTCGCGCTTCCTGTAGCGGGCGGCGCCGAGCATCCCGCGCGCGATCCAATGGCGGGAGAAGCTCTTCTCGAGGTGGGGGAGCGCGCCGTCCACGTCCTGGCGGATGTAGAGCAGCATCCCGATCTGCGCGTGGAGCTGCGACCCGACGAGGAACTGCCAGCGGGCGAGCGCGAATCCGCCCTGCAGCGTCTGCACCGCCTTGTCGATCTTCTGGGCCTGCGCCTCGCGCTGCACCGCCTCGAAGATGGCCTCGACCCTCTTGAACGTGCGGCGGGCCAGCACGAAGTAGGCGACGGCCGCGGCGAGGAGCCCGGGGAAGATCGCGGCGACCGCGCCCAGGTTCGTGCCGAGGACGAGCGCGAGGGTGACCGCGACGCCGATCGCGAGGCTGATGAGGAGGTTGTACATGAGCGGTTCCGGTCCTTTGGCCCGCGTACCGATACACGCGCGCGCCCGCCAGCCGCAAGGGGAAAACGCCCGCGGCGCCGGCCGCGCGCCCGTCGAGTGGCCCTCCCCGGACTCGAACCGGGACGGGGGATCGCCCCACTCGATTTTGAGTCGAGCGCGTCTACCGTTCCGCCAGAGGGCCGCGGGCCCGGACCGTAGCAGAAAACGGGCGGACGAGGGCGCCGCGGCACCCGCGGCCCGCCGCCCGCGCGGCGAGCACCCGCGCCGTCCCCCGTTCCTCGCGCGGGGTCCGCCTGGCGGGCGCGGCCGACGCGGGCCCGGGGTCCCCGCCGCCCGGGGGGCGGACGA
>DASSSJ010000142.1:0-62657 GCA_035708485.1 Anaeromyxobacter sp. | reverse complement strand
CGAGGCCGACGCTCGCGCCGCGCGTGAGCGCCCGCGGGGACGGTGAGCCCCGGGGCGGCCCGAGGGTCCGCGCGGAGGTCGGGACGCGCCCGACCGGGCCCGATCCTGGGCCCGATCCCCTTGCGCCCGCGCCGGATGGCGGCGAGCATGCGGGCGCGATGAGCCGACGCCTCCTCCCGACGCTGCTCGCCGCGCTCGCGGGGCTCGCCTGCGGCCGCGGCGACCTCGGATCGCCCGATCCCGCGACGCGCGCGCGCGCCGTCCGCCGCCTGGCCGGAGCGCGCGCCCCCCTCGCGCCGCTCCTCGTCGCGCAGGCGGACGCGAGCCCGCTGGTCCGCGTCGCCGCCGCCGAGGCCTTCGCGGCGCGGGGCGGCGCCGGCGCGGCGGACGCGCTCGGCAAGCTCCTCGAGGACCCGGCGCCGGAGGTCGCGATCGCGGCGGCCACCGGGCTCGCGGCGATGCCCGACGAGCCGCGCGCGCGCCAGCACCTCGTCGCCGCCTACGCCGGCGCGACGCCGGGCGGCCGCGCGGCGATCGCGGAGGCGCTCGAGAAGCTCGGCGTGTCGCTGCGCGAGGCGGTGGAGGCGGAGGCGCGCACGCTCTGGGAGCGGAACACCGCGGCGCTCGAGCGGGGCACCGGCGCCGCGCGCGCCGGCGCCGCCGAGGAGCTGGGCGCGAGCGCCCGCACCGAGGCGGTGCTGCGGCTCGTGCCGCTCGTCGATCCGAGCCGAAACACGGACGCGGCCCTCGCCGCCGCCGCCGCGCGCGGGCTCGGCGACTCGGGCGACTGGTCCGCTCGGCCGTTCCTCGAGGCGCTCCTCGCGAGCGACGATCCGTTCCTCGTCCGCGCCGCGGCGGACGCCCTGGGGCGGCTGGGCGATCCGGCCGCCGCGGACGCGCTCGCCGCGCGGGCGACGCAGGAGCCGGGGGCCGCCGCCGCGGCCGCGGGCGAGGCGCTCGCGGCGTTGCCGGACGCGCAGGAGGTCGGCGTCGCGCTCTGCGAGCTGGCGGTCCGGTCTCCGGATCCCGCGGCGGCGGTGCGCGCCGCGCGCGAGGCGCGCCGCCGCGAGGCGGGGTGCCCGGAGCGGCCGCTCCTCGCGCGGCTCGGGAGGCCGGGCGCCCTCGCCGCGCTCGCGGCGCTCGCGGAGCTCGGGCTCGCGGGGCCCGCCGCGGCGTCGGCCGCCGAGCGCGTGGCGCCGCTGCTCGACCCCGCCCGGACGCCGGACGCCGCGACCCGCGCCGCCGCGGCGCGCGCGCTCGGCGCGCTCGGGGGCGCCGCCGCCGGTCCCGCGGTCGCGCGGCGGGTGGAGGCGCTCGCGGCGCGCATCGCCGAGCGCCGGGCCCGGTGGATGGCCCCGCCGGCGCCGGCCCGCGCGCCCCCGGAGTGGATCGACGCCGTGTCGCCGGACGACGCGGTCGAGCTCGGGGCCGCGCTCGCGGTGGCCGGCCGGCTGCGGGTCGACGGCGCCGAGGCGCTGGAGCTGCGCTGGGTGCGGGATCCGCTCGCGGCGATCCGCGCCGGGGCGGTGGAGGGGCTCGCCGCGCTCGGGACGGGCGGCGCGCTGGACGCGGTCGCCGGGGCGCTCGCCGATCCGGACGGCCGCGTCCGCGTGGCCGCCGCGGAGGGGCTCTCCCGGTTCGGCGCGCGCGGGGCCGCGGCGCTCGCGCGCGCCGCCGAGGCGCCGGACGCCGCGCCGGAGTGGCGGATGGCGCTCGCGCGCGCGCTCGGCGAGACGGGGGCGCTCGAGGCCGTCCCGGCCCTCGCGCGCCTCCTCGACGGCCCCTCCGCCCCCGCGGCCGCGACGGCGCTCGCGCGGCTCGCCGCGCCGGGGGCGGCGGCGCCGCTCGCGGAGTACCTGGCGCGGCCGGAGGCGCCCGGGCGCACCGACGCGATCGAGGCGCTCGCGGCGCTCGTCGCCCGGGACGGCGCGTCCGCGATCGCGGCGCTGCTCACCGACGACCGCCCCGAGGTCCGCGCCACCGCGGCGCGCGCGCTCGGGCGGCTCGGCCACGAGGCGGCGTCGCCGCGCCTCGAGGCGCTCCGGAGCGACTACTACGGCCGGGTCCGCAGGGCGGCGGTCGAGGCGCTCGCGAAGCTGCCGGCCGGGGCGCCGCGCGCCCACCGCTGACGGGCGGCGAACGGGGGCGGGGACGGGCGGCGCGCCGGCGCGGCGTGGTAGAACCGACGCGGGATGGCCGACGTCCGCACGCTGAAGGACAGGGCCGCGGAGGCCGCGGCCCGCGGGAAGCTCGCGAAGGCGGCGGACCTCTATCGCGAGGCGCTGCGCGGCGAGCCGGGGGACGTCGCGACGCGCCAGAAGCTCGCCGAGGTGCTGCGGCGGGACGGCCGCACCGCGGAGGCGGTCGAGGCGTACCGGTCCGTGGCGGACCGGTTCGCACGGGACGGGCTCCTCATCAAGGCGATCGCGATCTCCAAGGCGATCCTGGAGCTCGACCCCGAGCGCGTCGAGACGCAGGCGGCGCTCGCGGCGCTGTACGCGCGGCGCGCCGCGGCGCAGCGGGCGCGGCCGCCGGCGCGCACCGTCGTGATGGCGGCGCTCGCGAGCCCCGCGGCTGCGCCGCCCCGGGAGGACGCGGGCGAGCGCGTCGTGGCCATCCCGCTCGGCCCCGGACCGGTCTCGCCGCCGCCGCGCGAGGCGACGGAGGTCGTGCCGCTCGAGGCCCTGGTGGAGGAGCCGCAGCCCCGCGGCCGGCAGCGGGCGGGGGCGATCACGGGCTTCCAGGAGATCCGGCTCGCCGCCGGCGAGGCGATCGCCGCGGGCGTCGAGGAGGACGTGGTCCTCGACCTCGACGCGGCGGACGAGCTCGCGCGGGCGCCGGCGGCCGCGGCGACCCTCCCCCGGTTCCCGATCTTCTCGGAGCTGTCCCGCGAGGCGTTCGTGGCGCTCACGCGCGCGATGTCGCTGCGCCGGGTCGGGCGGGGCGACGTGGTCCTGCGCGAGGGGGAGGGCGGGACGAGCTTCTACGTGATCGCGACCGGGCGCCTCGCCGTCTCGAGGCGCGACGAGCGCGGCGAGCCCGTGGTCCTCGCGCGGCTCGGCGAGGGGGACTTCTTCGGGGAGATGGCGCTCCTCTCCGGCGCGCCCCGCGCCGCGACGGTCGTCGCGGAGGAACCGTCGGAGCTGCTCGAGTTCGGCGCCGGCGCGCTCCTGGGCGTCGCCCGGGCGCACCCGCACCTCGCCGCGTCGCTCCGCGGGTTCTACCGGCAGCGGCTGCTCGCGAACGCGATGGCGGTGAGCCCGATCTTCCGGCCGTTCCCGAAGGGCGACCGCAAGCTCATCATGGAGCGGTTCCGGTCGCGCGAGGTCGTCGAGGGGGAGACGGTGATCCGGGAGGGAGACCCGTCGGACGGGTTGTACGTCGTGCTGGAGGGCGCGGTGGACGTCGTGAAGCGGAAGGACGGCGCCACGGTGGCGGTCGGCCAGCTCCGCGAGGGCGACGTCTTCGGGGAGATGAGCTGCCTGAGGAAGGCGCCCGCCTCCGCGACGGTGGTGGTTCGCCGGCGCGGCGCGCTCCTCAAGCTCCCCCGGAGCGACTTCGACGAGCTGGTCGCCACCTACCCGCAGATCCTGGAGCTCGTGGCGGAGCTCTCGGAGGAGCGGGCGGAGAACCTCGACGCGATCCTCACCGGCCACGCGCAGTGGACGGACGAGGGCCTCGTCCTGGTCTGACGACGAAGGGGCGCCGGTCGGCCCGCGGCGGCTACGCGGCCGGTGCCGGAGGCGGCTCCGAGGGCGGGATCGGCGTCGTGGGGAGCACCGGCGTCTGGCTCCCGAAGCGCGACCGCAGCACGGCGCCGAAGGTGAGGAGCGCCGCGGCGACCCACGCCATCCCGCCGAGGAACGGGATGGCCGTGACGAGCACCACGATGGCGGTCCCGACGGCGAGCTGCAGGACGCTCGTGCCTCGCCTCAGCTGGAGCGGGAGCGCGCGGCCGATGTAGTACGCGAGCGCCGTGAACCCCAGCACGCCGGCGGCGACGATCATGAGGCCGAGCACCGCGACGAGCGGGATGCCGATGATCGTCGCCACGAGCAGGACGAGCAGGATCGGGAGCACGACGATGCCGAGCAGGCCGGTGAGCACCGACTTCAGCGGGTGGGTCACGAACGAGGCCGACACCGCGTCGACGCGGCGCGGGAAGAGCGCCAGGGCGAGGAGGCCGAGGGCGAAGTAGACCAGGAACTTCGCGAGCGTCTGCCCGACCACGAAGCCCGGCGACTCGCCCTTGCCGCCGAAGAGGATCCTCGAGCCCGCGAGCGTCGCGAGCCCGGACAGCACGGGCACCCCGACGCTCACCTCCTCGCCGCCGATCTCCGCCCCCGCGTCCCGGGTCACGCTGCCGCCCACGCTCACCGCGTCCTTCTCGACCTCGGCGCCCGCGCCGAGCTTCACGTCCCCGCCCACCGCGACGGCCTCGCGCGCGCGGGCGCCCGGCTCGAGCGTCACGCTCCCGAGCACCGCGACGGCGTCACGCACCTCGGCGCCCGACTCGACCTTGATCGACCCGCGCAGCGCGACGACGTCGCGGGCGACCTGATCGGGGTGCACGACCACGTCGCCGTGCACGACCCGGTCGCTCTCGCTGCGCTCCCGACGCCGCTCCGCGCGTTCCATCTCGCGCTCGGCGCGCTCCATCTCGCGCTGCGCGCGGCGCATCGCCTCCTCGGTGCGGCGCTGGATGTCGATCGACAGCCCGGGCAGGCGGAGGCTCCCGACCGCGGCGCGCGGCCGCACGGTGATCACGGACCCCTCGCGCGTCGCCGAGAGGCTCGCCTGGTTCAGCACGGCGCGGAGCGCGTCCTCCACCGGGACGTTCTTGAACCGCGCGGAGATCGTCCCGTGCCGCCCGGGGGGCAGCACGATGGACCAGTCCGCCGCCTCGGCGATCTGCCGGAGCGCGTCGTCGATCTCCTCGTCGTCGAAGTCGCCGGTGAACCGCTTCCCGCTCGGCCGGTCGAACCCGCGGAGGACCGGCTCCTCGCGCGGCGCGTCCGCCTCGGCGCGCGGCGCGGGCGGCCGCGGCGGCCGGGGGGGCGGGGCCGGCTTCGCCTGCGGAGCGGGCGGAGCCTCGGGCGCCCTCGCCGGCGGGGCAGGAGCGGGCGCGCCCTCGGGCGCAGGGGGCGCCGGCGGCGCCGCGGGCGTCGCCTCGGTCTGCGCGAGGGCGAGGGCGAGGAGGACGGGGGCGAGCATGGACACTCCGGGGGCTCCGGTCAGGCGACGTCGATGCGCTGCGGCTGCGGCATGAGCCGGGAGAGCGCGAGGAGGAACGGGACGGCCGCCGCGGCGGCGACGACGATGATCTGGACCCGGAGCGCGTCGAGGACGTGCGGCACGAAGGTGGAGGCGACGCGCACCGCCCGCGCAGCCGCGCCGAGGAGCTCGGCGCCGGAAGAGAAGACCGGCGCCCAGGCGGCCGCGCCGGCGATCGCGAACGCCGCGGCAGTGCACGCCGCGAGCACGCCGAGGATGGCGGCGGCGTGCCGCCGCTCGCGCGCGAGCGCGACCTCGCGCCGCTCGACGAGGGCGAGGACGCCTTCGGTGAAGCCGGCCGGGAGCTCCGGAACCTCGAGGTCCTCGAGCGCGGCCGCGAGCATCCGGTAGGTCTCGACCGTCGCGCGGCACTCGACGCAGGCGGCGGCGTGGCGCTCGACCGCGGGGGCCTCGGCGGCGGAGAGCGTCCCGTCCACGAGTCGCTGCGCCTGCGCGTCGGTGAGGTGGAGGGTGGGGTCGGTCATGGCGAGACCTCCGTACCCGCGGCGGCGAGCGCGTCCTTGAGCTTCGCGCGCGCCCGGTGCAGCCACGTCATCACGGTTCCGATGGGGACGTCGAGCGTCGCCGCGATCTCCTTGTAGGAGAGGTGCTCGACGTGGAACAGGTGCACGACCTCGCGGTAGTTCGGCGGCAGCGCGGCCACGGCGCGCTCGAGCGCGCCGGCGAGCTCGCGCCGCTCGATGACGTCGTCGCCGCGCGGCGCGGCCGGATCGGCGAGCTCGCGCGGCGCTCCCTCGTCGGGCTCGGCGTCGAGCTCCACGCGCTGCGCCTGCGGGATCCGGCGGCGCAGGACGTCGAGGCAGTGGTTGCGCGCGATCCGCAGGACCCACGGCGCGAACGGCTGGGCGGGATCGTAGGTGGCGAGGGCCGCGTAGGCGCGCGCGAAGGCCTCCTGCGCGGCGTCGCGCGACTCCTCCTGATCGCGCAGGAGCCGGACGCACAGGCCGTACACGACCCGCTTGTGCAGGTCGACGAGCCGGCCGAACGCCTGCTTGTCTCCGCGGGAGGCCGAGAGCGCCCAGGTCGCCTCCGCGGTGAGCGACGAGCCCAACGAGCGCCCCTCCACCGACTGGGTGGCGAACCGTATATCCGCGATCGCGACGGCGGCAACCATGCGGAGTGTGTACGGCCCGAATCCCTCGGTATTTCGCGGGAGAGGCGGGCGGCGCCGCCCCGATGGGTGCCGGACCGCCGCGCCATTTCGCGTGAGAGTCCAGGGCCTTACGCCACCCCGAGGGGCCGCGCTCCGCGCGCGGGCGCCGGGGCGGCGCCGCGAGGGCACGGACGGCACGCGCGGGACGGGCCGCGAGCCGCGACCCGGGCGATCGCGCGAGCGGACGTCACGGGCGGGCGGACCGCGTGGTCCACCGGCGGGCGGACCGCGTGGTCCACGGGCGGGCGGACCGCGCGGTCCACGCCCAGCGGCGGGAACGCACGCACCGTGAACGCGGCGCCCGGAGGAGCCGCGCGACGTCGAGGGCGAGCGGAGGACGAGCGCGCTCGCTCACGCGAAGGAGCCCGCCGCCGCGAGGAGGCGGCGGTCCACCGACAGGTAGAACCCGGGCCCACCGCGACGAGGTGGCCGGCGAGCGGGACGATCGCCGCACGGCCCCTTGCAGCACGCCCCCCCCGGGCCTCCGCAGGCGGCGTTCGTGCTTAACGCCCCGCCGCGGAGCCACTAGATTGGCCGCGTGCCCGAGCCCCTCCCGATCGTCCTCGACGGCAGCTCCGGCGAAGGCGGCGGCCAGATCCTGCGCACGGCGCTCTCGCTCTCCGCGATCACCGGCCGGCCGTTCACGCTCGTCCGCGCGCGCGCCGACCGGCTGAAGCCCGGGCTCCGCCCGCAGCACCGCGAGGCCGCGCGGGCGGTCGCGCGCCTGTGCGACGCGGAGCTCTCGGGCGACGAGGTCGGCTCGTCGCGGCTCGAGTTCCGGCCGCGCCGCCCGGCCGTCCCCGGCGACCTCACGCTGGACATCGGCACCGCCGGCTCGACGCCGCTCCTCTTCCAGACGGTCTGCTGGCCGCTCGCGCTCGCCGGCGGCGCCTCGACGATCACGCTGACCGGCGGGACGCACCAGGACCACGCGCCGAGCTTCCACTACCTCGCGCTCGTGTGGGCGCCGGCCGTCGCGCGTCTCGGGTTCCGGTTCGCGCTCGAGCTGCAGGGGGCGGGGTTCTACCCGGAAGGCGGCGGCGAGTTCACCGCGCGGGTGGAGCCCGCGCACGCCATGCCGCCGCTCGACCTCCGCCAGCGCGGGACGCTGCAGGAGGTGGAGGTGGTCTCGATGGTGGGCGGGCTCGGGTACGAGATCGCCGACCGGCAGGCGTCGCGCGCGCTGCGGGGGCTCCGGGACGCCGGGATCTACGCGCAGGCCGAGCGCGTGCCGGTGCCGGCGAAGCTCTCGAAGGGCGGGCACGTGCTCATCGTCTCGACGTTCGAGCGGACGCGGGCGGGGCACGGGGCGGTGGGCGCGCGCGATCGCGCGCCGGAGCAGACCGCCGAGGAGGCGGTGCGCTCGTTCCGGGAGCACCTCGCCCGCGGCGCGGCGGTGGACCGCCACCTCGGGGACCAGCTCCTCCTCCCCGCGGCGCTCGTCGCGGCGCGGCTCGTCCCGCCGCCGCCGGGCGTCGTGCCCGCCACCCGCTTCACGGTCGCCGCGATCACGAAGCACCTCACCACCAACGCCGACGTCATCCGCCGCTTCCTCGACGTCGAGGTCTCCGTCCTCGGGAGGGAGGAGGAGGAGGGCGAGGTGCGGGTGCAGCCGCCGGGCGGCGGCGCCGAGGTGGTGCCGCTGGCGCGGTGAGCCGCCGCGAGCGCGGCCGGTCACAGCAGCCGCTTCTTCTTGAAGAACCAGACCATGGTCACGGGCAGCGTGACCACGGTGGCGAGCACGATTGGGATCGCGATCCGCGGGTGCAGGATGTCGAGGTTCATCCCGAAGAACGCGGCGATGAAGTTGAGGGGCAGGAAGATGGTCGCGATGAGCGTGAGCCGCGCCGTGACCGCGGCGAGCCGGTTGTTGTTGTGCGAGAGGTACGCGTCCATCGCGGAGGCGAGGAGGTCGCGGCCGGTGTCGATCTCGTCGGTGAGCCGGACGGAGTGGTCGACGACGTCCCGGAAGTAGAGGGCGTTCTGGTCCTTCACGACGGTCTGGCCGGGGCGCGCGAGCGCGGCGAAGACCTCGCGCTGCGGGGAGAGCCGGCGCCGCAGCATCGCGTGCGCGCGCCGCGCCGAGACGATCCGGGCGAGGAGCGCCGCGTCCTCCGCGCGCTCGTGCGCGGAGACCTCGTCGAAGATCTCCTCGATCTCGCCGGTCAGCGCGTCGACGAGCGCGTAGTGGATGTCGGTGAGCGCGTCGTGCAGGAGGTAGAGGACGAAGTCCGGGCCGCGGGCGAGCACGTCCGGCTCCGCGCAGCAGCGGGTGAACACCCGGTCCACCTCGGCGATCGGGGACTCGTGGAAGGTGACGAGCGCCTCGGGGGTGAGGAGCGCGTCGAGCTCGAGGGCGAGCAGCTCGCTGTCGTCGGGCGTCGGCTGGAGGCGGTGCACGACCGCGATGAGCATCCCCGGGCCGTACTGCTCGAGCTTGGGCCGCTGGTCCTGGTGCGCCGCGTCCTCCAGGGCGAGCGGGTGGAACGCGAACTTCTGCCCGATGAAGGCGATGTCCTCGGGCGTGGGCCGGGCGTCGATCCAGGTGGCGGCGCCCGGGCGCACGAGCTCCCGGCCGCCCGTCACGACCCGGCCCTGCTCCAGGCGCACCACCCGCATCCTCGCCCTCCCGCGGGGCATGCCCCGCGCGCGGCAGCGTACCACCGCGTGGCGCGCGGGAGCGGGATCGTGTAATCGAGCCCCGTGCGCCGCCTCCTCCGGACCGCCCCGGCCGCGCTCGCCGCCGCCGCGCTCGCCTGCGCGACCGCGGGACCGCGGCGCGACGCGCCGCTCCCGGCCGGCCTCGACGACGGCGCGGCGCGCGCCGCCCTCGAGCGGTTCGCCCGCGACCTCCAGGAGGGGCGGTTCGAGGATGCCCACCGGCTGCTCTCCGCCCGCTGGCGGGACGCCTACACGCCCGGCCGGCTCGCGATGGACTTCGGCGGCGGCGGGCCGGCGGTCCGGGAGGCCGCGGCCCGCGTCCGGGCGGCGCTCTCGGACGGCGGGCCGATCGAGCGCGACGGCCCGCGGGCGCGCCTGCCGGTCGGCGAGGGGCGGGCGGCGGTCCTCGTGGCGGAGGGCGGCGGCTGGCGGGTGGACGCGATCGAGTGAGTGATGACGCGGCGTTGAGAAGCCCCCGGCGCCCCGCTATAAAGGCGGCCTCATGGCGCTCGACAAGGACGGCGCGCTCGCCGCGCTCAAGAAGGTGCTCGACCCGGAGCTCCGCCGGGATCTCGTGTCGCTCGGGATGGTGAAGGACCTCGCGGTGGAGGGCGACACGGTCCGCCTCAAGGTCGAGCTGACCACGCCCGCCTGCCCGCTCAAGGAGACGATCGGCAACGACGTCAAGGCGGCGCTCGCGGCGGCCGGCTTCCGGAAGGTCGAGCTGTCCTGGGGCGCGCAGGTGCGCTCGGCGCCGGGCGTCTCTCAGGCGCAGCTCACGCCCGGCGTGAAGAACATCGTCCTCGTCGGCGCGGGCAAGGGCGGCGTCGGCAAGAGCACCGTCGCCGTGAACCTCGCCGTCGCGCTCGGGAGCCTCGGCGCGAAGGTGGGCATCCTCGACGCCGACATCTACGGACCGTCGCTCCCCGTCCTCACGGGCATCGACCAGCGCCCCACCTCGCGCGACGGGCAGAAGCTCGACCCGCTCCACGCGCACGGCGTGAAGGTGATGTCGATCGGGTTCCTGGTGGACCCGGACCAGGCGCTCATCTGGCGCGGCCCCATGGTGACCGGGGCGCTCATCCAGCTCCTGCGGGACGTGAACTGGGGCGAGCTCGACTACCTGGTCCTCGACCTGCCGCCGGGCACGGGCGACATCCCGCTCACGCTCGCCCAGAACATCAAGGCCGCGGGGGTCGTGCTCGTCTCCACGCCGCAGGACCTCGCGCTCGCCGACGTCATCCGCGCGAAGCTCATGTTCGACAAGGTGTCGATCCCCGTGCTCGGGATCATCGAGAACATGTCCTCGTTCGTCTGCCCGCACTGCCGCGCCGAGACGCCCATCTTCGCCCACGGCGGCGCCCGCTCCGCGGCGGAGAAGATGGGGATCCGCTTCCTCGGCGAGGTGCCCATCGACCTCGCCATCCGCGAGGGCGGCGACCGGGGCCTGCCCATCGTCGCGGGCGCGCCGGAGAGCCCGCAGGCGCAGGCGTTCCTGACCGTCGCGAAGAACGTGGCGGGCGCGGTGAGCACGCAGGTGCTGAAGTCGCCGCGCCTGCCGGTCCTCGGCGCGCAGCCGCGCGCCTGAGCGGAGGGTCCGTGGCCGCGAACCTCCCCGACGATCCGCTCGAGCCCGACGCCCCGGCCGAGGAGGCCCGCGGCTCGCTCGCGGATGGCGTCAAGAAGGCGCTGCTCGCCGGGATGGGCGCGCTGTTCCTCACCGAGGAGAGCGCGCGGCGGCTCGCCCGCGACTGGAAACTGCCGAAGGAGCTCATCGGGTTCGTCGGGCAGCAGGCGCAGGGCGCGAAGGACGAGCTCCTGCGCGTGTTCGCCGCCGAGATCCGCAGGTTCCTCGAGTCCGAGGCCGTCCGGAAGGAGTTCTGGCAGGGGCTCACCGAGAACACCGTCGAGCTCGAGGTGCGGATCCGCTTCCGGCCCGACGGCGCGGGCGCGCCGCGGCCCGAGGTCGAGACCGCGGCGAGGTCGAGGAAGCCCCGCAGGGCCCGGAAGTGAGCGGCGGGGCGAGGCTCGCCGCGCGGCTCGTCGGGATCGTCGGGGCGGTCCTCGTGATCTCGCTGCTGCTCGGCCGCGGGCCCAGGGACGTCACGGTGGTGTACGACGTCTCCGCCGTCCCGGACGCGCGCTCGCTCGAGGTGGAGGTCGTGCGCGGCGCGGAGGTGCTCCGGCGCGCCGAGCTCAACCTCGCCGGCCGCGGCGGCCGCGTGGAGCACGAGGTGCGGCTCCCGGAGGGCGACTACGTGCTGCGCGGCCGCCTCGACCGGCCCGGCGGGGCGACGCGGTTCGAGCGCCCCCTGGAGGTACGCGAGGCGGGGACGATCGTCCTCGCGGTCGGCGGCTGACCCGTCTCCCCCCGAGGTGCTGCGTCGCGCCCGGGCCGGCCGCATCTTGGAGCCGTGCTGGACCTGCACTTCGTCGCCCCGGGCCTCGCCGTGGGCGCCCGGTTCCCGGCGGCGGCGGCGCCGCTCCTCGCGCGCATGCACGGGATCTCGCGCGTCGTCGACGTCCGGGTCGAGGAGCGCGACGACGAGCGCGTGCTCCTCGCGTGCGGCATCCGGCTCCTCCACCTGCCCACGGAGGACACGCGGGCGATCTCGCAGGAGAAGCTCCGGCACGGCGTCCGGTTCGTGTCCGAGGGGCTCGACCGCGGGGAGGGGGTGCTCGTCCATTGCCAGCACGGGATCGGGCGGAGCGCCCTCCTCGCGCTCTGCGTGCTCGTGGATCGGGGCGCCGCGCCGCTCGAGGCGATGGAGCGGGCGAAGGCGGCGCGCCGCGTGGTCTCGCCCAGCCCGGACCAGATCCGGGCGTTCCTCGCCTTCGCGGCCGAGGTGAAGGCCGAGCGGGGCGCCCCCTGGGCGGTCCCGAGCCTGAAGGACGTCGGCCAGATCGCCTGGCGCCACCTCCTCGGGGGCGCCGACGCGGCCGCCGCCTCGACCCGCGGTCGGTGATCGCGGCCGGCGCTCCTCGCGCCACCGAAAACGCAGGACCCTCTGGTAGAGTCGCGCCTCGTCCAGCGAGCGCCCCGCACGCGGGCGCGGGAACGGAGGCCGGCGATGGGCATCGACAGGATGGCGGTCATCGGGGCCGGACAGATGGGCTCGGGCATCGCCCAGGTGGCGGCGCAGGCGGGCGTCGAGGTGGTCGTGGCGGACGCGTCCCCCGAGCTGGCGCGGCGGTCGGTCGAGAAGCTCGGCCAGACGCTCGGCAAGCTCGTGGAGAAGGGGAAGCTCCCGGCCGCCGAGCGCGAGAGGGTCCTCGGCCGCATCCGGCCGGTCGCCTCGCTCGACGAGTGCGCCGCGGCCGACCTCGCCATCGAGGCGGTGGTGGAGGCCCAGGCGGTGAAGGCGGCCATCTTCCAGAAGCTCGACGCGGTGCTCCGGCCCGAGGCGATCCTCGCCTCCAACACGTCGTCGATCTCCATCACCGCGCTCGCCGCGACGACGAGGCGCCCCGACCGCTTCGTCGGCATGCACTTCATGAACCCGCCGCCGGTGATGCAGCTCATCGAGATCATCCGCGGGCTGCAGACGTCCGACGCGACCTACCGGACCATCGTCGACCTCGCGAAGCGGTTCGGGAAGACGACGGTCACCTCGAAGGACTCGCCGGGCTTCATCGTCAACCGGATCCTGATCCCGCTCCTCAACGAGGCCTGCTTCGCGCTGCAGGAGGGGCTCGCCTCGCCGGAGGACATCGACACCGCGGTGAAGCTCGGGCTCAACCACCCCATGGGGCCCCTCACGCTCGCCGACTTCGTCGGCCTCGACACCTGCCTCTCCATCGCCGAGGTGCTCCACCGCGAGCTCGGGGACGACAAGTACCGGCCGGCGCCGCTCCTCCGGAACTACGTCGCGGCGGGCTGGTACGGGCGCAAGAGCGGCCGCGGCTTCTACGCCTACGAGAAGTAGCGCCCGCTCCGCCGGGAGGACGTCATGGCCTACGAGAACCTGCTGTGGGAGATCCGGGACGGCGTCGGCGTCCTGACCTTCAACCGCCCGAAGGTGCTGAACGCGCTGAACTCGGCGACCATCGAGGAGCTCGGCGACGTCGTCGGGCTCGTCGAGTGCGATCGGGACGTGGAGGCGCTCGTCCTCACCGGCGCCGGGGAGAAGTCCTTCGTCGCCGGCGCCGACATCGCGGCGATGTCCGCGATGACGCCGGTGCAGGCGCGCGCGTTCGCGGAGCGCGCGCACGGCATCCTCGAGCGGCTGGAGCTGCTGCCGGTGCCGACGATCGCGGCCGTGAACGGGTTCGCGCTCGGCGGCGGCAGCGAGATCGCGCTCGCCTGCGACCTCGTCTACGCGAGCGAGAACGCGAGGTTCGGGCAGCCCGAGGTGAACCTCGGGATCATCCCCGGCTTCGGCGGGACGCAGCGGCTCACCCGGCGCGTGGGCCTCATGCGCGCGCTCGAGATGGTGATGACCGGCGACATGTACGACGCCGCGCGGGCGAAGGAGATCGGGCTGGTCCTCGACGTCCTCGCCCCGGCGGACCTCCTCCCGCACGCCGTCGCCCAGGCGCGGAAGATCGCCTCCAAGGGCCCGGTCGCCGTCGCGCTCGCGAAGCGCGCGGTCCACGCGGGCGCGGACGCGGACCTCTCCGTGGCCAACGAGCTGGAGCGTCAGGCGTTCGCGGCGTCGTTCGCCACCGAGGACGCGCGCGAGGGGATGAAGGCCTTCCTGGAGAAGCGAGCCCCCAACTGGAAGGGCGCCTGAGCGCGCCCGAGGAGCCCACCGCATGGATTTCCAGCTCACCGAGGAGCAGCGCCAGGTCCGGGATCTCTGCCGCGAGTTCGCCGCGACGGAGCTCCAGCCCCACGCGCGCAGGTGGGACGCCGATCACGTGTTCCCCCGCGAGGCCGTGAAGCAGCTCGGCGAGATGGGGCTCATGGGCGTCGCGGTCCCGCCGGAGTGGGGCGGCGCGGGCATGGACAACGTGGCCTACGCCGTCGCGATGGAGGAGATCTCCCGCGGCTGCGCCGGCACCGGCGTCATCATGAGCGTCTCGAACTCGCTCTACTGCGACCCGGTCCTCAAGTACGGCGACGACGCGCAGCGGAGGGAGTTCCTCGTCCCGTTCGCGAAGGGCGAGAAGCTCGGCGCGTTCGCGCTCACCGAGCCGATGAGCGGCTCCGACGCCGCGGAGATGCGGACGGTGGCGGTGCGCCGCGGCGACGAGTACGTCCTCGACGGCACGAAGAACTTCATCACGAACGGGCCGCAGGCGGACGTGATCCTGGTCTTCGTCATGACCGACAAGGCGAAGCGCCACAAGGGGATCAGCGCCTTCCTCGTGCCGACGGACGTGAAGGGGTTCACGCGGGGCAAGCCCGACGAGAAGGTCGGCATCCGCGCCTCCGGCTCCTGCTCGATCTTCTTCGAGGGCTGCGCGCTCCCGGCGCGCTACCGGCTCGGCCAGGAGGGCGACGGCTTCAAGATCGCGATGGGGACGCTCGACGGCGGCCGCATCGGCATCGCCGCCCAGGCGCTCGGGATCGCCCGCGCCGCGCTCGAGGAGGCGATCGCCTACGCGAAGGACCGCAAGGCGTTCGGCCAGCCGATCACGCAGTTCCAGGCGATCCAGTTCATGATCGCCGACATGGCGACCGAGCTCGACGCCGCCCGGCTCCTCACGCTCCGGGCGGCCGCGCTGAAGGACAAGGGCGCCCGCCACTCCGCGGAGAGCGCGATGGCCAAGCTCTTCGCCTCCGAGATGTCGGAGCGCGTCACGTCGAAGGCGATCCAGATCCACGGCGGCTACGGCTACGTGAAGGAGTACGACGCCGAGCGCCACTGGCGCGACAGCCGCATCACCGAGATCTACGAGGGGACGAGCGAGATCCAGCGGCTCGTCATCGCCGCCAGCGTGCTGAAGGACTGATCGCCGGATGGACTTCGAGCCGAACGACGTCGAGCTCGCCGTCCAGGAGACGGCGCGGCGCTTCGCCCGCGAGGTGGTGGCGCCCGCGGCGGCCGCGAACGACCGGAGGCGCTGCTTCCCCGCCGACCTGATCCGCGGGCTGGCCGACCTCGGGCTGCTCGCCGTGAACGTCCCGGCCGAGCACGGCGGGGCGGAGGCGGGGTCGATCGCGTACGCGCTCGCGATGCAGGAGATCGCCGCGGCGGACTCCTCGACGGCGGTGATCATGGGCGTCACCAACATGGTCGGCGAGACCATCGCCCGGTACGGCACGGAGGCGCAGAAGCGCCGCTGCCTCCCGAAGCTCGCCTCCGCCGAGTGGATCGCCGGCGCCTTCGCGCTCTCCGAGCCGCAGGCCGGGAGCGACCCCGCCGCGATGGCGACGCGCGCCGCGCGCAGGGGCGCGGGGTGGGTGCTCGACGGCGCGAAGCAGTGGATCACGAGCGGCGACGTCGCGGGGGTCATGGTCGTCTGGGCGAAGACCGATCCCACCGCGGGCTCGCGCGGGATCACCGCGTTCCTCGTCGAGCAGGGGACGCCGGGGGTCCACGCCGGCCGTCACGAGTCGAAGCTCGGGATCCGGGCGAGCACGACCGTGCCGCTCACGTTCGACGGCTGCGAGGTGCCCGACGAGGCGCGGCTCGGCCCGGTGGGCGAGGGGTTCCGCATCGCGCTCTCGGCCCTCGACGGCGGACGGATCGGCATCGCCGCCCAGGCGACCGGCACGATCCGGGCGGCCCTCGACGCGAGCGCGGCGTACGCGAAGGAGCGCAAGGCCTTCGGCGTCCCGATCGCCCAGCACCAGGCGATCGCCTTCATGCTCGCCGACATGGCGACCGACCACGCCGCCTCCCGGCTCCTCACGCTCCGCGCCGCCGCGGCGAAGGCGGAGGGCCGCCCGTTCACGCGCGAGGCGTCGGTGGCGAAGCTCTTCGCGAGCGAGGCCGCCCAGCGCGCCGTGGGGAGGGCCCTCCAGATCCACGGGGGCTACGGGTACACCGAGGACTACCCGGTCGAGCGGTACTACCGGGACGCGCGCGTCCAGACGATCTACGAGGGCACGAGCGAGATCCAGCGGCTCGTCATCGCCCGCGAGACGCTGCGCGACTGAGCGCTCCGCGACGCGGCGCGTCAGCCCGCCTTGGCGCGCGCCTCGTCGTCGGTCTCGATCAGGTGGCCCGTGCGATCCCGCTTCGCGCGCAGGTACTCGACGTTGTGCGGATTGGCCGGGGAGGGCAGCTGGATCCGGCCCCGCACGCGCACGCCCGCGTCGGCGAGCCCGGAGAGCTTCAGCGGGTTGTTCGTGATCAGCTCGACCGAGCGGACGCCGAGGAGCCGCAGCATGTCGGCCGCCACGTCGTAGCGCCGGAGGTCGTCGGGGAAGCCGAGCAGGCGGTTCGCCTCGTAGGTGTCGTGTCCCTGCGCCTGGAGCGCGTACGCGCGGATCTTGTTGCCCAGCCCGATCCCGCGTCCCTCCTGGCGGAGGTACAGGAGGACGCCGCGGCCGCGCCGGGCGATGAGGTCGAGCGCGCGGTCGAGCTGCGCGCGGCAGTCGCACTTGAGCGACCCGAGCACCTCGCTCGTGAGGCACTCCGAATGCGCCCGGACGGGCACGAGGTCGCCCGCGACGTCGCCCATCACCATCGCGACGTGCTCCGCGCCCGTCGCGTCGTCCCGGAACACCACCGCGCGGAAGGTGCCGCGGTCGGTCGGCAGGGGGGCCTCTCCGTAGATCCTGATGCGCTCGCTCCGCTGCTTTCGCCCCGCCACCGTCACCACGTCGTGCATGGCCGCGTCACGCTCCTTGCGAGAACCGGACTGCCGCGGTGGATTAACGGCCGGCCGGCGCGGGGCAAGCCCATCTCGGAACCCGCGCCCGGGGCCCCCGTGGGCACGGCGTTGACAGCGCCGGGGGGCGCCGTTAGGTCAGCCCGCGGAATGGGAGCGGATTTCTCGTCGGGGGACCTCGCGCGGGCGACCGGCAACACCGTCCGCACGATCCGGTTCTACGAGGAGGAGAAGCTCCTCACGCCGGCGGTGGTGAGCGACGGGGGGCACCGGCGCTACACCGAGGAGGACCTCGAGCGGCTCCGGCTGATCACGGACCTTCGCGAGCTCGGCCTCTCGCTCGGCGAGATCCGCTCGGTCCTCGACCTGCGGAACGAGTGCCACAACGCGGCGGAGTTCGCGATCCGCTTCCAGCAGGTGCTCGCGAGCCACCTCGAGGAGGCGCAGCGGCGGCTGGACCGGCTGCGGCGCGTGAAGAAGGAGTTCGCCGACGCGATCGAGGCGATCCAGGCGCGGCTCTCGTCGGAGGGGATCCAGCAGTGCGCGTGCGCCGTCGCGGACGCGGCCGGCGCGCCGCGGATCGTCAGGGTCCTCGCGCGGCGGCAGGGGTGCTGCTGCGGCCACGGTGGCCCGGGAGGCGCGCCCGGGTCGAACGGCAAGTTGTCATAATCTCCATTATCGGACGTTGCCGGGATGGCGCCCGCGGATGCCGGAGCTCTCCCGGCGCGCGCTCGACGATGGACCGTGAGCTGGACGGCGAGTCGGCGCTGGCTCAGGACCACCTCGACCGTCTCCGCTCGTGCCGGCGCGTCATCGTTCTCGCTCGTCCTCGTTCCTCCGCGCGGACGCCGTCAGCCGGACACGTGATACGGTCGCGCCGATGACGAACCGGACCATCGCGGCCGCCGTCGTGGCCGTCCTCTCCGCGTGCGACGTGGAGCCTCGGCCGGTCGATGCCCCGAGCATGGCCGCCGACCCGACCCCGACCTCGACCTCGACCGCGACCTCGACCGCGACCCCGACCGCGACCTCGACCCCGACCCCGACCGCGACCCCGACCCCGACCTCGACCCCGACCCCGACCGCGACCTCGACCTCGACCCCGACCCCGACCGCGACCTCGACCGCGAGGCCGCCACCGGCCCCGGTCCCCACGATCCGCTCCGCACTCGCGCGGGAGCCCTCCGGGGCGACCGCGCTCTCCGCGACGGCCGAGACCGTCGTGGACCCGGCCGCGACGTTCGAGGTCGAGCTCGCGCACCGGCTCGCCGACGCGCGGATGGTCCTCGTGGACGCCGCCGACGCGCACGTCGCGTCGACGGACGTCCGCGAGCTGGCGGCGACGACGCGCCTCACGCTCGCACCGGAGGCGCCGCTCGCGCCGGGCTCCCGCTACGTGCTCCGGATCGACGGCGCCGCCGTCCGCGAGATGCACGACGCGGACGGCCGGGCCTTCGCGCCGATCGGGTTCGGCGTCCTCGCCGCGGGGACGCCGCCGCCCGAGCCGAAGAAGCCGCCCCGGAAGCGGCGGCGATAGCGGCCGCTACCCGGGCGCGAGCGCCCGGGCGCTCGGCCCGGGCGCCGGGCCGGCGCGCAGGCGCCGCTCGCCGAGCAGGAGCTCCTCCAGCATGGCGACGTTCCGCGTGCGGTCGAAGCGCTCCCGCACCGCTTCCCGCGCCGCCGCGGCGAGCCGGGCGCCGAGCGCCCCGTCGCGCGCAAGCCGCTCCATCGCGTCCGCGAGCGCCGCGGGATCGCGCTCGGGCACGAGGAGCCCCGTCGCGCCGTCCACGACGAGCTCCGGGATCCCGGAGAGCCGCGTCGCGACGACCGGGACGCCGGCCGCCATCGACTCCATGAGCGCGACCGGGATCCCCTCCATCTGTCCGTCGCGGGCGCGGACGCTCGGGAGGACCATCGCGGTCGCCCCGGCGAGGAGCTCCGGGATCGCCTCGTGCGGCCGGGCGCCCAGGAGCTCCACCGTGTCTCCGAGCCGCTCGCGCGCGATCCGCGCCGCCAGCCGCCGCCGCAGCTCGCCGTCGCCGACGAGGAGCACCCGCGCGCGCACGCCGCGCGCGCGCAGCAGGCGGCAGGCGTCGAGCAGCACGGCGTGCCCCTTGTAGGGCCGGAGCGAGGCGACGCAGACGAAGGTCGGGACCTCCGGGGCGCGGCGGGGCCGCGGCTCGAAGGCGCCGAGGTCCACGCCGCAGCGGACCACGTGCACCTTCCGGGCGGCCTGCGCCCCGCAGTGGCGCTCGAGCAGCGCCCGGTTGAACTCGGAGATGGTCACCACGAACCGCGCGTCCCGCACCTTCTCGCGCAGCATGGCGGTGTCGACGTAGAGGTCGTGCGCGTGCGCGGTGAAGCTGTAGCCCGTCCCGGCGAGCGCCCGCACCACCCACGCGGCGAGCGCCGGGTGGGTGGCGAAGTGGGCGTGGACGTGCCGGACGCCGGTCGCCTCGACCCGGCGCGCGAGGAGCGCGGCCTTCGCGATGACGACCGGCGCGCGCACGAGGAGCTTGCGCGAGGGCGCCGTCGCGCGGAGCGCGTCCCACCAGGCGCGCAGGTAGGCGCGCGGCCTGCGCCGCAGCCAGTGCGCCTGCGCCGCGAGGAGCTCCCAGGAGAGCGCCGCGTTGTAGTGCGTGTGCGGCGCGAGCTCGCGCCAGGCGGCGTGGACCTCGCCGCCCCGCGCGCCGAACAGCGGGAAGACGTCGACCTCCACGCCGCGGGCGCGGAGGTCCCGGACCTCCTCGAGCACGAACGTCTCGGTGACCGCGGGGAACCACGAGACGACGTACGCGACCCTCGGGCGCGCCCGCCGCGTCCCCTCCCCGCCCGTCGCGCGGCGCGTCATCCCGAGGCGACCTCCCGGTAGAGCTGCAGGTGGCGCTCGACGACCGCGGCGATCCCGTAGCGGGCGACCGCGCGCGCCCGCGCCGCCCGGCCGAGCGCGGCGGCCCGCGCGCGATCCCACAGCGCCGCGGCGAGCGCCTCGGCGAGCGCGTCCGGCCGCTCCGGGGGCACGAGGAGCGCGCCTTCGGGCCCCGCGGCCTCGCGGGCGGCCCCCACGTCGGTCGCCACGATGGCGAGCCCGGACGCCATCGCCTCGAGCAGCGCGAGGGAGAGCCCCTCGGTGCGCGAGGGCAGCACGAACGCGTCCGCCGCGCGGAGCCACGGCGCCACCTCTCCGCAGGCGCCCTCGAAGCGCACCGAGGCGCCGGCGCCGACCCGCGCCGCGCGCGCCTCGAGCGCGCCCCGCTCCGGCCCGTCGCCGACGACGCAGAGGGTCGCGCCGGCGGGCCCGGGGAGCCGCGCCCAGGCGTCGAGGAGGACGTCGGCGCCCTTCTCCGGCGAGAGGCGCCCCGCGTACACGGCGACGGGGCCGTCCCCGAGCCCGAGCGCCGCGCGGGCGGCGGCGCGCGCGCGCGCGTCCGGCGGCGCGAAGCGCGCCGTGTCCACGCCGTTCGGGATCCGCCGGATCCGGTGGGCGGGGATCCCCGCCGCGAGCAGCTCGTCCCGGATCGGCGCGGAGACGGCCACGAACGCGCTCGCCAGCCGGGCGAGGGCGGCGAGCCGGGCGGTCCCGAGCGTCCTCTGCCGCACGAGGCAGGCGACGTCGCCGACGACGCCGCTCGCGTGCGCCGTCACGACGAAGGGGACGCCCCGCACGGCGCGGGTGACGAGCGCGACGGTCGCGGGCGAGAGGAGCTGGTGCGCGTGGACGACGCGGAGCCGGGTCGAGAGCGTGGAGACGACGCGCGCCGCCAGCGCGACGTAGGCGACCGTCGCGGCGGGCCCGGGGCCGCGGGCGAGGCCCGCCCGGTGCACGGTGACGCCCTCCTCCTCGCAGAGGGAGGGCCGCCCCTCCGAGGGACGGGTCACGACGTGGACCTCCTCGCCGCGAGCGGCGAGCTCCCGCGCGAGGGCCAGCGTCTGCGTCTGGATCCCCCCGACCGAGGGCGGGAACAGGCTCGTCAGGATCGCCACGCCCCGTCGCATTCGGCCCCTCACGATGGGGATCGGGGGGGCCCGCGCGAAACGCCCCGCGCCGGGACGGGGGTCGCCCTACCCGCCGCGGGACGCGCGCGCGATCGCCTCGAGCACCGCCCGGTCCGCCTCGAGGAAGTCGTACGACGCGAGCGTCTCGGCGGGAGCCCAGGCGACCTCGGCGACGGCGACCGCGCGCGGCTCGGCCGCGAGCGCGCAGCGGTAGAACGCGAGCTCGACCTCGAGGTCCGGGTAGCGGTGGGCGTGGCGGAGGAGGAGCGCGCCCACCTCCGCGTCGCAGCCCAGCTCCTCGCGCAGCTCGCGGCGGAGCGCGTCGGGCTCGGTCTCGCCGGGCTCGACCTTCCCGCCCGGGAACTCCCACTGCCCGGGACGCCCGGGCCGGTCCGGGCGGCGCGTCACGAGGAGCGCGTCGCCTCGCCGGACCACCGCCGCGACGACCCGGAGCCGCTCCACGCCGTCAGGGGAGATCGAGGGCGTAGAGGTCGCCCCAGTTCGAGAGCACGTAGACGCGGCGCCCGGCGACCGCGGGGGAGGCGGAGACGCCGGTCCCCGGGTCGAAGACGCGGAGCGTGCGCCCGGTGGCGATCTCCAGCCAGCGGAGCCCCTGCGCGCCGGACGGGACGAGGAGCCACTTGCCGGCGGGCACCGGGTCGCCGGCCGGCGAGCCCTTGAGCGGCACCGTCCAGATCGCGCTGCCGTCGGCGATCGAGAACCCCTGGACGCTCGTCGAGGTGACGGCGACCACCATCCCCGCCCCGGTGACGACGCGGGCCGCGGCCGGGGCGCTCGCCTTCCACGCGACGTCGCCCGTGCGGGCGTCCACCGCGAGCACCGCGCCGGAGAACGCCGCGGCGTAGAGCCGGCCGCCGTCGAGCGCGATCGAGTCCACGTCGAGGTGGTCGTCCGCGGGCGCGATCTGCCGCTCCCACCGGGCCGCGCCGGTCTTCGGGTCGAGCGCCGCGGCGACGCCGTCCGAGTACGCGGCGAACACGGCGTCCGGGCCGGCCGCCGCCGCCGCCGCGCCGAAGATGGTGAAGCCCTGGGCCGCCTTGGTCTCCCGGCGGTGGTGCCACCTCCAGGCGCCGGTCGCCTGGTCGACGCAGAAGAGCGTGTCCTGGAGGCTCGCGACGTAGACCGAGCCGTGGGCGACCGCGGGGCGCGTGGTGAGGTCCTCGTCGGCCCGGTAGCGCCACCGCTCCTTCCCGGTGGGGATGGCCACCGCGTAGAGGCGCCCGTCGGTCGCGCCCACGTACACGGTGTCGCCCTCGACCGCGGGCGGCCCGAACGCGCCGCCGTCGCCGCGGAACTCCCAGGCGACGGTCCCGTCGGGGCGGACGGCGTGGAGCCACCCGTCGCGCGTGCCGAGCAGCGCGAGCTTCGTCGCGGGGTCCAGCACGACGCCGCCGCGCTCCTCCGGCTTCCACTCGAGCGGCTTCATCGGCACGAACTTCCGCTGCCACGCCACCTCGTACAGCCGCACCGGCGCCGGGGGCAGCGAGGTGCGCAGGCCGGGACCCGCGGCGAGCACCAGCGCGAGGGCGAGGGCGGTCATCTACTTGCCGCCGAGCCGGGCGAGCCGCTCCGACGCCTCCGCCGTGAGCTGGGACTCCTTGTGCTTCTCCGCGAACCCCGCGAGCAGCTCCTTCGCCTCCGCCGTCTTGCCGGAGGCCGCGAGGACGCGGGCGCGATCCAGGTCGGCGCGGTCGGCGAACGCGGGCACCTCGCGCGCGAGCCGCTCGTACGCCTGGGCCGCCGCGTCGAGGTTCCCCTTCCCCTCCTCCACGAGGCCGAGCCCCTCGAGCGCGCCGAACCGGAGCGAGTCGTCCGGGGACGCATCGGCGAGGAAGCGCTCGTACGCCGCCCTGGCCGCGTCCCACTCGGCGAGCCGCACGTGGGCGTCCCCCGCCGCGAGCGCGGCGAGCGCGCCCGCCGGGGTCCCGCCGTGTCCCGCGATCACCTGCTCCGCCGCCGCCACGATGGCGCGCTGCTTCGCCTCCTCGCTCGGGAAGAAGGGGCCCGGGAAGCCGGGCAGCGGCACCGCCGAGATCTCGCCGCCCATCACGGCGAGGAGGTCCGCGGCGGCCGCGCCCGCGCGCGCGGTCCGGCGGGTCTGGAGCGCGGAGACGGCCGCGACCGCGACGAGCACGGCGACGGCGGCCGCCCCGATCGCGACGACGCGCTTGCGCCGGGCCGCGAGCCAGCTCGCCGCCTGCGTGGCGGCCTGCTGGAACCTGTCCGGCTCCTTCATGTCCTTGCGGGTCAAGACGTCGGTCTTCGCCATGGCGCCTCTCGCGCGCGCACGCGCTCGAAATCCCCTGAAAAACCGGGCCAATCTAGGCGGGGCTCCCGCGCGCGTCAAGCATCGCGGCGGCCCGGGCGGCTTCGCCGCGGGCCGCGCGGCTTCCCCGCCTTCGCGGGCCTCGCCGGCGGCGGGCGGGAGCGCCGCCGCCGCTCGCGGAAGACGAGCCGCATCGGGACCTCGAGGCCGAACGCCTCGCGGAACCGGTTCTCGACGAAGCGCCGGTAGGCGTCGCCGATCGCCTCGGGCCGGCTGCACTGGACGACGAACGTCGGGGGCGCGTAGGCCACCTGCGCGACGTAGAAGAGCTTCACCGGGTGGCCCCTGGCGAGCGGCGCCGGGTGCTCGAGCTGGATCGCCTCGAGGAGCTCGTTGAGCTGCGGCGTCGGGAAGCGGGCGCGGTACTGCTCGACGAGCCGGGCGGCCCTGTCGAGCACCCGCGTCACGCCGCGCCGCTCCTTGGCCGACACGAAGACCATCGGCGCGAAGGCGACGAAGGGCAGCCGCTTCAGGAGCTCCTCGCGGTACCAGTCCTGGGTCGCCCCCTCGCGCTCCGCGACGTCCCACTTGTTCACCACGACGACGAGAGCCTTGGCCTTCTCCACGACGAGGCCGAGGAGCCGCGCGTCCTGCTCGACCCCCGCCTCCGTCGCGTCCACGAGGCACGCGACCACCTCCGCCTCGTCGATGGCCTTCATGGCGCGGACGACCGAGTACGCCTCCACCTTGAGCGCGATGGACCGCTTCCGCCGGATCCCGGCGGTGTCCGTCACGACGAAGCGCCGTCCGCGGTACTCCAGGGCGGTGTCGATCGCGTCCCGCGTCGTGCCGGGGACCTCCGACACGACGAACCGCTCCTCGCCGAGGAGCGCGTTCACGAAGGTGCTCTTCCCCACGTTCGGACGGCCGATGACGGCGAGGCGCACGTCGCCGGTCGGCCGCGCCTCCTCGCCCACCTCGGCGGGCTCCTCCGCCTCCTCCGCGGGCGGCGGCGCCTCGGCCAGGCCGAGCTTCGCGACCACGGCGTCGAGCAGGTCGCCGACGCCGCGGCCGTGCTCCGCCGAGAGCGCGTGCACGTCCCCGAAGCCGAGGCTCCAGAACTCGGCGAGCGGGACCTCCTCCTCGGAGCGCGGGTCGTCGACCTTGTTCACCGCGACGAAGAGCGGCTTCCCGGCGCGGCGCAGGAGGTCCGCGATCGAGCGGTCCACCTCGGTGAGCCCCTCCCGCCCGTCCACGACGAGCACGATCGCCGACGCCTCGTCGGCCGCGAGCTGGGCCTGCCGGCGGACCTGCGCCATCAGCCGGTCGCGGGAGTCCGGCTCGAACCCGCCGGTGTCCACGATGGAGAGCGAGCGCCCGTCCCACGCCACGTCGGCGTAGTTCCGGTCGCGGGTGACGCCGGGGACGTCCTCCACGATGGCGCGGCGCGCTCCGGCGATCCGGTTGAAGAGCGTGGACTTGCCCACGTTGGGGCGGCCGACGAGGGCGACGACGCCGCGGCGCGGGGGGGCGGGAGGCGTCATCTCAGATCCCGAGTCGCTTCAAGGCCGACGCGCGCTCGCTCCAACGCTCGTCCACCTTGACCTTGAGGGAGAGGAAGACCTTGCAGCCGAGGAGCGCCTCGAGGTGCTCCCGCGCGCGGGTGCCGATCCGCTTCAGCATCGCCCCCTGCTTCCCGATCACGATCGCCTTCTGCGAGTCCCGCTCCACCGAGACGAGCGCCGCGATCCGCACGAGCCCGCCGCCGTCCCGCCGGGCGGACTCGTCGAACTCCTCGACCTCGACGGCCGCCGCGTACGGGATCTCCTGCCGGGTCTGGAGCATCACCTGCTCGCGGACGTACTCGGCCGCGAGCTGGCGCTCCGCCTGGTCCGTCATCACGTCGGGGGGGAAGAGCGGCGCGTCGGCCTCGGGCACGTGCTTCACGAGGGCCTCCAGCAGGACGTCGACGTTCTCGCCGGTCAGCGCGGAGAACGGGACGATCTCCTCCCACGCGTGCAGCCCGCGGTAGGCGTCGATCACCGGGAGGAGCGTCGGCCGGGGCGCCCGGTCCAGCTTGTTCACGCCGAGGATCGCGGGCCGCGCGGCGCGCGCGACCTCCTCGATGGCCCAGCGCGTCGCCTCGCCGACCTCGACGCGCCCGCCGGGGCCGGTGCCCGCCTCGACGAGCATGAGGACGGCGTCGACCTCGCGGAGCGTCGCGAGCGCCACCTCGACCATGCGGCGGTTCAGCGCGCCCTTGGCGCGGTGGAGGCCGGGCGTGTCGAACAGGGCGAGCTGCGCCCCCTTCCCGTTCCACACGCCGAGGATGCGGGTCCGGGTGGTCTGCGGGCGCGGCGTGACGATCGCCACGTGCTCGCCGAGGACGCGGTTGAGGAGCGTCGACTTGCCGACGTTCGGCCGCCCGACGATGGCGACGAACCCGGCGCGGAACGCGGTGGGCTTCCTGCTGGCCATGAGGTGATCGCGCCCGCCGCGGCCGAGGGACCGGGGCGGGCGCCGGGGTTCGGGGTCCGGGCGGCGCGCTACGGCTGCGCGCCGCGGCTGATGACGACCTTCTCGAGCTTCACCTTGGCGTTGCCCGCCGCCGCGATCTTCGCGATGAGCTCCTGCCCCTTCACCACCTCGCCGAAGATCGTGTGGCCGCGGTTCAGGTGCGGGGTCGGCACCTCGGTGATGAAGAACTGCGACCCGTTGGTGTTCGGCCCGGCGTTGGCCATGGCGAGCAGGCCCGGACGGTCGAAGCTGTTGTCCGGCCCGATCTCGTCGGCGAACTTGTACCCCGGGCCGCCGGTGCCGGTCCCGAGGGGATCGCCGCCCTGGATCATGAACCGCGGGATCACGCGGTGGAACACGGTCCCGTCGTACAGCGGCTTCTTCACCATCTGGCCGGTGCGCGGGTCCTTCCACTCCTTCTTGCCCTCGGCGAGGCCGACGAAGTTCTCGACGGTCTTCGGCGCCTTCTCGGGGAGCAGCTTCACGACGATGTCGCCGAGCGAGGTCTTGAACGTGGCGTACTCCGCGGTCATCTTCTTCTCCTTCTGGGCGGGCTGCGCGGGCGCCTGGGCGCCCGCGAGCGGCGCGGCGAGCGCCACCGACAGTGCAATCGCGATTCCGGTTCGGGTCATGCGCGGGATGCTAGCGACGCCGCCCCGGACGGGCAAATGGAAAGACGGCCGCTCACGCCTTCGCGCGACCCTTGCGGGCCTGCTTCTTGGCCGGAGCGGCCGCCCGCTTCTTGCGCGCCGGCGCCGCCGCCGCCCCGCGGCGGGCCGGGGCGCGGCGGCGGGCGGGCGCCTCCGGCTCGACCGCGGCGGCGGGCCGCTCTTCGGGCGGAGGCGAGGCGACGGCGGCGAGCTCGGGCTCCGGCGCCGGAGCGGGCGGCGCCGCGGCGGCCTCGGGCCCGGGCTCCGCCGCGAGCCGGCGTGCCACCGCGTCGAGGGCGAGCTTCGCGGCCGCCTGCTCGGCGTCCTTCTTCGAGCGGCCCGAGCCGCGCCCGACCACCTCGCCGCGCAGGTCGGTCTCGACCTCGAACGTCTTCGAGTGGTCGGGCCCGTGCTCCGCGACGACGCGGTAGCGCGGCGTCGCGCGCAGGCGGCTCTGCGCGAGCTCCTGCAGCTGGGTCTTGTAGTCGCGGTCGAGCGTGCCGGTGGCGGCGCGCGCGAACGCCTCGCCGAGGAAGCGGTCCACGATCGCGAGGACCGCCTCGAGCCCCGAGGCGAGGTACACCGCCGCGATCACCGCCTCCATCGCGTCGGCGAGGAGCGACGCCTTCTGGCGGCCCCCGGTCAGCTCCTCGCCGCGGCCGAGACGCAGCAGGCCGCCGAGGTCCAGCGCGCGCGCCATCTCCGACAGCCCCTGCTCGTCGACGACGGCGGCGCGCATCTTCGAGAGATCGCCCTCCCGGGCGCCCGGGAACCGCTCCATGAGCCGGTGCGACACGGCGAGGTCGATCACGGCGTCGCCCAGGAACTCCAGCCGCTCGTTGTCCTGCAGCCCCTCCTCGTCCCGGTGCTCGTTCACGTAGGACTTGTGGGTGAGCGCCGCGAGCGAGATCGCGCGATCCGGGAGCGCGATCCCGAGCCGCTCGGCGAGGGACGACACGGGATCGTCCGCCGCCGCGCCGGCGGCGGGCGCGACGTCGAGGGTGGGCGGGACGGGCTCGGGCATGGCGTCGCTCAGGCGCGCAGGCGCGCGGCGAGGTCGTCGGCGAGGGCGTAGGGATCGGCCTCGCGCGCCGCGATGCGCTCGGCGACCGCGTCGAGCCGGCCCAGCTCCGCCTCGAGCCGGTCGAGCGCGCCCGCGAGGAGCCGCTCCCGCAGCACCGCGACGAACGCCGCGCGCGCGCGCGCCACCTCCCGCGTGCGGCGCTCGCCGGTGGCCTCGAGCCGGGCGCGGTGCGCCTCGATCGCCCGGAGCAGGTCGTCGACGCCCTCGTCCTTCACCGCGACGGTGCGGACGATGGGGGGCTCCCACTCGCCGCCGTCGCCGGGCGCCGCCGCGGGGTGGCCGCCCGTGAAGCGGTGGGCGGCGTCGTGGTCGAGGGGCCGCCCGGACACGGTGCGGCGGAGCTCGAGCATCATCTGGAGGTCCCGCACCGTGCGATCGGCGCCCTCCCGGTCCGCCTTGTTCACGGCGAACACGTCGGCGATCTCGAGCACGCCCGCCTTGATCGCCTGCACGTCGTCGCCCATCCCGGGCACCGCGACGACCACCACCGTGTGGGCGAGCGAGGCGATCTCGATCTCGTCCTGCCCGACGCCCACCGTCTCCACGAGGACGACGTCCTTCCCCATCGCGTCCATCACGTGCACGAGGTCGGCGGTCGAGCGCGAGAGCCCGCCCAGGTGGCCGCGCGTCCCGAGCGACCGGATGAACACGCCCGGGTCGAGGGCGTGGTCCTGCATGCGGATGCGGTCGCCGAGGATCGCGCCGCCGGAGAACGGGCTCGTCGGGTCCACCGCGACGACGCCCACGGTCTTGCCCGCCCGGCGGAGGTGGCCGATGAGCCGATCGGTGAGCGACGACTTCCCGGCGCCCGGCGAGCCGGTGAGGCCCACCACGTACGCCCGTCCCGTCCTCGGGAAGAGCGCCCGCAGGCTCTCCTCCGCGGGCGGCAGGCGGTCGTCGAGGTCGCGCATGAGCCGCGCCGCGGCGCGAACGTCGCCCGACAGCACGCGCTCTGCGAGGGTCGTCATCGGCGCGCAGCCTACCTCATTACGTCCCCGGAGATGACGGCTGCGCGCTGCACGTCGTTCCTCCTGCGAGCGCGCTCACTCGCCGGTGAAGACGGGCGGCCGCTTCTCCGCGAACGCCCGCAGCGCCTCGACCCGGTCCTTCGTGCCGAGGCAGTCCTGGTACATGCGGTTCTCGAGGTCGAGCGCCTCCTCCAGCGGCAGGTGCAGGCCGCCGTCGATGGCGCGCTTCGCCTGGCGGAGCGACACCGGCGCGTTGCGGGCGATCTGGTCGGCGAGCGCGAGCGCCTCCTCGAGGAGCCGCGCGGCGGGCGCGACCCGCGCGACGAGCCCCATCGCGAGCGCCTCGGCGGCGCCGATCCGCCGCGCGGTGAGCACGAGGTCCTTCGCGCGCGCGACGCCCACCAGGCGGGGGAGCCGCTGCGTCCCGCCGGCGCCCGGGATGATCCCGAGGGAGACCTCCGGCAGCCCGAGCTGGGCGGAGTCGGCCGCCACGCGGAGATCGCACGCGAGCGCGAGCTCGAGGCCGCCCCCGAGCGCGGCGCCGTTGATCGCGGCGATCACCGGCTGCGGGGCGCCCTCGATCGCCCGCAGCGCGCCGCGGAGCGCGGCGTGGAACGCGTGGACCTCCGCGGCGGACATCCGCGCGCGCTCCTTGAGGTCCGCCCCGGCGCAGAACGCCTTGTCGCCGGCGCCGGTCACGACGACGCACCGGAGCGCGCGGTCGCCGGCCGCGCGCGACAGGTTCGCGCCGAGCGCGGAGACGAAGGCCGTCGTGATGGAGTTCCGGCGGGCCTCGCCCTCGATCGTCCAGATCTCGACCGCGCCGCGCCGCTCGACGCGGATCTCCCCGTCCGTCATCGCCTGTCCTCCGGGGCGGGTGCGAGGGGGGGCCGCTCCTCCGGAGCGGGGGCGAGGGAGGACGCCTCCGCGCGCGCGAGCTCGGCGCGCAGCGTCTTCCCCGGCAGCCGCCGCCCGACGAGCCGCTCCGCGAGCGCGCCCGCCTCGACGAGCCTCGCGAGGTCCACCCCCGTCTCGTACCCCATCCCGTCGAGCATGTAGACGAGGTCCTCGGTCGCGAGGTTCCCCGACGCGCCCGGCGCGTACGGGCAGCCGCCGAGCCCGCCGATCGAGGCGTCGAAGGTGGTGATGCCGAGGTCGAGCCCGGCGAGGACGTTCGCGAGCGCGGTGCCGCGCGTGTCGTGCATGTGCAGGGCGAGCTTCTCGGCGGGGACCTCGCGCAGCAGGAGGCCGAGGATCCGCCGCGTCTCGCCCGGCGTGCCGACCCCGACGGTGTCGCCGAGGGAGACCTGATCGCACCCGAGCGCCACGAGGCGCCCGACCACCTCGGCGGCGCGCGCCGGCTCGACCCGGCCCTCGTACGGGCAGCCCCACACGGTGGACACGTAGCCGCGGACCCGGAGCCCCGCGGCGTGCGCCGCGGGGACGAGGGTCTCGAGCTCCCGCAGGCTCTCTTCGACGCCCTTGTTCACGTTCTTGCGGTTGTGCGTCTCGGAGGCGGACAGGAACACCGCCGCCTCCACGGGCGCGCCCCCCGCGCCCGGCCGGTGGAGCGCCGCCACGAGCCGCTCGAGCCCCTTCGCGTTGGGCACGAGGACGACGTAGGAGACGCCCGGGACGGCGGGGAGCGCCGCGGTCACGTCCGCGGCGTCCGCGAGCTGCGGGATCCAGCGCGGGGAGACGAAGCTCGTCGCCTCGATCCGCCGGAGCCCTGCCGCCGCGAGCGCGGCGATGAGCGCGAGCTTGTCGGCGGTCGGGACGCTGATCGCCTCGTTCTGGAGCCCGTCGCGCGGGCCGACCTCGTAGACCGTGATCCGGGACGCCACCGGGCCATCCTAATCCGTGCGCGCCGCCTGGACCGGCGGAAATCCGCCGGACCGGCCGGGTTCACGGCGGGGGCCGGAGCGGACCGCGCGCCGGGTCCTCCTCCGCGGCGCAGGGCGGGGCGCCGGCCTCGGCGAGGTGGCCGGAGATCCGCATCGAGCAGAACTTGGGGCCGCACATCGAGCAGTACTCGGCGGCCTTGAAGCCCTCGCCCGGCAGGTTCTGGTCGTGCTTCGCCCGGGCGGTGTCCGGGTCGAGCGACAGCTCGAACTGCCGGTTCCAGTCGAACGCGTACCGCGCGCGGGCCATGTCGTCGTCGCGCTGGCGCGCCCCGGGGCGGTGCCGGGCGACGTCGGCGGCGTGCGCCGCGATCTTGTACGCCACGATCCCCTGCCGGACGTCGTCGACGTCGGGCAGCCCGAGGTGCTCGGCGGGCGTGACGTAGCAGAGCATGGCGGCGCCGTGCTGGGCGGCGACGGCCGCCCCGATGGCGCTCGTGATGTGGTCGTACCCGGGGGCGATGTCGGTCACGACGGGGCCGAGCACGTAGAAGGGCGCGTCGTCGCAGAGCTCGCGCTCCTTCTCCATGTTCATCGCGATCTGGTCGAGCGGGACGTGCCCGGGCCCCTCGACCATCACCTGGACGCCGCGGTCGCGCGCCCGGCGCGTCAGCTCGCCGAGCACGCGGAGCTCGCCGAACTGCGCCGCGTCGGACGCGTCCGCCAGGCACCCGGGGCGCAGCCCGTCGCCGAGCGAGAAGGTCACGTCGTGGCGCGCGAACACGTCGCAGATCGCGTCGAAGTGGGTGTAGAGCGGGTTCTCCGCGCGGTTCGCGAGCATCCACTGCGCGAGGAGCGCGCCGCCGCGCGAGACGATCCCGGTGACGCGCCGCTGCGCGAGCGGCACGAGGTCGCGGAGCAGGCCCGCGTGGATGGTCATGTAGTCCACGCCCTGCGCCGCCTGCGCCTCGATGACCTCGAGGATCAGCCGCGGGGTGAGGTCCGCGACGTCGTCCACGCGGGCGAGGCACTCGTAGATCGGGACGGTCCCCACCGGGATGGGGCTGTGGCGGAGGATGGCCTCGCGGATCTGGGGGATGTCGCCGCCCGTCGAGAGGTCCATCACGGTGTCGGCGCCGTACTTCAGGCAGACCGCCAGCTTCGCGAGCTCCCCGGACGCGTCGGAGGTGACGGCGCTGTTCCCGATGTTCGCGTTGATCTTGCACCGCGCCGCCGTCCCGATCCCGACCGGCTCGAGCTCCGGGTGGGCGACGTTCGCGGGGATGACGAGCCGGCCCCGCGCGACCTCGTCGCGGACGACCTCGGCGTCGAGCCGCTCGCGGGAGGCGACGAAGGCCATCTCCTCGGTGACGACGCCGCGCCGCGCGAGGCGCAGCTGCGTGACGTCGCCCTGGCCGCGGCGCCTCGCGATCCACTCGGCTCGCATTCCCACACTCCTCCCCGACCGGACGCGTTCGGGAGGCGGAAGCTAGCGAGCGCGCTCGGCTGTGTCAAACCGCCGCAGGCTCAGCGGAGCGCCCGGAACGCGGCGCGCCCCGCGTAGCGGGCGCCCTTCCCGAGCTCCTCCTCGATGCGCAGGAGCTGGTTGTACTTGGCGATCCGGTCGGTGCGGGAGGCGGAGCCCGTCTTGATCTGGCCGCAGTCGCAGGCGACGGACAGGTCGGCGATGGTGGTGTCCTCGGTCTCGCCGGAGCGGTGGCTCATCACGCTCGTGAAGCCGGCCCGGTGCGCCATCCGCACGGCCTCGAGCGTCTCCGTGAGCGAGCCGATCTGGTTCACCTTCACGAGGATCGAGTTCGCGACGCCCTCGGCGACGCCGCGCGAGAGGCGCGTCACGTTCGTGACGAACAGGTCGTCGCCCACGAGCTGGATCTTCGCGCCGAGCCGGTCGGTGAGGAGCTTCCAGGTCGCCCAGTCGTCCTCCGCGCAGCCGTCCTCGATGGAGACGATCGGGTACTTCGCCGCGAGGGAGGCGTAGTAGTCCACGAGCCCCTTGCCGTCGAACGACTTCCCCTCCCCCTCGAGCGCGTACTTGCCGCTCGCCGCGTCGAAGAACTCGCTCGCCGCGCAGTCGAGGGCGAGGGCGACCTGCTCGCCCGGCTTCAGCCCCGCCGCCTCGATCGCCTTCATGATGAGGGCGAGCGCCTCCTCGTTCGACCCGAGGCTCGGGGCGTAGCCGCCCTCGTCGCCGACGCCGGTCGCGGCGCCCTTCTCCTTCAGGACCTTCTTGAGGGCGTGGAAGATCTCGGCGCCGTAGCGGAGCCCCTCCGCGAACGTCGGCGCGCCGAGCGGGACGACCATGAACTCCTGGATGTCGACGTTCGAGTCGGCGTGTGCGCCGCCGTTCAGGATGTTCATGAGCGGCACGGGCAGGGTCCGCGCGCCCGCGCCGCCGACGTACCGGTAGAGCGGCAGCTCGTGCGCGGCGGCCGCGGCCTTCGCCGCGGCGAGCGACACGCCGAGGACGGCGTTCGCGCCGAGCTTCGCCTTCGTCGGCGTCCCGTCGAGCTCGATCATGCGCGCGTCGAGCGCCGCCTGGTCGGAGGCGTCCAGCCCGACCACCGCCGGGCCGATCAGGTCCACCACGTTGGCGACGGCCTTGCGGACGCCCTTGCCGAGATACCGCTTCCTGTCGCCGTCGCGCAGCTCGAGCGCCTCGTGCTCGCCGGTGGAGGCGCCCGATGGCACCGCCGCGCGCCCGACGTCGCCCGTCCCGATCGCCACCTCGACCTCGACGGTCGGGTTCCCGCGGGAGTCGAGGATCTCGCGCGCCGTCACGTTGATGATCTCGGTCATCGGCATCCTCCGGAGGTGCGGGAATGTGCCCGTCCGCGGCCGTCCGCGTCAAATGGTTTCGGCTGCAACGGTGCGCGCGCCGGAAAGAACGAAGAGGCGCCCGATCCGTTGGGATCCGCGCCTCCGGAACGCGTTCGCCGCTGGCGAGCGCGGTTCTCTAGCTGGAGTAGTCGATGATCACGACGCCCCGGTCGCCGCGGTCGTCCTTCTCCCGATCCGGCGAGCGGTCCGGAGGCGGGAGGGGGAGCGGCAACTCGACGGAGGGGCGGTCGTCCTTGCCCTTCTCGCGCTCGCGGCGCTTGATCTCCTCGATGACGTAGGCGTCCAGCATCACGTTCTCCTGCGTCGCCATCGTCCTGCCACTCGTGCAAACCGCGTTCCTCGCGGCCTCCTTCCCTCCGTGCGGTGCAGGGCACCTGTATGTAGGACGCCTTCCGCGCTCGCGCAGTTTCAGCTCGCCCCAAGCGGGCTCTTGTCCCTACGTAGCACCCGCTCCTCCGAGGGGTCAAGGCGCGGAGCGGCGGCCCCTCGCGGTGAGCGCGCGCCCACACCGAGCGCCGTGCCGGCGCGGCTCACCGGCGTGGCGCCCGGCGAACACTCCGGGCCGGTGGGGCCCGTTCGGACGACCCCATCGGACGGCGGGGCGGCCGCCGGCGCGGCCGGGCCTACCTCGCGCGCTCCGCTCGCGCCTTGAACGCGTCGAGCGTCCTCGGGAGCTGGACCCGGGTGAGCTCGTCGCTCACGCGGTCGACGATCGCCTGGGGGACGAGCGGCGGACGCGTGATCTGGATCTCGACCGTGTAGACGGCGTGCGTTCGCCCGTCGCGGGGCGAGAGCTCCCAGGAGCCGCTGGACATCTTCATCATCTCGCCCGAGACGAGCGACCACGAGACGTGGGTCGGCCGGCGCTCCTCCATCCGCAGGACGTACCGGATCCGCTTCACGCCGAGGTCGAGCTGGTACTCCACGTGCTTCTCGGGACGCTGCGTGAGGACACGGCAGCCGTGGATCCCGGGGACGAACTCGGGATAGCGTTCGTAGTCCACGACGAGGTCGTAGAACCGCTCGATCGGCGCGTCGACGGTCACCTGCTTCGTCACCTTCGCCATGGCACCTCCGCCGGGCCCCCGCCGCAACGCGGCCGGGCGGGCCGCCGTCCACCCGCAAGGTAACCCGCCGCGGCCCCGGACGCAGCGCGCGCTACCACCCGTAGTTCGGGTTGCGCGTGAACCGGTGCACCGTCTCGATGTAGCGGATCGTGCCCGTCCGCGAGCGCATCACCACCGAGTGGCTGCGCGCCCCGTCGCCCGTGAAGCGCACGCCCTTCAGGAAGTCGCCGTTCGTGACCCCGGTCGCGGCGAACATCACGCTCCCGCCCGCCAGCTCCTCGGCGCTCATCACCCTGTCGAGGTCGGCGAGCCCCATCCCGCGGGCGCGCTCCCGCTCGGCCTCGCCGCGGAACCGGAGCCGCCCCTGCATGTCGCCCCCGACGCAGCGGAGCGCCGCCGCCGCGATGACGCCCTCCGGCGCGCCGCCCACGCCCATGAGGACGTCGACGCCGGTGTCCGGGAAGCAGGTGTTGAGCGCGCCGGCGACGTCGCCGTCGGGGATGAGCTTGATCCGCGCTCCCGCGGCGCGGACCTCCCGCACGAGCGCGTCGTGGCGGGGCCGCTCGAGGATCACGACGGTGAGGTCCTCGACGTACTTCCCGAGGGCGTCCGCGATGGCGCGCAGGTTCTCGGTCGGCGCCCGGCGGAGGTCGATCGCGCCGCGGGCGCCCGGCCCGACGGCGATCTTCTCCATGTAGGTGTCGGGGGCGCGCAGGAGCTTCCCCTTCTCGCCCATGGCGATGACGCTCAGCGCGTTCGGCGCGCCGGTCGCGCAGAGGTTCGTCCCCTCGAGCGGGTCCACCGCGATCTCGACCTCGAGGTCGCCGTCCCCGGCGCGCCCGACCCGCTCGCCGATGAACAGCATCGGCGCCTCGTCGCGCTCCCCCTCGCCGATCACCACCTCGCCGCGGATCGACAGGTCCTGGAAGGCGCTGCGCATCGCCTCGACGGCGGCGCGATCGGCGCCCTCGCGATCGCCGCGCCCCATGAGCCGCGCCGACGCGAGCGCCGCGGCCTCGGTCACGCGGACCGCTTCGAGCGCGAGGTTCCGATCCATGGGCTCTCCTCCCGGGGCTCAGGTCCCCTCGGGCTCCCCGAGCCGCTGGAGGAGCTCGGGGGGCATGCGCTGCACCCGCCCTTCGAGGTCCACGCAGGCGTGGACGGTGTGGCCGGTCGCGAGGAGCTCGTCCCCGCGGACGATCCGGTAGTCGAACCGGGCGGAGGCGCGGCGCACCTCGCCGACCGACGTCTCGACCGCGATGACGTCGTCGTACCGCGCCGGCGCCCGGTAGGCGACGTGCGCCTCGGTGACCGGCAGCATCAGGCGGAACCGCTGCTCGACCTCGCGGTAGGTGAGCCCGCGGGCGCGGACGAGCTCGTTCCGCCCGGCCTCGAACCAGCGCAGGTAGTTCGCGTAGTAGACGACGCCCATCCGATCGGTGTCGCCGTAGATCACCCGGAGCTCGGTCCTGACCATGGCCGCCTCAGGCGTGCTCGATCCGGACCAGCCGCGTCGCCGCGAGCGTCGTCGGCGACAGGTCGATCTCGGCGATCGCGGCGCGGAGGTCCGCCTCGCGCGCCCGGTGCGTGACGATCACGAGGGGGACGGGCTTCCCCTCGTCGTTCTGCTCGCGCTGCTGCACGGCTGCGATCGAGATGCGCCACTTCGCGAGCCGCGAGGCGATGTTGGCGAGCACGCCGGGCTCGTCCTTCACCGCGAAGCGCAGGTAGTAGGCGCAGCGCACGTCGCCGTGGGGCCGCAGCGCGACGCGCGGCTCGGCGGGCGGGAGCGGCACGCGACCGGGGCTGCCGGCGAGGATGTTCCGGGTGAGGTCGATGATGTCCGACACCACCGCGCTGCCGGTGGGCATCGCGCCCGCCCCCTGGCCGTAGAGGAGCGAGGGGCCGAGCGCCTCGGAGTCGATGAGCACCGCGTTCATGGCGCCGCGGACGCCCGCGAGGAGCGAGCCCGCCGGGATGAAGGCGGGGTGGACCCGCGCCTCCAGCTGGTCCGGGCCGCCGGGGGCCGCGGGGCCGCAGCGCCGCGCGATCGCGAGGAGCTTCAGCGCCCACCCGAGCTCCCTCCCCCAGGCGAAGTCCTCGGGCGTGAGCTCCATGATCCCCTCCGTGAGGACGTCGGCCGGGGAGAGGCGGGCGCCGAAGGCGAGCTGCGCGAGCACGCACAGCTTCTGCGCCGCGTCCCCGCCCGAGACGTCGAGCGTGGGGTCCGCCTCGGCGTACCCGAGCCGCTGCGCCTCCGCGAGCGCCGCGCCGATGGGCTCGCCCCGCTCGGCCATCGCGGTGAGGATGAAGTTGGTCGTGCCGTTGACGATGCCGTGGAGCGCGTGGATGCGGTCCGACGCGAGCGCCTCGCGCAGCGTGCGGATGACCGGCACGCCCCCGCAGACCGCGCCCTCGTAGTAGACGTCGACGCCCTTCTCGCGCGCGAGCCGGAACAGCTCCTCCCCCCGCGCCGCGAGGAGCGCCTTGTTCGCGGTGACGACGTGCTTCCCGCGCTCGAGGGCGCCGCGCACGAGCTCGAACGCCTGGTCCACGCCGCCGATGAGCTCGACCACCACCGCGATCGCCTCATCGGCCGCGAGGTCCTCGAGGCGCGTCGTGAGCAGGGTCCGGTCGACGTCCCCCGCCCGCTCCTTCCGCGGATCGCGCACCGCGACGCGCCGCACCACGATCCGCGCCCCGAGCCGCGCCTCGATGTCGCCGGCGTGCTTGCGGAGGATGGACAGGACGCCGCCGCCCACGGTCCCGAACCCCGCGATGCCGATGCCGACCTCGCGCATGGCTCAGCGCGCCCCCACGCGGTACCGCTCGAGGACGGCGCGCACCTGGGGCGTGACCTTCCCGTCCACGACCACCGCGGTCTCGATCCGGACCGGACCGACGCCCGGCGCGTAGGTGATCTCGAGGACGTGGTCGGTGGTCCGCGACGCCCGGTTGTGGGCGCGGACCCGCACGCAGCCGTCGAACCGGCCCGCGGGCGTGGTGACGGCCTCGCCGACGGCGGCGATCTCGTACCGCTCGGTCGAGCTCACGGACACCACGGACGCCCACGTCTTCCCGAGCTCGAACGGTGCGCAGAGGAGCCGGCGCGCCCGGTCGTGCACGCAGTCGGGATCGGCGCGCAGCTCGCCCCGCTCGTTGTCGCGGTAGTAGCCGTCCTTCGTCCGCTCGAGGATCCGCACCGTCCGCGTGGCGCCCCGCCGCTCCGCCGGCAGGGCCGGCGACTCGTCGCGGTAGACCCACTCGTTCCCGACCGCGAGCGGGAAGAAGTCGGCGGGCGACTGCGCGCGGGCCGGGGGCGGCGCCGCGGGGGCGCCGGCGCAGGCGCAGGCGAGCGCGGCGAGCGGCAGGAGCGTCCGGACTGTCATGGGTCGGGCATCTTAGCGGAAATCGGCGGCCCGGGCGGCCGCTCACTTCCGCGCCGCCACCGAGCCCTTCCGGTCGGCGGCGCGCGCCTCGAGATCCGCGAGCGCCTCGCGCGCCGCGCTCCGCACCCGCGGGTCCGGGTGCCCGGCCTCGAGCGTGAGGAGGTACCCCTCCGCCTCCGCCCCGCCGATGTCGCCGATGATCCGGGCGACGCGCGCGGCCAGCGCGGGGTCGCCGGAGCGGGAGAGGTCGATGAGCGCCGGCACGGCACGCTCGTCCCCGATCTGCGCGAGCGCGCCGACGGCACGGTGGACGACGCGCCGGTCCTCGTCCTTGAGCCGCTCGAGCAGGGCGGGGACGGCGGCCGGGCTGCGCCGGTCCGCGAGGACGCGCACCGCGTGATCCCGCACGCGCGGGTCCTCCGAGGACAGGTCGGCGATGAGCTTGTCGAGCGACTTCGCGTCCTCCGCGTAGGCGAGCGCCAGCCCCTCCGCCGCCTGGCGCGCGGCCCGCTCGGCCGCGGTCCGCCAGTCCCGCCGCGGGTTGCCGCCCGTCAGCGGGGCGGAGCCGGTCCCCGCCTCGCGCGTGGCGCCGCCCGCTCCCGGCTCGGCCGGAGCGAGCGAGAGCTCGATCGACACCTCGACGCGGGGCGCGCCGCCGGCCGCCCCCGGCGGCGCGAGCCGCACGCCGTCCACGGAGATCTCGGCGCGGTGCGGACGCTTGCCCTCTCCCGCCGCGAAGCCCGCCGCGGCGAGCGCGTCGCGCGCGGCGGCCTCGAGCGTCGCCTCGTCGAGCCCCGCCTCGCGCAGCGCCTCGCCCCCGAGCCCGGTCGCCCGGACCGAGACGACGTGGACCGAGGCGGGCCCGCCGCGCGAGCAGGCGACGGCGAGCAGGAGCGCCGTCAGGGCGACCCGGAGCCTCACGTCCACCCAGTAGCAGGGCCGCCCGGGCGTCCGCAACCGGAGCACCCTAGGAACCGGCCTCGCCGCCCGGTTCCGCCGGCGGCGCCGCGGGCGGGGCCGGCTCCGAGGCGGGCTCGCCGGCCGCGGCGGCGGGCGCCGCCGCACCGCCCTCGGCCGGCGCCGCGCCCGCCTGTGGCGCGGGTGCCGACGGCTCGGCTCCGGCGCCCGCACCCTCGCGTCCCCTCCCGCGCCCGCCGCGGCGGCGGCGGCGGCGACGACGGCGGCGGCGCTCTCCCTCCGCGCCACCCTCCGCGCCGGCCTCGGCCGGCGCCTTCACGCCGGGCTCGTCGCCCTCGTCCTCCGGACCCTCGTCCTCCCCCTCGCCGTCGTCGTCGGCGGGCGCGAGCTCCGGCGGGGTGGCCTCCCCCGTCGCGTCGGCGGCGACCTGCGTCGCGGCGTCGGCGGGCGCCTGCGCGGCCTCGGCGTCGTCCGCGGCGGGCGCGGCGCGCTCCTCCTCGTCGCGGCGGCGCTCGCTGCCCTCGCGGCCTTCCCTCGCCTCCGGCCCCTCCCTCGCCTCGCGGCCTTCCCTCGCCTCGCGCCGCTCGCGGCCCTCGCGGCCCTCGCGCCGCTCGCGCTCGTCGCGCCGCGTGCGGCGGGCGGTCTCCTCGCGGTCGGCGGCCTCGGCGGCTCCCCGGAAGAAGTCCTCGTCCACCTCCGGAACCACCACGGGGACGCACCCGAGGCTCGCGTCCGCGAACGCCTCGGCGAGCGCCTCGCCGCAGAGGAGCATGATCGGGAGCTGGCCTGCCGCGGCGGCGTCGCCGCGGACGTCCCGCCCCGCGTCGCCCGCGCCGAGGACGATCCCGATCTGCGCACCGTAGTGGCCGAGGTCGCGCCGCAGGTCGCCCACGTCGCGCCGGACGACGTCGCCGCCGCCGCGGAGGATCCGGATCCCGTGCCGTACGTCGCCGAGCCCCATCCGCCTGCGGGCGGTGTAGACGACGTGCTCCCGGCCGCGCTTGGCGACCTTCAGCTCGCGGAAGCCGAGCTTCTCGAGGAGCTTGCCGGCGACGTGCTCCAGCGTGGGCCCGTCGCACTCGCGCAGGCGCCTGCGGAGCGCCGCGAGCCCCGCCCGCCGCAGGTCCTGCGGCGTCGCGGCGGCGCGCGCGGCCGGCGCCGGCGCGGCGATGCGCTCGCCCGGCTCGGGCTGCGCCACGAGCGTGACCGTGTCGCCGTCGATCTGGAACAGGGGCTTGCGCCCGCCGGCCTCGCGCCGGCGGTTGTCCTCGGAGAGCGCCGCGCGCAGCGACCCCACGTCACGGACGAACGCGTCCGGCATGAGGAGGCGCTCGGCGCCCTGCGCCGCGATCTCCGTGAGCCCGAGGGGGCGGCCCGCGCCGGCGAGGATCTCGTACGCGACCTCCGCCGGCGGCGGGAACCTGCGCCCGCGGCGCTCCTCCTCGTCGCGTCGCCGCCCGCGGCCATCGCGGGCGGCGCGCGCCAGCTCGCGCGAGGGCACCGGGTGGCGCTCCCGCCCCCGGTACGGCAGCTCCTGCTCCGGCGGCGGCTCCACGATCCCCTCGAGCCCCGCGGGATCCTCCTCGAGCCCCCACTCGACGAGCGCGAAGGTCCCCGTCTGGACCGGCATCAGGCGGCGGTCGATGCCCGGCAGGCGGCAGTGCGCCGCGAGCTGCCCGGCCATCGTCTCCTCCGGGACCTTGCCGACGTGGTCGAGCAGGTTCTCCCGGATGGCAATCTCCGCGATCTTGCCGAAGTGAAGGGGCTTTCCCTCGCGCCGCAGGACCTCGATCGCGGCTTCGGTGAACGTCATGTACGCCCTATGTCAGGAAGGAATGAGAGCCGCCATCTTGGTGCCGAGCTCCCGGCGTGTCAACGTTGAAAGGTCGTGATTCCGCGGTGATGCTCCACGAAGGATGATCCGGATCCGCACCGGCTCGAGCTGGCGGCACGACCCGCGCCTCCGCGCCGCCCTGGGCGGCGGGATGGGTCGGGCCGCTGCGGCGCGCGCCGTCGTGGACGCCCTCGCCGTCGAGGTGGACGGCGTCGACCTCGCCGCCGGGCGGGCGGAGGGGCCGCTCCTCCCGGCGCTCGAGGCGCTCCTGCGGGCGGTGGCGCGCGTCGCGCGCGGCGCGCCGCACGCGACGTTCACGCTGCCCGACGGCGAGCTCGAGGTCGTGATCCGCCGCCGCGGGCCGAGCGCGCTCCTGACGATCGTCGCCCTGTCGCGCCCGTCGCGCGTGCTCGCGCGCGAGGTGGAGGTCGACGTGGAGGAACTCGCCGCGGCCGCCCTGGACGCGTCCGCCACGTTCTGCCGGGAGCTCGCCGAGGTGATCCCGGAGGAGGCCGATCGCGAGTCGCGCCGCCTGCGCGCCGCGGCCCGCGATCTCCGCCGCGCGGAGTCGACCCCGCCGCGCCGGCCGCGCGCGGCGTCGGCCCGGCGCCGGCCCCCGCCGGCCCGCGCGCCGGGACGGGTGGCCTGCGTCGTCGAGCTCGCCGACGAGGACGGCGTCCTCGACGCGTACGAGGGCGGCCGGCCCGACCTCGGGTCGCTGCTCGCGCCGGGCCGCCTCTCGCTCCGGACCGCGGACGGCCGCGAGATCCTGGCGGCGGCCGGGCTGCCCTTCCTCGTCCTCCGCGATCTCGGCGCCGCGGCGGACGGCCTCCTCGGCGCGGTCCGGCGCGGCGAGCCGTCGTTCGAGATCCCGCTCGCCCACGGGCGGGCCGGCGCCGCGCGCGCGCTCGCGCTCGACCTCGTCGCGCGCACCGCGACCGCGCCCGGCGCGGCCCCGGTCCCCTGCCCCCCGCTCGACCTCGCGAGGGCGCTCGCCGAGGCGGCGCTCGAGCTCGGCCGGACGGCGCGGGCGCGGAACCCGCGGCAGGCGGAGAACGCCTTCCTCGCGGAGCTCGAGGCGGCGGCGGCCGCGCGCATCGCGCAGATCGCCGAGCTGGCGGAGGGCGATCGGGCCGGGCCGGCCGGCGCCCCGGCGCGCCCGCCGGCGGCGCCGCGGGTCCCGCAGCGCGCGCTCGGCCCCGGCCGGCTGCGGCGGCTCCGGTTCCGGCGGACGTTCGCGGTGGACGCGGGCCTTCCCGCGGGGGCGGGCCTCCTCCCCGCGGGCGGCCTCGTGGTCGCCGCGGGCGCGGCGGAGGTGATCGCGGTCGCGCGGGCGAGCGGCGCCGTGGCCTGGCGCGTCCCCGGGTGCGCCTTCGCGGCCGCGGTGCCCGGCGCGGTCGTCGTCGCGCGCGGTGGCGCGCTCGCGGCGCTCTCGCCGCGCACGGGCCGGGCGCTCTGGTCGCGCGCGCTCCCGGGCGGCCCGCCCACGGGCGCGGTCGGCCTCTCCCGCGGCCCTCTCGTCGTCGCGGAGCGCGGTGCCCTGACCGGGCTCGACCCGGGATCGGGGCGCACGCTGTGGCGGCTCGAGCCGCCCGGCGCCTCGCGCCTCGAGGTCGCGCCGTTCGGCGGGATCGCGGCGGCGGGCGCGGACACGGGGTTCGTCTACGGCGTCGACGCGGCGGGGCGCGTCGCGTGGCGCGTCCGCGCGCCGGGGCCGGTCGCGCGCGCCCCCGCGGCCGCCGGACGAGCCTGCCTCGCGCTCGCCGAGGCCGACCCGGGCGCGGCGCTCGTCGCGATCGACCCCGCCTCGGGCGCGCGGCTGTGGGAGGCGCGGCTCGACCTCGTCCCGGCGGGACCACCCCTCGGCTGGGGGCGCCGGCTCGTCGTCGGCGGCACGATCGGCGGCGACCCCGCGCTGTGCGCGGTCGAGCGGAACGGCGCGTCCGGGTGGATCGTGGCGCCGCCGCTGCTCGCCGGCGCGCCGTCGCTCGCGGCGGCCGGCGCGCTGCTGGTCGTGCGCGACCCGCGCGGCGCGGTCGTGGCGCTGGGGCGCGACGGCGCCGTCCGGTGGAGCCGGCCGGCGGCGGCGGGCCAGCCGCTCCTCGGCACGGCGCCGCCTGCGGTCGCGCGGTCGACCGTGATCGTCCCCGCCGCGGACGGTCTCGCCGCGCTCGACGCCCGGACGGGCGAGATCGTCGGCGCGATCCCGGGCGCGGCGCCGTCCCGGCTGTCCGTGGACGCGGGGCTCGGGGTGGTGGCGATGGACGCGGACGGCGTGACGAGCGGGTGGAGGCTCGGGACGCACCTCAGCGTCGTCTGACCCGCGTCTCGCCGTCTCGAGCGGCGAGTCCGAGGTCAGACCCCGAGGAAGAGCCGCTTCCCGAAGTTGAGCGCGAGGTCGGCGTCGAAGATCTTCTGGGCGGCCGTCTCGATGTCGTACGGGACGCGGTGGTACTCCACCGTGCGCGCCTGCGTGTCGTACACCACGAAGCTCGCGCGGTTGTCGCAGTCGCGCGGCTGCCCGACCGAGCCGACCGAGATGACGTACTTGTAGCCGCGGCGCAGGCCGAACTTCGTCGCGACCACCTCGGTCACGTCCCCGGCCGCGTTCAGGGCGAACGCCTTGCACAGGTGGGAGTGGCCGATGAAGTTCACGTCGGCGAGCGCGTCGAGGTGCGGGAGCAGCTCGCGCGCCTGCTCGATGGCGAACACGTACTCGTACGCGTCGGGCTGGACCGGGTTCCCGTGGCTGAACTGGACGTTCTCGAGCCGGTGCGCGTAGGGGAGCGTCCGGAGCCACTCCGCGTGGTCCGGGTAGATGCGCGAGGCCGTCCAGTCGAGGGCGTGGCGTGCGGCGTCGTAGTAGAAGCTGTAGTCCATCCGGCCCGAAACCGCGGCGTCGTGGTTTCCGAGGAGCGTCACCTCGGAGACCTTGCGGACGAGGTCGCAGCACTCGTTCACGCTGGCGCCGTAGCCCACCACGTCGCCGAGGCAGATCACCCGGTCCGGCCGGCTCCGCTCGAGCGCGGCGAGCGACCGCGTCAGCGCCTCGAGGTTGGCGTGGATGTCGGAGATGATCCCGATGCGCATTGCGCGGTCCGCTTCCCGGACGCGAGGTTCGGGATGGTAGCCGCCCGGCGGAATGGGCGTCAATCGGCCCGGGCCGGGGCGAACAGGTCGGCCTCGAGGTCGTCGAAGTGGGCGAGCTGCCGGGCCTCCGCGAACCGCGCGCGGATCTCCTCCGGCGCGAGCGTCCGGAGCCGCTCGAGCGAGAACTGCTCCACCGCGAAGCTCGCGAGCACGCTCCCCACCACGATGGCGCGGCGCATGGTGGCGTGGTCCTCGCGGCGGCAGCGGGCGAGGTAGCCCATGAACCCGCCGGCGAAGCTGTCGCCCGCGCCGGTGGGGTCGAACACCGCCGGCAGCGGGTAGGCCGACGCGGCGAAGACCTCGTCGCCGGAGAAGAAGAGCGCCCCGTACTCGCCGCGCTTCACGACGACGGACCGCGGGCCGAAGGACAGGATGCGCCGCGCCGCGTTGACGACGTTGTGCTCCCCCGCGAGCTCGCGCGCCTCCGCGTCGTTCACGAACAGCATGTCCACGCGGCGGAGGGTCCTGAGGAGGCTCTCCCGCTTCGACTCGATCCAGAAGTTCATGGTGTCGCAGGCGACGAACCGGGGCGCGCGCACCTGGTCGAGGACCGCCCGCTGCAGGTCCGGGTCGATGTTCCCGAGGAACACGTACTCGGAGTCGCGGTAGTGCGGCGGCAGGTCCGGCCGGAAGTCCGCGAACACGTTGAGCTGCGTGTCGAGCGTGTGCGCCGTGTTGAGGTCGAACTCGTAGCGCCCCTTCCAGCGGAAGGTGCGGCCCGGCACGCGCGAGAGGCCGGCGAGGTCCACGCCGCGCGAGGCGAAGAACCGGAGGTGCTCCTCCGGGAAGTCCTCCCCCACGACCGCGACCATGCGGGTCGGGCCGAAGAAGCTCGCGCACACCGAGAAGTACGACGCCGAGCCGCCCAGGACGTCGTCGCGCCGTCCGAAGGGCGTCTCGAGCGAGTCGAGGGCGACCGAGCCTACGACGAGGAGGGGCATGGCGCCTTTCTCACCAGGCCGTCCATCTCCGGGCCGGGCACCTTCCGCGAGGCGAAACGTGCCGGCCCGCTCCTTGCGGCCTGCAGACCTGTCCGGGCGGTCCTTTAGCTCGCCGGCGCCGCCCCGGTCAACGACGCCGTCGCGCGCCGCGGGTCCCCCGGCCCGCCCTCCGCCGCGAGCTGCCCGCAGGCGGCCGAGATGTCGGCCCCGCGGCTCCGGCGCACCACGACGGTGAGGTTCCGCGCCGCGAGCTCCTCCTGGAATGCGCTCACCCGCTCCGGCGCGGGCGCGCGGTACCCGAGCCCCGGGTTCTCGTTGTACGGGATGAGGTTCACCTTGGCGGGGATCCCGCGGACGAGCCGGGCCAGCCGGCGGGCGTCCTCGAGATCGTCGTTCACGCCCGCGAGCATCACGTACTCGAAGGTGATCCGGCGGCCGTTGCGGGCCGGGAACGCGCGGCAGGCGGCGAGCAGCTCGGCGAGCGGGTAGCGCCGGTTGATCGGCATGATCGCGTCGCGCTGGGGATCGGTCGTCGCGTTGAGCGACACCGCGAGCTTCACGAGCGTCTCCTCCCCGAGCCGCCGGATGCCCGGGACGAGCCCCGAGGTGGAGACGGTGACGCGCCGCTGCGAGAAGTTCGGCCCCTCGCCGGACAGGAGGAGGTCGAGCGCGACCTTGAGGCTCCGGTAGTTCGCGAGGGGCTCGCCCATCCCCATGAACACGAGGTTCGTGAGCGGGCGAGGCCTCTCCCCCAGCCCGAGCTCGACGAGGCGGCGGTTGGCGCGGTGCACCTGGTCGACCAGCTCGCCCGGCTCGAGGTTCCGCGCGAGCCCCATCGTCCCGGTCAGGCAGAACGTGCACCCGACCGCGCACCCGACCTGCGACGACACGCACAGCGTCCGCCGCTCCGGCTCCGGCATGTAGACGGACTCGACGAGCTTCCCGTCCCGGGTCCGCCAGGTCCACTTGATCGTGCCGTCCGCCGACCGCTGCTCGCGCGCGACGTCGAGCGTGGTGAGCCGGGCACGAACGGCGAGCGCCTCCCGGAGCGCCCGCGGCACGTCGGTCATCTCGTCGAGGCTCGCGGCGCCGGCGCGGTGGAGCCAGCGGAAGAGCTGCCTCGCGCGGAAGGGGCGCTCCCCGAGCGCGGCCACCAGCGCGGCGAGCGCGTCCGGGGGGAGCCCCCGGAGATCGGGCCTGTCGTCGTGCGGGATCACGTCCAGGTCGTCCTTAAGGCGCGGCCCCCGCCCGCGCCCGGTCGGGATCGCGTCGCGCGATCTCGACCTTGGTGACGCGGCGCTCGTCGCCGCCCCGCACCGTGAAGGTGAGCCCGTCCCAGGTGACGGTCGCGCCCACCGGAGGCACGCGCCCGGCCTCCGCGGTCACGAAGCCGCCGAGCGTCTCGTAGTCGCCCTGCTCCGGGAAGCGGATCTCGCGGCGCTCCGGCGCGCCTCCGTCCGCCGCCCCGTCGGCGGGCGGCTCGTTCAGCACGCCCTCGAGGTCGTGGAGGGGCACGCCGCCGTCGGCGAGCCAGACGCCGGGCGCGACCGCCTTCACCGGCGAGGTCTCGACGTCGCCCTCGTCCTGGATCTCCCCGACGATCTCCTCGATGACGTCCTCGAGCGTGACGATGCCGCTCGTGCCGCCGAACTCGTCCACCACCACGGCGAGGTGCGTCCTGCGGCGCTGCATCTCCTTCAGGAGGCGGGAGACCTTCATCTGCTCCGGGACGAAGAAGGGCGGCTTCAGGTACTTCGCGAGCGGGATGGGGCGGCCGTGGCGGACCTCCCCGACGATCTCCCGGACGAGCAGGATCCCGACGACCTCGTCGATGGAGCCCTGGTAGACGGGCATCCGGCTGTACGGGTTCTCCGTCACGACGCGGACGAGCTCGTCCGGCGGCGCGTCGCGGTCGATCGCCACGACGCGCGTCCGCGGGACCATGATCTCCTTCGCGACCCGGTCCGCGAACTCGAGCACGCTGTTCAGGAGCTCCTCCTTCACCTCGTCGAGGACGCCCTCCTTCGTGCCCATCTCGATGAGGTACTCGATCTCCTCGCTGGTCACGGCCGGCGCGGCGCCGGCGTCCGCGCCGACGAGCCTCACGAGCCGGCTCGTCGCCCGGGTGACGGCCGTCGAGACGGGCCAGAGGAGCCCGACGAGCGCGCGGGCCGCGGGCATGGCGGCGAGCGAGGCGCGGACGGGGTGGCGCTTCGCGAGCGTCTTCGGGACGATCTCGCCGAAGAACAGGATGACGATCGTCATCACCGCCGTCCCCGCGGCGACGCCGCTCGCCGGGTTCCAGGCCCAGGCCGAGGCGATCTCGACGCCGATCGCGCCCGCGAGGGCGCCCGCCCCCACGTTCACGAGCGTGTTCCCGATGAGGAGCGTCGAGAGGACGCGCTCCGGGTGGTCGATCCAGAGCGAGAGCATCCGGGCGCGCCGGCCGCCCCCGTCCCGGAGCTGCCGCGCGCGAGCGTCGCCCAGCGCGGTGAGGGCCGTCTCGGTGCCGGAGCAGAAGGCTGAGCCGACGAGGAAGACCGCCGTGAGGAGCCACTCCCAGGTCGACACCGCTGCCACCGCGCGCTCCTTCGCTCGACCCGGGGGGCCGAGAAGACGACGCCCGTCCCTGGAGGGGACGGGCGATGCTGGATTCTAGCCGGAAACCGGCGGCCGGGCCGCACCCGGCAGGGGCGCGCTCCCGCAATCGTCAAGGACTTCAGCGGGTTACTTCTTCTTCCACTCGTACGGCAGGATCTCGATCTCGGGGAAGAAGTAGGCCACCTCGATCTTCGCGTTCTCGGCGCTGTCGGACCCGTGGACGGTGTTCTTCTCGATGTCGGTCGCGAAGTCCTTCCGGATCGTCCCGTCGGCCGCCTTCCTGGGATCGGTCGCGCCCATGATGTCGCGGTTCCTGGCGACGGCGCCCTCGCCCTCGAGGACCATGAGGACCACGGGGCCGCTCGTCATGAACTTCACGAGATCGGCGAAGAACGGCCGCGCCTCGTGGACGGCGTAGAACCCCTCCGCCTCGGTCCTCGACAGGAGCTTCATCTTCATCGCGACGGGCTTGAGCCCGTTCGTCTCGAACCGGCTGATGACGCGGCCGATGATGCCCTTCTCGACGCCGTCGGGCTTGATGATGGAGAGCGTGCGCTCGATGGCCATGTGCGATCTTCCTCTTTGCTGGAAAGGGTTAAGACGACTCGCGGTCGCCCTTGACCCGCCGCTCCGCGGCGGAGTGAGCGGCCGCCCGCTTGGTGGCCTTGCCGCCACGCTGCGCCGGCGCCGGGCCCTGCGCCGCGGCGCCCTTGCGCGCCGCGGGGGCGAGCTGCGCCGGGCGCTTCGCCGCGGGCAGCTTCGGCTTCACGCGTCCCTTGCGAGACAGCGCGTCCTTCATCGCGCGGCCGAGGAGGTGCGGGCCGTCCACGACGGTGATCCCCGCCTCGCGCATCGCCGCCATCTTCGCCTCGGCCGTGCCCATCCCGCCGGAGATCACCGCGCCGGCGTGGCCCATCCGCTTGCCGGGGGGCGCGGTGCGCCCCGCGATGAAGCCGACCACCGGCTTCGTCATGTGATCGCGCACGAAGGCGGCGCCCTTCTCCTCCTCGCCGCCTCCGATCTCGCCGATCATGATGACGGCCTCGGTCTCGTCGTCCTTCTCGAACGCGGCGAGGACGTCCACGAAGTCCGTCCCGTGCACCGGGTCGCCGCCGATGCCGACCGCGGACGACTGGCCGAGGCCGAGGTCCGTGAGCTGCTTCACCGCCTCGTAGGTGAGCGTGCCCGACCGCGACACGACGCCGATGCCGCCCGGCATGTGGATGTGGCCGGGCATGATCCCGATCTTGCACTGGCCCGGCGTGATCATGCCGGGGCAGTTCGGCCCGATGAGCCGCGTCTTCGGCCGGCCCGAGAGGTACCGGCGCACGCGGACCATGTCGAGGACGGGGATCCCCTCGGTGATCACCACGACGAGCGGGACTCCCGCCTCGGCGTTCTCGATGATCGCGTCGGCGGCGGCCGGCGGGGGCACGAAGATGGCGGTCGCGTTGGCGTCCGTCTCGCGGACCGCCGCCTGGATGGTGTGGAAGATGGGCACCGTGCGCTGGAAGTGGGTCCCGCCGCGGTTCGGCGTGACGCCCGCCACGATCCGCGTGCCGTACGCGAGCATCTGCTCGGTGTGGAAGCTCCCGGCCGAGCCGGTGATGCCCTGCACGAGGACCCGCGTGCTCCTGTCGACGAAGATGCTCAAGGCGTTTCCTCCGACGCGGCGCGGCCCCTACGCCGCGCGCGCGGCCGCCACCACCTTCCGGGCGGCGTCCCCGAGGTCGTCGGCCGGGATGATCTTGAGCTCGCTGTGGGCGAGGATGTCCTTCCCCAGCTGCACGTTCGTGCCCTCGAGCCGGACGACGAGCGGGATCGAGAGGCCGACCTGCTTCGCCGCGGCCACGATGCCGTTCGCGATGACGTCGCACTTCATGATGCCGCCGAAGATGTTGACGAGGACCGCGCGCACCTGGGGGTCGGAGAGGATGATCTTGAACGCGGCGGTGACCTTCTCCTCGTCGGCGCCGCCGCCGACGTCGAGGAAGTTCGCCGGCCGCCCGCCGGAGAGCTTGATGACGTCCATCGTCGCCATGGCGAGGCCGGCGCCGTTCACCATGCAGCCGATGTCCCCGTCGAGCGCGATGTACGAGAGGTCGTACTCCTTCGCCTGCGTCTCCTTGGGATCCTCCTCGTCCGGGTCGCGCATGGCGGCGATGTCCGGGTGCCGGTAGAGCGCGTTGTCGTCGAAGTTCATCTTCGCGTCGAGCGCGAGCACCTCGCCGCCGACGGTGATGACGAGCGGGTTGATCTCGGCGAGCGACGCGTCGGTCGCGACGTAGGAGTTGTAGAGCCCCGTCGCGAAGCGGACGAAGGCGGCGACCGAGTCGCCGACCAGCCCGAGCCCGAAGGCGAGCCGGCGCGCCTGGAACGGCATGAGCCCGGTGAGCGGATCGATCCACTCGCGGGAGATCTTCTCGGGGCTCCTGGCGGCGACGTGCTCGACGTCCACGCCGCCCTCCGTGGACGCCATCACCGCGAGCCGCCCCACCTCGCGGTCGAGCGTCATCCCGAGGTAGAGCTCCCGCGCGATCCGGCAGCCCTCCTCGATGTAGACCTTGCGGACCTCCTGCCCGTCCGGCCCGGTCTGCGGCGTCTTGAGCATCATGCCGAGCATGTTCTCGGCGTGCTGGCGCGCCTCGTCGGGGGAGCGCGCGAGCTTCACGCCGCCGCCCTTGCCACGCCCGCCGGCGTGGATCTGCGCCTTCACGGCGGCGATGCCGCCGCCGAGCTGGCGCGCGGCCCCCTCCGCCTCGAGCGGCGTCACCGCGAGGTAGCCGCGCGGGACGGCCACGCCGAACTTCCGGAGGATCTCCTTCGCCTGATACTCGTGGATCTTCACCCGGCTCCCCTGCTTCGCTCCCGCCCCCCCCGCGCTGCGGATGGAGGTATACAACCAATGCCCGCGCCGTGCGACCCTTCCCCGGTCCGCGCCCGGGCCCGCGCCCGAGCCGCGGCTCGGACTCGCGCTCGCGCTCGTTCGCGGGACTCCGCTGGGCGCCCCGCCGTACGCGGGCTCTACAGCTTCGTCTCGCCGACGGACTTCTTCACCGACTCGACGGACTTCGCGAGCATCGCCCGCTCCTGGTCGTCGAGCTCGAGCTCGATGACCCGCTCGACGCCGCCCGCGCCGATCACGACCGGCACTCCGACGAACAGCCCCTTGTGGCCGTACTGACCGTCCAGGTAGGCCGAGCACGGGAACACGCGCTTCTGGTCGCGCAGGAAGCTCTCCGCCATGGCGACCGCGGAGGCGGCCGGGGCGTAGAACGCCGAGCCGGTGCCGAGGAGCGCGACGATCTCGCCGCCGCCCTTCCGGGTGCGCTCGACGATGGCCTCGAGCTTCGCCTTGTCGAGCACCTTGGCGATCGGGGTGCCGTTCACGGACGAGTAGCGGAGCAGCGGCACCATGTCGTCGCCGTGGCCGCCGAGCACGCACCCGACGACGTCCTGGGGCGCCACCCCCGCCGCGTCGCCGACGAAGTACTGGAGGCGGGCGGTGTCGAGCACGCCCGCCATCCCGACCACGCGGCTCTTCGGGAACCCGGTGATCTTGTACATCGCGTAGACCATCGAATCGAGCGGGTTCGTCACCACGATGACGAACGCGTTCGGGGCGTACTGCTTGATGCCCTGCGCGACCTTGGTGATGGCCTCGAGGTTCACCTTGAGGAGATCGTCGCGGCTCATGCCCGGCTTGCGGGGCACGCCCGCGGTCACGATGCAGACGTCCGAGTCCTTGATGATGGAGTAGTCGGTCGTCCCCCCGCCCGTGATGTCCACGTCGAACTTGAGGATGCCGCGGGTCTGCTGCAGGTCGAGGGCCTTGCCCTTCGCGACGCCCTCCATGATGTCCACGAGGACGACGTCGCCGAGGTTCCGCTGCCCGCAGAGCAGGGCCATCGTGCCGCCGATCTGGCCGGCGCCGATCAACGCGATCTTCTTCCGAGCACCCATGGGGACCTCCTTGGCTGGCGAGACGGAGCCGCCGCTACATGTGCCTGACGATCTCGTCTCCGAACTGGGAGCACTTCACCTCGACCACGTCCGCGACCCCCTCCTGCTTCATCAGGCGCGCGAAGTCGTAGGTGACGCGGTGCGCGCCGATGGCGCCGTCCATTCCCTTCACGATCAGGTCCGCGGCCTCGTTCCAGCCGAGGTGGCGGAGCATCATCTCGCCCGAGAGGATCACCGAGCCGGGGTTCACCTTGTCGAGGTCGGCGTACTTCGGCGCGGTGCCGTGGGTCGCCTCGAAGATGGCGTGGCCGCTGACGTAGTTCGCGTTCCCGCCCGGCGCGATCCCGATCCCGCCGACCTGCGCCGCGAGCGCGTCGGACAGGTAGTCGCCGTTCAGGTTGAGCGTCGCGACGACGTCGAACTCCTCGGGTCGCGTGAGGACCTGCTGGAGCGTGATGTCGGCGATCGCGTCCTTCACGAGGAGCTTTCCCTTCGCGAGCTCGGCCTTCTGCTCGGCGTTCGCCACGTCCTCGCCGCGCGACGCCTTCGTCCGCTCCCACTGCTCCCAGGTGTAGACCCGGTCCGCGAACTCCCGCTCCGCGAGCGCGTACCCCCAGTTGCGGAACGCGCCCTCGGTGAACTTCATGATGTTGCCCTTGTGGACGAAGGTGACGCTCTTGCGGCCGAGGCGCAGCGCGTACGAGATCGCGGCGCGCACGAGCCGCTCCGTCCCCTCGCGCGAGACCGGCTTCACCCCGATGCCGGCGGAGGCCGGGAAGCGGATCTTCTTGTACTCCTTCGGAAACTCGCGCTCGAGGAAGGCGAGCATCTTCCGCGCCTGCTCCGAGCCCGCCTCCCACTCGATCCCCGCGTAGATGTCCTCGGTGTTCTCGCGGAAGATGACCATGTCCACCTTCTGCGGGTTCTTCACCGGCGACGGGACGCCCTTGAACCAGCGCACCGGGCGCAGGCACACGTAGAGGTCGAGGAGCTGGCGCAGCGCGACGTTCAGCGACCGGATCCCGCCGCCGATCGGCGTCGTGAGCGGGCCCTTGATGCCGATGATGTACTCGCGGAACGCCTCGACGGTCTCGTCGGGCAGCCAGTTGTTGAACTTCGTGAAGGCCTTCTCGCCCGCGTACACCTCGGTCCAGGCGATCTTGCGCCGGCCCTGGTAGGCCTTCTCGACCGCGGCGTCGAGGACGCGCTGGCTGGCGCGCCAGATGTCGCGGCCGGTGCCGTCGCCCTCGATGAAGGGGATGATCGGGCGCTCCGGGACGCTGAGCTTCCCCGCGACGAGCGCGATCTTCGCGCCATCCCTCGGCACCACTGGCTTCGCGTCGGCCATCGAGCGGACCCTCGGTGTGGGAAACGGAGACTCGGGCTCTTACCATCGGGCGAAGGCGGGTGTCTAGCGCGAAGCTGCGCCAAAGCACGGAAAATCGGGACGTTAGGCGACTCCAGCGGTCTACGAACCGCCGCGCCGCCATCCCGTCCTACGGTGTCGCGAGGAGGCGGCTCCGCACCTCGGCGTAAGTGCAGAGGCGCGCGCCCGAGACCTCGAGCACGTCCCGCGCCGCGGGGTCGCAGAGCGCGTCGAGCTCGATCTCGCGCTCCGCGCCGAACGACGTCCGCGCGTGCGACGGCGCGTGGCCGGGGTGGGCCATGAGCTCGGTGACGCCCTCGCCGAGCGCGCCGAGCGCCGCGAGAAGCGCGTCGCGCGTCCAGGCGGGGCGCCGCGCTGCGTCGCCGAGGAACGCGTCCGCGGTCGCGACGCCCCGCGCGCGCAGCGCGCGCCGCATCGGGGCGTCGAGCGCGCGCACCGGGAGCCCCGCCGCGGCAGCGACGGCCGCGAAGGCGTCGAGGATCCCGGGCGCGGCGTGCGCGTGCTTGTGGCTGTCGAGGTGGGTCGGCTCGGCCCCGCGCAGCGCCCGGAAGGCGTCGAGCTGGCGGCGGACCGCACGCTCGGCCTCGGCGGGTCCGGCGGCGGGATCGAGCACCGCGTGGAGCCCGATCCCGAGCGAGCGCGGCGCCGCCGCGAGCGCGCTCGCGGAGAACGGGGTCTCCACCATCGCCGTCGCGGACGTGACGATGCCGCGCGCGTGCGCCTCCAGGATGCCCCGGTCGATCTCCGGGTCGTAGCCGAGATCGTCGGCGTTCACGACGAGGAGCTTCGTCATCGATCGCTCCGGGCCCGCCTCCCGCCGGCGGGGACCGCCGCCTCCTCCGGTGCTCGGCTCGTGTCGCGCGCTCGCCGGCGGACGCCGCCCGCAGCCTCCGCGGTGCCGAGCGTCGTCCGAGGAGCCGCGCCGGTCAAGCGCCCTGGCCAGGGTGCGCGCCGGCCGCGCCGTCCGCCGCCGAGGTCTCCGCCGGCGGACGGCGGGGCAGCTGCACCGTGAACGACGCCCCCGCGCCGGGCGCGCTCTCGACGCGGACCTGTCCGCCGTGCGCGTCCACCACCTGCCGGACGACGTAGAGCCCGATCCCGAGCCCGCCGAAGTGCTCGGAGGGGACCGCCCGCTCGAACCGCTCGAACACGCGCGCCTGCGCGTCGGAGGAGATGCCGATCCCGCGATCGCTCACGCGGATGCGCGCGTGCGTCGCGTCCGACTCGACCGCGAGGGTGATCGGCTTCCCTTCCCCGAACTTCGCCGCGTTGACGAGGAGGTTCGTCAGCACCTGCTCGATGCGGACGCGGTCCCACCGGCCGGGCGCCGGCGCGAGGTCGAGCCGCAGGCGCGAGCCCGTCCGGCCGATCTCCGGGCCGAGGTGCGACACCACGTCGCGCGCGATCTCGGAGAGGTCCACGTCCTCGTAGCGCAGCTCGACCTTGCCGAGCCGCATGCGCGAGACGTCGAGGAGCTCGTTCACGAGGAGCGCGATGCGCCGCGTCTGCCGCTCGAGCACCTCCATCTTGCCCTCGAGCAGCCTGGGCAGCTCCTCGATCGAGCGCTGCGCGGCCCGGTGGAGGAGCTGGAGCTGGAGCTGGAGCGCCGTGACCGGCGTGCGGAGCTCGTGGGAGGCGATCGACAGGAACTCGTCCCGCTCGCGCACCTCGTCGCGCGCCTTGCGCCACAGGCGCGCGCGGTCCTCGAGCTTCTTCCGCTCCGTGACGTCGCGCACCGCGGCGATGACGCAGGCCCGCCCGTCGACGTCGATGGGCGAGAGGCTGATCTCCGCGGCGAACTCCGACCCGTCCGCCCGGAGGCCGGACAGATCGAGCCCGAGCCCCATGGGCCGGGTGCGCGGCGCGGTGTGGTACCCGGCGCGGTGGACCTGATGCGTCGCCCGGAACCGGGCGGGGAGGAGCAGCTCGACCGGGCGGCCGACGAGGGCGGCCCGCGCGTACCCGAAGAGCCGCTCCGCGACCCCGTTGGCGTGGAGGATCGTCCCCTGGTCGTCCGCGATCACCATCGCGTCGGGGACCGAGTCGAGCAGGGAGAAGTCCACGACTGGAGATGGGGCCCCCGGCGCGCGCGGAGAACCCCCCTGGCGGCCGGGTCGGAGGCGCTCCCGCTCCCGCCGGGCGACGCGGGGCGCTCGGCCGCCCGTCCGCCCCCCGGGCGCGCGGCCCTGGTGGCGTCCATGCATCCGCGGCCCCCAGATTGGACCGGAGGGCGCGCGGACCTCCGCGCGACGACGGAAAGAATGAGACACGCCGCTCCAGCCGGGTTCGTCGCCGTGCCGCTCGCGATCTTCGTCGGGACCGTGTTCGCCGCGAGCGCCGCCGCGCGCGCCGCGCCGGGCGACCGGGTCGAGCTCGAGCTCGCCGGCGTCCTCCCGATGCCGGAGGGGTCGGCGGGGATCCTGGTGCTTCGCGAGAAGGGGAAGGAGACGATCCTCCCGCTCGTCGTCCCCGACGGCAGGCGGTTCGCGCCGGGGCGGGTCCGGGAGCCCGGCCTGCTGCGGGACACGATCGAGGCGCTCGGCGGCCGCCTCGACGAGGTCGAGATCGACCAGGCGGAGGAGGCGGACGGCGGGGCCCGGGTCCGTCTCACGCGCGGCGGCGAGCGGGTCGAGCTGCGCGCGGTGCCCTCCGATTCGATCGCCCTCGCCGTGGCGGCGGGGGTGCCGATCGTCACGACGCGCCGGCTGCTCGACGAGGCCGGGCTCACGCCCGAGGACCTCGCGCGCGTCCACGCGCGGGCCGGCAAGGCGGCGGCGATCCGGCTGTAGCGCGCGAGCAGGTCGCGGGCCGGCACGTCTCGCCAGGCGAGAGGTGCCTGGCCCGGAGCCCGGAGCGGGCGACCCCTGCGCCGGGAGCGGCCTAGCGCCCCGGGCGCGGCGTCATGGCGGTGCGGGCGTCGGGCGAGAAGTCGTAGATCGACTCGAGCCGCACGTTCCGGTAGCGCTCGAGCTTCATCGCCATCCGCGCGAGCACGCCGAGGAACGCCGCGACGTCGGGCGTCTCGCCCCTGCCGGCCTCCTTCTTGAGCCGCTTCACCTCGGCGAGGATCGCCTTGCGCACCTCGCGCGGGTGGTAGAGGAACGCGCCCGAGAAGAAGAGCTCGCCGCCGAACGGGAGCAGGCGCGCCTCGAGGAGGTCGCCCTTGTCGAGCCCGGCGACGTTGCGCCGCTCGGTGACGTCGAGGTCCTTGCCGGCGAAGACGTCCCGGAGGCGGAGCTTCCCGTCGGCGATCTTCCTGACCTCGAACAGGCCGTGGACGCCGCGCGCGAGCTCGCGGAACGCCGCGAGCTCCTCCGGGGAGAGCGCGCGCCCCTCCGCCTCGAGGAAGCGCTCGAGGGTGGTGCCCGTCCCGCCGGCTGTTCGGAAGTCGTACAGGTAATGGTCGAGCATGGCGTTGAGGCGGACCTCGTACGACCGGTCCTCCTCGTGCGGCTCGCCGTGGCGCTCGAAGTGCTCGCGCTTCGCGGCGAGCAGCTCGTCCTTGCGCTCCTCGGCGGTGGCCCACGACAGGAGCCTGTCGTGGAGCTGCTGGAGCGTCATCTCGCCTGCTCCATCAGCCGGACGAAGCGGGCGAAGAGCGGGCGCGCGTCGTGCGGGCCGGGGGACGCCTCGGGGTGGTACTGCACGCTGAACGCCGGGGCGTCGAGCACCTCGAGCCCCTCGACCGTGCCGTCGTTCAGGTTCACGTGCGTGACGCGGGCGCGCCTGCCGAGGCTCGCGTCGTCGACGGCGAACCCGTGGTTCTGGGCCGTGATGTCCACCTTGCCCGTGGCGAGCTCCTTCACCGGCTGGTTCGCGCCGCGGTGGCCGAACTTGAGCTTGTACGTCCGCGCGCCGAGCGCGAGCGCGAGGATCTGGTGGCCGAGGCAGATCCCGAACACCGGGACCTTCCCGAGGAGCGCCCCGACCGTCTCGCGCGCCCCGGGCACCGCGGCCGGATCCCCGGGGCCGTTCGTCAGGAAGACGCCGTCCGGCTCGAGCGCGAGGGTCTCGGCGGCGGTGGTCAGGGACGGCACGACCGTCACGCGCGCGCCCGCCTCGGCCACGAGCCGCAGCATCGCGCGCTTCAGCCCCCAGTCGTACGCGACCACGTGGAAGCGCGGCTTCTCGATCGTCGTCCGCTCCGCGTCCGTCCAGCGGTCCGCGCCCTGCTGCGTCCACGCGTACGGGGTCCTGGTGGAGATGCGGGTCGCGAGGTCCTGTCCCTCCATGCCGGGGAGCGCCCGGGCGCGCTCGACCAGCGCCTTCGCGGAACCCTCGGTCGAGATGACGCCCATCTGCGCGCCCGCCGTGCGGATGTGGCGGGTGAGGCGGCGGGTGTCGATGCCCCAGATGCCGGGGATGCCGTGCGCCTGGAGGTAGGCGTCGAGGCTCCGCTCGGCGCGGAAGCTGGACGGCTCCTCGGCGTGGTGCCGGACGATGAACCCGGTGGCGTGCGGCCGCGCGGACTCCTCGTCCGCGCCGGCCACGCCGTAGTTCCCCTGCTCCGGGTACGTCATGCAGATCATCTGCCCGACGTAGGAGGGGTCGGTCAGGATCTCCTGGTACCCGGTCATCGAGGTGTTGAAGACGACCTCGCCCGAGGCCTCGCCGCTCGCGCCGAAGGCGCGCCCCTCGAACGTGGTGCCGTCCGCCAGCGCCAGGATGGCCCGCTTCGTCATCGCTCCGCCCTGCTCTCCCCGTGGACGATCCGTCCGCCCACGATCGTGTAGACACACCGTCCCGGGAGGCGCTTCCCCTTCCACGGGGTGTTCCGCCCCTTCGAGTGGAGCTTCTCGGGATCGACCGTCCACTCCGCGCCCACGTCGAGCACCGCGACGTCCGCCGCCGCGCCCTTCGCGAGCGTGCCGGCGGCGAGCCCGAACGTCCTCGCCGGGCCGACGGTGAGGGCCTCGATCAGGCGCCTCTCCGGCAGGACGCCCTTCCGCGCGAGGTCGAGGCAGACCGAGAAGGCGGTCTCGAGCCCGACGATCCCGTTCATGGCCGCGTCGAACTCGAGGTCCTTCTCGACGGGCGAGTGCGGCGCGTGGTCGGTCGCGATCGCGTCGACCGTGCCGTCCGCGAGCCCCTCGCGCACCGCCTTCACGTCCTCGGCGGAGCGGAGCGGCGGGTTCATCTTGAAGTCGGTCGAGTAGCCGGACGCCGCCACGTCCTCGTCGGTGAGGGCGAGGTGGTGCGGGGTCGCCTCGGCGGTCACCGCGAGCCCGCGCTGCTTCGCCTCGCGGATCGCCCGGACCGCCCCCCGCGTCGAGACGTGCTGCACGTGGAGCCGCCCGCCGGTCAGCTCGAGCAGGGCGAGGTCGCGCACGACCATGACGTCCTCGGCGGCCGCGGGGATGCCCTTCAGGCCGAGCCGCGTGGACGCGGGGCCCTCGTGCATGACGCCCTTCCCGACCAGCGCCGGGTCCTCCTCGTGGACCGCGACGACGAGCCCGAACGCGCGCGCGTACTCGAGCACCCGCCGCATGAGCCCCGACGAGACGACCGGCTTCCCGTCGTCGGAGACCGCGACGCAGCCCGCGGCCCTGAGTTCGCCGTACTCGGCGAGGTCCTCGCCGGCCTGCCCGCGGGAGATGCACCCGACCGGCAGGACGCGTGCGAGGCCCGCCGCTGCGGCGCGCGCCAGGACGAGCTCGGTGACGGACGCGTTGTCGTTCACCGGCTTCGTGTTGGGCATCGCGCAGATCGTCGTGAACCCGCCCGCCACCGCGGCGCGCGCGCCGGTGGCGACCGTCTCCTTGTACTCCTGCCCGGGCTCGCGCAGGTGGACGTGGAGGTCCACGAAGCCGGGCGTGACCCAGCGCCCCTTCGCGTCGATCGCCCGGGCGTCGCGGGGCCGCTCCACGCGCTCCGCCACCTCCGCGATCCTGCCGTCGCGCACGACCACCGTCCGGACGCCGTCCACGCCGCCCGCGGGGTCGATCACCCGCCCGCCCTCGATGAAGAGCGTCTCGCTCATGCCTTGCCCTCGGCCCCCTCGGCGGGGCTGCCGCCGGCGAGCAGGTAGAGGATCGCCATGCGGACGGCGACCCCGTTCTGCACCTGGTCGAGGATCACGCTGCGCGGCCCGTCGGCGACCTCGGGCGCCAGCTCGACCCCGCGGTTGATCGGGCCCGGGTGCAGGATGACGCAGGACGGCTTCAGCCACTCCTGCGCCTTCCTCGCGTTGAGCCCCCAGTACTTCGAGTACTCGCGCGTGTTCGGGATGAGCGGATCGCCGATGCGCTCGTGCTGGATGCGGAGCATGATGACCGCGTCCGCGCCCTCGACCGCCTCGCGCAGCTCGTGGTGCACCGTCGCGCCGAGCCGCTCGACTCCGGCCGGGATCATGGTGGGCGGCCCGCAGAGCCGGACCCTCGCCCCGAGCTTCGGGAACGCGTGCAGGTCGGAGCGCGCCACGCGCGAGTGGCTGATGTCGCCGACGATCGCGATGGTCTTCCCCTCGAGGGTCCCGAGCTTCTCGCGGATGGTGAAGCAGTCGAGGAGCCCCTGGCTCGGGTGCTCGTGCGCGCCGTCGCCGGCGGAGACCACCGAGCAGCCGACGCGGGCCGCCACGAGGCGCGGGGCGCCTCCCGCCGAGTGCCGGATGACGAGCACGTCCGGGCGCATCGCCTCGAGGTTCCTCGCGGTGTCGACGAGCGTCTCGCCCTTCGTGACCGACGACGAGGCCGACGTCCAGTTGAGGGCGTCCGCGGAGAGGACCTTCGCGGCGATCTCGAACGAGCTGCGCGTGCGCGTCGAGGCCTCGAAGAACAGGTTGACGACGCTCTTCCCCCGCAGCGACGGCACCTTCTTGATGGGCCGCTGCAGGACCTCCTTCATCGAGACCGCGAGGTCGATGACCTCGAGGATCTCCTCGCGCGAGTAGTCCTCGAGCGCGATGCAGTGCTTGTGACGCCCGATCACGTCCCCCTCCTCGGCTTCACCACCACGGCGTCCTCCGGCGCCCCCGACTCGCGGAGGCGGACCTGCACGTCCTGGTCGTCCGGCACCTCGACCCGGGCCCCGGTGAAGTCGGCCGCGATGGGCAGCTCGCGCCCGCCGCGGTCCACCAGCACGGCCAGCCACACGCGGCGCGGCCGCCCGAAGTCCACGAGCTCGTCGAGCGCGGCCCGCACCGTCCGGCCCGTGTAGAGGACGTCGTCGACGAGGACGACGGTCTTCCCCTGCACCGGGAAGCGGATGTCGGTCGGCCCGATCACCGGGGCGGCGCCCTTCTCGGCGAGGTCGTCGCGGTAGAGCGCGATGTCGAGCGTGCCCGCGGGCGGCTCGGCGCCGAGGGCGGCCTTCAGCTCCGACCGCAGCCGCTGGGCGAGGTGGACCCCGCCCCGCCGGATCCCGACGATCGCGAGCTCCTTCGCCGAGCCGCTCGCCTTGGCGCGCTCCGCGATCTCGCGGCCGAGGCGGCGCACCGCCCGGTCGATGTCCTGCGCGTTCATCGGTCCTCCCTCAGCGCTGCGGCCCCCAGTCCGGGGTCTTGAGCTCGTTCGAGAGGTCGACCGCGAACACCTTCGTCGTGGTCCGGCCCAGCAGCGGGTACGCGACCTCTCGCGCGTACTCGAACGACACCCGTAGCATGGGGGGCTGAGAGCGCGTATCGCGCTCCCAGGACACGTGGTGGTCCTCGAGGTGGACCGACGGGACCTGCACCGCCCGCCCGTACGCGTCGATCTCGTCCCGCTGGCGGAGGGAGCGGATCTTGAGGACCATGTCGTGCCGGAGCTGGTCGTCGTCGCGGTTCTTGATGGCCTGGTTCTGGTAGTCGCGGACGACCTGCTTCACCGTGTAGTGGTCGAAGTAGACGGGGGCCCACACCCAGGCCAGGTAGGCGCCGCCGACGACGGCCACGAGCAGGAGCAGGGACACCCAGGTCATCCCGCGCTCGACGCGGCGGGCCGATCCCGGCCGCCCCGGGAGCGCGCGGGAGCGCGCGGAGTCGAGGGGTGGACCGATCATCGAGGGGTGCTTGTAACCCTACTCGACCGGTTTGAAAAGCCGCTCGAGCCGGAGACCGGCCCCCTCGCGCGTCCCTCCGCCGCGGAGCCCCCAGCTCCAGAAGACCCGCTCCACGCGCCCGTGGACGTTCCCGAGCGGCACCTGCCACCCGCCCGCGCTGCGGCCGTCGGCGGACCGGTCGCGGTTGTCCCCCAGGACGAAGACGTGGCCGGGCCGGACCACCTCGTACGGCCCCTCCCGCGAGGAGAGCCGGGCGCGCCGGCACTGCATGACGTCGTAGCTCGCGACGCCCGCGGCCGCGGCGGCCTGCCAGCGCGCCTCGGCCGCGCCCTCGTCCGTCCCCTCCGGCTCCACGAGCTCCCCCTTCGCGAGCGACTCGCGGTACCGGCGGCAGGTGTCGAGGAACGGGGCGCCCGTCTCCTCGCTTCGCTCCTCGTAGGCGATCTCCCCGGAGGCGGTGCGGGGCTGGGGCACGCCGTTCACGTGGAGGACCTGCTCGCGCAGCTCCACCACGTCGCCGGGGACGCCCACCACCCGCTTCACGAGGTCGACCGCGGGGTCGCGCGGGCTCTGGAAGACGACGACGTCGCCGCGCCGCGGCACGCCGAGCTCGAGGAGCCGGAGCCGCGTGAAGGGGATCCGCACCGCGTACGCGAGCCGCGACACGAACACGTGGTCGCCGGCGAGCAGGGTCGGCGCCATGGAGCCCGACGGGACCCGGTACGGCTCCACCACGAAGGCCCGCACGGCGAGGGCGAGCGCGGCGGCGAGCAGCATCGTCTCGCCGTACTCGCGCCAGAGCGGCTTCGACCGCGCCGCCAGGTGGTCGGACCAGAGCGCGTCGAGCGCGTGCAGCGCCAGCGAGAGCCGGTCCGGGTCGCCGTCCTTCGCGGCCGCGTCCACCTCCGCCGCGGCGGCCTCGATCTCCTCGCGGGCCTTCTTGGCGAGCTTCTTCCGCTGGCGGCCGGCGAGCCGGCGGGCGTCGGCGGCGAACCGCCCCGCGTCGCGGCGCGCGCGCTCCAGCTTGCGGACGGGGTCGCCCACCGCGGCCCCTACTCCTCCACCTTCAGCACGGCCAGGAACGCCTCCTGCGGGATCTCCACCGAGCCGACCTGCTTCATGCGCTTCTTCCCCTCCTTCTGCTTCTCGAGGAGCTTGCGCTTGCGGGTGATGTCGCCACCGTAGCACTTCGCGAGGACGTTCTTGCGGTAGGCCTTCACGGTCTCGCGGGCGATGATCTTCGCGCCGATCGCGGCCTGGATCGCCACCTCGTACATCTGCTTCGGGATCACCTCGCGGAGCTTCTGGCAGAGGTCCCGGCCGCGCTGGTAGGCCCGCTCGCGGTGGACGATCACCGAGAGCGCGTCCACCGGCTCGCCGTTGATGAGGATGTCGAGCTTGACGAGGTCGGCCTCCTCGTAGCCCTTGAGCTCGTAGTCGAGCGAGGCGTAGCCGCGCGAGACCGACTTCAGCTTGTCGAAGAAGTCGAAGACCACCTCGGCGAGCGGGATGTCGTAGCTGATCTGGACGCGGCGGGTGCCGACGTACCGCAGGTCGCGCTGCACGCCGCGCCGCTCCTGGCAGAGCTTCAGGATCGCCCCGACGTCGTCGGTGCGCCCGTGGACGTGGCAGGTGAGGATCGGCTCCTCGAGCCGGGCGATCTTCTGCACCGGGGGGAGCTTCGCGGGGTTGTCGATCTCCTCGAGCTTCCCGGCGGCGTCGGTGACCCGGTAGACCACCGACGGCGCGGTCGTGATGAGCGACAGCTCGTACTCGCGCTCGAGCCGCTCCTGCACGATCTCCATGTGGAGGAGGCCGAGGTAGCCGCAGCGGAACCCGAAGCCGAGCGCCTGCGAGGTCTCCGGCTCGAACGTGAACGCCGAGTCGTTGAGGGACAGCTTCTCGAGCGCGTCGCGGAGCTGGTCGTAGTCCTGCGCGTCCACCGGGAACACGCCGGAGAAGACCATGGGCTTGACGACCTTGAAGCCGGGGAACGGCTCCGAGGTCTCGCGGTCCGCCTCGGTGATGGTGTCGCCCACCTTCGCGTCGTGGACGTCCTTCACGTTGGCGACGACGATCCCGACCTCCCCCGCGGCGAGCTCCTGGACCGGCGCCGCGAAGGGCGCGAACACGCCGAGCTCCTGGACCTCGAACTCCCTGCGGTTCGACCAGAGCCGGATCTTCTGGCGCGGTCGCAACGTGCCGTCGAAGACGCGCACGAGCATCACGACGCCGCGGTACGAGTCGTACCATGAGTCGAAGATGATCGCCTTGAGCGGGTGGGCCGGGTCGCCCTCGGGCGGCGGCACCCTCTTCACGATCTGCTCGAGGATCTCCTCGATCCCGATCCCCTCCTTCGCCGAGCAGGGCACGGCGTCCTTCGCGTCGAGGCCG
>DASSSJ010000141.1:0-37920 GCA_035708485.1 Anaeromyxobacter sp. | reverse complement strand
GGCGCGGCGGGCGGCGCGGGCGCGGCCCACAGGGGCGCGATCGCGGTCTTGCATGCGGGCGCGAGCTCCGCCTCCACGGACTTGAGGCACGAGAGGATCCTCCCCTGCCCTCTCGGAACCGCCGCGCAGAACTTCGCCGCGTCGTCGCCGCACGCCTTCCTGAACTCGGCGGTCTTCTCCTCCACCTGCCCCACGACGTGCTGGCATGGCCCGGAGAGCTTCGCGCCGTTCGCCGCGAGGCACCGGAGGACGCGGCCGCCGCCCACCTTCGTGTCGGGGCAGAACTGCCAGATGTCGTCCCCGCAGGCGAGGCCGATCTCCTTCGCCCTCGCGGCGATGACGCCGACCTTCTGCTTGCACGCATCCGACACCTTCGCGGCGTTCGCCTGCAGGCAGGCGAGGATCCGACCGCCTCCCCTCGAGATCCCGGCGCACAGCTTCTCGGCGTCCTGCTGGCAGGCGTCCTGGGCGCGCGCGACGCCGACGGCGAGGAACGCGACGAACACGACTCGGGCGATCGTCCTCATCTCCGCCTCCCCTGCATGAGAGTTTGCTCGGCGCAGTCTACGCCGTCGGGCGGCGACGCCCGGGCGCATCTTCGCGCCGGCGCCCCGTCCGGGACGCGAGGGCATCGATCGCGTCCCAACAGGGCGCAGCCGCCGCCCGCCCTCCGCCGCATGGCTCCCTCCCGCATTCACCGGCAGCAGGAGGTCTTCGACCATGAAAGCGTTCATGAAGGGACTCGCCGTCGCGCTCGTCGCCTTCGCGCTCGCGCCCGCCGCGGCGCGCGCCTGGGACCGCGATCGCGCGCGGCCGTTCGCGACCCTGCCCGCGGGCGCCTCGGGCCCGGAGGGCATCGAGGTGGACGCGAGCGGGCGGGTGTACGTCGGGACGTCGGGCTTCACCGCGACGGGGTTCGCGCCCCCGCCGGGCCAGATCTTCGTCTACGACGATCGGGGGCGCCTCCTCCGCCAGCTCGCGGTCGCCGGCTCGAGCGCGAACCTCCTCGGCCTCCGGCTCCACCCGACGAGCGGCGCGCTGCTCGTCGTGGACTTCGGCGCCGGCCAGGTGCTCGCCGTCGATCCGGAGACCGGCAGCTCGACCCCCTTCCTGACGCTGCCGCCGCCCGCGGGTCGTCCCCACCCCGAGCTCGGCGTCGGCCTCAACGACGTCACCTTCGACGGCGCTCGAAACGTGTACGTCTCCGACTCGTTCCAGGGCGTCGTCTGGAGGACGGGCCCGCAGGGCGGCGTCGCGACGGTCTGGGTGGACTCGCCCCTGCTCCGGACGTCGGGCGTCCCGCCCTTCGGGGCGAACGGGCTCCGGTTCGACCAGGGGGAGACCGCGATGTTCGTCGCCAACACGGGCGACGATCGCGTGATCCGGATCCCGGTGACGGCGAGCGCGGCGGGGCCGGTGGCGGGGACGCCGTCGGTGTTCGCGAACTCCGTGAACGGCGCGGACGGCCTCCTCGTGGACGCCGACGACAACGTCTGGGTCGCGGCGAACCAGGCGGACGAGATCGTGGTGCTCGACCGGACCGGGAAGGCGATCGCGAAGCTCGGCGACTTCGGCGGCGCGATCGTGGACGGCGCGCCGGAGGGGCTGCTGTTCCCGGCGAGCTCGCGCTTCCTCGGGAAGGACCTGCTCGTCACGAACCTCGCCCTCGACCTGCGGCTCTTCGACCCGTCGTTCACCTCGCCCGACTCGGCGTGGTGCGCGCAGGTCACCCGCTACACGGTCTCGCGGATCCCGGCGCGGATCCGCTAGGCGCGGCGGCGACGGCGGCGGCGTGGCGCGCGTCACGCCGCGCGCCGGCGCGCACGGTGTGTGCGCCTCGCCCCCGCCACGCGGCGCGGCGGACACACCCGCCGCCCGCAGCCGGCCACGCCGGCGACGTCTCGTCGAACCCCCCGAACCGCCGCGCGGACCGGCACGGTCGAGCCGCGGCGCCGCCGCGCGGTGCGCCGGCTCGCGCGATGCAACGGCGTGCGGGTACCCGCCTCGGTACCCGCCTCACGGCTTCGGGGGATCGCATGCACGGTCGCCGCGCCCTTCGTGTCTCGTTCGCCGCCCTCCTCGTCCTCGCGTGCTGCAAGGGAGGATGCGGGGCGCCGGCCGCGGTGTCGCTGGGCCCCCCGGAGCAGCCCCCGCCCCTCGAGGCGACCGCGGCCGCGCCCGCGCCCGACCTCGACCCCGCGCCGGCGCCCGAGCGGCTCGCCATCGCGGGATCCGAGTGCCCGAGGGCGGCGTGCGAGCTGACGATCACCTTCGGCGTGCCGATGGTGGCGCCCGGCGAGCTCTCGTCCGGGCCGAAGCTCGCGCAGATCGAGCCGCCGCAGGACGGCACGTGGGCGTGGCGCTCGCCCACCGAGCTCGTCTTCACCCCCGCGCCGGGCGCGCTCAACTGGGGGAACTCCTTCTCGGTGACGGTCCCTGCGGCGACGCCGCCGGGCCGTCCCGAGCTCGCCCTCGGGCGCCCGTGGGAGTGGAGCTTCACCGTCGGCCACTTCAGCGCCGGCGGGAAGGTGGCCTACTGGCCGGTGGTGGCGGGCGACCCGCGCTTCGTCGGCATCCTGAACCGGTTCTCGGGCCAGATCGGCGCCGGCCCCCTCTTCCTGCTGTACGACCAGCCGGTGGACGCCGCGAAGGTGAAGGCCCGGCTCCGGGCGACGGACGCGAGCGGGCGGCCCCTCCGGACGAACGTCGCGCGGCCGACCGAGACGGACCAGGTCCTGAGCGAGCCCCTCGATCCGAGCCACCTCGTGGCGGTGCGCCTCGTGGACCTGCCCGGGAACGGGTCGACCGTCGCGCTCGACGTGCCGGACCGGCCGGACGCGCCGGACGGCGGGACGTCGCGGCAGCCGCTCGTCGTGACCACCCGCCTCGCGCTCGAGTCGGCGCGGCTCGTCGCCGCCGACGAGGGGGAGGTGCCGGCGGGACGGCCCGTGCCGCTCGAGGTGACGCTCGTGCTCGAGCTCACGAACCCCTTCGAGCCCGGCCTGCTCGCGAAGAGCCTCGTCGTGCAGCCCGCGCCGCGCGCCGTGAGCACGACCGGGGGCGGGACGACCGCGAGCGTCCAGCTCTCGCTCTCGCCGGGCACGCGCTACACGGCGAAGCTCCGTCCGGGGTTCACCGACGTCCTCGGGAACCGGCCCGCCTCCGAGGTGAAGGTGAGCTTCGCGAGCCGCGACCTGCCCCCGCTGCTCGCCGCGCCCGCGCTGCCGGCGACGGTCGAGGAGGACCGGGCGCGGCTGCCCGTGAAGCTCCGGAACGTGGAGCGCGTGACCGCGGAGGCGGTGCGCCTCGAGTCGCCCGGCGCCTTCGCGCTCGCGACGGCGCGCGGCGCGCAGCCGAGCTGCGAGGCGTACGGCGCGACCGGCGAGCCCGAGCGCCTCGAGCTGCCGCGCGCCGCCGCGGCGCTGAACGCGGACGCGACGATCGAGGTCCCGCTCCCGGCGAGGCCGGGCCTGCTCTGCGTCCAGCTCGCCGCGACCGGTCGGGGCAGCGAGGCGCGGGGCCCGCTCCAGCAGGCCGCGCTCGTGCAGAGCAGCGCCCTCGGGATCACCGCGAAGGTGTTCCCCGGCGGCGTGCTCGCCTGGGTGACCGGCCTCGCCGACGCGTCGCCGGTGGCCGGCGCCAGCGTCACCCTGCTCGACGCCCAGGGCGGGCGCCTCGCGCAGGCGACGGCGGACGCGTCCGGCACCGCCCTCCTCCCGGCGAGGAACCTCGCGACGGCGGTGGGCGTCGAGAAGCCGCTCTTCCTCGTGGCCGAGAAGGACGGCCGGGTGGCCGTGAGCCAGGTGCGGAACGAGCTCCTGTCGAAGCCGTGGCAGTTCGGGCTGAAGGGCGCGGTGGCCGAGGCGACGCCGCTCGACGCGGCGGTGTTCACGGACCGTGGCGCCTACCGCCCGGGCGAGACGGTGCACCTCAAGCTCGTCGCCGCGGGCCGTCCGGCCGGCGCGACCGCCGTGGTCGCGGTCGCCGACGCGCGCGGCCAGCAGGTCGCGCGTACGGAGCTCCGGCTCGACGCGTTCTCGGCCGCGGCGACCGACGTCGTCCTGAAGGAGGCGGCCCCGGTCGGCGTCTACGCCGTCGACGTGGCGGTGGGCGGGCAGCACGCCGCGCGGACGTTCCGCGTCGAGGAGTACCGCGTCCCGACCTTCCGCGTCGCCGTCGAGGGCGGAGACTGGCGCCGCGGCGCCGAGGCCGCCGCGACGATCTCGGCCGCCTACCTGCACGGGGGCAGCCTCGACGGGCGCGCCGTGCGCTGGGAGGTGACGCGCACGCCCGAGCCGTTCGCGCCGGCCGGCCTGCCCGGCTTCGTCTTCGGCCTCGCCGAGACCCTCGCGTCGCCCGCGACCGTCGTCGGCCGCGAGGAGCGCCTCGACGGCCGGGGCAGGCTCACCGTCCGCTTCAGGCCGGAGCACCCGTCCGGCGCCGGGCCGATGCGCTACACGGTCGAGGCCGCGGTCACGGACGTGGACCGGCAGGCGTACGCGGGGAGGTTCTCCAGGGTCGTCCACCCCGCCGCGTTCTACGTCGGCCTGCGGCCGCCGTCGCGCGCGATCCTCTCCGCGGGCGAGACGCTCGAGGTGCCCGTGGTCGCCGTCACGCCGGGCGGCGAGACGCTCGCGGGCGCCGAGGTCCGCGCCCGCCTGGAGCGCGTCGACTGGCACACCACCGCGCGCCTGGGCGGCGGAGGGGCCGAGGGTCCGCCGCCGCAGGTCCAGGTCCTGAGCCGGCCCGTGCCCGTGGAGAAGGCCGAGTGCCTCGTCACGACGCAGGCGACGCCCGTGCCGTGCAGGCTCGCGCTGCCCGAGGCGGGCCAGTACCGCGTCCGCGTCTGGGCGCAGGACGTGGAGCACCAGGTCGTCCAGGCCGGGTTCGGCGTCACCGTGAGCGGCGGCAACCCGATCGCGTGGCCGCGCTTCGACCAAGACCGGATCGAGCTCGTGGCCGACCGGCCGTCCTACGCGCCGGGGGACGTCGCGAGGCTCGTCGTCCAGACGCCCTTCGACTCCGCGCACGGCCTGCTCACCATCGAGCGGGACGGCGTCCTCTCGTCCCGCGCGTTCCGGATCCGTCGCGACACGCCCGCCATCGAGGTGCGCGTCGAGCCGGAGTGGGCGCCGAACGTCTTCGCCTCCGTGGTGCTGGTGCGCGGCCGCGTCCACGACCAGAAGGACGCGACGGGGTTCGAGACCGGCGCGCCGGCGTTCAAGATGGGATACGCGAAGCTCACGGTCGAGCCGCGCGCGCAGCGGCTCGCCGTCGGCGTCGCGCCCTCGCGCGACGTCGCGAACCCCGGCCAGAAGGTGGCGCTCGCCGTGACCGTGCGGGACGACCGGGGGCGGCCCGCCGCCGCGCAGGCGACCGTCTGGGTCGTGGACGAGGCGGTGCTCGGCCTCACCGGCTACCGGACGCCCGACCCCGTCGCGCAGCTCCACGCGGAGAAGCCGCTCTCCGTCCGGACCGGCGAGAGCCGGCTCGAGCTGCCGCACGCCAAGCGGTCCCGGCTCGAGCAGCTCTTCCCCGCCGGCGACGGCGGGGAGGCCGACGGGCCGCGCGCGCCGCCGCCCGACCTCCTGCGCGCGCTCTTCCAGAGCACCGCCTACTGGAACCCCGACGTCGCGGTCGGGGCCGACGGGACGGCCACCGTCGAGCTCACGCTCCCGGACAACACCACCACGTACCGCGTCATGGCCGTCGCGGTCGACCCCCGGGGCCGCGCCGGCGCCGCCGAGCGGCGGCTGGTCGCGAAGCTGCCGCTCATGGTGCAGGCGGTGACGCCCCGCTTCGTCCACCCCGGCGACGAGCTCGCCGTCGAGGCGCTGGTGTTCAACGGGAGCGGCGCCGCCGGCGAGGCGGAGGTGACCGCGGAGCTCGCGGGGCTCGCGCCGCAGCGCGTCCTCGCGCCGCAGCGGCTCGCGGTCGCGGACGGCAGGACGGCCTCGGCCCGGTTCCCGGTGAAGGTCACCGGCAAGGGAGCCGCGAGCGTCCGCTTCGCGGTGCGGCTGGGCGCTCATCGGGACCGCGTCGAGGTGAAGGTCCCGATCCTGGAGCCCGGCGCGAGGCGCGTGCTCGTCGCGAGCAGGACCGTGAGCGGAAACGAGCCCGTCTCGCTCGCGCTGCCGGCGGACCGCGTCCCCGGGACCGTCAAGGCGGAGGTGGTCGCCTCGACCACGGCGCTCACGGAGCTGAAGGACGCGGTGCAGTACCTGATGGACTACCCGAACGGCTGCATCGAGCAGACGACGAGCACCGCCTACCCGCTCGTCATGCTGAAGGACCTGCTGCCCGAGATCGGGGTCGAGGTGGATCCCGCCGAGCTGAGGAAGTTCACCGAGGCCGGCATCCGCCGCATCCTCTCCTTCCAGACGACGGCCGGCGGCCTCGCCTACTGGCCGGGGAGCGACGAGCCCCACGCGTTCGCGACCGCGTTCGGGCTCACCGCGCTCGTCGAGGGGAAGAAGCGCGGCTTCGACGTCCCCGATCAGGCGCTGAGCCGGATGGCGGACTACCTCGAGGCCGCCCTGCGCAAGGGCGACGTCACGGAGAGCATCCCGCACGGCGGAATCGCGGACGGCGACACGCGCGCGTTCTTCGTGATGACGCTCGGCCGCCTCGGGCGGCCGCAGCCCGCGTACCTGGGCCTGCTCTGGGAGAAGCGCGACGGGCTCACCGCCTTCGGGCTGTCGTTCCTCGGGATCGCCGCGGCGGAGCTCCCCGGGGCGAGCCCGCTCACGGGCCCGATCCTCGCCGCCGTGCGCAGGAAGGCGACCGAGGAGATCGAGGAGGCCTGGTACTCGGACGGGCCGAAGGGCGGCTACTCCTTCGACTCTCCGCTGCGCACCCACGCGAGCGCGCTCCTCGCCTACGCCGAGGGCGCGCCCACGAGCGATCTCACCGGGAAGCTCCTCACCGGGCTCCTGAAGCGGCGCCGCGGCGGGCTGTGGGGGAACACCCAGGAGAACGTCTTCGGGATCATGGGCGTCCACGCGCTCCTGGGCGGCCGGCAGGGCGGCGGCCAGGGCGGGGCGAGCGCGGAGCTCGCGCTCGAGGTCAACGGAAGGCGCTACGACGGGGAGGCGCTGCAGAAGCCGTCGCGCCGCGTCCGGCGCCTCGCGCTCGCCGAGGACGCGCTCGGGCTCGCGGCCGGGAAGGAGGGCGCCGCGACCGCCAGGCTCGCGGGCGGCGGCGGCAAGCCCGTCATCCTCACGGTCCGCGCCGAGCTGGATCTCGAGCTCAACGACCGGAACCGCGCGCCGACCCGGAACGGCTTCACGATCGCGCGCAGCTACGAGACGCTCGACGGCGCCACGCTCGACGGGGCGCCCGTCCCGCTCGGCGCGCTCGTCCGCGTCCGGCTGAAGGTGCGCAGCCGCGAGGCGCAGAACTACGTCGCGATCGACGACCGGCTGCCGGCGGGCCTGGAGCCGCTCAACGCCGCGCTCGCGACCACCGAGAAGGTGGCGCAGGGCGCGCTGAGCGAGGCGGCGCGGCGCGGCCTCGCGCTGCTGTCGTACGGCGAGCTGCGCGACCACCGCGTCGCGTTCTACGTCGACGCGATGCCGGCGGGCGACTACGAGTTCGCCTACGTCGCGCGCGCCGCGACCGCCGGGCGCTTCCTGCGCCCGGCGGCGCGCGCGGAGGCGATGTACCGGCCGGACGTCTCGGGCACGACCGCGATCGACGAGGTCGTCGTGCGATGAGGCGGGCCGGGGCCATCGCCGCTGCGTCCTTCGGGCTGCTGCTCCTCGTGCGGGCCGGCGCCGCGCTCCGGCCGTTCCCGCGCGCGGACCTCGCGCACGGGCCGGCGCAGTCGTCGCGGATCTCGGACCGGACCGGGGTGGTGCTGCGGGAGGTCGTGGGCGACGGCGGGGTCCGGGCGCGCTGGGTGCCCATCTCCGAGATCCCGCCGCGCGTCGTCGCGGCCACCCTCGCGGCGGAGGACCGGCGCTTCCACCGCCACGGCGGCGTCGACCTCGTCGCCGCCGTGCGCGCGGCGGGGCAGAACCTCGCCGCGCGGCGCGTGGTGTCGGGCGCCTCCACGCTGACGATGCAGCTCGCGCGCCTCGTCCGCGGGCACGGCCACTCCGCCGCGGGGAAGCTCGCGCAGGCGTTCGACGCCTGGCGGATCGAGGCCGCGCTCGGGAAGGCGGAGATCCTCGAGCAGTACCTGAACCGCGCGCCGTACGGCGCGGGCACGGTCGGCGTCGAGGCGGCGAGCGAGCGCTACTTCGGGAAGCCCGTCCAGCACCTCAGCCTCGCCGAGGCCGCGCTCCTCGCCGGCCTGCCGCAGGCGCCGACCACCCTGAACCCCCTGCGCGGCCCCGAGCGCGCCGTGGCGCGCCAGAGGGTCGTGCTCGCGCGGATGCGGGCCGAGGGCCTCGCGACGCGCGAGGAGGTGGCGGCCGCGGCCGCCGAGCCGCTGCGGTTCGCGGCCGCGCCGCCCGCCCCCGTCGCGATGCACTTCACCGACTGGGTCCTCTCCGGGCGCACCGGCCCGGGGGACGTCCGCACCACGCTCGACCTCGAGCTGCAGCGGCAGGTGGAGGGGCTCGCGACCGCGCACGTGCGCGCGCTCTCGCGCGGCGGGCTCACCCAGGCCGCGGTGGTCGTGCTCGACAACGCGACCTGCGACGTCCTCGCCATGGTGGGCTCGACCGACTACTGGAGCGGGCGGGCCGGGAGCGTCAACGGGGCCCTCGCGCCGCGGCAGCCGGGCTCGGCCCTGAAGCCGTTCGTGTACGCCCTCGCCTTCGACCGCGGCTTCACGCCGGCGAGCGTCGTCGCGGACGTGCCCACCCAGTACCTCGACGCGCGCGGCCTGGTGATGCGCCCGAGGAACTACTCCGAGCGGTTCTCGGGGCCCGTGCTCATGGGCGAGGCCCTCGGCCGGAGCCTCAACGTGCCCGCCCTGCGCGTCGCGAACGCGGTGGGGCTCCCGAACGTCGTGGCGGCGCTGCGCGACCTCGGGTTCACGTCGCTGGACCGCTCGGCCGAGCACTACGGGCTCGGCGTCGCGCTCGGGAACGGCGAGGTGACGCTGGTCGAGCTCGCGCAGGCGTACGCCGCGCTGGCCCGGGGCGGCGTCACCTGCCGCGCGCGCGCTCGGGCGGACGCGCCGGTCGATCCCGGGAAGCGCGTGTTCTCGGAGCCGGTGAGCTTCCTCGTCGGCGACGTCCTCGCCGACGAGGGGCTGCGCGCGCGGGCCTTCGGCGCGGCCAACCCGCTGCTCCTCGGGTTCCCGATCGCGGTCAAGACCGGCACGAGCACGAACTGGCGGGACAACTGGGCCGCGGGATACACGGATCGTCACACCGTCGCGGTCTGGACGGGCGACTTCGCCGGGAACCCGATGAACCAGCTCTCGGGCGCGATCGGCGCGGGACCGCTCTTCGCCGGCGTCGCGCGGCTCCTCGTGCAGCGGGGCGCCGTGCCCCACGTCCCGCGGCCGCCCGTCGCTCCGGACGGCGTCGAGCGGGCACCGGTCTGCCCGCTCTCGGGCATGGCGCCGGGGCCGCACTGCCCGGCGGCCGCGTCGGTCTGGGTCCCGGCCGGCGGCGCGCACCGGCGCCAGTGCACCTGGCACCGGAAGGTCCGGATCGACCGGCGCAACGGGCTCCTCGCGTCCGACCGCTGCCCGGACGCCCTCGCGACCGAGCAGGTGTTCGAGGTGCTGCCGCCGGCGTACGCGGAGTGGGAGGCGGAGCACACGACGATGCGGCCGCCGACGCGGTGGTCGCCGGCGTGCCCCGCCCAGGGCCCGGTCGCCGACGCGGTCGTGATCACGCACCCCCGGGACCGGGACGTGTTCGTGCTGGAGCCGGGCTACGACCGGGCGACGCAGTCCGTGCGGCTCACGGCCGAGGTGGACCCCGCGGCGGCGGAGATCGCCTGGCTCGTGGACGGGGAGCGCGTCGCGCTGGTTCGCTGGCCGTACGAGGCGAGCCTGCCGCTCACCCGCGGCGCGCACCGGGTCGAGGCCTCCGCGGAGGGGCGGCGCAGCCAGCCGGTCCGGATCGAGGTGCGGTGACCGACCCCGCCGGCGGGGCGCAGCGGTCGCGCGTCGCGTGAGTCCGCGCCCGAGCAGGCCCGCGCCGACGCCGCATCCCGCCCGCGGATCGCGCTACGCGTCCCGCAGCGACTCGTGGATCCCCTTGTGGATCTCGTACCACCAGGCGTACGCCGCCTCGGCCGGATCCTGCTCGAACCGCTGGATCCACTCCGCGAGCTCGGGCCGGGAGGTGCCCTCCACGTCGCGGTGCCGGCGCAGGAACGTGGACACGTACTCCACGTTCCGGGCCGAGTCCCAGTACACCGACGCGTTCCGGCTGTTCACCCGGGTCGCGGTGAGGGCGATCGCCCGGAGGAGCTCGTCCTTCCTGCCGTAGAGCGTCCCGACGATCTCGGGCAGCATCTCCTCGGCCCACTGCCGGTGGAAGCGGCACATCCCGAGGTCGTCGAGGATCAGCTCGGCGCGGAACCGGTCGGCGTCGAAGCGCCCGAGCGAGCGCGGCGGCACGAACTCGTTCCCGTAGTACATGTAGTACTTGCCCATGACGGCCATCGGCGACAGCACGCCCGGCGTCCAGTACTGGTTCGGCACCATCCAGCCGTTCCGGCCGAAGGCGGTGATCACGAGCGGGTCGAGGACCTGGCGGCCCCTGTCGCGGGCGAGCCGCCGCGCGAGCTTCCGCGCGCCGCCGGAGAGATCCACGACGCCTCGCCTCCGGACGATGGAGTCGAGCAGCTGCACGCCCAGCTCCGCGTTGGACTTGGAGTCCGTCTCCACCGCGAACCCCTCCGGCGAGAACACCGGCTCGCCGCCGACGCCCAGCTCGTCTGCGCCGAGGAGCCCCGCGTCCAGGCACTCCATGAGCCACGCGAGCACGCCGCCCGCCGAGATGCCGTCGAACCCGTACCGGTCGGCGTGGTGGTTCAGCCGCTCGGCGGCGCGCTGGTCGAAGATGCCGCAGAGCGGCCCCATCGTCTGGTACGGCTCGTAGTCCTTCTTGTACTCGTCCCGCGTCTTCTTGCAGACGGCGGCGCACGGCTCGCCGCAGGTGTGCTGCTGCTTCGTCGCGATGGTCTCCGCGTTGAACTGGCGCAGGTAGTGGTCCACCACGAGCTTGCGGTGCACCTCGCGGCGCTGCGCCTCGCTCCAGTGGATGCTCCGGTAGTTGAAGGCGAGCAATCGGCCGCCCGCGCTGGCGTAGTTCACGCCGAACGTCCCGCCGGTCTCGAACTTCGGGTCGAACCGGTACTTCACCGTGGCCTCGACGTCCTTGGCGGCGAGCTTCTTCTGGTACCTCTCCTGGAACCACGCGTCGGCGACCTTGCGGTCGCGGAAGTCCTCGTCCACCACCGTGCCGCCGTAGATCACCGCCGCGATCCCGTGCTGCTGGAGCAGCTTGCTGCCGAGGCCGCCCCGGCCGGCCCAGGTGTCCACGTGCGAGAGCCTGCCGTTCGTCACCGGCACGGAGCCGATCGCCCCGAAGTCGGTCGCCTCGGCGGCGGGGCCCACGGCGAGGACGCGCGGCGCCGTCTGGTACGCCCCGGCGAAGCGCGCGAAGACGTGGTCGAGCAGCCCGTAGACGCCGCCCCGTCCCTCTTCCCATGCGCGGTGCAGCGGCACGGGCTCGACGCGGACGTCGATCTCCTCGCCGTGCTCGCGGTTCAGGTAGAGCACCGACGGCGTGGGCGCCCTCCCCACGATCGAGACGAGGCTCGACCCGAGGTTGTCGAAGACGAGGCCGGCGCCGCCCATCGACGACACGTAGAACCCGCCCCAGCACGGCGAGGACCCCGTCACGACGAGCCGGTTCGAGCCCGGGAAGATCGAGCCCGCCAGGAGCCCGACGCCGAAGTTCAGGCTGTCGTGCTTGCCGGAGAGGTGGAGCCCGAGGTCCACGGGGCCGAGGAAGTCCGCGAGCGGGTACCGGACCAGCCGGTAGAACCCGGTGCCCGCGTCGACGAGCAGGACCTTCTGGTGCGGATCCATCGTCTCGCTCCTCTCCTCCGCCGCGCCCGCGCGGCGGACCCCGGCGCCGCTCAGCGCGCGCCCGCTCCGCGCAGGATGTCCCAGTACGCGCCGCGCGCGCCCGCTGCGATCGCGTCCTCGAGCGTGCGGTTGTCGTTGTAGTTGTAGCTCGCGTCGGCGCCGCCCTCGGCGAGGAAGAAGAAGCGGCGGTCGCCGGCGACGACCCCGGAGAGCCACGCGCCGACGTCGCCCCCGAGCGTCTCCTCGACGAAGAACGAAGGGCCGAGGAGGTCCCCGTCCGCGGCGCGCACGCCCGCGCGCGCGGGCCGGCCCGGCGGCGCGAGCGCGTCGGCGAGCGGCGTCCCGCGGTACAGCCGCAGCCCGAGCGTCACGCCGACCGCGTCGGGGTCGAGCCGCCGCATCACCTCGACGGCGCGCGCGATCGTCGCGCGCGACTCGCCCGGCCCGCCGAGGAGGAGATCGAACATGACGCGCAGCCCCGCCCGCCGGCAGGCGTCGCGCGCCGCCTCCACGTCCGCGAGCCGGTGCGCGCGGCCGAGCCGGGCGAGGAGCGCGTCGTCCACGTGGTCGACGCCGAAGTTGACGCCCACGCAGCCGGCGGCGCGCATCGCCGTCGCGAGCCCGCGCGTGAAGCCGGTCGGCGTGCAGTACGCGTACCACCGCAGGCGCCCGCCGAGGCCGCGTGCCGCGATCGCGGCCGCGACCGCCTCCGCGTGACGGCGGTCCAGGTTGTACTCGGCGTCGCAGGTGTGGAGGACGTCGATCCCGGCCCCGAGCAGCGCGGCGAGCTCGTCCGCGACCGACTCCGGCGCGCGGCGGCGCACGGCGCGCCCCTTCGCCGGCGGATCGGCGCAGTAGGCGCACGCCATCGAGCAGCCGCGGGACGTCTCGAACCCCACCTGGGCGCCCTCGCGGAGGTAGCGCGCGTTGTCCACGAACGTGCGCCGGGGCGCCGGCTCGGCCGCGAGCTCCAGCGGCCGCCCGGGGTTCTCGCGGAACCGCTCGCCGTCGCGCCAGACGAGCCCGGGGATCTCCTCCAGCGGGCGGCCGCGGGCGAGCAGGGCGAGCGCGTCCTCCCCCTCGCCCCGCACGCCGAGGTCCACGCCGAGGGCCGCGAGCGCGGCCGCGGGCGCGATCGAGAACCCGACGCCGCCGAGCACGAGGGGCGCGTCGGTGTGGCGGCGGATCGCGGCGATCGCCTCCGCGTGCGCCGGGAGGAAGGAGACGCGCGAGGCGGCCGAGGCGTCGTCGAGGTTGCGCAGCGTCAGGGCCACGAGGGCGGGGCGCTCGCGGAGGGCCGCGCGGACGTCGTCCTCGACGGAGCGGCTGAAGGCGAGGTCCAGCACGCGCGCGGCGACGCCCCGCGCCTCGAGCGCGCTCGCGAGGAGGTCCACCGCGATCGGCGCGACGGGCGGGCGGACCCGGTTCGGGTTCACCAGCAGCACGGGCGCGGCGGGGATCATCGCGCGAGCGTACTACGTCCTGCGGTCCGCGCCGCGCGGGCCGGCCGGGTGGGTCCGGACGGGGTATGCTCCGCCGATGAACGCGCGCGTCGTGGTGGCCTGCGTCCTCGTCGCCGCGGCGTGCTCCCGCGGCCCCGACCGCGGGGCGTTCCCGGGGGGCGGGTACAGCTACCTCGTGACGCCCTCGGGGCGCATGTTCCGGCTCCTGAGGACGGGCCCGATGATCGGGGCCGAGGGGAAGCGGCTCGGCGCGGTGGTGTCGTACGCGGGGGACACGCGCGAGGTCGCCCGCATCACGAGCGACGCGGACGAGATCGTGGGCGCGCTCGGCCCGGAGATGGAGGCCTCCGGCGAGCCGGCGATCATCGTCCAGGCGAACCTGGGATGGGACCCGCGGAAGACGATCTCGACCTCGGTCCTCTACGGCGTCGTCTTCGAGCGGCGCGAGGACCGCTGGGCGCGGCTCCCGCCCAAGCCCGGCCAGCCGGCGGAGGTGGAGGGCGTCGCCGCGTCCCCCGGCCCTCCCGACGACCCCTCGTTCCCGTTCGATCCCGCCGCCGCGCGCGACGCGGCGCAGGCGGCCGCGAGGTGGGTCGCGCTGCTCGACGCGAGCGACGCGGACGGGTCGCTCGCCGCGACGACGCCGTCGTTCCGCGTGCAGCTCGAGGCCGAGCTGGACACGTGGCGCAGCCTCGTCGCGCAGCGCGGGAGGCTCGGGGCCGCCGGCGGCCGCGTCGAGCTCTACCGGATGCTGACCCGCAACGCGAGCGTGCCGGTGCCGGCGGGCGGCGCGGTGATCGTCCAGTACGAGCTGCGGCCGCCGCAGGGTGGCCGCTTCCTGGAGCGCGTGATCCTGCTCCCGGAGAGGCAGGGCTGGCGGCCGGCGGGGTACTCGTTCCGGCCGCTCGCGCCGCCGTGACGCGGGGGCACCGGTTCGGCGGAGCCGGATCCGCGCCTGCCCGACCTCGCGCAGGCGCGGCCGCTCTCGCACGGCGGGCCGCGATCTCGGCGATCTCGATGGGCAGCATCGCGTCGGGCGGGCCGCCGAAGTCGGGCCGGTTCGGGCTCTCGCGATTCGCCACCTCTAGCCCTCGGCGCTGCGCGCACGACCCAAATGGCCGCTTGACGCATCTTCACCCCGAGATGATTCGCGTGGAACGGATCGATCGAGAACGCCGCTCCTGACGCGCTGCGATCGCTCTGTTGCGCATCCGGATCGCGCCCGAGGGGTCGCGGCACCCTCGCTCGCCGATCGCGCCAGAACGCGAATGCGTGCGTCTCCGGCGACCTCGAGAACGCGTGAGACACTCGCCTCATGGAAACCGCACGCACGTTCACGAACCGTCTCGCCGACCTCCTCTCCCGAGAGCGCGCCGCGCTCGGCGAGTTCCTCGTCGCACTCTCGGACTTCCACGAAAGGAGCGGTCGATGTCGAGGTACCCCGAGCACGCGGCCTGGGTCGCGCGCACGGGGTTCCTCCTGCCGAGACCCGCGACGCTCCTCGCCGCGCTGCCCGGGGCGTTCCGGGCCTCGGGCGATCGCGCGAGCGCGGGGACCGCGTGAGGGGCCGCCCGCGCGCACGCCGCCGCGGCGCCGGAGGGCGAAGGGGAGCGTGCCGAGCAGCTCCGGACGAGGCACGCGCGCGGCGCGGCGCTCGACGTCCGGTGCGGCGCCGTGACCGGTGGCCGCCTCCGGAGGGGACCGTTATAGAGACGCGCAGACCCTGCGTCGTGGTGGTCTCGCATGCGCGTCGCGATCATCGGCTCCGGTCCGGCCGGCTTCTACGCCGCCGAGGCGCTCCTCAAGCGCACGGACGCGGCCGTCGACGTGGACATGTTCGACCGCCTCCCGACGCCGTACGGCCTCGTGCGGGGCGGCGTCGCCCCGGACCACCAGAAGATCAAGGGCGTCACGCGGATCTTCGCGAGCACGGCGGGGCGCCCGACCTTCCGCTTCGTCGGGAACGTGCAGCTCGGGCGCGACGTGACGGTCGAGGACCTGCGCCGGCACTACCACCAGATCGTCTACGCGACCGGGAACGAGAGCGACCGCCGCCTCGGCGTCCCGGGCGAGGGGATCTGGCGCTGCACGCCGGCGTCGGTGTTCGTCGGCTGGTACAACGGCCACCCCGACTACCGGAACGCGAGGTTCGACCTCTCGGTCTCGCGCGTCGCGGTGGTGGGCAACGGCAACGTCGCGGTGGACGTCTGCCGGATCCTGCTGCGCACGCGCGACGAGCTGGAGCGCACCGACATCGCCGCGCACGCGCTGGAGGCGCTGCGGGAGAGCCGAGTGCGCGAGGTCTGGATGCTCGGGCGCAGGGGGCCGGCGCAGGCGGCGTTCACGCCCGCGGAGCTGAAGGAGCTCGGCGCGCTCGAGGAGGCGGACCCGATCGTGGACGCCGCCGACCTCGCCGGCGTCGAGGGGGCGCAGTCCTCGAACCTCGAGATCCTGCGCGGGTTCGCCGCGCGGACCGCGCGCCCCGGCACGAAGCGGCTCCACTTCCGCTTCCTCGTGTCGCCGACCGAGATCCTCGCGGACGCGTCGGGCGCCGTCGCGGGGATCCGGCTCGAGCGCAACCGCCTGGAGCCGCGCCCGGACGGGAGCGTCGTCGCGCGCGGCACGGGCGCGACCGAGGTGCTCGAGGTCGGGATGGTGCTACCCGCCGTCGGCTACGCCGGCGAGCGGATCCCGGGCGTCCCGTTCGACGAGCGGACGCGGACCATCGCGAACGAGGACGGCCGCGTGGTCGATCCGGTGCGCCGGACGGTGATCCCGAACGAGTACGTCGCCGGCTGGGCGCGCAGCGGGCCGCAGGGGCTGATCGGCGAGCACAAGAAGGCGTCGGCGCACGTCGTGGCGCACATGATCGCCGACGGCGCGGGGCTCGAGGCGCGCGAGCTCCCCCCGCGCGAGGCCATCGACGACGTCGTCCGCGCGCGCGGCGTGCGCCCCGTGTCGTTCCAGGACTGGAAGTCGCTCGACGAGGTGGAGGTCGCGCGCGGCGCGCGGCGCGGCGCGCCGCGCGACAAGATCGTGGACGTCCAGGCGATGCTGGACCTCCTCGAGGAGCAGGCCTAGCGCGCGATCGACCTCCGCGACGGGAGCAGCGGCGTGCGGCACGCGCCGCGGCCCGGTATCCTCGCGCGATGCCGAACCCGACCCTCCGGCGGCGCCCCTCGCCCGCGCGGCGCTTTGCGGCGCTCGCCGCCGCCGCGGCGCTCGTCGCCGGCCGCGCCGCCGCGGCGGAGCCGCCGGACCTCACGCCGACGTTCCGCTACGAGGCGCCCGCCGGCGCGCACCGCCTGCGCGCGGCGGCGGAGATCGGCGGGTTCCTCGCGCTCGGCGGCGTCGCCTGGCTGTTCGCGCCGTCGCGCACCGCGGCGCCCGGGTCGAAGGCGGACGGCGTCCGGCTCGACGCGAACCCCTTCCGCACGAACTTCGCCGGGCACCCGATCTCCGGCGCGATCTACTACGAGCTCGCGCGATCGAACCGGCTCTCGGCGGCCGAGTCGGCGCTCTGGTCCGTCGCGGGCTCGACGGTCTGGGAGGCGGTCGAGTACACGGAGCCCGCCTCGCTGAACGACCTCGTCGTCACGCCGGTCGCCGGCGTCGCGCTCGGCGCGCCGCTCTTCGAGCTGGCCGCGCACCTCGACCGCGGGCCCCGCACGACGGCGCGCGAGGTCCTCGCCTGGATCCTCGCGCCGCCCAAGAAGGCGCACGACCTGCTCGACGGCGCCCGGCCCGCCCGCGGCGCTCCCGGCGACGCGCTCGAGGCGTCGTCCGGGGCGAGCGCCGGCGCCACGCGCGCCGGCGGCGAGTGGCGCGGCGAGCTGCGCGCGCACGCGGCGTTCCGGCTCGTCCGCGATCCGCGGTGGGGCGCGCCCGGCGAGGGCACCGAGGTGCTCCGCGACGCGGCGGTGACGGGGCTCTCGCTCGACCTCGCGCTCTCGTCGAGCGGCCTCGCGGACCTCTCCTTCGGCTCGTGGGTGCACCTCGCCGCGGTGCACCGCCGCGCGCTCGCGGAGGACGGCGCCGCCCTGCGCGGGACCGAGTCGCTCGCCGGCGCCGGCGCCGGGTTCGCCGTCCGCATGCACGACTGGGGGCTCGGCGCGCTCGACCGGCTCGCGGTGGCGGAGCTCCCCGCCCTCGCCGCCGAGGGGCGCTGGCGATCCGGCGCGCTGCGGCTCTCGGCCAGGATCTCCGCCGCGCCGACGTTCGGCGGCGTGGCGTCGCCCGCGCTCGCGCGCGATCCGGACGCGGTCCCGCCGGAGGACGTCCCCACCGTGCAGTCCGCGTGGCACTACCACTTCGCGGTCGGCGCCGCGCTCGCGCCGTCGATCGAGCTCGCGTGGGGCCGCGTCGCCCTCGAGGCGTCCGGGCGGGCGGACTGGCTGTGGGGCGTGACCGAGCCCGACGCGGATCCCGCGCGCAGCCCCGCGGCGCACTTCCTCGACCGCTGGGTGGACGGGCGGATCGGCGCCCGCGTGGCGGTCGCACGGAGCGTCGAGCTGTCCGCGTCCGCCACCCGGCGCGTCCGGCGCAGCGAGGCGAACCAGGCGTCGCTCGACGTCGCGGACACGTCGTTCGCGGCCGGGCTCGCGTGGCGACCGTGATCCGGACCGGGGCCGCGACCCTGGGGCGGCGCGCGACTAGAGATGCCGGTCGGTGACGAACAGCTCTCGGGTCCGCCGGTCCACGAAGATCCGGAACTCCCGGCCCGGCGCGGCGAGGGCGAACACGTCGTACGAGTGCGGCGGCTTCGGCGCGAACCAGCCCGGCGTCGCCTCGGTCCGCGCCCAGCGGAGGTCGCGGGCGTGGACGCGGACGATGGCGTCGTCGCGGACGAGCTCGCGGTACAGGTCCGCGCTCGCGGCGAGGTGGAAGTAGGCCTCGAACCGGCGCGCGAACGGGGCGGAGCGCGTGTACCGCGAGTGCACCAGCACCGCCCCGGGCGGCGGCGCGGACGCGAACGCGCGGCCCCAGTTCCCGGGATCGTCGTCCCAGGTCCCGCGCCCGAGGGCGCCGCACCCGGCCAGGAACGCGAGGGTGAGGACGAGCGCGGCGCGCATGGCTCCTCGAGTGTCGCCCGCGGGCCTCGGGGTTGTCGAGGCGCGGGGTCGTCCCGGGACGGCGGGACGGGGGAAACGCGCGCGCGCCTCCCGCCTCGCCCGACATCGCTGCCGGTGTCCGACCGCGCCGGGGCGGCCCGCCCCGTCCGGAGCCCTCGCGTGCGGCCTCACAGATCGACGCGCCGCAGCCGCCACGCCGCGAGCGCGGTAGGGACCGCGATCCAGAGCGCGATCGAGAGCGCGAGCGCGACGGCCGCGCCGGTCGAGCCGCGGGTGAACCGGAGGAACGCGAGCGACGCCGATCCGAACGCCGCGGTCCCCTCGATCGCCAGGAGCGCGCCCGTCCGCACCGCGCCGACCGGGTTCACGATCACCGAGACGACGAGGAGGCGGGACGCCGTGCCGGACGGGAGGAGCGACGCGGCGCCGAGGGCGGCGAGGTCGGCCAGCACCACCGCGACGAACCAGACCACCACGGCGACGGCGAGCGCGCGCACGCGCCCCCGGCCGACGGCGGCGGCGCCGAGGAGCGCGGCGAGCGCGAGGAACGTGGCGGTGAGCAGGATCGATCCCAGCACGAGGAGGGCGTAGCCTCCGCCGCCCGTCTCACCCGCCCGCGAGAAGACGACGAGCCCGGCCGCGCCGAAGCCGACGAGCTCGGCGGCGACGAAGGCGGCGAGGAGCCCGAGCAGCTTCCCGAGGAGCACGGTGCCGCGGGAGACCGGCTGCGCGTAGAGCAGCTCCGCCGTCCCGCGCTCCGGCGCGAGCGCGAGCACCCCCATGAGCAACGCCGCGAGCGGCACCACGAGGGCGACGAGCTCGACGAGCGAGGCGCTCGTCCGCGCGAAGTCCTGGAAGCCGTGGCCGCCGGAGAGGACGTACCCCGAGCCCGCGACGCCGATGGCGAGGAGCGCGAAGACCGCCGCGAAGATCTGCATCCAGCGGGAGCGCGCGGCGAGCAGCAGCTCCTGCCGCGCGACGAGGAGGAGGGGCGACGCGCGTCCGGTCATGGGGCACCGTCCGGCGGGCCCGCCGGCCCGAAGACCTCCGCGGCGCGGAGCGGCGTCCCGCCCGCGGCGGCGGGGTCGGCGGCGCGGGACGCCGCGTCCGCGTGAGCGACGAGGCGCGTGTCCATCGGCGTCTGGAGCCCCGGCACGCGCGCGTACGCCGCGCGCGCCGCGCGGATCCAGGCCTTCGTGCGGTGGTCCGCGACCCAGGCGACCTCGTCCCGCGGGCGCGCCGGGTGCGCCGCGAGGAAGTCGCGGAGGCAGCCCACGTCGTCGAAGAAGCGCGGCTCCTCGCGCGGGGCGACGAGCTGGGCCGCGAACCGCGCGTCCGAGACCGCCATGCGGCAATGGGCGCAGGCCTCGTTGCGCGTGTCGAGCGGCGCCGGGGCCGGCGGGCCCCGCTGGCACGCCGCGAGGGCGACGGCGACGAGCACGCGGCGCCACGCCGTCACGACGCCCCCCCCACGAGCTCCCGGTAGAGCCCCTCCAGCCCGCCCTCCTCGGCCGCGAGGCCGCGGATCTCCGCCCCCGAGGCGCGCACCCGCTCGAGCGCGGCGGCGCGGAGCGCCGGTGGAGCCGGGACGACGATCTCCTCGCCCGTCCAGCGCGTGCCGGGCGCGAGCGCGGCGAGGCTCGGCACGAGCCCGGGCGGGCAGGAGGCGAGCCGCACCCGGAGCACCCCCCGCGCGGCCAGCCGGTCGTTGAGCGCGCGCCGGCCGAGGTCGGCGGCGAGGCGGCCGTCCACGAGGATCGCGATCCGGTCGGCGAGCTGCTCGACGTCGCCGAGCTGGTGCGAGCTGAAGAGCACCGCCCTCCCCTCGCGACGCCAGCGCTCGGCGAGGCCGTAGAAGGCGCAGAGGCCGTCGGGATCGAGCGAGGAGGTCGGCTCGTCGAGGAGGAAGGCGCGCGCGTCGGCGAGCGCCGCGACGGCGAGGCCGAGCCGCTGCGTCATGCCGCCGGAGTACGTCCCGACCGCGCGGGCGGCGGCGCCGTTGAGCGCGGTCGCGCGGAGCGCCTCCAGGCCGGCCTCCGGCCGCACCCCGCGGAGGCGGCGGTAGAACTCGACGACCTCGCCGCCGGTGAGGGACTCGGGGAAGCTCACCCGCTGCGGCAGGAAGGAGATGAGCCGCCGGGCGGCGGGGTCGCGCGTGCTCGTCCCCGGGCTGCCCGCGAGGACGCGCCCGGAGGTCGGCCGCACGAGGCCCGCGGCGGCCTTGAGGGAGGTGGTCTTGCCCGATCCGTTCGGCCCGAGGAGCGCCACCACCTCGCCCGCGGCGACCGAGAGCGTGAGGTCCTCGACCGCGCGGTGCGCTCCGAAGCGCTTGGTGAGCGCCTCGAAGCGGATCACGCGTGGCCTCGCTCGCGCCGCGCGCCCGCCGCGCGCCCGCCTCCCGCCAGCACCGCGAGGCCGAGGAGCACCGCGGCCGCCGAGGCGGCGAGGCCGGGCGCCGACGCGCCGCGCGCGGCGTCCTCCGCCGCGGGCACCGCGGGGAGCGGCGGCGGCCGGACGAGCGGCGCGCGGTCCACCGCCTGCACCGGGGCGAGGACCGGGAACGTCCGCTCCGCGGCGGCGAGCGCGGCGGCGGCGACGCTCTGGGCGAGGAGGTCGGCGGCGACGAGGTTGCCGCGCAGGTGGTCGAAGAGGCTCCCGAGGACGTGGGGGCGCTCGCTCCGGCCGTCGCCGTCGAGGTCCGGCTCGTCGTTGTCGGACCAGTAGTTCCCGTCGAAGCGCGTGTCGGTCCGCCGCCCGACGAGCTCGAGCGAGGTGAGGTTCCCGACGAAGGCGTTCCCCTCGAAGCGGACGCCGCCGCACGAGTCGTACAGCACGAGGGCGGCGTCCGACTCGGCGACGACGTTCCGCCGGAACACGTTGCGGTACGAGCCCTCGAGGAAGATGCCGCGCGCGTTGTCGGCGAGGAGGTTGTCCTCCGCGAGGATGTCGTCGCACGCCTTGAAGAGCAGGCCCACGGACGCGAAGCCCCGGTTGTGCAGGAAGCGGTTCCTGCGGAACGCGATCCGCCGGGAGTACATGAGCACGGCGCCCGCCGCCGAGTCGCGGAACACGTTGTCCTCGAAGACGTTGTCGTCCGAGGACATGTAATGCAGCCCGTAGCGGAGATCGCGCGCGACGTTCCCGCGGAGCACGCCCCCCGGGGAGGACTGGATGTAGAAGCCGTCGCGCGCGGCCTCCACCCGGTTCCGCTCGAGGACGAAGCCCTCGGTGTTCCACACGTGGATCCCCGAGCCCTTCTCGCCGGGCTCCTTCGCCCGGATCCCGAGGATGACGTTCCCCTCCACCCGGGCGCCGTGCGCCTCCCGGAGGTACACGCCGAAGAGCGTCCGCTCGATGCGGCAGTCCCGCACCACCGCCCCGGGCGCGGCGACGTGGACGCCCGCGGTGTCGCGCCCGAGGTCGCCCCCCTCCCGCCCGTCGACGTCGAACCCCTCGACGACGACGCCCGCCGCGCGGACGCGGACGACGCTCCCCTTCCCGCTCCCGCGGAGCGCCGGGCGCCCCAGGCCGACGAGGTGGACGGGGCGGTCGAGGATGAGATCGCCGTCGTAGGTGCCCGGCGGCACCTCGATGCGCGCGCCCGGCGCCGCCGCGTCCACGAGGGCCTGGAGCGGCGAGGCCTCCGACGGCGGCGGCCGGCCCTCGAGCCCGCCCGGCGCGATGGGGGCCATGTCGCCCTGGGCGAGGGCGGCGGCGAGCAGGAGCGCGGCGGCGCCCATCGCGCTAGCGGCCGACCTCCGCCGCGGGAGACGCGCCCACCGTCTCCGCGGCCAGCCTCGCGCGGCGCGCCGCGCGCGCGCCCACCGCGACGGCCAGGAGGAGGGCGAGCCCGGTGCCGGCGAGCGCCCACGAGGCCGCGGCCGGATACGAGTAGACCTCGAAGTTCGCGAGCTGCTGCCCGCCGAGCAGCGGCGGCATGAACGGATCGATCCTCACCGCCGCGGTCGGGGCGAGATCGTGCCCGTACCGGTACAGCTTGTAGGCGAACGACCAGAGCGAGAAGAGGCCGAAGTAGCCGAACAGGACGAGCGCGTCCACGAGGTCGAGCATCCTCCCCACCACCACCGCGCGCAGGAAGACGAGCGCGAGGACGCCGAGGACGAACGGCATCCACTTGAACTCGGTGAAGTCGTCGGGGGCGAGGTCACGCATCCCGATGTAGTGGTTGAGGAGGTTGATCTCCTTCAGGTCCTGCCCGGCGTTCCCGCCCTGGAGCTTGTAGCTGTAGATGTCGAGCCGCAGGCCGTCCTGGTACTGCGGCGCGAACATCGTCAGGTTCCACAGCGGGAGGAAGAACGTGGGCAGGACGAGCAGCGCCGCGGCGAGGGCCAGCGCGCGGGGAGCCACGCCGACGGGCGACGCCAGGAGCCGGTGGCTGAGCTCGAGGAACCTCTTCACGGTGACCTCCTCCCGCGCCGCCGCGCGCCCCTCCCCCGGCGGCTGCCGGGAGAGGGGCGCGGCGGGACGCTACCTCGGCTTCACGATGAGATACCCCTGCATCTCCTGGTGGAGCGCCGAGCAGAAGTTCGTGCAGTAGTAGGGGAACACGCCGGGCTTGTCGGCCTTGAAGGTGACGGTCTTCGTCTCGCCCGGGTCGATGACGAGGTTGATGTTGTAGTCGAGGAGCCCGAAGCCGTGCAGCTCGTCGGTGGTCTGCTCGATGTTGGTGAGCGCCACCCTGAGCGTGTCGCCCTGGTTCACCTCGATGACGGAGGGCGTGAAGCTCGAGCGGACGACCACGACCTTCGCGAGGACCTCGTTGCCCTTGCGCGTCACGCCCGCGTCCTTGACGTCCCAGATGGCGTCGGGGTGCTTGTTCTCCTCCTTCGGGTAGACCTCGATCGGCTTGATCTTGTCCGCCTTGATGATCTGGGCGTAGTGCGGCTCGGGCTCGGTGAACGCGTCGTAGACGAGCTTCATCTTGTCGCCCGAGATGTCCACGAGCTGCGAGGACTCGGGCTGGGACGGACCGACCGAGAGGTGGCGCCCGTGCGACAGCTTGTTGAGGCCCACGAGCCAGTTGCCGTCCGGCGAGACGGTGTCCCCCTCCGCCGCCGACAGGTGCCCGGTCGAGTAGGACATCGGGACCTTGTCGAGGATCTCCCACGTCCCGAGCTTCCACTTCACGATGGCGCTGTCCACGAACATGGAGGTGTACGCGACGCCGTCCGGGCCGAACTGCGTGTGGAGGGGCCCGAGCCCCACCTGCACCTCGGCGTCCTTGATCGACTCGTACTTGAGCACCGGGATGCCGTCCTCCTCGCCGGTGAAGTCCTTGTTCTTGATGGCGGTGAGGACCTTCTCGAAGTTGAACGCGGTGGTGACGCCCTGGAGCTTGCCCGAGCCGATGACGTACTTGCCGTCCGGGGAGACGTCCACGCCGTGCGGCGACTTCCCGCAGGGCATGAGGTAGACGACGCCCGGCACCTTCTTCGGATCGAGCACCTTCACGCCGCCGATGGTGTCGCCCTTCCCCTCCTGGGCCGCCTTCTCGGCGGCGCGCCAGTCGATGGCCGCGATGTAGTCGCGGTCGCGCTGCGAGGCGGTCACCTCGAGCTTCCCGGTGGCGCGCTCGGAGTTGTAGCAGGTGAGGAAGAACCAGCCGTCGGAGACCTTCTTCCCCGCGTCGCCGAGGTCCCAGTCGAAGGGCGGCAGCACGATCTGCCAGCCGACGGACATCTGGCCGGTCTTCGGGTCCACCTTCACTCCCGCCGCGACCCCCTTGTACTCGCTCGCGAACTTGTCGATGGACGCCGCGGTCCCCTTGGGGATGGGGATGGGGAAGCGCGACGACATGATGAGGTACTCGGTGTTGGGCGTGACGAAGGCGGAGCCGTGGTTCCCGGAGATGTTCGGGACGGGCCCCAGGATCTGCTTCGTCTTGAAGTCCCGGAGGTCGATCCGGGCGACGCGGCCGTTCATCTCGTTCACGAAGAGCCAGCGGCCGTCGTAGTCCCCGTTCGTCTCGGAGAGCGCCGGGTGGTGCACGTCGCCCCAGGTGAGGTTGCCCAGCATCTTCTTCGTGTCGTCGTCGAAGCCGTAGCCGGTCGCCGAGTACGGCGCGAACACCGGGATCGTGGCGAGGTGGCGCATCGACGGGATGCCGTAGATGAACACCTGCCCGGAGTGCCCGCCCGACGAGAACAGGTAGTACTGGTCGAGGTCGCCCGGCGGGACGTAGGTCTTCTCGGCGGCGACCGCGATGTCGGAGGCGGCCGCCGGGCGCTTCGCGCCCTTCGGCTCGCTGGGCGGACAGCCGATCACGAGGACCACGGCCGCCGCGGCCGCGGCGGCCACCGCGAGGACCTTCCCAACATTCCATTCGCTCATGTGCTCCCTCCGCATCGTGTGGATCAGCGCTCCGCGGCCGTTCCGGCCGCCTTCTGCTTCTGGTGCTCGGCGTAGGCCTCGCGGACCTTCTGGATCGCGACCTCGAGCTCCGCGGGGGTGAGGATGATCTGCCGCGAGAGCACGACCGACATCGTCCCGGTCGGCGCCTTGAGGAAGTCGTCGATGGTGCGCCCGAAGCGCGACTGCACGTCCTCGACCGCGATCGACAGGTCGGGGCCGATCTGGGCCGGGCTCCGCACCCCGAGCGAGGAGACGTTGTGGCAGATGAAGCAGCCGGTCTTCACGAACCACGCGCCCGGCCCGGTGAGCATGCGGCGCTCCTCCGCGATCTCCTCGGGCGTCTGCGGATCCGTCGCCGGCGCGCCGGCGAGGTACTCGGCCGGCAGGGACACCTTCCGCCACGACATCACCAGCATCGCGAGCGCCTGCACCTGCTCGGTGGTGAAGTTGAAGTTCGGCATGACCGTGTCCGGCACGATCGCCTTCGGCTCGCGGAAGTGCGCCACGTGCCAGGCGAACATCGTCTGCTGGCCGAGGAGGCGCGTGTAGTCGAACTGCTCGGGCGCCTTGTCCCCCTCGTACGTCAGGTCGGGGCCGATGTTGCCGCCGCGGCCGTTGATGACGTGGCAGGCGCGGCACCCCTTCTGCGCGACCAGCCGCTTCGCGAGGTCGATGGCCGCCGCGCCCTTCGTCTGCCGGTCGTAGCGGTGGCAGACGTTGCAGTTCATCTGCACGAGGGCGTCCTTCTCGGTCGCGAGCGAGTACCCGGCCCCGAGGGCCTCCCCGAGGACGGGGAACTCCCAGTGCCGGACGGGGCCGTGCGCCTCCTCGACGTCCACCGCGTAGCCCTGGCCGCCGTGGCAGGAGGTGCAGCCGAACCGCTGCACCGGGTGGACCGCGAGGATCTCCTGCGGGTGCGTGCGCCAGGGCTCCTCGGCGTCCTCGAACCCCTTCCACGAGGTCGCCTGGTGGCACATGACGCAGCGGTCGGCCCGCTGGAGCGCCGGCACCCACACCTGGAGCATGCCGGAGGGGATGGTCGCGGCCTTGTCCTCGCCGAGCTTCCCGGCGATCTGCCGCCGGAACTGGTACTGGTAGTAGCGCCAGTCGTGGCTCCAGTCCTTCCAGGCGAAGAGGCCGAGGGAGACGACGAGCAGGACGCCGACCCCGGCGAGCAGGAGCCGGTCGCGGCTGCGGAAGGGCGAGGCCTTGAGCGGTTCCATGGCTCAGATCCGCGTGGGGAGGTGCGGCCACTCCTGCCACGGCCAGTACAGGTTCCAGTACGGGCCGCGCGCGAAGAGGCCGATGTAGGTGAGGACGAGGACCAGGACGACGAGGACGAGGAACACGACGTTCTGCGTCCGCCGGCTCGCGGCGAACCAGCGCCCCGCCGCGCCCGCCGGGCTCCGGTCGAGCCACGGCCAGATCGCCATGAGCCCGACCAGGATGCCGGGCAGGACGACGCCGCCGACGAGCGCGCCGTTCACCGTGAACGAGCCGATCCGGAACGTCGTGTCGGTCACCAGCTCCTGCAGCCACAGGAAGTACCAGGGCGCCTTGGCGGGGTTCGGCGTGACGAGCGGGTTCGCCGGCTCCTCGAGCGGCGACGGGACGAACACGGCGAGGATCGACACCACCGCGATCGTGCCCAGGATGACGATCGCGGCGCGGCGGGTGAGATCGGGGACGGAGTTCACGGTCGTCTCGGGCCGCTCCACCGAGGTCGCGCGGATCGTCGGGTTCGTGCCGCGCGCGACGCCGAGGAGCGTGTACGTCTTCGTCGGCGCCGCCGGCACCTCCCGCGGCGCGGGGAGCGCCCCCGCGCCGTCGGCGCAGGCGAGCCCGCCGTCCTTGCGGATCCGCCACATGTGGTAGGCGAACAGCGCGGCGAGCGCGCCGGGGAGCAGGATCACGTGCATCACGTAGAACCGGATGAGCGTCGGCTGGTCGATGGCGCGTCCGCCGAGCATCAGCTCGCGCACCTCCTCCCCGACCACCGGCACCGCGGAGGCGATGTTCGTCCCCACCGTCACGGCCCAGTAGGCGAGCTGGTCCCACGGGAGCAGGTAGCCGGTGAAGCTGAGGAAGAGCGTCACGAGGAACATGACGACGCCGATCACCCAGTTCCACTCGCGGCGCTGCCCGCGCCCCGTCGCGTTCTTGTACGCGCCCGTGAGGAACACCCGCACGAGGTGGAGGAACACCAGCGCCACCATGAGGTGGGCGGAGAGACGGTGGACCGAGCGGATCCACGAGCCGAAGGTGACGACGTACTCGATGTCCTTCACCGACGCGTAGGCGCGCTCCACCGACGGGATGTGCAGGAACAGGAGCGGGAGCCCCGAGACGGTGAGGAGGAGGAAGAGCGCCGCCGAGGCGGTGCCGAGCCAGAGCGAGTAGCGCCACTCGAGCGACGCCCGCAGCGCCTTGTTCGGGAACCAGTGCAGGAGGAAGTTCGACACGATCGCGTCCCCGGCCTCGCGGTCGGAGGCGGGGCGCGTGCTCCAGAGCGGCCGCGGGTGCACCCCGGGGGCGGAGCCGGGGACCGGGGCGCGCGTCGACGGTTCGGGTGCGGTGGCCACGGGATCCCTCCTCAGGCGATGGTGAGGCGGAAGTCGTGCTCGACGGGCTTCGCGAGGTCCACGACGAGCTGGCCGTCGTCGGCGGCGATGGTGAGCTCGTACCAGGCGAGCGGCCGCGGCGCGGGACCGGCGACGTTCTGGCCGTCGCCCTCGTACCTCGACCCGTGGCACGGGCAGAGGAAGCGGTGGGTGAGCTTGAGCGGCTGGCCGCCCACGGTCTTCGTCTCGACGCGCGGCAGCGCCTCCGCCCGGACGGTGCAGCCGAGGTGCGTGCAGACGGCGGAGATCGCGTGGAAGGTCTTCCCCTCCCGGAAGACGAACAGCCGCTGCTCCGGGAGGAACTTGAGCCCGTCCGGGAAGTCGTTCGCCGCGCCGAGCTTCACGGTCGTCGGCGCGTCGTACGAGACGTTCGGCACGAGCGAGCGCAGCGCGGCCACCGCCTGCCCGCCGAGCGCGATCACCCCCGCGCCGATCCCGATCCCCTTCAGGAACTCCCTGCGATCCTTCCGCTCGGCCATGGCTCGTCCCTCGTCCCCGCCCGCTAGCGGACGGGCGCGTAACGCTCCGTGATCTGGAACCGCTCCATCGTCATCGCGTCGGTCGGGCAGCGGATCGCGCAGAGCCCGCACCGGATGCAGCGCGTGTCGTCCTTGAGCATCGCGGAGAGGGGGAGGCCGTCCGCCTCCGCCGCCGACGCGAGCGCGCGGCGGTCCGCCTCGGGGAGCTCCACGTCCTCGAGCGGCACCAGGGCCAGGCAGTACTCCGGGCAGACGTCCACGCAGCGGCCGCACAGCACGCACCGCTCGCGGTCGTAGATCGTCTGGACGTGGCACACGAGGCAGCGCGCGCCCTGCGCGATCGCCTCCTCGGTGGGGAACGGCGCCTCGACCTCGGCGAGGCCGCTGCGGCGCCCGAGGTCGATGGTGGGCGGCGCCGCCCGGTCGAGCAGCTCGAACCCGGCGATCATCCGGTAGTCGCGCGTCGGGATCTTCGCGACCTCCACCACCGCCTCCACGCGGGCGGCCTCCCGGGAGAGGTGCTCGTGGATCGACCGCGCGGCGCGCTTGCCGTTCGCGATCGCCTCGATGAGGTTCCGCGGCCCGAACGCGACGTCGCCGCCGGCGTACACCCCCGGCGCGCTGGTCGCGAGGGTGTCCCGGTCCACCTTCACCGTCCCGCCGGGCGTCAGCTCCACGCCGTCCTCGGGGCGCAGGAACGAGAGATCGGCGCGCTGCCCGATGGCGAGCACGCAGCCGTCGGCGGGGATCGCGACGACGTCCCCGTCGTCGTACTCCGGCGAGAAGCGCCCCTTCGCGTCGAACACCTGCGTCACGCGGCGCAGCTCGATCGCCTCGAGCCGCCGCGAGCCGACGAAGCGCTTCGGGCCGCGCCGCTGCTGGAAGCCGATCCCCTCCCGCCTCGCCTCCTCGAACTCCTCGTGCCCCTGGGCGGTGCGGAGGACCGGCATCTCCTCCAGGCTCTCCAGCGAGACGATGGTCACCTCGGCCGCGCCGCCGCGCACCGCGGCGCGCGCGGAGTCGAGCGCCTCGACGAGGCGCGCGTCGGACTCCGCCCCGAGGGTCGCCCCGAGCGCCGAGGCCTCCTCCTCGCGGCCGGCGCGCAGGGCGAGCCGCGCCGCGTCGAAGGCGACGAACCCGCCGCCGATCACCACCACGCGCCGCCCGAGGTCCATGCGGTAGCCGCGGTTCGCGTTCAGGAGGTAGTCCACCGCCTTCACGACGCCGTCGAGCTCGACGCCCGGGATCGCGAGGTCCCTCCCCTTCTGCACGCCGACCGAGAGGAAGAACGCCTCGAACCCGTCCCGGCGCAGCTCCGGCAGCCCCAGCCCGGGACCGAGCGGCGTGCGCGTGCGGAGCGTCACCCCGAGCGCGAGGATCTTGTCGATCTCCGCGCGGATGACGCTCCGCGGCAGCCGGTACTCGGGGATCCCGAAGCGCATCATCCCGCCCGGCTCCTCCGAGGCCTCGAAGACGGTCACCGCGTAGCCGAGGAGCGCGAGGTCGTGCGCGGCGGAGAGCCCCGCCGGCCCGGCGCCGATCACGGCGACCTTCCGGCGCCCGTCGCGGCCCGCGCCGGCGAGCGGCGACGTGGGCAGGTGGCCCGCGTAGCGGTTGCCCTCGGGGACGAGCGCCTCGCGCAGCCGGTCCTGCGTGTCGGGGTGGATGGACTCGACGCCGTACCGCTCCGTCACCGTCCGCTTCAGCGCGCGGATGGTGATCGGCCCGTCCACGGAGCCGCGGCGGCACGCGTCCTCGCACGGCGCCGCGCAGACCCTCCCGCACACCGACGCGAACGGGTTCGGGGCGCGCGCGACGAGGTACCCCTCCTCGTACCGCTCCTGCGCGACGAGCTGGCAGTAGCGGCCGCCGTCGGTCGCGACGGGGCAGCCCATCTGGCACTTCACCTGGGCCTTCCAGTCGTCGAGGCCGGGGAGCCGGACCGGGATCGCCATCATCGCTCCTGGGTATTCGAACGTTTTCGGCCCTCATCATCGGGCTTTCCGGACGAGGGCGGCGAGACCGCATGGGGCGCGGCCCGGCGGGCACGGCCCCCGTCCGGGATCGCGCTCGCGGGCGACGCCGCGCCGGCGCGGCGGTGCCGCTCCGAAGGCGCGCACGGCGCGGTCGGCGCGGAGGCGACTTCCCGCGAGCCCGGCCGTCGAGGAACTCTGCACCGCGCTGCGCTTCTCGTCAGCGCGCCTCGAGCCCGCAATCCCCGAGATCCCCTGCGCTTCCCGGCCCGGCGCCGCGGGCACCGCTGCGCTTGTCAGCAGGGGCCGGCGCGGAGCGGCGCGGCCCGGAGCGCGCCGAGGCAGGGGAACTGGCCGAGATCACGACCGATCTCCCGCGCACGCCCGCCGCCGGCGAGCTGGCCCCCGGCTTGCGATGGAGAGCGGGAGAGGAGCCGCACCGCCTCGGAGCCGCAGGTCGAAAGGAGCCCGCCATGATGCTCGCGTTCGTCGTCGCCGTCGCCGGAGCCGTGGTCCTCGGCAGCCTCGAGCTCGTCGCGCACGCCGGCGCGCGCTGACCGCGCGTCCACCGACCTGCGCACGCCACGGAGGACGCGATGTCCCACGACTTCCTCTCGGTCTACTCGGCGAAGAACCTGGAGTACCTCCTCGCCATCGCGTACCTGCTCCTCTTCGTCCCGTTCTGGCGCTTCCTGCAGGGCGGCAAGCGGGCCACCGTCGAGGCGCGCGCCGCGACCGCTCCGCGGGCGGAGGCGCGGCCCGCGGGCGCGACGGCGCTCCGCCCGGGCGCGGGCTGGTTCCAGGTGCCCTCGGGCGTCCACCTCCACCCCGGCCACACCTGGGCGCGGCTCGAGCCGGGCGGCCTCGTCGCCGTCGGGATCGACGACTTCGCGCACAAGCTCGTCGCGCCGACGGCCGTGCGGCTGCCGCCGCTCGGAGCGCGCGTCGCGCAGGGCGAGCCGGCGCTGGCGCTGCGCGACGGCGGCGCCGCCGTCCCGATGCTCTCGCCCGTGGACGGGATCGTCGTGGCGGTGAACCCCGCGATGAGGAACGACGCCGCTGCGCTCGCCGATCCCTACGGCGCGGGCTGGCTCTTCAAGGTGAAGACCCCTCGCCTCGCCGCGAACTTCCGGCAGCTCCACGCGCCGCCGCAGGCGAACCGGCTGCTGGAGGACTCCGCGGAGGCGCTCGTCCGCCGGATGGATCCCGAGCTCGGCCGGCTCCTCCAGGACGGCGGCACGCCGGTGCACGGGATCGCCCGCGCCCTCGCCGGCGACGACTGGGAGGCGCTCGCGCGCGAGCACTTCCGGACCTGATCGATCCTCGCGCGGCCCCTCCGGGCCGGGCCGCCCCGCGGCGCCGGCCCGGACCGTCCTCGCGGAGGGTGATCGGCACCGCCGGGTCGCTCCGCGCGGGGGCTCCGCGTCGCCCCGCCGGGACGCTGGACGGGGGGACCCCGCTGGAGCGGGCCTCCCCTTTCGCCGCGTTTCCCCCGACGCGTCGGCGGGCGCACTTTTAAGAGAGTGACGCGGCGCGCCGTCGGCGCCCGCGCCGTCGCCAGGAGGAGAGCCGGGATGGACTTCGAGAAGGAAGTGCTGGAGGTGCGCCGCTGGTTCGCGAGCCCGCGGTTCAAGGGGATCAAGCGCGTCCACTCGGCGCGCGAGGTGGTCGAGCAGCGCGGCACGATCCGGCCGGACTACGCCGTGGCGCGCGCGGCCGCGGAGGCGTTCCACGCCCGGCTCCGCGAGCTGTTCGACGCGCGGAAGTGCATCACGACCTTCGGCCCCTACTCGCCCGGCCAGGCGGTGGCCATGAAGAAGATGGGGATCGAGGGCATCTACGTCGGGGGCTGGGCGACGTCGGCCAAGGGCGACCCGAAGGAGGACCCGGGCCCCGACCTCGCGAGCTATCCGCTCTCGCGCGTGCCGGACGAGGCGGCCGCCATCGTCCGCGCGCTGCTCACCGCCGACAGGAACCAGCACTACGCGCGCGCGCGCATGTCGGACGCGCAGCGCCGCGCCACGCCCGCGGTGGACTTCCGGCCCTTCATCATCGCCGACGCGGACACCGGCCACGGCGGCGACGCGCACGTCCGCAACCTCATCCGCCGCTTCGTCGAGGTCGGCGTGCCGGGGTACCACATCGAGGACCAGAAGCCCGGCGTGAAGAAGTGCGGCCACCAGGGCGGGAAGGTGCTCGTCGCGGAGGACGAGCAGCTGAAGCGCCTCTCCGCGGCCCGCTTCCAGCTCGACGTCATGGGCGTCCCCGGCCTCCTCGTCGCCCGCACCGACGCCGAGTCGGCGACGCTCCTCGACGGACGCGGCGACGACCGCGACCAGCCGTTCATCCTCGGCGCGACGAACCTCACGCTCCCCAGCTTCAAGGCCGCCTTCCTCGCCATCCTGCGCCAGTTCCAGCGCGAGGGGATCGAGGAGCTCTCGGGGCACGAGCTCTACGCGCTCTGCGACGCGGAGTGGGCCGCCGCGGACGCGTGGCTCGAGCGGAGGGGCTTCACGGGGGCGATCGCCGACGCCGCCGCGGGCTACAGGAAGGGGCTCGTCGCGAGCGTGGACGGCGCCCTCGACGCCGTGTTCGACAGGTTCGTCGACGCCTGGCAGCACGAGGCGGGCGTCTGCACCTACGCGGAGGCGGTCGGGAACCTCATCGCCTTCCGCCAGAACGAGGGCGAGCGGCCCGCGATGACGAAGGAGGAGTGGCTCGCCTTCGCCCGCGGGGCGCCGTTCTACCAGGCGCGCGAGAAGGCGCGCGCGATCGGCGCGGATCCCGGGTGGGACTGCGAGCACGCCAAGACGCCGGACGGCTACTACCAGGTGCGCGGCGGGATCGACTACGCGATCGCGAAGTCGCTCGCGGCCGCGCCGTTCGCGGACCTGATCTGGATGGAGACGAAGACCGCCGATCTCGCGGACGCGAGGCGCTTCGCCGAGGCGATCCACGCCGTCCACCCGGACAAGATGCTCGCCTACAACCTCTCGCCGTCGTTCAGCTGGGACACGACCGGGATGAACGACGAGCAGATGCGCCGCTTCCCCGAGGAGCTCGGGGAGCTCGGGTTCGTCTTCAACTTCATCACCTACGGCGGGCACCAGATCGACGGCCTCGCCGCCGAGGAGTTCACGACCGCCCTCCGCCAGGACGGCATGCTCGCCCTCGCGCGGCTGCAGCGGAAGTTCCGGCTCCTCGAGTCGGGCTACAAGACGCCGCAGACGCTCGTCGGGGGCCCGCGCGCCGACGCCGCGCTCATGGCGAGCTCGGGCCGCACCGCGACCACGAAGGCGATGGGCCAGGGCTCGACCCAGCACCAGCACCTCGTCCTGACCGAGGTGCCGCCGCGGCTGCTCGAGGAGTGGGTGGACGCCTGGCGCGAGCACCACGGCGTCGCCGAGAAGCTCAGGCCGTCGCTCAAGCCGGTCACCGCCTCGGCCGAGCTGCTCGAGCTCGCGCTCGTCTCGGAGACGGGCGAGAAGAAGCTCGACGTGACGTTCGCGAGCATCCACGACCGCCGCGGCCGCAGCATCCTCTCCGTGCGAGACCAGAACAACTTCGATCTCGCGTTCCGCAAGAAGCGGCTCATGACGCTCGCGCAGCTCTTCCTGTTCCACCGCTACAAGGTGGACTCCGCGCACTACGTCACGCCGACCGAGGACAACCAGAAGCAGGCGGAGGGCATGCGGAAGGAGGGGCTCTTCCGCTCGGTGGTGCTCGAGGTGGGCGAGATCATCGTCGCCGACGTGGACAAGGAGCGGGTGAAGGAGCTGGTCGCCCCGGACCGGAAGGCGCTGCGCGCGCTGATCGTGGGCCGCTGACGCGGGCGCGCCGGGGCATCGGGGCGGGGCCGCCGGTCAGCGCCCGGGCGTCCGCGCGTGCCCGCGCGAGAGCGCGACCGGGTACTTGGCCGCGTTCGCGGCGATCTTGGCCTCGATCGCCCTCGCCAGGTCGATGCCGGCGCGGTCGCAGAAGAGCAGCAGCGCGATCGCGACGTCCGCCGCCTCGGCCTCGACCGAGGGCCGGTGCTCCTCCGCGCGCACGAACGCGTCCGCCTCCGCGTTCGCCACCCACCGGAGCAGCGCGACGAGCTCGCCCGCCTCGGACGCGAGCAGCATCGCGAGGTTCTTCGGATCGTGGAACCGGGCCCAGTCCCGCTCCGCCGTGAACTGCCTCAGCTGCCCCAGCACGCGCTCCAGGTCGCCCATCGCGCTCTCTCCTCCGCCCGCGCAGGACGCGAGTGTGCACGAGCCCACCGACACGACGGCGCCGCCCGCGCATCAACGGCGTTGATGGCGGCGACAGGATCAATCCGAGTTGCCGCCCGGGCGCTCCGCTCGTAGCGTCGGAGTCGTCGCAGGAGGCACGGCATGCGCGGCGCGATCACGGGAAAGGACGTCCTCGTCAACTCGATCGAGATCGTCCGGCTGTGGGGCATGGGCACCTACCTGCACTGCCTCTGGGCGGCGATCGTCCGCCGCCCGAGCACGTTCCTCGGCGTCCTCTACCCGGACGGCCGGCGCGCGCGCTGGACGCCGTCGCGCTGATCGTCGCAACCCGGCGAATCGACGAGCCTGGTCCCGACGTTCGACGGACGCGCTGCATCTCGGAGCGCCGCGGCGAACCGCCGCGCCCTCGGCGGGGCTCTCACGCGGGAAAGGCGAGATCCGGAGGTCCCATGACGGAGGACGGGAAGTTCTGGAACCCCTACGTGGCGGGGGTGGCGCTGGGGCTGGTGGTGCTCGCGACCTACGTCACGATGGGGCACGGCGTCGGCGCGGCGAGCGCGAGCTTCCGGGTCGGCGTCGCGGCCGTGAACGCGGTCGCGCCCGAGCACGTGCAGGGCGTCCCCGCGCTCGCCTCGACCGTCGGGACGCGCGGCGCGCTCGACAGCTGGATCGTCTTCGAGGTGCTCGGGATGGTCCTCGGCGGCGCGCTCGGCGCGTGGAGCGCGGGCCGGCTCGGTCGCGAGGTCGCGCGCGGCCCCACCTTCCCCGCGGCCCGGCGCGTGGCGCTCGCGATCGCGGGCGGCGTGCTCATGGGGTTCGCCGCCCGGCTCGCCCGCGGCTGCACCTCCGGGCAGGCGCTCTCCGGCGGCGCCCTCATGTCCGTCGGCGCCTGGGCGTTCATGCTCTCCATCTTCGTCGGCGGCTACGGCGCCGCCTGGTTCGTGAGGAGGCAGTGGCGATGACCTTCCCGATCGAGTCCCTCGCCGGCGATCGCCGATCGCTCGGCCTCGCCCTCGCGGTCGTCCTCGGCGTCGCCTTCGGCTTCGTGCTCGAGCGCGCCGGCCTCGGGCGCGTCCGCAAGCTGGTGGGGCAGTTCTACGGCTACGACATGACGGTGCTCCGCGTCCTCTTCTCCGCCATCGTGACCGCCATGGCCGGCGCGGTGATCCTCTCGGGGCTCGGCGTCCTCGACCTCGCCTTCGTCCAGGCCCGCTACCCCACGTACCTCTGGCCCATGATCGTCGGCGGGATCGTCCTCGGGGCGGGGTTCGTCCTCTCCGGCTACTGCCCGGGGACCTGCGTCGTCGCGGCCTCGACGGGCAAGCTCGACGCGCTCGCCACGGTCGGCGGGCTCGCGCTCGGCGGGCTCGCCTACGCGGAGCTCGAGGCGGCCCTGGGCGCGTTCCCCGCGTCGGGCGCGCAGGGCGCCTTCACGCTCTCGCAGTGGCTCGGCCTCCCGGCGCCGGTGGTCGGGGCCGCCGTCGCCCTCCTCGCGCTCGGCGCGTTCCTCGCCGCCGGCAGGATCGAGCGGCTCGTCGCGGGGCGCGGCGACCCCGCCCGCGGGGCGGAGCCGGCGAGCGCGCCCGCGGGCGCGGACGTCGCGCTCAGCCGGTGAGCCAGCGCAGCAGGTAGTCGCAGCGCTCGGGCTTCGGCCCGAGCGCGCCGTCGTGCATGCCGAGGAGCACCCGGCGCCAGAAGACGAGCTGGGCGACGGACTTCTCGAGGCACGCGGTCAGGTCGCGGACCGGCGCGCCCTTCGCGAGGAGATCCTTCGCCGGCTCGAGCAGCGCCGCCCGGACCGTCGCGACGTCGTCGTTGAACGAGCGGGCCTGCTCGCGCGCCAGCGCGGACGACCCCTCGGCCGGCACCAGCGGCCGGAGCTCGGCGTCGCACTGCTCGAGTCGTCGCTCCATGGCCTCAGGCGCTCCGGTACATGCCGCGCTTGATGAGGTCGAGCCCCGCGAGCAGCTCGTCGTGCTTGCGCTCGTCCGCGGCGAGGTAGGCGAGCAGGTACTGCTGGACCACGTCCTTCGTGCCGGCGAGGGCCGCGCGCGCCTCCGCCGCGAGCCGCTCCGTCGCCCGCTCCGACGCGATGTGGGCCTCGATGGCCGCCCACACCGCCTCGAGGTCCTCCACCCGCAGCGAGACCGGCTCCTTCTCGATCGCGTCGATGACGAACTGCTGCACCTTGTGGTGCATCGCGGAGTCGCGCCGGATGATCTCCATGACCAGCCGCAGCACCGGGTTCGCGGTCCGCTCCGCGATCTCGCCGCACTGCGCGATGCTCTCGCTCTCGATCCGCTGCCACGCGTTCAGGATCTCGACGAGCTTCGCCTGCCGCTCCTTCGTGGTCATGCGCGCCTCCCGGCCACGCTCAATTCGCCCCAGCGCGACGCCGGCGTCAAGGTGTGGCGTGGGCGCGCACGCATCGATTCTTGTGATGGCCGCCATGAAGAGAATGGACTTGCCCAATCACGGCAATAAGCCGTTCATTGGTCATCCTGCAATACGACCTCGGTTCGCCTTCCACACGGGAGGAGCACATGGCCAGATGGAGCTCGCGATGGGCCGGCGCGTCGGCCGTCCTCGTCGCCTCGCTGTTCGCCCCCACCCCCGCCCTCGCGGGAGAGGCCGAGCTGGTGCTGCCCGACCTCGGCGCGGTGCGGTTCCTCGGGTTCGGCGGCGGATCGCTGCTCCTCGTGGGGATCCTCGTCTCGGCGGCCGGGATCGTCTTCGGGCTCGTCATCTCGCGGCGGCTCGCGGCGCTGCCGGTGCACCGCTCGATGCTCGAGATCTCCGAGCTGATCTACGAGACCTGCAAGACCTACCTCGTCACCCAGGGGAAGTTCATCGCGGTGCTCTGGGCGTTCATCGGCGTCATCATCGTGGTGTACTTCGGCGCGCTGCGGCACATGCCGTCCGCGTCGGTCTTCCTGATCCTCGCCTTCAGCCTGGTGGGGATCCTCGGCTCGGCGGGCGTGGCCTGGTTCGGCATCCGGGTGAACACGTACGCGAACAGCCGCTCCGCGTTCGCCGCGCTGCGCGGCAAGCCGTTCCCCACCTACGCCATCCCGCTCCAGGCCGGCATGTCGATCGGCACGATGCTCATCAGCGTCGAGCTCGTGATCATGCTGGTCATCCTGCTCTTCGTGCCGCCGACCCTCGCCGGCCCCTGCTTCATCGGGTTCGCCATCGGCGAGTCGCTCGGCGCCTCCGCGCTCCGCATCGCCGGCGGCATCTTCACCAAGATCGCCGACATCGGCTCGGACCTCATGAAGATCGTCTTCAAGATCAAGGAGGACGACGCCCGCAACCCCGGCGTCATCGCCGACTGCACCGGCGACAACGCCGGCGACTCGGTGGGCCCCTCCGCCGACGGCTTCGAGACCTACGGCGTCACCGGGGTGGCCCTCATCTCCTTCATCGTGCTGGCGGTCCCCGACACCGGCGTGCAGGTGCAGCTGCTCGTCTGGATCTTCGCCATGCGCATCATGATGGTGGTGGCCAGCGTCGGCAGCTACTTCCTGAACCAGCTCCTGGCCCGCGCCCGCTACCTCCACGCCGAGAAGATGAACTTCGAGCACCCGCTCACCTTCCTGGTGTGGCTCACCTCGCTGGTGTCGGTGGCCCTCACCTACCTCGTCTCCTGGCTCCTCATCCCGCAGCTCGGCGACGGCTCGCTGTGGTGGAAGCTC
>DASSSJ010000140.1:0-56528 GCA_035708485.1 Anaeromyxobacter sp. | reverse complement strand
TACAGAGGCCACCTTTTCCCGCAGGAGCCGAGGCTCCCGTGGTCTCATCCGGCATTAGCACGCCTTTCGGCGAGTTATTCCGGACTCTAGGGCAGATTACCCACGTGTTACGCACCCGTGCGCCGCTTTACTCACCCTTGCGGGCTTTCTCGCTCGACTTGCATGTGTTAGGCACGCCGCCAGCGTTCGTTCTGAGCCAGGATCAAACTCTCCAATTAAGAGTTTCATCCTGCCGAGCCGCCTCTCGCGAGGCGAGCTGGCATGTGATTCGGAATGATTTGCAAACTCAAGGAAATGCGGGACCGCATTCCTTCGTAGGCTTGCTATTCAGTTTTCAAAGACCGAGCTTGACCCCTCGACCCGAGCTTTCCGCCTTCGAGTCGAGCCTTGACCGCCGCGGAGTCGCGAAGACGCCCGTTCTGCGTCAAGGAAGGCCGGCGTAACTACCAGCGCCGTCCCGCTTCGTCAAGAGGAAAGCTCGAGACCAGGCGTCTCGAACGTCCTCCGGACGCGAGGGGGATGATTTCTACATCACCCCGCCTCACCCGTCAAGCTTCCCCGGCCACTGCCCTTTTCGCCGGTTCCGCCGCGGGGTGCTGCTTGTAACCCCGCGGTGACGGCCCGTCAAGGAGAAGCACCAGGAAGCTCGACCGCTCGTCCCTGGCCCGTCCGCGACGAGGGCGCGTCTTGTACCCGCGGCGCTGCGCCGTGTCAAGCGCGCCCGCGCTGCCCGGGCCGGCCGGCTCAGCGCCCGGCCGGGACGGCAGAACACGCTGGAATGTCAATGGCTTGACTGCACGCACCCCTGCCCGCCCGCTCGCCTACCCGCCCGGCCCTCGAGGGGTCGCCCAGTCGCCCGTGTCGACGTCGGGCCGGCGGCACGCCGCGGCGACCGCGCTGGCGGCGGGATCCGCGGGTCCCCCGCGGAGGGCCCGCTCGTGGCGCACGATCGCCTGGAGCCGCGCGGAGGCGGCGTCGAGGGCGTCGTTCACGACGACGTAGTCGTACGACGCGAGGCCGCGCGCGACCTCGGCCCGCGCGACGTCGAGGCGGCCGCGGATCGACGCTTCACTGTCGGTCGAGCGGCCGCGCAGCCGCCGCTCGAGCTCGGCGACGGTGGGCGTGAGGACCAGCACGGTGGCGGTGTCGCGCGGCCACGCCGCCTCGATCTGCTCGCCGCCCTGCACGTCGATGTCGAAGAGCGCGACGCGCCCCGCGCGCAGCGCCGCCTCGACCGTGGCGCGCAGCGTCCCGTAGCGGTGCCCGTGGACCTCGGCCCACTCGGCGAACGCGCCCTGCGCGACGAGCTCGGCGAACCGCGCCGCGCTCACGAAGTGGTAGTCGACGCCGTCCCGCTCCTCCCCGCGCGGCGCGCGCGTCGTCGCCGACACCGAGAACACCGCCTCCGGGTGCGCCGCCCGGAACCGGTGCGCCAGGGTGGTCTTCCCTGCGCCGGAGGGTGCGGAGAGGACGAGGAGCAGCCCCGGGCCGGCGCCGGCACGCGCCGCCGCGCCGGACGGCGGCGCCTCACTCGACATTCTGCACCTGCTCGCGCATCCGCTCGACCTCCGCCTTCATCTCCACGACGGCGGCGGCGATCTCCGCGCTCTGCGACTTCGAGCCGATCGTGTTCACCTCGCGGTGCATCTCCTGGACGAGGAAGTCGAGCTTCCGCCCGACGGCCTCGCCGGACGAGAGCAGCGCGCGCACCTGCCCGACGTGGCTGCCGAGGCGGGTGATCTCCTCGGTCACGTCGGTGCGATCCGCGAGGATCGCGACCTCCTGCGCGAGGCGCGCCGGGTCGAGCGCGACGCCGCCCGCCAGCTCCTGCACGCGCGCCTGGAGCCGCGCCTGCTGGGCGGCGACGGCCGCGGGGACCAGGACGGCGACGCGCGCCACGAGCGCCTCGACGCGGGCGAGCCGGCCGGCGAGGTCGCGCCCGAGCGCCTCGCCCTCGCGCGCGCGCATCGCCACGAGCGCGTCGAGCGCCGCCGCGAGCGCGCCCCGGAGCGCCTCCCGCGCCGCCTCCACGTCGACCGCCCGCTCCTCGAGCCGCACCACGCCCTCCGCGGCGAGGACGTCCGCGAGCGTGGGGCCGCCGGCGAGGCCGAGCCGCGCAGAGATCTCGGCGAACGCGCGCGCGTAGGACTCGGCGAGCGCGGCGTCGACGCGCGGCGCGAGGCCGCCCGCCGCGCCCGGGCGCCGGATCGCCACCTCGACGCCGCCGCGCGCGAGCCGCTCCTTCACGGCGCGCGCCGCCTCGAGCTCGAGCGCGGCGAGCTCGCGCGGCGCCCGCACCTTCACCTCGCAGAACTTGTGGTTCACGGAGCGGACCTCGACGTCCAGCTCCTCGCCGCCCGACGCGCCGCGGCCCGCGCCGAAGCCCGTCATGCTGCGGATCATCGTGGCACCGCGCGGGTCATCTGGGTGCGGGGACGGTAGCGTCCGGTCGGAGGATGGTCAACAGCTACTCGGCCGCGAGGTGCGGTCCGCCACCGGCGCGCCGCGGACGAGCGCGCCGCGCCGAGGGCGCCGCGACGAGGGCGCCGAGGGCGCGGGCCGGCAGCCTTCGCCCTCGCGAAGGGCGCCCGGCCGGAAATCGCGGCGGCGTGGCCGCGCGCGCAGGCGCCTACGGCGGCGCGCCGCGCGCGGGAGGCGCCTACGGGATCGGCTTCGCCTCGTCGAGCAGCATCACCGGGATGCCGTCGTCGATGCGGAACGCGAGCCGGCAGGCGAGGCAGCGGACCTCGGACTCCGCCTCGCGGAACTCGAGCTCGCCCTTGCAGCGCGGGCAGGCGAGGATCTCCTTCAGCTCGGGCGCGAGCCCGCGGGGAGGCCGTCCGGGGGGCGCGCCGCGGCCCTCGCCGGAGGAGTCGGCCGGCGCGCGTCGCTCCGGGCTCATGGCCTCCTCCCGTTCGCGAGCTTCTCGATGAGCTCGGAGGTGGAGTGATCCTTCGGGTCGCCTGCCACCGCGACGCGGCCGCCGTAGGCGCGGACCTCGGCCGCCTCCGGGATCGTCTCCGGCGTGTAGTCGGTCCCCTTCACGTGCACGTCGGGCCGGAGCAGGCGGATCACCGGGACGACGTCCTTCGAGTCGAACAGCACCACGTGGTCCACGCAGGCGAGCGCCTCGAGGATCTCGGCCCGCTCCGCCTCCGGCACCACGGGGCGCCCGGGCCCCTTGTTGAGCCGCGTCGAGACGTCGTCGTTGACGGCGACGACGAGGAGGTCCGCCGCCGCCTTGGCGCCGGCGAGGTAGCGCAGGTGCCCCACGTGGAACAGGTCGAACACGCCGTTCGCGAGGGCGATGGTCCGTCCGGCGGCGGTCGCGGCGGCGCGGAGCCGGGGGAGGTCGTCGAGCGCGAGACGCTTCGCGGGCGGGCGCGCGGTCACGGCCGGAGGATCTCCGCCGCCAGCTCGTCGCGCGTGACGGTGGCCGTGCCGGGCTTCTGGACGACGAGGGCGCCCGCCACGTTCGCGAGGCGCGCCGCGGCGACGGCGTCGCCGCCCGCGGCGAGGCCGGCGCTGAACGCCGCCGCGACGGTGTCCCCGGCGCCGGTGACGTCCACGGCGTCCTGGCTCCCGTGCGCGGGCACGTGCACGGGCGGGAGGCCGCGCCGGAAGACGGACATCCCGTTCCGGCCGCGCGTGACGAGGAGGACGTCGCAGTCCACCCTGCGCTGCAGGGCGCGCCCGGCGCGCTCGAGCGCGCCGGGGCCGGAGAGCGGGACGCCCGACGCGGCCTCGAGCTCCACCTCGTTCGGCTTGACCATCGTGAGGCCGCTGAACGCGCGCAGGTTGTAGCGCGAGTCGACGCACACCGGGACGCCCCCGCGCTTCACCCTGCGGAGCGCCTCGATCGCGCGCGGCCCGACGGCGCCCGACCCGTAGTCGCTCGCGAGCACCGCGTCCGCCTGGCGCGCGGCGCGCTCGAGGCTCCGGACGAGCCGCCGCTCGACCGGCTCCGGCAGCCGCTCCGCGGGGGCGCGATCGAGGCGGATCATCTGCTGGCGCCGGGTGGACCGTCCTCCCGCGAGGATGCGGGTCTTCGCCTCCGTCTGGCGGCCGCGCACGCGCTCGATCCCCGCGACGTCGATCCCGCCCGCCTCCAGCTCGTCGAGCAGGGCGGCTCCGAGCGCGTCGTCGCCCACCACGCCCACGGCGCGCACCTTCACGCCGAGCGCGGCGAGGTTCCGCGCCGCGTTCCCGGCGCAGCCCGCCTTCAGCTCCGACGCCTCGTAGCGAACGACGAGGACCGGCGCCTCGCGCGAGACGCGGTCCGTCTCGCCGTACACGTACTCGTCCGCGACGAAGTCGCCGGCGACCACGACCTCGGCGCGCGGGAAGCTCGCGAGGAGCTCGGCGAGCGAGGAGAGGCCCGGATCGCGGGGGCGGCGCACCCGCGTTACCTACCGCGCGGCGTCCGACGCCGTCAATTCTGGCGGCGGACGCGCCGGCTCCCCCGGCGGCCGGGTCTTCCAGCGCCGGTGCAGCCAGTACCAGCGATCCGGGTAGAGGCGGATCCAGCGCTCGAGCCGGTCGTTCAGGTCCTGCATGAAGGCGAGCACGTCGCGCTCGCGGTCGCCGGTGTCCGGCGGGTCGAGCGGGCCCTCGACGATCACCCTGTGTCGCCCGTCCCCGAGCGGGAGGGACACGGCGAAGATCACGGCGGCGCCGCTGCGCATCGCGAGCACGGCCGGCGTCGGCGCGGTCGCGGCGGGCACGCCGAAGAAGGTGGGGAAGATGGCGTGCCGCAGGGGCTGGTTCTGGTCGATGACGTACCCGAGGGCGCGCCCGGAGCGTACGGACCGCGTCGCCGCGGCGAGCGTGGAGCCCTTGGCGACGACGAGGTCCTCGACCCCGGAGCGCCTGCGGATCGCGCGCCAGAGGTCGTTCGCGCCGGACTTCCCCATCTGTCGGCTGATCATCGTGACCGGCACGCCGTTGCGCGTCATGGCGGCGGCGAGCAGGTCGAAGTTCCCGAAGTGGCCGGTCGCGGCGATGATGCCCTTCCCGCGCGCCTTCGCCTGATGGAAGCCGTCCCAGCCCTCGTACACGAACATCCGCTCGATCTCGCTCCGGGGGAGGTACGGCACGCGGAGGAAGTCCGGGATCATCTGGCCGAGGTTCCGGTACGTGCGACGGGCGATCGCGCGCCGCTCCTCCTCGGTCTTCTCCGGGAAGGCGAGGCGCAGGTTGTCGAGCGCGACCCGCCGCCGGATCCCGAGGAGCCAGATGAGGGCCCCGAGCGCCGCGCCGAAGGCGTCGAGGAGGCGGCGGGGGATCCGGGCGAACAGCCAGCCGAGGACGGACATGTCAGCGCCTCCGGGTGGGGGCAGCGGTCGCGGTCGGGGTCGCGGTCGCGGTCGCGGTCGGGGTCGCGGTCGGGGTCGCGGTCGAGGTCGAGGTCGAGGTCGCGACCGACGCCGCGAACGTGACGAGCGCCGCGTCGATCGCCGCGTCGAGCACGTCCCCTCCCCTCACCACCTCCGCCTCGATCCGCACCGCGCACAGCCGCGGGTCCTCCGCGCGCGTCCGGTCGAGCCGCACGGCGTCCTTCTCCGTCGTGACGACGAGTTCGCAGCGCGCCTCGCGCGCGGCGCGGAGCGCGGCGTCGAGCTCGCCCCCCGAGAACCGGTGGTGATCCGGGAAGCGCGCCTCCGCGGCCACCTCCGCCCCGAGCGCCTCGACCGTCCGCCGGACCCCCGCCGGACGCGCCACGCCCGCGAGCAGCATCACCCGCCGGCCGCGCAGGGCCTCGAGCCCCAGGCTCCGGGAGAGCGTCCCGTCGACGACGTCCACCGGCGCGTGGCGCGACTCGATCGGCGCCCTCCCGGTGGCCTCGCGCGCGAGCGCGCGGAGGGGCTCGAGCGCGCCCGGGGCAGCCTGGTCCGCGCGCGACAGCCACACGAGGCCGGCGCGGCGGAGCGCGCCGCGCGGCTCGCGGTTCGGGCCGGCCGGCAGGAGCCGCCCGTTCCCGAACGGGCTCGCCGCGTCGAGCACGACGACGTCGAGGTCGCGCGCGAGCGCGCGGTGCTGGAAGCCGTCGTCGAGCAGGAGCGCGTCCGCGTCCAGCGCCTCGACCGCGGTGCGGGCGAGCTCGGCCCGGCGCGGGCCGCACAGCACGCGCGCCCCCGGCAGCCGGCGCGCGAGCAGCACGGGCTCGTCGCCGCCCTGGTCCGCGCCGAGGAGGAGCCGCGCACCGTCGCAGACGACGCGCGCATCCGCCCGCGTGGCGCCGTACCCGCGCGACAGCACCGCGAGCCGCCGCCCGCGCGCGAGCAGCCTGCGCCCGACCGCGATCGCGGCGGGCGTCTTCCCCGCGCCGCCGACGGCGAGGTTCCCGATCGACACGACCGGCGCGCCGGCCCTCGCGGCGCGGAGGATCCCGCGCTCGTAGAGCGCGCCGCGCACCGCGGCGCCGAGCCGGAACGCCGCCTCCGCGGCCACCAGCGGCGGCAGGAGGAGCCGGCCGGCGGCGCCGGGCGCGGGGCCCCACCAGATCGACTCGACGAGGCTCATCGCCGGAGCATCTCGCGCGCGGCCGCGAGCACCGCCTCGGGCGCGAGGTCCGCGAGGCAGCGGTGGTGCCCCTCCGGGCAGTAGTCGCCGCCGTGGTTCGAGCACGGCGCGCAGCCGAGGCGCAGGGACAGCGCCCGGCCGGGCGGCGGCGGGCCCCAGCGCGCCGTCGACGTCGGCCCGAACAGCGCCAGGACCGGGGTCCCGACCGCGGTCGCGAGGTGGACCGGCCCGGAGTCGCACGCGACGAGGAGCTGCACGCGCGCGATCGCGGCGGCGAGCGCGTCGAGCGGCAGGAACGAGAGGTCGGCCGCCACCCGCGCCCGCGCGGCCGCGCGGAACGCGGCGAAGGCGTCGCGGTCGGAGGGACCCCCGCAGAGCACGACGGTGACGCCCTCCGCCGCGAGCGCGTCCGCGACGGCCGCGAACCGCTCGGCGGGCCAGCGCTTGGTCGCCCAGCGCGCCCCGGGCGCGATGGCGACCGCGGGCGCCTCGACGCCGCGGAGCGCGTCGGCGGCGAGCGCGCGCGCCTGCGGCGAGAGGCTCACCTTGGTCGGGCCGGGCGCCGCGACGCCGAGCGGCGCGAGCGCCTCGGCGTAGAGCCGCGTCTGGTGCGCGCGGACGAGGGGCGGGTCGGAGCCGAAGAGCGACAGCACCGCCCGCACCGCCGTCCGGCGCCGGAACGCGGTGCGGAGCGGAGCCGCCGACCGGGCGACGACCGCGCTCCGGACCTTGTTCTGGAGGTCGATCGCGACGTCGAAGCGGCCGCGCAGGCGCGCCGCGAGGCCGAGGGCGGTGTTCGGCCCTTCGCGCGTGAGCCGGTGGACCGCGGCGAGCTCCGGCAGCCCCTCGAGCAGCGACGCGTAGAGCGGATCCGTGACCCACTCGATCCGCGCGGAGGGGAACCGGGCGCGCAGCGGCTCGAGGAGGCTCGTCGCGAGGACGACGTCCCCGAGCGCGCTGTACCGCACCACGAGGATGCTCGACGGCTCGTTCGTCCGCATGTCGACGCCCGCGATCACGCCGCCGCCTTCCCGCGCGGGAGGATCGCGAGCATGTGGTCCACGTTGCGCGCGCTCGCCCCCCGGATCGCGCTCACCGACCCGCGCGCGAGCGCCCCCAGCTCCTCGAGCTGATCGGGGCGCGAGAGCAGCTCGTCGGCGACCTTGAGGAGCTGCTCCGGCGTGCCGATCTGGAGCCCGCCCCGCCCCTGCAGCACCTGCACCGAGTCCTTGAAGTTCTCCATGTGCGGCCCGAAGAGCACGGGCTTCCCCTGGGCGGCGGGCTCGAGCACGTTCTGGCCGCCGCGCGTCACGAAGCTGCCCCCCACGAACACGAGCGCGGCGAGCCGGTACGCCGCGGCGAGCTCCCCGATGGTGTCGAGGATCGTCACCGCCGCGCGCCCGCCCGCCGCGCCGGCGCTGCGCAGGCGCGCGGGGAGCCCCCGCTCCGCCGCGAGGGCCGCGATCCGGCCGGCCCGCTCGACGTAGCGCGGCGCGATCACGAGCTGCAGGCCGGGGTGGCGCGCGCGGAGCTTCGCGTACACCCCGAGGATCTTCTCCTCCTCGCCCTCGTGCGTGGAGCCCGCCATGAAGACGGGCGCGGCGGGGTCGAGCCCCATCTCGGCGCGCAGGGCGTCCTCGCGCCCCGCCGCGGCGTCGAGGACGAGCGCGTCGAACTTGGTGTTGCCGGTCACCCAGACGCGGTCGGGGGCGGCGCCGAGGGCGAGCACGCGCTCGGCCTCCTCGTCCGAGCGCATGAGGAAGCAGTCGATCCGCCGGAGCGGGTTGGAGATCGCGCGGAAGAAGGCGCGATAGCGCGACATCTTGGCCGGGTTGAACCGGCCGTTCGTGAGCGCGATCCGGACGCCGGCCTTCCGCGCCGCGCGGATGAGGTTCGGCCAGATCTCGGTGTACTCGAGGACGAGGAGGTCCGGCCGGATCGCCGCGACCGCGCGGCGCGTGGCGCCGAACAGGTCGTAGGGGGCGTAGAGGATGACGTCCGCCTCCCGGAGCTTCTTGCGCGCCATCGCGAGGCCGCTGTTCGTGATGGTGCTCACGATCACGCAGGAGCCGGGCAGGCGCGCCTTGATCTCCTTCATCATCGGCTGGAGCGAGAGGAGGTCTCCGGCGCTCGCGCCGTGGAGCCAGATCCGCGGGGTGCCGTGGCCGAGGTCGAACGAGGCGCGGTACCACCCGAGCCGGAACGGGATGCCGTGCCGCAGCTTCGGGTGCGCGAGGAGCACCGGGAGCGCGACGACGAAGAGGACGTAGCTCGCGATGGCGTAGAGGAGGTGCACGGTGCGGGGAGCCGGTTCTGCTCGCGCCTTCTTATTCGATCGTGAGCGGGTTCGTGAAGATCCACGGGCGGCCGGCCCAGGTCGCCTCGACCCGGTAGTCGCCCGGCGCGCAGGCCGCGGCGCCGCAGGGGAGCCGGACGACCGCGTCGCCCGAGCCGACGGGCGGGGCGGCGTCGCCGACCGGCGCGCCGTCGCGCAGGAGCGTGAAGCGCGCCCGGGAGAGGTCCGGCGCCCGCAGCGAGAGCTCGAGCACCGCGGGATCCGCCGCGCCGCGCGCGAGCCGGACGGACGACGCGGCCGCGACGCCGTCCAGGACGCAGGCGGCGCGCCCATCGAGGAGCGCCGCCGACACGGCGCGCGCGTCGGCGGCGCCGTCGCCGGAGAGCGCGACCGGGACGTGCATCGAGAAGGCCTCGAACGCCGCCCGGTAGCTCGGCCAGCCGTGCGCGTCCGCGGAGCAGAGGAGCACCTTCCGCGGCGGGCGGCGGCCGGCGGCGCGCGCGAGGGCGACCTCCGCGTCGAAGCGGGCGCGCTCGTTCGAGAGGTCGTCCGCGAGCGCGAGGACGGCGCGGGCGCGGTCCCAGGGCAGCTCGGCGGCGGCCGTCACGACCTTCCCCACGGCGCGCGTCGCGACGACCTCGTGCCAGGCGGTGTCGTTCGAGAGGAGCTCGAACCCGCGCCACGGCCCGGTGCCCCAGCCCGAGAACGGCCGGCGCGGGTGGAGCGGGTGCGCGAGGACCGCCTCTCCCCCGAGCCGGGCGATGGCGCCGAGCGGGTCGCCCTCGCGCTCCGCCGCGTCGAGGGCGCGCGGGACGCCGAGCGCGACGACGTGCCCGTACCGGGTCGAGGCCTCCGTGGCCTGGACGACGAGGACGCCGTCCCTGTAGCCCTGCTCCTCGGGCGCGAGGACGTTGTGATCCGCCACCACGACGAACCGCAGGCCCGCCTCCTTCGCGGCGCGCACCACCTCGTCCAGCGTCCCGCGGCCGTCGCTGCGGGTCGTGTGCACGTGCCAGGCGCCCCGCACCTCGCCCGCCGGCGAGTCGGCGCGCGGCGCCCGCGTCGCGCGGACCCGGAGGCCGAAGGCGGCGTAGCCCGCCGCGGCGGCCACCACCACGGCGAGTGTGATCCTGCGCCTCAATCGCGGGCCATCCTATGCCGAAACGCCCGCCGCGTGCAGGACCGCCGCACCCGGCGCCGCGCCCCCAAATGTCACCGTTGACCGGGGACCCGGCGGAGGCGCCCAATCGGCTCCGGAGGTGCGGACATGAGCAAGGGACTCGCTGCGGGCCGGGTCGTGCGGTCGCTGCGGGAGCAGGAGGACCGCTGCCTCGCGCTGTCGGGCAAGGGAGCGCCCGGCCCCGGGGACCTCGAGCGGGCGGTCGCGGCCCTGAAGCTGGCGGCGGAGGCGCTGCGCGACCGGCGGCTGCGCGGCGCGCACGCGCTCGACGTGCCGGAGCCGGAGGTGCGGCTGCGGGCGCCGAGCCCCGGCGCGCGCGGCGGCACGGGCTGGACGGTGTTCGTCCGCGTCCCGCCCTGGGTCGGGACGCGCGCGGCGCGGGCCGCCGCGCTGGAGGCGTCGGACCACGCGCCCGTCGCGAAGAGCATCCGGCTCTCGCCCGTCGTCACCGAGCCGGCGCGGCGCCGGTCGCCACCCGGGCGGGACCGGCAGCCCGGTCAGATCCGCCGGCGCCAGACCGGGCCGCAGCACCGCGCGAGGGAGCTGCGGTAGGCGCGATCTCCGGGACACCCCCAGCGTGGGCGAGCGTAGGCCGCAAGGAACGGGCCGGCACGTTTCGCTTCGCGAAAGGTGCCTGGCCCGGAGATGGGAGCGGCCTACTCCTCGACGCCCTTCACCTTCCCCTCCGCCCTGCGCTTCTCGATGATCTTCTGCGCGATGTGGGGCGGGACGGGGTCGTAGTGCGAGGGCTCCATCGTGAAGTAGCCGACGCCCTGCGTGAGCGAGCGAAGGTCCGCGTCGTAGGTCATCGCCTCCGCGTGCGGGCAGAGCGCGCGGATGAGGACGCCGCGGGCGAGCGGCTCCATGCCCTGCACCTTCGCGCGGCGGCTGTTCAGGTCGCCCATCACGGCGCCGACGTACTCCTCCGGCACGCGCACCTCGAGCTTCATCACCGGCTCGAGGAGGATCGGCCGTGCGTCGGCCATCGCCTTCTTGAAGGCGAGGGACCCGGCGACCTGGAACGCCATGTCGGAGCTGTCCACGTCGTGGTAGCTGCCGAAGACGAGCTTCGCCTTGAAGTCCACGACCGGGTAGCCGGCGAGGGGGCCGGAGACCAGCGCGCCGCGGATGCCCTTCTCGACGGACGGGATGAACTGGCGCGGGATGACGCCGCCGACGATGGCGTCCTCGAACTCGAAGCCCTCCCCGCGCGGCTTCGGGTGGAGCTCGACGTGCGCGTCGCCGTACTGGCCGTGGCCGCCCGTCTGGCGCTTGAACTTGCCCTGCGCCTTCGCGGACGCGGTGATGGTCTCGAGGTAGGCGGGGGACGGCGGCGAGAGCGCGACCTCGACGCCGTGCTTCCGCTTCACGCGCTCGACGGTGACTTCGATGTGCGCCTGCCCCATGCCCTGCAGGAGCATCTCGCCGGTGTCCTGCGAGCGGACCAGCTGGAGCGACGGGTCCTCCTCGATGAGCTTCTGGAGCGCGGCGGCCGCCTTGTCGTCGCCGGTCTTCGCGTGGACGGCGTAGGCGACCGGGCGGGTGTGCTGCGCGAACTCGGGGAGCGCGACGGGCGCGTCGCGGTCGCTGAGCGTGTCGCCGGTCCGCGCGTCCTTCAGCTTCATGAGGACGACGAACTCGCCCGGCCCGGCCTCCTTCACCTCGACGGTCTGCGCGCCGTCGGTCCGGTGGAAGTGCGCGACGCGCTCCTCCGTCCGGGTGCGCGGGTTCATGATGCTGGCGTCGGGCCGGAGCGTGCCGGAGAAGACGCGGGCGTAGTCGACCCGCCCCGCGAAGTGGTCGATGGTCGTCTTGAACACCTGCGCGGAGAACGGCGCGTCCGGCACGGCGTTGCGCACCGACTCCTTGCCCGCGAGGTCCTTCCCCTTCACCTCGCGCTTCTCGGGGCCGGGGAAGACGAGGGCGGAGAGGTCGAGCAGCTCCCGCACGCCGATGCCGGCCTTGGCGCAGACGACCGCGACGGGGAGGAACTTCTGCGCGGCGGCGCCGGTCGCGAGCCCGCGGGTGACCTCCTCCTCCGAGAGCGCGCCGCCCTCGAGGTACTTGCCGAGGAGCTCGTCGTCCGACTCGGCCGCGGCCTCGACGAGCGCGGTGCGGCGCTCGTCCGCCTCGGCCTTCAGGTCGCCCGGGATGTCGGCCTCGGTCCACCTGGCGAAGGTCTTTCCGTCGTAGACGTGCGCCTTCATCGAGACGAGGTCGACGAGCCCCTTGCACGCGCCCGGCCCGCCGATGGGGAGATGGATCGCGACCGGCTTCACCTTGAGCGACGCCTCGACGTCGGCGAGCGCCTTCGCGAAGTCCGCCTGCTCGTGGTCGAGGCGCGTGATCGCGCCGAGCGCCGGCCGCCCCGACTCGGCGAGGACGTCGTACGTCCGTTCGGCGCGGTTGTGGGCGCCGTCGGCGGCGGACACCGCGAGCACGGCGCCGTCGGTCACCTGCAGCGCCCACTCGACCTCGGTGAGGAACGCGGCGAAGCCGGGGCAGTCGAGCACGTGGAACGAGCGCCCGCCCTCCTCGAAGCTCTGCGGGTGGAGCGACAGCGTGAAGTTCCGCTTCTTCTCCTCCGGCTCCGCGTCCAGGCGGGAGGTCGAGCCCTCGGGCGACGCCTTCTTCGCGTCGGCCACGCGGAGCAGCGCCTCCGCGAGCGCGGTCTTGCCGGCGCCGTCGGCGCCGAGGATGGAGAAGGTGCGGATCACGCGTGGGGTGGGCATGGCGGGTCGTCTCCGGGCGCGGGGTGCCCCGTAGAATGCAACGGGACGCCCCGCGGGCGCCACGGCTTCTTTCGGGCCGCTCCCATCTCCGGGCCAGGCACTTTTCGCGAAGCGAAATGTGCCGGCCCGCTCCTTGCGGCCCGCTTCCTGGCCGACCGGGTGCTAACCGCGCTCCGCGCGAACGGGCTCGGCCTGCGCGAGCTCCGCGAAGTCCTCCTGCCAGAACTCCCGCTTCCCGCGCGGCGCGCCCGGGGCCCTCGCCTGCTCGCGCTTGCGGAGCTCGACGCGGCGGATCTTGCCCGAGACGGTCTTGGGCAGGTCCGAGAACTCGATCCGGCGGACGCGCTTGTACGGCGCGAGGCGCCGGCGCAGGAACCGGAAGATCTCGAGCGCGAGCGCGGCGTCGGGCGTCCTCCCCGGCTTCAGGATGATGAAGGCCTTCGGCAGGAGCCCGCGGACGTCGTCCGGGCTCGGGACGATCGCCGCCTCGGCGACGGCGTCGTGCTCGATGAGCGCGCTCTCGAGCTCGAACGGGCTGATGCGGTAGTCCGAGCTCTTGAACACGTCGTCGGACCGCCCCACGTACGTGATGTACCCGTCGGCGTCGCGGCTCGCGACGTCGCCCGTGTGGTAGTGGCGGTGCCGGTTCACGAACTCGTTCAGGCCGTCGTCGCCCTCGTAGCCCGCCATGAGCCCCGCCGGCCGGGGGTGGAGCGAGATCGAGATCTCGCCCTCCTCGCCCGCGGGGTGCCCCTCCTCGTCGAGCAGCGCGATGTGGTAGCCCGGCAGCGGGCGCCCCATCGAGCCGGGCTTGAGCCTCTGCCCGGGGGAGTTGCCGATCTGGGCGGTCGTCTCGGTCTGGCCGTAGCCGTCGCGGATGGTGACGCCCCACGCCTGCCGGACCTTCTCGATCACCTCGGGGTTGAGCGGCTCGCCCGCCGAGAGCAGCTCGCGGAGCTTCACCTTCGTCCTCGCGAGGTCCTCGAGGATGAGCATGCGCCAGACGGTCGGCGGCGCGCACATCGTCGTGACGCCGTGCCTCGACACGACCTCGAGCGCGCTCCGCGCGTTGAAGCGGGCGTAGTTGTAGACGAACACGGTGGCGCCGGCGTTGAACGGCGCGAAGAAGTTGGACCAGGCGTGCTTCGCCCACCCCGGCGAGGAGACGTTCATGTGCACGTCGCCCTCGCGCAGGCCGAGCCAGTACATCGTCGAGAGGTGGCCCACCGGGTAGCTGAGGTGCGTGTGCACGACGAGCTTGGGCTTCGCGGTGGTCCCCGAGGTGAAGTAGAGGAGGACCGGGTCCGTCGTGAGCGTCTCGCCGTGCGGCATGAAGAAGGACGCCTCGTCGTAGGCCTGGTCGAACGGCATCCACCCCGGCACCTGCTCGCCGACGACGTGCCGGCTGAACTCGCCGGCGATGCCGCGCATCTTGTCGGCGCCCGCGGGGTCGGTGACGACGTGCTTCACGCCGCCGCGCTGGATCCGGTCGGTGAGGTCCTCCGGCGTGAGCAGCGTCGAGGCGGGGATCACGGCGGCGCCGAGCTTCATGGCGGCGAGCATGACCTCCCAGATCTGCACGCAGTTCGGGAGCATCATCAGGATGCGGTGCCCGCGCTCCACGCCGTGGCGGCGGAAGTAGGTGGCCACGCGGTTCGAGCGCTCCGCCAGCTCGGCGTAGGAGAGCCGGACCTCCGCCCCGTAGTCCTCGACGATGTGGAGCGCGGTGCGCGCGTTCCCGTCGGCGACGATGTCGAACCAGTCGAGCGCCCAGTTGAAGCGGTCGAGGACCGGCCAGCGGAACTCGCGGTACGCGGTCTCGTAGTCCTCGCGGTGCTCCACCAGGAAGTCGCGGGCGCGTCGGAAGATCTCGGTCGAGGACATGCGGGCTCCGGGGAGGTGCGGGACGTGAGCGGCCACTCTGCCAAAGGCGCGCGACGGGTGCCAGCGGCCGCGCGGGCGCCGCGGCGACGGTTCATCGACCGATGAAGGCGGCTCACGCGCCCCGCAGCCAGCGCGGGAGCGACTCGCCGAGGCCGTCGAGCATGAACTGCACCGCGACCGCGACGAGCAGCAGGCCGGCGGCGCGCTCGAGGATGGCGAGCCCGGTGCGGCCCAGGACGCGCTCCGTCCTCGCCGCGCCGGCGAGGACGAGGTAGCTCGCCGCCGCGGTCACGACGATCGCGCCGAGGACGGGGACGGCGTGCCACCACGGGCCCGCCCGCGCCCGCGACATGAGGACGATGGCGGTGGCGATGGAGCCCGGCCCCGCGAGGAGCGGCATCGCGAGCGGCACGATGGCGATGTCCTCCTTGCCGGCGCCCGCCTCGACCTCCTGGTCCGTGATGCGCGTCCGCGACGGCTGCGTCCGGATCATGTCGAGGGCGAGGAGCAGGAGCACCACCCCCCCCGCGATCTTGAACGCACCGAGGCTGATCCCGAGGAGCTTGAACACCCAGGCTCCGCCGAGCGCGAACGTGGCGAGCACGAGCCCCGCCGCGAGCGAGGCGCGCAGCGCCGTCTGCCGCCGCCTCGCGGGGTCGTCCCGCGTCATGGCGAGGAAGAACGGGACCGCCGAGAAGGGGTCCACGACGAAGAAGATCGCCGAGAGCGACACGAGCGACAGGCTGAGGATCTCGCCGACCATTCGTCCGCGGCGAGCCTATCGCGGGAGGAGTGGGCGGGCCAGAACGCGGGGGCGGGGGTCGAGGTCCCGCTACGCCGCCGGCCGCGCCGCCGCCGCGTGCGCCTCCCGCGCGAACCGCGAGAACCGCATCGACCACACCTTCCTCATCGCCTCGAGCACGATCCGCTTCGACATCTTCGACTGCCCGACGCGCCGGTCCTTGAAGACGATCGGCACCTCGCGCACGCGGAACCCGCGCAGGAGCGCGCGGTAGGTGAGCTCGATCTGGAACGCGTACCCGGTGCACTCCACGCTGGCGAGGTCGATGGCCTCGAGCACCTCGCGCCGGAAGCACTTGAACCCGCCGGTCAGATCGCGCACGCGCACGCCGAGCACCGCACGGGCGTACGTGCTCCCGCCGCGCGACACGAGCCTGCGCCCGAGCCCCCAGTTCACCGTCCCTCCGCCCGGGACGTAGCGCGAGCCGAGGACGAGGTCCGCGTCCCGCGCCGCGGCGAGCAGCGCGGGCAGGTGGGCGGGGTCGTGCGAGAAGTCGGCGTCCATCTCGAGGACGAGGCCGTAGCCGCGCTCGAGCGCCCACGCGAACGCGGCGAGGTAGGCCTTGCCGAGCCCCTCCTTGCCCGCGCGGTGGAGCACCTTCACGCGCGGGTCCCTCGCCGCGAGCTCGTCGGCGAGCGCGCCGGTGCCGTCGGGCGAGGCGTCGTCCACGACGAGCAGGTCGACCTCCGGGACGATCGCGTGGATGGCGGCCACGATCGGCGCGAGGTTGTCGCGTTCGTCGTAGGTGGGGAGGCAGATCACCGCGCGTCGCGCGCCTTCCATGGTCACCTCATCGCGCGCGCGACCTCGGCGGCCACGCGCTCCGCTGCTCCCGGCTCCCCGAGCGACGCGCGCACCTCGCGCAGCCCCTGGAGCTGGGCCTCCCGCGCCGCGCGGTCGCCGAGCAGCCGCTCGATCTCCGCGGCCATCCGCTCGGGGCTCGCGTCCCGCTGGAGGAGCTCCGGGACGAGCCCCCTGCCTGCCAGGATGTTCACCAGCGCGAAGTGGGCAATCCGTACGAGGAGGCGCCCCACGAGGTACGTCAGCCAGGAGAGCCGGTACACGACCACCATCGGCCGGAGCATGATCGCGGTCTCGAGCGTGGAGGTCCCGCTCTTCACGAGCGCCGCGTCGCTCGCGCCGACGACCTCCTCGGTGCGGCCGTCCACGAGCTTCACGTCGAGCGCGCCGTGGGCGGTGACGTACGGCTCGACGTCGGCGCGCGCCAGCGTCGGCGCCACCGGCACCACGAACTGCGCGTCGGGGTGCGCGGCGCGGAGGCGCTCCGCCGCGTCGAGCATCGCCGGGAAGATCCGCCGGAGCTCGCTCGGGCGGCTCCCGGGCACGAGCGCGATCGTGGTGCGCGACGCCGGCAGGCCCAGCTCCGCGCGATAGCGCGCCGGCTCCCGCGGCGGCGGCTTCTCCGCGAACGGGTGGCCGACGAAGCGCGCCGACACGCCCGTGCCGTCGTAGAGCCGCTCCTCGAACGGCAGGATGCAGAGCATCCGGTCCACGACCTTCGCGATCTTCCTCGCGCGCCCGCGCCGCCACGCCCAGATCGTCGGCGACACGTAGTAGACGACCGGGATCCCGAGCTTCTTGAGCTTCGCGGCGAGCCGGAGGTTGAAGTCGGGGAGATCGACGAGCAGCGCGGCCCGGGGGCGGCGCTCGGCCGCGGCCCGCGCGAGCGCTCGGAGGATCCCGAGGATGCGCGGGATGCGCGGGAGGACCTCGGCGAGCCCCATGACCGAGATGTCCTCCGCCGGCGCGAGCGCCTCGAGCCCGGCGGCGCGCAGGCGCGGGCCGCCGACGCCGAAGGCGTGGACGCCCGGGCGCAGGCGCTGCAGCTCCTGGAGGGCGCGAGCGGCGTGGAGGTCCGCGCTCGCTTCTCCCGCGACGATGAGGATTTCTCCGGTCAACTTTCTACATCCCCCGACAGTCTCGCCCGTCAGCGGATTCGCGGCCTTATAGCACGCACGCGGCATTGCGCCGCAGGGGGCATCCATGCTCTCCTGCCCCGCGATGCCCATGCGGCTCGGCTCGCACAAGGAGCTCGTGGCGGAGCTTCCCTGGCTCGGCGTCGCGGCGCTCGCGCTCGTCGGAACGCTCTCGGTCGAGCACTTCGTCGTCCACCGCCAGATCGTGCTCCCGACGCTCGAGCTGACCACGCGCCCGCCGTTCTGGATGTACGCGGCGATGATCGCGCCCGAGCTCGTGGTGTTCTTCGCCGCCGGGTACCGGCTGCGCACGTGGCTCGCGCTCGTGATGTACGCCGGGATCGGCGGCCTCGTCCGCAGCGCGTACCACCTCGCGCTGCAGCTCGCGCAGGAGCCGGGACACCAGCTGGCGGGGCACGAGCGGCTCTCCGAGTTCGCGATGACGACGCCGGTCGTCGCCGTCGGCTACATGCTCGTGCTCGCGGTGGCGGCCTGGTCCGGCGAGGACGAGCGGCGCCTCTCCGACGCGTCCGGCACCTGAGACGGCGCCCCTGCGCTATCATCGGAGGCGTGCGGCTCTTCTCGAAGCACCCGAAGACGCGCTCGGAGATCCTCGCCGACGCCGACCGAGCCCGGTCCCGCGGGAACGCGCGGAAGGCGGCGGCGGCGTACCAGGCCGCGCTCAAGTCCGATCCCACCGATCCCTCGGTCAACGTGAAGCTCGGACCGCTCCTCGCGAAGCTCGGCGATCCGGAGGGGGGCGCCCGCTGCTTTCGCGTCGCCGCGAAGCGCCACCTCGACGCGGGGTTCGTCGACCGCGCCGCCGGCGTGACGCTCACCGCGACGGGCGTGTTCCCCCTCGACCCGTCCTTCCGGCTCGAGCTCGCCCGGCTGAACGTGCTGCGCGGCCGCAAGCAGGACGCGGTGGCGACCCTGCTCGACGGCGGCAGGGCGCAGGCGAAGGCGAAGCGGCCCGACCTCGCCGCCTCCCTCCTCGGCAAGGCGCTCGAGATCGAGCCGTGGCACCTCGAGGCCTGCCTCGCGCTCGTGCCGGTGCTCGCGAGGAACGGGCACCCCGAGTCGGCCGGCGAGTTCCTGGCGGGGCTCGAGAAGCGCTACCACGGCCCGTCGCGGCGGCGGGTCCGCTGGGTGGCCTTCCGGCTCGCCCCGGGGCCCCGGACGTTCTGGCGGTGGATCCGGGCGTAGGCCCCGCAAGGACCGGTCGGTAGGCCGCAGGGAGCGGGCCGGCACATTTCGCTGCGCGAAAAGTGCCTGGCCCGGAGATGGGAGCGGCCTAGAGCTGCCCCGCCGCGACCAGGATCCAGCGCAGCGAGAGCCCGCCGGCGAGCACGAGCGCGGGCGCGACCCAGGTGGCGCGCAGGTGGAGCCTCGTCTCGAGGAGCTCGAGCGCCGCCGGGACGGCGAGGCCCGCGATCACGACGAGCGCCCAGAACGGCGCGGTGAAGCGGCCGCCCAGGAGCAGGTCCGCCGCGCCGCGGCTCTGCGCGTCGCCGGTGGCGAGCCCCACGAGGAGGAGCGCGAGCAGCGCCACCTCGAGGCCGATGGCGAGGAGGTCCCAGCGCGCCAGGAAGTGGCGCTCCTCCGGCGTCACGCGGAACAGCATGAGCAGCGCGGCGCCGGTCGAGAGGCCGGAGACGAGGAAGAGCGGGCCGAGGAGCGCCGAGCCCCAGAGCGCGCGGGCGCCGAGCGTCGAGAGCAGGATGCCGGTGTACACGCCGAGGGCGATCCCCGCCCCGACGGCCCAGGTCCGCAGGGCGCGCTCGCGGGGGAGCGCGAACGCCCTCCCCGCGCGGACGAGGCCCGCGAGCGGCCCGGCGCGGCCCGCGAGCCACTCGACCTGGTCGTCGGCGAGCGCGGCGAGCCCCTGCAGCAGCGTCACCGGGTACACGACGATCAGGATCCACGCGCCCCAGGACATGGGGCTCGTCCAGCGGAACGCGAGGTAGAAGCGCCAGACGTGGAGCTTGTTCGCGAGGTCGAGGAACAGCGCGCCCATGCCGATGGAGACGAGCACCGGCGCCGCGAACGGCAGCCAGCGCGCGACGCGGGAGCGCTCGGGGCGGGCGGCCATGAGCGCGGTGAGGATCATCGCGCCCGCGGCCATGCCGCCGAGGAACAGGTAGACCGGGATCTCCCAGCCCCACACGTGGAGCTGGGGATCGACGAACCGGCTGTGCCGGGCGATGTCGAGCTCGTGCATGTCGTCCTCCGTTAGCCGCTGCAGCCGCCGCCGCCCGCCTTGCGCTTCACCGGCGCCGCGCCCGCCACGGGCGGCGGGGGCGGCGCCTTCGCGCCCGTCAGCGCCGCCTGGAGACCGGCGCGCAGCCGCCACGCCTCGAGCTCGGCCGCGCCCGCGCCCGGCGCGGGCGGCGGGGGCGCCGCGAGCGCGTAAGCCTTCCACGCCTCGAACCCGCCCTCGAGCGCGAGGGCCTTGCCGCGGTAGGCGCGGACCTCCGCGGGGAGCGCGGCGAGGTCGCTCGCCGCGACCACGACGAGGTCGCGAGCGGGCGCGACCTCGGCGAGGTAGAGGCTCGCGAGCGTGTCGAGCGGCGTGCACTCCGCCCCGGGCACGCGCGCCGCGGCGCAGGCGTCCCTGGGCCGGACGTCGAGGACCCGCACCTTCCACGGCTCCTCGAGGACCCGCCGCGCCAGCTCCGCCGCCGAGACGCGCGCGGGCGCCGCGGGCGCCGCCGCGGTGCCGCGCGGCAGCGCCAGGGTGACGAGGCCGGCGGCGCCGAGGCCGGCGAGCGTCGCGAACACGGCGCGCCGGGGGCGCGCCGGCGAGCCGGGGCGCTGCTCGCCGCCGAAGATCCTCTCCAGCTTCTCGGCCCCGACGAACGCCGCCACCGCGACGAGCGCGATCGCCATCGCGACGACCGCCGGCGGGACGCGCAGCAGGTCGTGGAGGTACAGGTGGCCGAGGAACCCCGAGTCGTTGAATCGCGCGACGGCCGGGATCGCGAGGAGCTCGCCGCCGATCACGGTCCCGACGACGACCCCTGCGACGGTCGCGGCGCCGTCGAGCTTGCCCGAGGCCATCGCGACCACCGAGGTGCCGGGGCAGTAGGACGAGGTCACGAAGCCCAGGCCGACCACGAACCCGCCGACCACCATGGGCCAGATCCAGGTCGCGCTCGCCGCGGAGTCGGCGACCGCGCGGAGATCGACGAGGCCGACCCCGGCCAGCACGACCGAGCCGACGGCCGCCGTCGCCACCGCGCCGAACATGACCTTGAGCACGGTCATCTCGGTGAGGAGGAACTGGCCGACGAGCTTCTGGGCGCGGCCGAACCCGGCGCGCTCGAGCACGAACCCGAACGCGAACCCGACGAGGACCGAGACGACGAGGCCGGCCTCGCGATGCTCCGCCAGGAGCGACCAGAACGGGAGCGGGGTCATCGCCACGCCCTCCTCACGAAGTACGCGATCGAGTAGCCGCCGCCGAAGAACGTCATCATGAACGCCCAGGAGCCGGCCGACATCAGCCCGCCGCCGGTGAGGGCCTGGCCCGAGGCGCACCCGCGCGAGAGCTTCGCGCCGATCCCCATGAGCAGCCCGCCCGCGAGCGCCATCGCGATGCGCCCGGCCGTGGAGATGCGCGGCCCCTTCAGCACCTCCATGGAGAGCCGCCCGGAGGTGTACGCGGCGACGACGCCGCCGAGCAGGACCCCGAGCATCTGGAACACGAGCCAGTCGTCGAGCGGGTGACCGGTCTCGGCGACGCCGCGCAGGCCGGGCGAGGCGGCCACGTGCGCCGGCGCGACCGCCTGCACGACCGCGACGCCCGCGCGGAACGAGGCCCCCGAGGCGCCGAGCCCCTTGCCGAGCACCACGAGGCCGGAGAGCAGGACGAGGCCGAGCGCCACGCCCGCGAGGTAGGGATTCCAGAACCTGTTCGGATCTCGCTGCATGCTGGCCTCCTCAGACGAGGAAGAAGACGTTGGGCTCCGTGCCGGCCTCGGGCTTCACGACCTCGTGGCGGCGCGACGCGACGAGCCGCGCGACGTCGCTCGTCGGGTCGGCCAGGTCGCCGAAGGTGAGCGAGCGCGTGGGGCAGACCTCGGCGCAGGCGGTCGTGTTGCCCTTCGAGGTCCGGTGCAGGCAGAAGGTGCACTTGTCCACGTGGCCGTCCGGGTGGACGTAGCGCGCGCCGTACGGGCAGGACGCGATGCACGCCTTGCAGCCCGTGCACTTCGCGCGGTTCACGGCGACCACGCCGCCCTCGGCGACGTGCGACGCGCCGGTCGGGCACGACTCGACGCACGGCGCGTCCGAGCACTGGTTGCAGCGCTCCGAGCGGATCTGCATCGCGAGGTCGGGGAACTTCCCCCACACCTCCTGGACGATCCAGTCGCGGAACCCGCCCTCGGGGAGCGCGTTCTCGGTCTTGCAGGCGATCACGCAGGCGTTGCAGCCGACGCAGCGCCGCGTGTCCACCGCCATGCCGTACCGCTTCTCCAGGGCCATGTCAGGCCGCCTCCCCCGCGCGCTCGACGCGCACGAAGTTCACGTTCATGCCGGTGCCGCCCATGATCGGGTCCACCTTGTAGCGGGTGGTGAGCCCCGAGTCGGACGCGCCGCGGAGGTACGCGTAGCGCTGGCGCTTCGCGGTCTGGCCCCAGCCGTGGACGAGGTAGACGCAGTCGCCGCGGATGCGCTCGGTGAGCTTCACGCGCACCGGGCTCGACCGGACGCCGTCCTGGTTCACGAGGACGACCTTCTCGCCGTTCGCGAGCGGCTGGACCTCGAAGCCGGGCAGGCTCCTCGCGGCGTCCGCGTTGAGCCACACCTCGTTCTCGGGGTAGGGCTCGGCGAGGAGCCGGTTGTTCGTCGTGCGCCCGAAGGTGTGGAGCGGGGCGCGCCCCGAGAGGAGCCGGAACGAGCCGGGCGGCCCCTCCTCCTGCGGGTGGTACGCCGGCAGCGGCTCGAAGCCGAGGCCCTGCAGCTCCTTCGAGAAGAGCTGGATCTTGCCGTTGTCCGTGGCCGCGCCGACGGGCGCCCCCTCCTCCTCGCAGGTGGCCACCGGCGCGCCGAGGAGGACGCCCTTCGCGGCGAGCTCCTCGTAGCGGAGCCCCTTCTGCGCGAGCCGCGTGCGCACGTAGTCCCGCGCGTCCTTCCACGGGAACCACGCGCCCAGGCCGACGCGGGTCGCGAGCTCCTTCGCGATCCACCACCCGGGCTTCGAGTCGTACATCGGCTCGACCGCCGCCTGGCGGACGGCGACGAACGGCTGCCGGTACGCGGGCGCGGAGACGTCGTCGTCGCGCTCGAGGTAGGTCGCCTCCGGGAGGACCACGTCGGCCCAGCCCGCGATCTCCGCCGGGAGCACGTCCACCACCGCGAGGAAGTCGAGGTGCTGCATCTTCTCCACGAGCTCCTGGCGCGCGGGCATCGCCTGCATGAGGTTGCAGCCGTAGACGAGCCAGGCCTTGAGGTCGTAGAGCGCGTGGCCGGGCCGGGTCGCGTCGCACAGGCCGCTCGCGAGGACCTCCGTGGCGAGCGGGTAGCCGCCGGCCTTCGGGCGATCGGCGACGCCGGGCGCGCCGTGGTGCGGCAGGTCGGGGGGCAGCGGGTAGCCGGGGAGCGGGTACTTGCCCGGCGCGAGGTAGCCGCCGCGGCGCCCCCAGCTGCCGAGGAGCGCGGCGAGGATCGCGATCGCGCGCTCGCGCTGCGTGTCGTCGCCGTACCAGACCGTGTGGCGGCCCGGGTGGATCAGCGAGGCGGGCCGCGCCGACCCGATGAAGCGCGCCGAGGCGCGGATGAGGTCGGGCTTCACGCCGGTGATCGCGTACGCCCACTCCGGCGTCTTGTCCGCCACGTGCGCCCGGAGCTCGGGCAGCCCTTCCGCGTGCCGCTCGAGGTACTGGGCGTCGTAGAGCCCCTCGGAGAGGAGCACGTTCATCCACGCGAGCAGGAGCGCGATGTCCGTCCCGGGCTTCACGGGGAGCCAGTACTTCGCCTTGCCCGCCGCGACCGAGAAGCGGGGGTCGACCACGACGAGGCCGGCGCCCTTGCCGATCGCCTCCGCGAGCTCCTGCACCTGCGTGTTGTGCATGTTCTCGCCGAGGTGCGAGCCGACGAGCGTGATGCAGCGGGCGTTGGCGAGGTCGATCGGCTCGGGCGAGCCGAGCGGCGTGCCGTAGGTGACGGTGAAGGCCGCCTCGCGCGGTCCGCGGCACTGGGCGTAGGACGGGGCGCCGACGTTGGGCGAGCCCCACGCCTTCATGAAGTGCTTGAACCAGACGCCGCCCGAGCCGTGCGTGAAGAGGGCGACCGCCTCGCGGCCGTGCCGCCTCTCGACCTCCTCGAGCCGCTTCGCCGTCTCGTTCAGCGCGGCGTCCCAGGAGACCTCCTCGAACACGTCCTCGCCGCGCTTCGAGCGCCGCACGAGCGGCTTCTCGAGCCGGTCCGGGTCGTAGAGGAGCCCGGTCGCGCCCGCGCCCCGCGGGCAGAGCATGCCGCGCGAGAGCGGGTGCTCGGGGTTGCCGGTGATCTTCGTGACCCGGCCGCCCCTCACGTGGGCGAGGACGCCGCAGCCCCAGAAGCAGAGCTCGCAGTAGCTCGCGACGACCTTCTCGCCGTCGGTGCCCGGGTCCGGGACCCCGTTCCCGTCGAGCCCCCACCAGCGCGTGGTCAGCCCGGAGGCGAGCGCGGCGCCGCCCGCGCCCGCCGCCCCGATCTGGATGAACCGCCTGCGCGTCAGCGCCATGTCCACTCCTCGCGCCGCCCGGCCGGGCTCAGCGCTCGCACTTCTCCATGCAGCAGACGAGATCCCGGAGGGCCGGCTCGGCGAGCCGGTACCAGGCGAACCCGTTCTCGCGGCGCGCGGCGACGAGCCCGTGCCCGCGGAGGATGCGGAGCTGCTGGGACACGATCGGCTGCGGGACGTGGAGCCGCTCGGCGAGCGCGTTCACGTGCTCGGCCCCGCGGCAAAGTGTCGCGACGATCCGCAGCCGCAGCGGGTGCGCCACCGCCTTCAGCACCTCCGCCGCGTGCTCCGCGCGTCTCCCGTCGTCGTCGATTCGCCTCATGTCGTCACCTAGCAACATTGCTATGTCGCGACGTCCCTCATGCACGCCGCGGGCCGGCGCGCGCGCCCGGACGCCGCCGCGCGCGCAAGGTCCCGTCGCGGCTGCGGGCCGCCGCGCGATCCCGGCGGAACGCGGCGGCCGACGGCCCGCAGCCGTTGCGCGGACCGCCCCGGCGGACCTCCCCGCGCGCGAAGGCTGCGGGCCCGGGGTGCGCGAAATCGCGCAGCCCTGGGTGAAGTCACGCTTGGTGGAACGCCGCGAGGCCGTGCGAGCGACCGCTCACCGCTCGACGCAGCTCTCCATGCACCGGACCAGGGTGCGCAGGTTCTGCTCCACGAGCCGGTACCGGGCGAAGCCGCCCTCGCGGCGCGCCGCGACGAGCCCGCTGCTGCGGAGGATCCGGAGCTGCTGCGACACGATCGCCTGGCTCGCCCCGACCTTCTCGGCGAGCGCGGTGACGTTCTCGTCGCCCCGGCACAGGATCGCGACGATCCGGATCCGCAGCGGATGCGCCACCGCCTTGAGCACCTCGGCGACGTGACCGGCGCGCGTCGGGTCGCTCGCGATCGGCCGCTGGGTCTTCCTCGCCACGTGACGAATCTAGCCTACCCGCGGAACCGGGCGAGCTTTCTTCTCCGCACGGCGCGCCCCGCCCGCGCCCGGCCCTCCGGCGGTCTGGCCTGGAGCCTCGCCTCGCCACCGCGTACGGGCCGGCGCGTGCGCGCGCCGCCGAGGTGCGCGAGGACGACGCGGGCCGGCGTCCGGCGCGCGAGCCCGCGCGTCGTTCGCGGGGAGGCAGGACACGCCCGCGTCGGACACGAGCTTCGCCGCCACGAACCCGGCGCGCCGCGCGCCTCCCGACCGCTCGGCCTGCCCCCGCTCCCCCGCCCCCCTCGGAGAGCGGTGACACCGCGTGACTCCCGGGCTACAGACGTGAGCGTGCGCGAGCCGTCCGCCGGTGCGCGTTCGCGGTGGTGGCGGCGCGTCCCCTCCTCCCCGCGGCGCGTCGTCGCCATCTACGCCGCCATCGGGATCACCTGGATCGCGTTCTCGGACCGCGTCGTCGCCGCCCTGTTCACGGATCCGGCCGCATACGCGCTCGCCCAGACGCTGAAGGGGACGTTCTTCATCGTCGCGACTTCGCTCGTCCTGTACGTCCTCATCCGGCGGGGCGAGCGCGGGCTGCTGCGGCTCTCGGCGGAGGTCCGCGCGACCGTCGACAGCATGGCGGACGCCGTCCTGGTCGTGGACGGCACCTTCCGGATCGTCGAGGCGAACCGCGCCGCGGTCGCCCTGCTCGGGGCGGCCTCCAAGGAGGACATCCTCGGTCCGCTCGAGGAGTGGGGGCGCCGCTACCAGCTGCGCGGCCCCGACGGGGCGCCGGTCCCGTTCGAGCGATACGCGAGCGTCCGCGCCCTCGCGGGCGAGGCCAGCGCCCGCTACGGGGCCGTGCTGCGCCGCGCGGACGGCACGGACGTCTACGTGTCGGTGAGCGCCGCCCCCGTCGAGCGTCCGGACGGCGGCCGGCTCGCCGTCGCGGTGCTCCGCGACGAGACCGCGGCCCGCCGCCTGGACGCGCAGCGGGACGACTTCCTCTCCACCGCCGCGCACGAGCTCAAGACGCCGCTCGCCGTCGTCAAGGCGTACGCGCAGCTCATGCGGCGGCGCGAGCCGCGCGAGGCGCAGGCGCTCGCGGTGATCGAGCGGCAGGTGAACCGGCTCTCGCGGCTCGTCCAGCAGATGCTCGACGCGTCCAGGCTGCGCCTCGAGCGCGGCGGGGGCCGGCTGGAGCGCTTCGACCTCTCCGCCCTCGCCGGCGAGATCGTGGACGCGATGCGCGGCGCGGCCCCGCGGCACGCGCTGCACGTCGACGCGGCCGGCCCGGCGCCGGTGCTGGGCGATCGCGACCGGATCGGGCGGGTCCTCACCTGCCTCGTCGACAACGCGGTCCGCTTCTCGCCCTCGGGCGGCGACGTGGAGGCGCACGTCGAGGCGGACGGCGGCGAGGTGCACGTCGCCGTACGGGACCACGGCGTCGGCATCCCGGAGGAGCGCCAGGGGCAGGTCTTCGAGCGCTTCTACCGCGCCCACGCCGGCACCCCGGAGGACTACGGCGGCCTCGGCGTCGGCCTCGACCTCGCGCGCGAGATCGTCCGGCGCCACGGCGGGAGGATCTGGTTCGAGAGCACGCCGGGCGGCGGCTCCACGTTCCACTTCAGCCTGCCCGCCGCCCGGGAGGACGCGTGACGCCCCGCGCGCCGGCCGGGGACGGCGGCCCGGCGGGCGGCGCGTCGATCCTGGTGGTCGAGGACGATCCCGACCTCCTCTCGCTGATGGAGATGATCCTCGCGGACGACGGCTACCGCGTCCGGACCGCGCGCGAGGGGCGCGAGGCGCTCGCGCGGGTGAAAGAGGAGATGCCCTCGCTCGTCTTCCTCGACATGAGGATGCCGGGCATGAGCGGGTGGGACTTCGCGCGCGAGTTCCGCGCGCGTCACGGCGCGGCCTGCCCGATCGTCGTCGTCACGGCGGCGGAGGACGCCCGCCGGCGCGCCGAGGAGATCGCGGCGCAGGGCTGGCTCGCGAAGCCGTTCGAGATCGGGGACGTGCTCGCGGCGGCGGCGCGGTACGCCGGGCCGCCGCGCGGCCGCGCCGCCCGCTGACGCCCGGAACCGCTCCGCCCGGATGGGGCTCCCAACCGTTGGCGCCCCGCCGCCCCGTCCGGTATCACTCGTCTTGCCGCGAGGACCCGATGCAGACGAAGCCCGAGCCGACCGTCGCCGCCGCCCCCGCGCCGCCGCCGACGCGCGACCCCGTCTGCGGGATGGACGTGGACCGCGACCACCCGCCGGGCGGGATCGTCCAGCGCGGCCGCTACACGTACCACTTCTGCTCCGACCGCTGCCGCGAGCGGTTCCTCGCCTCGCCCGAGTCGTTCTTCGCGATCGACCCGGTCTGCGGGATGGAGGTGAACCCGAAGGCGCCCAGGGGCGGAGAGCACCTCCACGCCGGGCGCACGTACTACTTCTGCAACCCGAGGTGCCGCGCGCGGTTCTCGGCCGATCCGGAGCCGTTCCTGAGGCACGCCACGGGCGGAACGCCGAAGGCGGCGCCGCCGCCCGCCGCGGCGCCCCCGGGCGCCGAGGTGGTCTGGGTCTGCCCGATGGACCCGGAGGTCCGCGAGCAGGAGCCGGTGCCCTGCCCGATCTGCGGCATGGCGCTCGAGCCGCTCGTGGTCGGCGGGATGCCGTCGGCCGAGGAGCCGCCGAACCCCGAGCTCGAGAACATGTCCCGGCGCCTCCGGCTCGGGCTCCTCCCGGCGCTCGCCGTGCTCGCGCTCGCCATGGGCGACATGCTCGCCGGCGGCGCCGTCCGGCACGCGCTCGGGTTCCGCGCGTTCGCCGCGCTCCAGCTCGCCCTCGCGACGCCGGTCGTGCTCTGGGGCGGCTGGCCCTTCTTCGAGCGCGCCTGGCGCTCGCTGCGGACGCGCAACCTCAACATGTTCACGCTCATCGGCCTCGGGACGGCCGCGGCGTACCTGTTCTCGGCCGCGGCGACGGTCCTCCCCGCGAGCGCGTTCCCCGCCGCGTTCCTCGAGCACGGCGCGCCGCCCGTCTACTTCGAGGCCGCCGCGGTGATCGTCGAGCTGGTCCTGCTCGGGCAGGTGCTCGAGCTGCGCGCGCGGAGCCGCGTCTCCGGCGCCATCCGCGCGCTGCTGCGGCTGGCCCCCAGGACGGCGCGGCGGATCGAGCCGGGCGGCGAGGAGCGCGACGTCGCCGTCGAGGAGGTGAGGCCGGGCGACCGGCTCCGGGTCCGTCCCGGCGAGAAGGTCCCGGTGGACGGCGTGGTCGAGTCCGGCGCGTCGTCGGTGGACGAGTCGATGGTGACGGGCGAGCCCGTCCCGGTCGAGAAGCGCGAGGGCGATCGCGTCACGGGCGCGACGCTGAACGGCACGGGCGGGCTCGTCGTGCGCGCCGAGCGCGTGGGGAAGGACACCCTGCTCGCGCAGATCGTCCGGATGGTGATGGACGCGCAGCGCACCCGCGCGCCCATCCAGCGGCTCGCCGACGTCGTGTCGGCCTGGTTCGTCCCCGGCGTCGTGCTCGCGGCGGCCGTCGCGTTCGCGCTCTGGGCCGCGCTCGGCCCCGAGCCGCGGCTCGCGCACGCGCTCGTCGCCGCGGTCGCCGTCCTCATCATCGCCTGCCCGTGCGCGCTCGGCCTCGCGACGCCGATGGCGATCATGGTGGGCACGGGGCGCGGCGCGACCGCCGGCGTCCTCGTGAAGAGCGCCGAGGCGCTCGAGCGCCTCGAGGCGGTGGACGTCCTCCTCGTGGACAAGACCGGGACGCTGACGCGCGGGAAGCCCGCGCTCGAGAAGGTGGTCGCGCTCGACCCCGGCCGCGAGGACGAGGTGCTCGGCCTCGCCGCCGCCGTCGAGAAGGGCTCGGAGCACCCGCTCGCCTCGGCGATCCTCGCCGGCGCACGCGCGCGCGGGCTGCCCCTGCCCGAGGCGCGCGCGTTCCGGTCGGTGCCGGGCAAGGGGGTCGTCGGCGAGGTGGAGGGGCGGAGGGTGGCGCTCGGGAACGCCGCGCTCATGGCCGAGCTGGGCGTGGACGCGGCCCCGCTCGTGGCCCGGGCGGAGGCCCTGCGCGGCGAGGGGGGCACGGTGGTGCTGCTCGCGGTGGACGGCAGGCCGGCCGGGCTCCTCGAGGCGGTGGATCCGGTGAAGCCCGGGGCGAGGGAGGCCATCGCCGCCCTCCGCGCCGAGGGCGTGCAGGTCGTCATGGTGACGGGCGACGGCTGGACCACCGCGCGCGCCGTCGCGGCGCGGCTCGGCATCGACGAGGTCGAGGCCGAGGTGCTCCCCGGCCGGAAGGCCGAGATCGTCGCGCGCCACCGGGCGGGCGGCCACCGCGTCGCGTTCGCGGGCGACGGGATCAACGACGCCCCCGCGCTCGCGGCGGCCGACGTCGGCGTCGCCATGGGCACCGGGACCGACGTGGCGATCGAGTCCGCGGGCGTGACGCTCGTGAAGGGCGAGCTGCACGGCATCGTCCGCGCCCGCCGCCTCTCGCGCGCGACGATGCGCAACATCCGGCAGAACCTGTTCTGGGCGTTCGCCTACAACGCCGCGGGCGTCCCGCTCGCGGCGGGCGCGCTCTACCCGCTGTTCGGGATCGTGCTCTCCCCGATGATCGCGAGCGCGGCGATGAGCTTCAGCTCGGTGACCGTGATCGCGAACGCGCTGCGGCTGCGCCGCGCGCGCCTGGAGTAGGAAGGCGCCTCTCCCCCGCGCAGCCCGTGGCGGGAGAGAGGCGGCGGACCGCGGGACGCGGGCCGCTACGGGAAGAGGGTGAAGCGGAGGCCCGCCTCGACGGTCGCGTGGGTCCGCTCCTCGCCGATCGCGTAGTCGAGCGCGGCGGGGGGCTCCCGGTACTGCGAGTACCGGCCGAACGAGACGCCGGCGTAGAGCCCGACGCCGAACACCGGGCTCGAGCGCAGGTCCACGCCGCCCATGAGCCGGAGCATCTCCCAGCCGCTGAAGCTGAAGTACTCCTCGCCGGACCCGTAGTCGTCGAGCGTCACCCTTCCCCACTCCCAGCCGGTGCCGATGCCGATCCACGGCGTGGAGCGGGCGTACGGATCGAACGTGTGGCGCAGCATCACGCCGAACCGGCTCGTGCTCGCGGTGCACGACGTCCCGGAGACGGCGCACGCGGACTCCACCTCGCTCGCCGGCTCGCCGATGCCGTAGCCGTAGTAGAGCCCCAGGCCGACGTTCGACGTGAGCCGGATGCCGCCGTCGAGCCACAGCCCGAGCTGCGAGCCGAAGACCTGGCTCATCGGGACCCCGCCCGCGGCGTCGCCGTTCAGGAACAGCCCGCCGAGGCCGAACGAGCCGTAGAACGGCGAGAGCGGCGCCTGGCCGCGCGCGTACGCGGGCTGCGGGGGCGGCGCCGGCGGGTACGCGGGCGGCGCCGCATGGGGGGGCGGCGGCGGACGGTACGCGGGCGGCGGCGGCGGCGCGTACCGCGGCGGCGGCTGCGGCGGCTGCGCGTAGGGCGGCGGCTGCGGCGGCGCGCGGTACGCCGGCGGCTGCGCGGGCGGCGCGGGGCGGTTCGGCGTGGAGACGGAGCCGTCCGAGTACTCGATCCGCGCGACCTCGCTCCGCGCGAGCCTGCGCATCGTGCCGTCGGGGAGCTGGATCGTGATCGTCTGCGGTCCCTCCTCGATCACGGTGCCGACGAGCCGGCCGCCGTTCGCGGTGTGGACCGTGTCCTGCTGGGGAGCCGCGGCGAGCATGACGGCCGCGAGGATGGCGAGCATGGGGGCGACCTCCGTGGACGTGACGTCCGGGTCGTTCCATAGCGAGCGGCGTGCCGGGGGCAGCGGGCGACGGGCCGCGGCCGGATTCCGCCGTGATCCCGCGCGGTCACGCGGGCGGGCGGGCGGGCGCACGCCGGGCGTGCGCGGCAGCGGTGTCGTGGCGGAGCAACGCCGGCGTCGCCGGGCGGCCCACCCGGGCGGTCAGCTGCTCCGCCCGTCGATCCACCTCCGCAGCTTCGGCGGCTCCCAGGCGAGGAACTGATCGACGAGGGCGTCCGGATCGTCCGACGAGAGGACGAGCCTCCGGTGCTCGGGGCGGAGGAACCCCTCGACCGTCGCGTGGTCGAAGAAGGCGACGAGGGGGCGGTAGTACCCGCCCACGTCGAGGAGGCCGCAGGGGCGCTCGTGGAGGCCGAGCTGCGCCCAGGTCAGGATCTCGGCGAACTCCTCGAGGGTGCCCATCCCGCCGGGCAGCGCGACGAACCCCTGGGCGAGCTCGGCCATCTTCGCCTTGCGCTCGTGCATGGAGCCGACGACGTGCAGGTGCGTGAGCCGGTCGTGCGCGAGCTCGCGGAGCTGCAGGGCCCGCGGGATGACGCCGATGACCTCCCCGCCCTCGTCGAGCGCCGCGTCCGCGACCGCGGCCATCAGCCCGACCCCGCCGCCGCCGTAGACGACGCCGATGCCCCGCCGGGCGAGGGTGCCGCCCATGCGGCGCGCCGCGTCCGCGTAGAGGGGGTTCGTGCCGGACGACGAGCCGCAGAACACGCACACGCGCTTCATGGCGCGAGAGCCTAAGCGAAGCGGGCGCGCCGTTGAAGCGCCGCTCGCGCGGGGGCTTCCCCGCCGGGAGCGCCGTACGCAGGGTCCCCGTCCGCCGGAGCCGTGCCCAACGTCGGGGGCGATGACCACCGCTGCGAAGCCCCTCCCGGCGCTTCCCGCGCGCGTCTCCCGCCTCGGGCTCGTGTGGAGGAGCCTCGTCGGCAAGAAGGCGCTCATGGCCGCGACCGGGATCGCCCTGTTCGCGTTCGTCCTCGGCCACATGCTCGGAAACCTCCAGGCGTTCGAGGGGCCGGCGCGGCTGAACCGCTACGCCGAGCTGCTCCGCGTCGAGCCCGCGCTCCTCTGGACCGTGCGGCTCGTCGTGCTCGCGGCGGCGCTGATCCACGCGATCGCGGGGATCCAGCTCTGGCTCGCGCGACGGAGCGCCCGCCCGGTCGCCTACCGCTCCTACCAGCCGCAGGTCTCGACGCCCGCGTCGCGGACGATGATCTGGAGCGGGTTCCTCATCCTCGGCTTCGTCGTCTACCACCTGCTCGATCTCACCTTCGGTGTCGCGAACCCGTCGTTCCGCGAGGGCGACGTGTTCCACAACCTCGTCGCGAGCCTCGGGCGCGCCGCGGCCTCGATCTTCTACGTGCTCGCGGTCGCGGGGCTCGGCGTCCACCTCTGGCACGGGCTCTGGTCGATGTTCCAGTCGCTCGGCGTCTCCAGCCGGGCCTACACCCCGGGCATCAAGAGGTTCGCGGTCGCCTTCGCCGTGATCCTCGCGGTCGGCTTCGCCGCCGTCCCGCTCGCGGTCCTCCTCGGCGTGATCGGAGGCTGACGTGGAGGTCGAGTCCAGGGTCACGGCGCCCTCCGGCGCGCTCGACGCGCGCGTCCCGCCGGGGCCGATCGAGACGAAGTGGGAGCGCCGGCGGTTCGACCTCCGGCTCGTGAACCCGGCGAACAAGCGGAAGTACCGGATCGTCGTGGTCGGCACCGGGCTCGCGGGCGGCGCCGCGGCGGCGTCGCTCGGCGAGCTCGGGTACGAGGTCCTGTCGTTCTGCTTCCAGGACTCGCCGCGCCGCGCCCACTCCATCGCGGCGCAGGGCGGCATCAACGCGGCGAAGAACTACCAGAACGACGGCGACTCGGTCCGGCGGCTCTTCTACGACACCGTGAAGGGGGGGGACTTCCGCTCGCGCGAGGCGAACGTCTGGCGGCTCGCGGAGCTCTCGCTCGCCATCATCGACCAGTGCGCCGCGCAGGGCGTCCCGTTCGCGCGCGAGTACGGCGGCGCGCTCGCGAACCGGTCCTTCGGGGGCGCCCTCGTGTCGCGAACCTTCTACGCGCGCGGGCAGACCGGGCAGCAGCTCCTCCTCGGCGCGTACCAGGCCCTCGAGCGGCAGGTCGCGGCCGGGACCGTGAGGCAGCTCCCGCGCACGGAGATGCTCGACCTCGTCGTGGTGGACGGGCGCGCGCGCGGGATCGTGTTCCGCGACCTCGTGACCGGGCGCATCGCGTCCGCCGCCGCCGACGCGGTGGTGCTCGCGACCGGCGGGTACGGGAACGTCTTCTACCTGTCCACGAACGCCCGCGGCTCGAACGCGACCGCCATCTGGCGCGCTCACCGCAAGGGCGCCTTCTTCGCGAACCCCTGCTACACGCAGATCCACCCCACCTGCATCCCGCGCTCCGGCGAGTACCAGTCGAAGCTCACGCTGATGAGCGAGTCGCTCCGTAACGACGGGCGCGTCTGGGTCCCGCGGCGGGCCGGCGACGGGCGGCCGCCCGAGCAGATCCCGGACGGCGAGCGCGACTACTACCTCGAGCGGATGTACCCGACGTACGGCAACCTCGCGCCGCGCGACATCGCCTCGCGCGCCGCCAAGACCGTCTGCGACGAGGGGCGCGGCGTCGGGCCGGGCGGCCTCGGCGTGTACCTCGACTTCCGCGACGCGTTCCAGCGGCTCGGCCGGAAGGTGATGGACGAGCGGTACGGGAACCTGTTCGAGATGTACGTGCGGATCACGGGCGACGACCCGCACGTCTCGCCCATGCGGATCTACCCCGCCGTCCACTACACGATGGGCGGGCTCTGGGTGGACTACGACCTCATGAGCACGGTCCCCGGGCTGTTCGTCGCGGGGGAGGCGAACTTCTCGGACCACGGCGCGAACCGCCTCGGCGCCTCGGCGCTCATGCAGGGGCTCGCGGACGGCTACTTCGTCGTCCCGTACACCATCGGCGACTACCTCGCGAAGGGAGGGCTCGCGAAGGTCGACGCCCGGCACGCCGCGTTCCGCGACGCGGAGCGCGAGGTGGCGGAGCGAACGCGGCGCTTCCTCTCGATCGGCGGGGCGCGCCCGGTGGACGACTTCCACCGCGAGCTGGGGACGCTCCTCTGGGAGGAGTGCGGGATGGCCCGCTCGAGGGAGAGCCTCACCCGCGCCCTCGACCGGATTCCGCGGATCGAGGCGGCGTTCTGGAAGGACCTGCGCGTCGCCGGCTCCGGCGAGGAGCTGAACCAGGACCTCGAGCGGGCCGGGCGCGTGGCGGACTTCCTCGAGCTCGCCGAGCTCCTGTGCCTCGACGCGCTCCACCGGAACGAGTCGTGCGGCGGCCACTTCCGCGTCGAGCACCAGACGCCCGACGGCGAGGCGGCCCGCGACGACGCGAACTACGCGTACGTCGCGGCGTGGGAGTGGAAGGGCCAGGGGAACGCGCCGGCGCTCCACAAGGAGCCGCTCGCGTTCGAGGCCGTCCACCTGGCGCAGCGCAGCTACCGGTAGGAGGCGCGGGTGCGGATCGTCCTCGAGATCTGGCGGCAGCGGGACGCGAAGGACCCCGGGCGCTTCGTGACGTACGAGGTGCCGGACGTGAACGAGCACATGTCGTTCCTGGAGATGCTCGACGTCCTCGACCGGCGGCTGGTGGAGCGGGGCGAGGACCCGGTCGCGTTCGACTCCGACTGCCGCGAGGGGATCTGCGGGACGTGCGGGTTCCTCGTGGACGGCGTCGCGCACGGCCCGCTCCGGAACGCGACGATCTGCCAGACGCACATGCGCCACTTCCGCGACGGACAGACCCTGCGGCTCGAGCCCTGGCGCGCCGCGGCGTTCCCCGTCGTGAAGGACCTGTGCGTGGACCGGACCGCGCTCGACCGGATCATCGCCGCGGGCGGGTACGTCTCCGTCCGGACCGGGAGCGCGCCGGAGGCGAACGCGATCCTCGTGCCCAAGACGGCCGCCGACCGCGCGATGGAGGCCGCGGCCTGCATCGGCTGCGGCGCGTGCGTGGCGGCGTGCCCGAACGCCTCCGCGGCGCTCTTCACCGGCGCGAAGGCGACGCACCTCGGCGTGCTCCCCCAGGGGCAGCCGGAGCGGCCGGCGCGCGCGCTCGCGATGACGGCGCAGGCGCGGGCGGAGGGGTTCGGCCACTGCACCACGATCGGCGAGTGCGAGGCCGTCTGCCCGGCGGGCATCAAGCTCGAGGTGATCGCGCGGATGAACCGCGACTGGCTCCGCGCCACGCTCGCGCGCCGCGAGGAGGCGGAGCCGGTCGCGACGGTGCCCCGCTCCTCGCCGATGCGGTTCTTCGAGGCGGAGCCGCCGAAGGTGGAGTGACGGCGAGCGGGGACCGCTCGCCCGCGAGCGCCACCCGCGCGGATCACGCGGGCTCGGGCTCGAACAGCACCGGCTGGAGGTCGCGCAGCTCCCGCGGGAACCAGCGATCCCACGGGAACCGGCCGTCCGCGTCCGCCCACAGCGCCTGCAGCGCGGGGAAGCGCGCGCCGTCGTGATACCAGACCGCCCGCGCGAGGAACGCCGCGTAGTGCCGCGGCACGATCCGCCGGAACGCGACCGCGCGGTCGTGGAGGACGCCCTCGGCGACGTCGCCGTGGTCGAACCGCTCGCCGCGCCGGACGCGGTCGCCCAGCCGCGCGACGGCGGCGTGCAGGACCTCGGGCGCGAGCCCGAACGCGGCGACCTCGGGGTGGTCCCAGGACCGGAACAGCCCGACGGAGTGGGCGTGCGCCCGGGCGTCCCCCTCGCCCGCGACGGCGGCGACGTGGAACCCGTGCTGCGCGACGTCGGCCATCAGGCGGAGGTCCTCGCCGTCGAGCGCCTCGCCCGGGCGCGGCGGGAAGCGGGGCTCGAACCGCGGGTACCGGCGCGAGGCGCGGTGCGGGAGGAGCACCGGGCCCGCGCCGGTCTGCCAGCGGCCCTCGGCGCCGCTCCGCTCGAGGGTGGTGCTCCGCGGGTGGAGGACGATCTCGACGGCGGACGGATCGCGCCGCACCACCTCGTCGAGCGCGATCGGGCGGCCGTCCTCGGCGCCGTGCAGCATGGCGCCGCACAGGAACCGCCACTCGCAGCCGGGCGGCTCGCCCGGCTCGTCGCGCGCCGCGAAGAGGATCGGGGCGCCCTCCAGGACGTGACGGCACACGGTCGCGGGCTCGCCGCGCATCCGCACGAGGAGAGCACGACCCGTCGCGCTTGTCAGCAGGGCAACCCACCGGAGCGGCGCGCGGGCCGCCGGGGGGCCGGGCGCCGGTCCGAGGACCTCCCGGATCGTGCTAGGTTCTCGTCCCCGATGAGGAAGACGCTCGCGCTCGCCGCCGCCGCCGCGACCGCGGCGTGCACCGGCGGCTCGACGGCGGGCCCGACCTATCCGGACCCCGGCGAGCCGAACGACACGCCGGCGCTCGCGACCCCGCTCGCGCTCGGCACCCCCGTGGTGGCGACCATCGCGGGGCAGGACGACCGGGATCACTTCCGGCTCGACGTCCCCGCGGGCGGCGCGACCGTCCGCGTCCGGACCTTCGACCAGACCGGGGCGAGCTGCGACCCGGTCCACCGCGCGGTGGACACCTACCTCGAGGTGCTGGACGCGGGCGAGAGCCCCCTCCTCTCCTGCCCGTTCGGCAGCCACCCCACGCCGTGCGACGACAGCGGCCTGGACCGGTGCGAGGACGTCACGGTGTCGCTCCCGGAGGGAGCGGCGTACGTGCGGGTGAGCGGGTACCGGCCGGTCCCGTTCGTGTACGTGCTCGACGCGCGCGCGCCGTAGGCGGCTCACGCGGCGCCGTACATGATCCGCGGCACCTTGAGGCCGGTGAGGTCCTCGTAGAGCGCGTCGTAGCTCGTCCGCATCTGCGCGACGCCGAACTCCTCCTCGACGATGCGGCGGCCGCGCTCGCCCATGCGCCGGGCGGCCTGCGGCCGGGCGAGCACGTCGAGGAGGCGCCGGGCCAGGGCGGCCGGGGCGCCCGGCGGGACGAGCCAGCCGTTCACGCCCTCGCGCACGAGCTCGAGCGTGCCGCCCACCGCGGTCGCGACGACCGGCAGCCGGGCCGCCATCGCCTCCAGGATGGCGTTCGAGATCCCCTCCGCGTACGAGGACGACACGCCGATCGCCGCGCGCGCCACGATGGCGGGCGCGTCGAAGCGGTGGCCGACGAAGTGGCAGCGGTCCGCGATCCCGAGATGGCGCGCGCTGCGCTCGAGGTGCGGCCGGCGCACGCCGTCGCCGACGAGCACGAGGTGCGCGTCGGGACGGACGCGCAGCACCTCCTTCATCGCCATGAGGAGGTCCGTCTGCCCCTTCACGGGGTGGTGCATGTTCGCGACCGAGACGATCGCGCCGGAGTCGGGCGCGGGCGCCTCCGGCTCGGCCGCCGCGGCGCGGTCGAAGGCGGCGAGGTCCACGCCGTTGCGCACGACGGCGATCCGGTCCGGCTCCACGCCCTCGCGGATGGCGAGGTCGCGGATGCACACCGCGTTCACGAGCACGCGGTCCGCCATCCGCGACACCCAGGTGAGCACCGGCCGCTTGTAGCCCGTCACCGCGTGGTTCAGGTCCACCCGCGTGACGATCGAGGGCACGCCCGCGAGGCGCGCGGCGGCGACGCCGATGACGTTCGTGTAGAGGTCCTGCGCGTGGACGAGGGCGATCCCGCGCGCCTTCAGGAACCGCGCGACGCGCCCGACGAGGAGCGCGGTGTTCGGCCGGAGCATGCTCGCGCCGAGGTCGAACACCACGGGGCGGATCCCCTCCGCGGCGAGGTCCGCCAGGTGCTCGCCGTCCAGGTGCAGCGTCGCCACGACCGGCTCGTACCGGGCCCGGTCCATCGTCCGCACGTTGAGGACGGTCTGGCGCTCCTGGCCGCCCAGCCTGAACCGGTTCTGGAAGACCAGCACCTTCGCCGGCCGCGTCACCCCGCGCTCCGTCACGCCCCCTCCGCGTGCGCCGTCCGCAGGCGCGCCATGCGCGCGGCGGCGAGCCCGCACGCGAACAGGAAGTAGAGATACCAGGACATCGAGTAGCCGTTCGCCATCTCGCAGACGAGGTACCCGGCGAGCCCCGCGAAGATCGCGCGCGCCTCCCGCCCCACGAGCGGATCGTCCCCCGCGCGCCACGTCGCCCAGAGCGCCCAGGCGGCGAAGCCCGCGAAGAGCGCGAAGGCGAGGACGCCGAGGTCGCCCACGATCTCGAGCAGCAGGTTGTGCGCGACGTAGCGGTGCCCGCCCGCGGAGAGCGGCGCGTAGCGCGACCAGGCGTGCAGGAAGGCGCCGGCGCCGACCCCCGTGAAGGGCCGCTCCTCGACGATGACGCCGAGCACCTTCCAGGCGTTCTCGCGCCCGTGGACGGACTCGTCCTCCTCGAGGCTGCCGAGCGTCGCGTTCCGCTGCCAGAACGTCTCCGGCGCGAAGGCGCCGAGCGCGGCGAGGAGCACCACGCTCGCCACCGCCGCGCGCGCGAGCCCCTTCTTCCCGCGCACGAGGAACGCGAGGACGGCGACCCCCATCCCGATCGAGCCCGAGCGGGAGTGGGTCAGCACGACGACCGCGATCTGGGCCGCCACCGTGGCGAGGAACGCCACGCGGACCCAGCGCCGCCGCGCCGTCCACGCGCCGTAGAGCGCGAACGGGAGGACGGCGATGACGCTCATGGCGAGCCGGTTCGGGTCCGCGTAGTTGCCCCGCCAGTGGGTGCGGAACCCGTCGACGAGGGCGTCGCCGGTCCGCCAGACGTCGATCCCCCCGAGCGCCGGGCCGAGCGAGGCGAGCGCGGCCACGAGCAGGAACCGGCGCAGGCGCGAGGGGCTGGCGACCGCGTTCTGCACGGCGACGAAGAGGACCGCCATCTTCCACGCCTCGACGCTCTGGCGGAGGGTCTCGTGCCGGTCGACGGTCCAGACGAGCGAGATCGGGATGAACGCGAGGTAGGAGAAGACGAGCACGCTCGGCCAGCCGCCGACCCGGATCCGCTCGCCCGAGACGACGCGGTGGACGACGACGGCGCCCGCGAGCACGGCCGCGCTGACGTACGCGAGCCGGAGCTGCTCCAGCGCCGGCCACCAGAACTGGGGGCTCGAGTACAGCATCGCGACGAAGGCGAGCGCCCCGGCGTGCGCGAGCCCGCCCCAGCGGCGGCCCGCGCGCTCGACCCACGCCTCCCGGGCGAGGAGTGCACCGTCCAGCGCGGCAGCGTCCGTCGTCGCCAATGCGGGCTCCCTACGCCGGCGCGAGCCGCGCGGCGCGCGGCTCCCCGGCCTCCACCGCCGCGACGTGCGCGCGGATCTCGTCGAGCCGCGCCGACCAGCTCTCGGCGCGGACCAGCGCGGACCGGCGCGGGTCGGGACCGCCGCCCTCGCGGAGCACCCGCCCCACCTCCGCGACGAACGCGCCTGCGTCCGCCGCCACCGTGCAGCCCGGGATGGCGCGCAGCTCGGGCAGGTCCGTGCAGACGTTGGGCAGCCCGGCGGCGACGTACTCGCGCGCCTTGAGCGGGTTCGCCGCGAGCGCGAGCTCGTTCCGCACGAACGGCGTCAGGGCGACCTCGAAGCCGCGGCAGTACTCCGGCAGGTCCTCGTAGCGGCGCCGGCCGAGGAGGTGCACGTTGCGCGCGCCCCGCAGGGGCGCCGTCGACGTCGCCACGCGGCCGAGGAGGGCCACCGACGCGCGCGGGAACGCGTCGGCCACCCGCCGCACGAGGGCGAGGTCGATCCAGTCGGCGACGAGCCCGAAGAACCCGATGACCGGCCGCGGGAGGCGCGCGAGATCCGCGGGCACGGGGCCGGGCTCGCAGGCCCGCGCGAAGTGCTCCCAGTCCACGCCGTGGCGGACGAGCACCGTCGCCGGGTTGAGGCGCCCCTTCGCGCGGAGGAGCCGCTCGGAGGCCGCGATCACGAGGTCGGCGCGCGCGAGGAGCCGCCGCTCGAGGAGGGCGACGTGCGGGGACGCGTCGCTGAACGCCGAGAACTCGTCCACCACGTGGTAGACGACGAGCGACTCGTCCAGCGTGCCCGCCACCGCGGCGGCGCTCGGGAGGAAGCTCCAGGAGATCGGCCGCCGCATCCCGAGGCAGCGCATCGCCGCCTGGATCTGGAGGCGGAGGAGGGCGCCGTTCGCGCGGCGCACGCGCTCGCTGCCGTAGGCGGGGAGGTAGAGCGGCGTGAGGGCGTGGAGCCCCGGCTCGACGCGCACGAGCCCGCGCGCGGCGCTCCGGAGCTTCCGCGCCATCCGCAGGACGTCGCCCGCCCGCGCGCGCGGCGCGCGGTTCCCGAGCGAGCCCACCCACAGCACCCGGTTGTCGCGCGCGAGGCGCCGCATGAGGTGCGTCTTGGAGAGCGGGTCGCCGCCCCAGTCGTTCGAGAAGCAGACGATGTCCCGTCCCGCGAGCGGCACGTCAGAAGATGGGCGCGCGCTCCCCGGGACGGCCACCGTCCGGAAGGGGTCGCGGCGCCGCGAGGGTCCGGTAGAGCGCGTGGAGCGCGTCGAACGGGTCCGCGCCGGCCGCGCGCGGGCGCCCGCGCGGCGCGGCGGCGGCCCGCTCCATCGCGGCGGCGAGCGCGGCGGCATCGCCCGCCGGGACGAGCAGGCAGCCGGGCGGGCGGTGGCCGATCGCGGTCGCGACCACCGGCGTCCCGAGCGCGAGCGCCTCCCGCACGGACACCGCGTCGCCGTCGGCCCGCGTCGGGCGGACGAGGGCGTCGGCGGCCGCGATCACCGCCAGGGCCGCGCCGTGCGGGACGTCCCCGAGCGCGAGGATCCCGGCGCGGTCGCCCGGGAGGGCCTCCGTCCCGGGCCCGAACGCGGCGAGCCCCGCCCCCGGCGCGCGCGCCCGCACCGCGGAGAGCGCGGCGAGGAGCACGTCCGCGCCGTAGGTGGGCCCCGGCGCGAGCGCGGCCGCGAAGAGCGGCCGCCGCGCCGCGCGGAAGGCCGCGAGCGCCGGCGGGGGCGGGCCCGGGCGGAGCATCGCCGCGGAGAAGGGCGGCAGGACGGCGATCCGGCGCGGGGGCACGCCCGCCGCGGCCAGCGCGCCGGCGATCGCGTCGCTCACCGCGACGACCCGCGCGTACCCGGCGCAGGCCCACGCCGCGAGGGCGCGGCGCCGCGCCGACGCGGCGAGCCAGGCGGGGCACAGGCCGGAGTGGACGGTGAGGACGCCGCGCGGCGCCGCCGGCCGCCGCGCGCGCCCGCCCGCGAGCGCGACGAGCCACGACTTCGCGTTCGCGCCGCTCGTGTGCACGTGCACGAGCCGCCCCTCGGCGGCGACGGCGGCGAGCGCCGCGGCGTACGGCAGGGCGCCGCGCGCGGGCCGCACGTTCGCCCCCGCGTGGTCGCCGCGCCCGATGTCGAGCACGCGCACGTCCACGCCGCGCGCCGCGAGATCGCGCGCGAGCGCCGCGACGTGGATCGACAGCCCGCCGCGGGGCGGCGGCCAGTCCCCGACGAGCGCGACGCGCAGCGCCCCCGCCATGGCTCAGGAGGCCGCCCGCTCCGGCTCGCCCTCGTCGGCGGTGGAGGCGTCCGGCGCGTCGGTCCGCTCGCCGTCGACCGCGCGCGCGACGCCGAGGGCGTGGAAGACGCCGTCGAACGCGCACGCCGCGAGCGCGGGGCTGTAGCCGAGCGGCCCGCGCGTCGAGTTCTCCCAGAGCACCTTGCGGCGCAGCGCGAAGGGGTCGGCGCCGCGGAGGTTCTCCCGGTCCTCGGTCGTCACGCCGGTCTCGAACCCCGCCTCGGCGACCGCGCGGCGCACCGCCGGCGTGTGGTAGCCGTTCGGGTACGCGAAGTGCCGCGGGCGCTTCCCGAGCCGCTCCGCGAGCTGGTCGCGGCAGCCGGCGATCTCGCGCCGGGCCTCCGCGAGCGGCAGGTTCGGGAGCGCGGCGTGGCGCACGGAGTGGCCGCCGACCTCGACGCCCGCCGCGTCGAGCGCCCGCAGCTCCTCCCAGTCGAGGAGGCGGGTGCCCGCGGGCAGGTCCTCCTCGCGGATCCCCGCCCGCGCCTCGAGCGCCTCGGTGACGAGGAGGAGCCCGTTCTGGGGCAGCCGCGCGATGAGCCGGTCGAGCGTGGCGGCGGGCCCGGGGCGCGCGCAGGCGCCGAGGAGCGCGTGCGCGGGGCCGTCGAGCGAGATCCGGTTCGGCGGCTGGCGCCGCCGCGCCAGCTCGGCGAGCGCCGCGAAGATCCGATCGTGCAGCATCCGCCGGCGCGTGCCGGTGAACCCGGTCGCCACGTACACCGTCGCGGGCATGCGCAGCGCGCGCAGCACCGGGAGCGCGACGGCGTGGTTGTCCGCGTACCCGTCGTCGAACGTGATCGTCGCGACGTCGCGCCGGGCGGTCCCGCGCGGCTCCGCCAGGATCCGAGCGGCGTCGGACATCGAGACCACGTCGTGGGTGCGCGCGACCTGCTCCAGCTGCCGCCGCAGGGTGACGGAGGACACGAGCATCGAGGGCAGCCCCTCCGCCGCGCTGCGGGCGAAGTCCGCCGTCACGCGGTGGTAGGAGAGGACGACGACCCGCGCGCCGCCCGCCTCCCGCCGCCGCGCCGCGGCGACGGCGCGGCCGGCGCCGGCTGCGTGCAGGGCGCCGGCGACCGCGGTCTTCACCGCGCGCCGCACGATCCACAGGGGGCTCTGGTCCGCTCGCTCCGGCATGATCGCTTTCCTCTCCGCGCCGCCTACCGCGCCGGCGCGAGCGCGGCCGCACGCCGCGCGCGCCGGAGCGCCTGCCATACCCGCTCGGGCGCGGCCGCGCGCGCGAGGCCGCGCGCCGCGCGCCAGGCCCCGTCCGCGGCCGTCGCCGCGCCGGCGCGCAGCGTCGGCGCGGACAGCCGCAGGGTGAGCGTGTCGCGCCGGTCGGTGGCCCAGTCGAGCTTGTAGGCCTCCGTGCCGCGCAGGAAGTCGTAGTCCTCGACGCCGCGCGCGTACGCGTCCTCCACGGTGCGGCCGACGAGGACGAGCCCCGGGCTACGGGCGGACCAGGCCGGGTCGTAGCCGGACTGGTAGTAGTAGAACCGCCGCCCCAGCTCGATCCCGTACACGGCGGCGATCGCCTTCCCGTCCACGAGGAGCCGGTAGAGGCGCAGCCACCCGCGCGCGGCGAGGAGCGGCGCCACCTCGCGGTGGAACGCCTCCACGCCGGGCGAGGGGATGCCCTCGGAGCCGCCGTCCTCCGCCCACCGCAGCCGGTGCAGGCGCAGGAGGTCGTCCATCGCGTGCGGCGCCTCGGCGGGCGTCGTCGCGACGTCGATGCGGAAGCCGGGCTGCCGCGCGAGCCAGCGGACGCGCCGCCCGTACGTCTCGCGGCGGCGGATCCGCGCGAGGTGCGCCTCGAACGTGCCGCGCACGGCGAAGCCGGGGCAGACCCAGCCGCGCTGCGCGGCGATCCGGACCCCGCGCGGCGCGAGCGCGCGCCGGAGCGCCTCCGCGGTGGGCGTGCCGCAGGGCAGGTCCTCGAGGTCGAGGACGTCCCAGGCGGCGCGCTCGGCCGCGAGCGCCCGCGCGATCGCCTCGCGCACGGCGGGGGCGTCGCCGGCGCGGGCGAGCACGTCGAGGTGGTCCGCCCCCGTGACGCCGTTCCCGAGGAGCCGCCAGCGCCGGACGCCGACGAGCCCCGGGCGCGACGCGAGCGCGAGCGCGCCGGCGAGCCGGCCGGCCGGGTCGCGCGCCTCGAGGAGCCAGAGCCGCCGGCGCCCGCCGAACCGCCGCCACCAGGTGTCGAGCCACTCCCACGAGAGGAACGGCGAGGGCGAGGCCGCGGCGTCGAACAGCGCCGTCCACTCCGCGCGCAGCGTGGAGAGCCGCGCCGCGTCCCGCGCGTGCGAGACCGCGATCGCCCCGCCGACCCGGGCCGGCGCGGGCGCGCTCATCCGAGCGCCTCGCGCGCCGCGCGCGCGACGCGGGCCATGTCGTCGGGGGCGAGGTCCTGGTGCACGGGCAGCTCGAGCACGCGCCGCCGCAGCGCGTCCACCTCCGGGAACGCGCCCGGCGGGCAGCGCGGGTGCCCCTCGCGCCAGAAGTCCACCGTCTCGACGCCGTTCGCGGCGAGGCGGGCCTGGACCGCGGCCTTGTCCTCGCAGACGAGCGGGTAGAAGAGCGGGGACGCGCCCGGCGGGACCTCCGCGAAGACCGGCGGGACGCGGTCGCGCAGCCGGCCGAGGAGGAGGAAGTAGTTGCGCCGGCGCGCGGCGACGATCGCGTCCGCGTCGCACCGCCGCGCGATCACCTCGGAGAGGCCGCTCATCCCGAGGTCCTTCGTGGCGGGGTCGAAGGTCATGGTGCCCGTCGAGACGGGCTGCAGCCCGGAGGCGCCGCGCACGAGCGCGTACCCCTTGCGCACGCCGGCGCGCAGCGCCTCGCCCGCGCCGCCGAACCGGAGCGCGGCGTTGGCGAGGAGCGAGCCCGTGGCGTGCGAGAGCGTCGAGGCGAGCGGCGCCGGGTCCGGGCGGGGCACCTCCCCGAGGACGGCCGGGTCGTTCACGACGAGCGCGCCGCCGTTCGGCACCGGGAGCGTCTTGTAGAAGCAGAAGACGCCGGCGTGGCCGGTGGAGCCGAGCGGCCGCGTCCCCTCCGCCGCGAGGAGCGACAGCGCGCAGTCCTCGACCACGAGGAGCCCGTGGCGGCGCGCGAGGGCGTTGACCTCGTCCATCGCCTGCGCGAACCCGGCGTAGTGGATGACGTAGATCGCGCGCGTGCGCGGTCCGATCCGGCGCTCGACGTCCTCGAGATCGAGGCGCATGCGCGCGTCCACGCGCACGAACACCGGGATCGCGCCGGCGTCCGCGAGGGCGCCGACCTCGACCCCGTGGTGGTACGCGGGGACGAGCACCTCTTTCCCCTCGAGCCCGAGCAGCCGCGCCCCGTGCCACACGGCGTTCCGCGCGAGGTAGTAGTGCGTCACCCGGGGCGCGCCGAACGGGAACGGCGCCGGGCGGGCCGGCGCGAGCGGGGAGAGCATCCCGGGCCAGAGCGTGGGCAGCGCCGGGATCCAGCGCCGCCGCCCCTCCCGGGCGGCCGTCCAGGGGCGAATCGCGATCGCACGGGTCAGCGCCACCACGCCAGCACCTCCTTCGCCGCCGGGCGTACCCGGTGCTTCAACGTGTGCATGGCGCGGCCCGCGAGAGAGGGGCGGTAGACGTAGAGCCAGTCGTGCGGGACGGTCTCTCCGGCCCAGTCGCGCTTCCAGGGCATGTCGGGCCCGAGGAAGTCGAACCCGGAGAGGCCGCGCGCCTCGCACTCTGCGAGCACCTCGCGCTGCAGGAGCTGCCCGGGCGAGACGTTGCCGAGCGACTCCTCGTACGCGGTCTTCGGGAGGAGGTAGACGCCGCGGTGGACGATCCCGAGGTGGACCGCGATCGGGCGGCCGTCGAGGAGCAGGGCGCGGATCGCGAGCGCCCCGCGGCCCGCCGCGTCGTGCGCCATCCTCCGGTAGAACCCCGCGATGGCGGGGTCGAGCGCGACGGCGGTGCCGCGCTCGCCCTTCCAGCCCGACGCCTCGAGCCGCAGGAACGCGTCGACGGCGGCGTCCACCTCCGCCTCGCCGCCGCGGCCGTCCACGCGCTGCAGCGCCACCGCGCCGAGCTCCCCGAGGCGCCTCGCGCGACGGCGGAGGTTCGCCCGGAACTTGGCGGTCGTCCGCTCCTCGGCGGGCGTCCCGCCCAGCGCGATGCGAGGGGTGCGGAGCGACTCCCAGCGGCCGGTCAGGTGCCCGTCGGCGCGGGCGAGCGCCTCGACGAGGGTGGACGTCGCCCCGTCGCGGGGCACGTCCCGCAGCACGAGCGCGTCCCAGGTGCAGCGGTCGCGCAGGTGGGCCCAGATCGACGCCGCCGCCCCCGACGCGTCCTGCCCGAGCACCCACTCGACGCGACAGGAGTGGTCGTTCGCGGGCGCGACCAGACGGACGACGCCCCTGCGCCGCTCCTCCAGGAACGGCGCGAACCCGGCCGCGGCGCCGCCCGGACCGCGCGCGACGAGCACGAGCGGCGCGCGCCCCGGCGCGAACGCGTCGAGCCAGGCGGAGAGCCAGGCGTGCGAGACGAACGGCAGATCGGTGGGGCCGCGCGCCGCCACGCCCTCCCACTCCGCGCGCAGCGCCGCGAGCGCCGGCCGCCCCCGGACCTCCTCGACGCGGTACGGCGCCGCGCCCCGCGCCGCCGTCCCGCCCGTGTCCGCCGTCCGGAGCACGTCGCGCCTCACCGCGCCCGCGCGATCGCGAGGAGCGCGCGCGCCACCTGGTGGGGGTCGTGCCGCGGGAGCTCCCCCGGGCCGAGCAGGTCCGCGACGCGCGGCACGACCCCGAGCGCCTCCACCCCGGCGCGGTCGAGCGCCACCGGCTCGGCGCCGAGCTCCGCCTGCCGCGCGGCGAGCGCGGCCGGGACGGGCGCGCGCTGGACGAGCGCCACGTCCACGACGTCGCCCAGGTGGCGCGTCACCGCGCGGACGTGGTCGGACGCCCGGTACCCGTCGGTCTCGCCGGGCTGCGTGAACAGGTTCACGACGAGGACGCGGGTCGCGGCGGTGGCCCGCAGCGCGTCCGCCATGCCGCGCCCGAGCAGGCTCGCGAGGATCGACGAGTACAGGCTCCCCGGCCCGAGCACGACGAGGTCGGCGGCGAGCACCGCCTCGATCGCCTCCGCGGGCGCGTCCACCGCCCGCGCCAGGCGGACCTCGCGCACGCGCCCGCCCGCGCGCGCGATCGCGCACTCGCCGCGCACGACGCGCCCGTCCTCGAGCTGCGCGACGAGCTCGACCGGCTCCGCGGCGCCCGGGAGGACCCGGCCGCGCGCCCCGAGCAGCTCCCCCGCCGCGGCGACCGCGCGGCCGAAGTCGCCGAGCCGCTGCGCGAGCGCGGTGAGGAGCACGTTCCCGACGGTGTGGCCGGCGAGCGCGCCCCCCGCGAAGCGGTGCTGGAAGAGCGCCGCGAGCGGGCTCGGGCCGGCCGCCAGCGACACGAGGCAGTTGCGGACGTCGCCCGGCGCGGGCGTGCCGTACGCGCGCCGCAGCTCGCCCGAGCTGCCCCCGTCGTCCGCGGTGGTCACCACCGCGGTCACGTGGACCGGGCGGCCGTCCTCGGGCTCGACGCCCGGCGCGAGGCCTGCGAGGACGCGCGGGAGCCCCGTCCCGCCGCCCGCCGCGACGATCCGGATCGGCCGCGCCTCCGCGGCCGCGCGCGGGAACGTCGCGAGCTCCTCGAGGGGCGTCACCGCGCGCCCCTCCCGAGCAGCACGACCTTCGCGGTCGCGAGCAGGCAGACGAGGTCGAGGAACAGCGAGGCGTTCTTGACGTAGTAGAGGTCGTACTCGAGCTTCTTCGCCTGCTCCTCCATCGTGGAGACGTAGCCGAACTTGAGCTGCGCCCAGCCGGAGAGGCCCGGCTTCGCGAGCTCGCGGAGCTGGAACAGGGGCCAGCGCGCCTTCAGCTCGGCGAGGAACACCTCGCGCTCCGGCCGCGGCCCGACGAGGCTCATCTCGCCCTTCAGCACGTTCCAGAGCTGCGGCAGCTCGTCGATGCGCGAGCGGCGCATGAACCGGCCCACCGGGAGCACGCGCGGATCGTCCTCCGTCGCCCACGCCGCGCCGAGCCGCTCCGCGTCGCGGCGCATGGTCCTGAACTTGTGCACGCGGTACGGCCTGCCGCGCCGGCCGGTGCGCTCCTGCGAGTAGATCACCGGCCGGCCGTCGGTGATCCACACGAGCAGCGCGGCCGCCGCCATCACCGGCGCGAGCAGGACGAGCATCGTCCCCGCGACCACCACGTCGAGCGTGCGCTTCCCGATCCGCGCCGTGCGCGACATCCGGAACCCGTCGTCGAAGATCAGCGCGCTCGGCCGCACGAGCCAGAGGGGGATCCGCTGGAGGGTGGCCTCGGCGAAGCCGACGTCGTCCACGACGCGCAGCCCGCGGGTGCGCAGGACGAGCAGGTCGTCCACCGGCAGCGCCGCGCGCCGGTCCTCCACCGCGACCACCACCACCTGGGGACGGAGCCGCCGCGCCGCCTCGGCGACGCCCTCCCGGCGCACGAGGTCCGGCGGGACCGCCGGCGCGGCGCGCGCGCCGGGCGCCTCGACGAACCCGACCACCTCCCAGAGGCCGTCCGCCTCGCGCTCCACGGCGCGCGAGAGGTCGCGCGCCCGGGAGCCCGTCCCGAGGAAGAGGACGCGCGTCGGGGACCCGACGACGGCGGGCATGAGGGCGCGCGCGGCGATGACCCCGAAGGCGCCCCCGGCGGCCGCGAGCACGAGCGAGCCGTGCATCACCCACGCGGGCTGGACGAGGTCGAGCGCGAGATCGGCCACCGCGAGCGCGATGGTGGCGACGCCGAGCGCCCGCAGCAGCCGGCGCCCGTCGGCCCGGTCGCGCACGGCCGCCTGCAGGTCGTACAGGTCGCCGAGGTAGAGCGCGCCCGCGAAGAAGAGGGACGCGAGCGCCGCCCGGGCGATCGCGGGCGTGAGCGGCGCGGCGCCGTGCGAGGTCGCCGCGACGGGGCCCAGCGACGCGCCCGCGAGCAGCGCGAGGACGAGGACGGCCTCCTCCGCGAAGAAGTAGGCCGCCTTGCGCGGCGAGAACCAGTGGTTGAAGACCCGGACCAACTCCCCTCCCCCCCTCCGCGCGCCGTCCGGCGCGCACCGCCTCCGCCCCGCCCGCCCCCGCGCCGCGCGCCCCGTTCGCGCGGCGCGGCGCGGTCATCCCGCCGAGCCGGCGGAGCCCTGGTAGATCCAGCGCCCGTGCGCGACCGCCTCCACGTCCACGTCGTTCAGGACGATCCCGGCGGCGCGCTCGCCGAGCGCGTCCACCGCGAGCCGCACCACCTGCCGCGGCGTCGTGCCCGCCCGCACCACCAGCAGGGCGCCGTCCGCCGCCGACGCGAGCCGGTCGCCGTCGCTGAAGGCGAGCGCCGGCGGCGCGTCCATCACCACGAGCTCGTACGCGGCGCGGAGCTGGTCCACCACCGCGGGCGCGCGCGGGCTCCGCAGGGCCGCGGCCGCGTCGCGCACCTCCCCGGCGAGGAGCACCGCCAGCGGGCCGAGCCGCACGATCGCCTGGCCGAGCTCCGCCGCCCCGCCGAGCACGTCGGCGAGCCCCGCGCGCGGCGCGAGCCCCAGGAGCGCGGCGAGCGACGGCCGGTGCAGGTCCGCCTCGACCAGCACGGTCGGGCGCCCCTCGAGCGCGGCCGTGAGCGCGAGGTTCGCGGCGGTGGTGGTCCGGCCCTCGCGCCGGCCCGCGGACGTCACCGCGACGACGCGCAGCGGCCGGCGCGCCGCGAGCCGGACGAGCCGGGCGTGCAGGACCCGGAACTGCTCGGCCGCCGCGGAGTCCGGCGCCGCGAGCGCGACGAGGCGCGACTCCTCGGCGCCCGCGGGCAGCGTGGCCTGAAGGGTCTCGGCGGGCATCATGCGGGCGTCCTCCTCGGTTGCGAGCTCACGGCGCGCGCCGGCCGCGCGGCCCGATGCGCGGGATGGTCGCGAGGACCGGCACGCCCAGCGTGGCCGCGTCCTCCGGGCCGCGCATCGACGCGTCGAGCCACTCGGTGATCCCGGCGGCGCAGAGCCCGGCGACCACCCCGGCGAGCACCGCGAGCCACAGGAGCCTCGGCCGGTCGGGCGCGGACGGGCGCGACGGCGTCACCGCGCTCTCGACGGTGCGGAACATCGTGGGGTCGTCCGCCGCGAGGAGGGCCTCGGCGGCCGCCGCGTCGGACCGGCGCGCGACGAGCGTGACGTACCGGCCGCGCAGCACCTCGTAGTCCCGGGTCAGCGCCGCGAGCTCGGCCCCCCAGCGCGGCGCCGCGTCCACCCGCGCCTGCAGGCGGTCGAGCTCCTTCTGCAGGGACGCGACGCTCTCCCGGTTGTCGCGGATCTCCTCGTCGATGGCCGCGACGTGCTGCCCGACGCGCTCGTCCTTGAACCGCTTCAGCTCCTCGTCGCGCCGCGCCCGCGCCTGCTCCAGCTCGCGCCGGGTGCGCCGCACGTCCGGGTGGTTCGGGCCGTAGGTCGACTCGAGCTGCTTCAGGTGGCGGAGCACGCCGTCGTGGCCCGCCTCGGCCATCCCGGCGACGCTCGGCCCCTCGGGCGCGGCGGCGAGGACCTCGCTGCGGCGGCGCCTCGCGTCCGCGATCCACTCGTTGCGCATCTGGACGAGCGCCTGGAGCCGCCCGATCGAGCGGGCGTTGGTCTCGACCATCTCCGGCAGCTCGGCCTGGTGCTTCACCTTGAAGTCGAGGATCCGGGTCTCGCCCTCCGAGAGCCCCTTCGCCATCTCCGCGGTCTGCGCGTCGAGCATCTGCCGCAGGTTGCGCGCCTGCGACTCGAGCACCTTCCGCGTCAGCTCCCCGTAGACCCTGGGGAGGAGGTCCGCCGCCTTCGCGACCTTCTCGCGGTCGCGGCCGTGGACCTCGACGACGAACAGCAGCGCCGGCGGGCCGGCCGGGACCTCGCCCTCGAGCCGGACCTCGACGTCGCGGCGCATGCGCGCGACCGCCTGGTCCATGTCCTCGCGGAGATCGGGGTAGAAGTCCGTCTCGCGGATCACCCGCTCCAGCACCGGGCGCGCGAGGATCCCGTGCTTGATCGTCCGCATCCGGTCCTCGTACGCCGTCACGTTCTGGGCGGGGAAGAAGTCGGCCGGGAGGCGCCGCGGCTCGATCTGCGTCACCGAGGTGGCCGAGTACTCCGACGGGACGGCGAGCGCCGCGATGGCGCCGACGACGCCCACGATGGCCGCGGCGACGAGGGCGACGGCGCGGCGCCGCTTCAGGGCGGCGAGCACGTCGTGCAGCGTGTAGGTCCTCTCCATCGGGCGTCCTCCTCAGCGGCGCTCCGGCAGCTCCCACGCGACCCGCAGCCCCACCGTGGTCCTCCGCAGCGCCGGGTCGAGCGAGTCGAGCCGCCCGAAGTGCGACGCCGCGAGCGACAGCCGGAAGCTGTGCACGACGCGCACTCCCGCCTCGCCGTTCACGCCCCACCCCGTCACGGTCTCACCGCCGCGGGGCGCGACGCCCGACCGCCAGACGCCCCCGTCGGCGTGGACGACCCACCTGCGCCCGAAGCGGCGGTCGCCGCCGAACTCGAGCGCGTCCACCAGCGCGGGGCGCGCGGTGGAGCCGATGCCGAGCCCGTGCGCCGCCGTGAGGCGCAGGCCCCACGCGCGGGAGGCGGCCACCAGCTCGGCGGTCGCCTCGGGCACGATCGCGCCGCCGTCCGGGCCGCTCCAGGCTGCGGGGCCCGCGGAGGCCTCGAGCGCGATCCGCCGCGTCGCGCGCCAGCGGGCGCGGGCGCGGAGCGCGTTCGAGAACGCGATCGAGCTCGATCCCCGGTCGAAGCCCTGGAACACGCCGAGCTGGTACGCCGCGCCGAGGGAGATCCGCGCCGTGGCGCGGTAGAGCGCCTCGACCCCGGGCTGGTGCATCGCGCCGCCGGTGCGGTCGTCGAAGCGCACCGTCCGCTCGGAGACGGTCCCGGCCACGTCCACGCGCCGCGCGAGGCGGTACTCCGCCCGGCCGCCGCCGGCGACGAGCAGCGCCGACTGGCGCCCGGTCCGGAAGACGCCCACCATCGCGAGGCCGATCGGGTCGAACGCGTAGCTGCCGCGGAGCGTCCCCCGCAGGGCGAGCCGCCGCGTCGGCGTCGCGTCGAGCGACAGCGCGGCCGCGTGGTTCCACAGGCCGCCGGGCGCGATCCGGTCGTAGCGGATCCAGTCGCCGCGGTACGCGCCGCCGAGGTCCCAGAGGTGGTCGCGCAGCCTCAGCCCCAGCTCCGGGGAGATGCGCTGGCTCCGGTCCGAGCCCCTTCCGTCGTAGAGCGCGTTCGAGTCGTAGCCGCCTTCCAAGGTGAGGCGGGCGATGGGATCCATCACCGTCTCCGCCGCCGCCCGCGCGCCGGCGCCCAGGACCACGGCACACGCCGCCGCCGTCCCGATCCACCGCCGCGCTCCCATCGCCCGCCCCGTACCCCGCGCTCCGTGGTTCGACTCCGTCCGCTACGGCACGTAGAGGACGTCGCCGCCCCGCAGCCAGAGCGCACCCGCCGCCTCCCCCTTCACCAGATCGTCGAAGGAGAGCTCGACGCGGTCGGCCGTGCCGTCCGGCTTCTGCCGGAGCCACACGACGTCGTCGCCGCCGAACTCCGTGCGGCCGCCCGCGAGCGCGATCGCCTGCACGACGCTCACGGGACCGCGCAGGGGGAACCCGCCCGGCCGCGTCACCTCGCCCAGCACGAACACGCGCGGCCCGTTGATCTCGCGCACGAGGACCGCCACCGCCGCGTCGCGGATGAACGGGGAGAGGATCTTCGCGAGCCCCTGCTGGAGCTCCGCCGGCGTCTTGCCGGCCGCCTCGACCTCGCCCGCGAGCGGCAGCGAGATCTTCCCGTCCGGCCGGACCGGGACGACGCGGGTCAGCTCCGGCTCGTGCCAGACCACCACCTCCAGGACGTCCTCGCGCCCGATCCGGTACTCGCCCTCGGGCCGGGGGTCGGCGCGCTGGGAGCGCCCCGCCGACGCGCACGCCGTCGCGAGGAGAAGTCCGACGAGAGCCGCCCTGTCCGGTCGCATCCTAAGGCCTCCGCGGGGACGTACGTGTCCCGCTCGACGGCGAGCCAGCGAGCACGCCGCGTGCCACGCGCCGTCCCGCCGAGGCGCCGCGCGCCGCGAGCCGCCCCTGCGCGCGCTGGAGCGTGCGGCCTCGGTCTGGCCGCACGGGCGAGCGGTGGTCGGGCCGTGACGTCGCGGCGCCGCGGTGGGACAAGGTCGTTCCACGCGGAGGGAAGCCGCGTATCCGCCGTTGCCGGAGGGCGCGGGGGGCATGACGTTCCCTCTGGACGCGAGGGGACCGGGGGGGCGCCGGGCGTACCGGGGCCGGGGGGGCCAATGCTGAGGGTGACCGCGTGGACGGTGGGCCTTTTCGGGGCGGGCGCGGCGCTCGCGCGGTCGCTGTCGGCGACGTGGACGGAGCCGATCGTGCTGCTCGCGCTCGGGCTCGCCTTCCTGTTCGTGTCGGCGCGCAGCGGCGTGCGCCCGGCGCGCACCGTCACGCAGCTCCCGGCGCGGACGCCCGCGGCCCCGGTGCAGGCGCCGGCGCGGGCGTCGGTGCGGGTCGAGCAGTCGGCGTGAGCCACCCCGCGCGCGCCCGTCGGCCCGCGGCGCGCGGGCGGCTCCGCTCCCGCGCGCGCCGCCTCGCTCGCGGCCTCATTCGATCATCGCCGCGTCGCGCGGGTCGACGATCTCGCAGTCCTTGATCTTGTAGAGCAGCGCCTTGTAGCTGATCTGGAGCCGCTTCGCCGCCTTGCGCTTGTTCCAGCCGGTGCGCATGAGCGCGCGCAGGATCGCCTCGCGCTCCGCGATGCGCGCCGCGCGCCGCGCGACGTCCTTGAGCGGCGCGTCCTCCGGGAGGGAGGCGTGGAGCGTGCCCGCGCCGCGCACCGCGTTCGACGCCGCGTTCGTCGCGCCGTTCGGGGGCCCCTGCGACCGGGAGAGCGCCCGCGCCCCGTCGCCCAGCTCGCCGAGGACCATCGACGGGTCGCGCAGCACCACGAGCCGGCGCACGAGGTTCTCCAGCTCGCGCACGTTGCCGGGCCAGTCGTAGGCGTGGAAGCGCTCCAGCACCTCCTGCGGCACCTCCTCGAGGCCGGCGCGGTAGCGGGCCCGGTACTTCTCGACGAAGTGCTGCACGAGCGGCGCGATCTCCTCCTTGCGTTCGCGCAGCGGCGGCACGCGGATCGTGACGACGTTCAGGCGGTAGAACAGGTCCTCGCGGAACTTCCCCTCCCGGATCGCCACGTCGAGGTTCCGGTTGGTCGCGACCACCACGCGCGCGTCCACGTGGACGGGGCGCTTCCCGCCGACCCGGTAGAACTCCTCGTCCTGGAGCACCTGGAGGAGCTTCGCCTGCAGGCGCGGGTCCATCTCGCCGATCTCGTCCAGGAAGATCGTCCCCTGGTCGGCGAGCTCGAACTTGCCCGGCTTCTCGGCGTGCGCTCCCGTGAACGCCCCCTTCTCGTGGCCGAAGAGCTCGCTCTCGAGCAGCTCCCCGGGGAGCGCCGCGCAGTTGATCTTCACGAACGGCCGCCCGGCGCGGTGGCTCGTCGCGTGGATCCGGCGCGCGACGACGTCCTTGCCGACGCCGCTCTCGCCCACGAGCAGGACCGGCACGTCGGTGTCCGCGATCCGGGAGACGAGCGCCCAGACGCGCTCCATCGGGCCCGAGAGGGTGGGCGCGGCGCCCGCGTCCGGATCCGCCTCGGCGGGCGGCTGCAGGACGTCCCGGGGGTGCCGCCCCGCGGCGTCGAGGGCGCGCCGCAGGACGAGATCGAGCTCGCTCACCTCGAACGGCTTGGGCAGGTAGTCGGTCGCGCCGAGCTTCATCGCGCGGACGACGTCCTCCGCCTCGGAGAGGCCGGACATGACGATCACCGGCAGGAGCGGATCCAGCGCGCGGATCTTGCGCAGGACCTCGAAGCCGTCCGGCGCCGGGATCACGAGGTCGAGCAGCACCGCGTGGGCGCGGACCGACGCGAGCGCGGCGAGCGCCTCCGCGCCGTCGCGCGCGGGGCGCACGCGGTGGCCCGCGGTGGCCAGGTACTGGCAGAGCGCGTCCCGCGCTCCTTCGTCGTCCTCGATGACGAGGACGGTGCAGTCGTTGTCCATCCCGGTTCCGTACGCAGCGATGTCGTTGCCGCCGCTGAGAAAGTGGAACGACCGCGGTGGCGCGGCACCGGCCCGAACGCGGCGGCAGCCGGGCGGCCGGCGGACGCCTCCGGAGGGGCGAGCGCGAACCCGTCCGCCGCGCCGCGGGCTCTCCCCCGGCGGGGGCGCTAGTAGACGCGGGCCACCTCGGCGCCCGCGTAGTAGGCGCGGAGGATCTCGCGGTAGCCCTGCCCGGCCTCGGCGCGCCCCACCGCGCCCCACTGGCACATCCCGGCCCCGTGGCCCCACCCGCCGCCCGCGAGCACGACCCCGCCGGCGCCGTCGCCGTCGACGACGAACATGGCCGAGGGCAGGTTCCCGAGGAGCCGCCGGATGGCGAGCTCGCCGGCGACCTCGGCCCGGCCGGCGTCGCCCTCGACCTCGAGCACGCGCGCCCGGCCCGAGACGCCGCGCGACGAGACCGCGAGCTTCCGCACGCGGCCCACGCCGAGGCCCGCCGTCATCCGGTCGAGGTCCGCCGCCGCGATGCGCCGCTCCCAGCGGAAGCGGTCCTTCCGCGCCGCGGCGGGGCGCCGGCAGTACGCGTCGGGGACCGACGCGACGAACGTGCGGAGCCGCGCCTCGCCGGAGAGCCCGCCCTCCCAGCGTCCCGCGTCGGCGGGCGGCATGTCGGGCCGGCCGCGCAGGCTCGGGTTCGGCGCGTTGCCCCAGACCTTCTCGTTGTCCTCGCCGTAGCCGCCGCACATCGCGGAGTACACGGCGTCCACGAGCGTGCGGTCCGCGCTCCGGAACAGCGCCTCGCCGCGCGTCGCGCGCACCGCGGCGTCGGTCCGGGCGGTGCGCGCCGCGTCGCCGCGGTACGCCTGGCAGTGGACCTCCGCGCAGATCATGAACGGATCGGTGAGGTGTCGCGTGCCGATCTGGGCGAGCACGTTCGAGCGGGCCGTGACCGCCTGCGCCTTCAGCGCCTCGGGGTGGGAGCCGCCGGGCATCTCGCTCGGCACGAGGCCGCGGAGCAGCTCCTCGAGCGAGATGCCGTGCACCGCCGCGAGCGCGCCGGTCGCGTCCAGCGTGACGTAGAGCCGGCCGCGGTAGGTCCGGTCCTCCCGCGCCCGCGCGGCGGGCCCGGCCTCGTGCTCGACGCCCTCCACGACGAAGCCGCGGTCCCCCTCGACCTCCATCCAGAGCGCCGCGTCCGCCTCCCCGAGCGGCGCGCCCGCCTCGGCGCGAAGCTCGAGCGTGCCGCGCGGGCGGGCGACCACCTCGGAGTGGAGCACGGGGCGGGCGCGGTGCCGCTCGCGCAGCTCGGCCATCGCGGCGCGCGCCCCCTTCTCCGTCCCGTCGGAGGCGGCGAGGAGCAGCTCGCGCCGGTTGTCCACCACGCGGCCGCCGATCCCGTAGACGCCGCCGACCACCCGCGAGAGCACGACCACGCCGCGCGCCCCCCAGCTCCTCCGGAGCTCCTCCAGCCTCGCGTGCGCCTCGAGCGGCGCGTCCGCGAGCAGCGGCTGGTGCACGATCGCGGCCGGCGCGGTTCCCCGCGCGCGCACGGCGAGCCGCGCGTTCGCCGGCACCTCCACCGCCGCGCCGCCCCGGAGCAGGACGCGGGCGGGCCCGAGCGGACGGAACGCGACCTCCCGCTGCCCCTCCATCAGCCGGATCGTCACGACGGGCTCGCCGCCGCTCGCGAACTCGAGGCGGTGCCCCCAGAGCAGCTCCAGGGGGTCGGCGAGATCCGCCGCCATCGGCGGAGGCGCGACCGGCGCGAGCTCCGGCGCGGGGAACGGCGGCGGGAGCGGCGCTGCACCCTCCGCGGCGCCCGGGGTGGGCGTCGGGGTCGCGGGCGGGGTCGCGGGTGGGGTCGGGGTCGGGGTCGAGGTCGCGGGCGGGGTCGAGGTCGGGGTCGGGGTCGCGGTCGCCGTCGGGGTCGCGGTCGAGGTCGGGGTCGCGGTCGCGGTCGCGGTCGCCGTCGGGGTCGCAGCCGCGGTCGGGGTCGCAGCCGCGGTCGGGCTCGCAGCCGCGGTCGGGGTCGCGCTCGCCCGCGCGGCGGGCGGGGCCGCGCCCTGCGCCACCGCGGCCCGGGGCGCCGGGATGAGCTCCCACTCCGCC
>DASSSJ010000139.1:0-14682 GCA_035708485.1 Anaeromyxobacter sp. | reverse complement strand
GAGTCGAAGATGATCGCCTTGAGCGGGTGGGCCGGGTCGCCCTCGGGCGGCGGCACCCTCTTCACGATCTGCTCGAGGATCTCCTCGATCCCGATCCCCTCCTTCGCCGAGCAGGGCACGGCGTCCTTCGCGTCGAGGCCGATCACGTCCTCGATCTCGCGGCGGACGCCCTCGACGTCCGCGCTCGGCAGGTCGATCTTGTTGATGACCGGGACGATCTCGAGGTCGTGGTCCAGCGCCTGGTACACGTTCGCGAGGGTCTGGGCCTCGACGCCCTGGCTCGCGTCGACGACCAGGATCGCCCCCTCGCACGCGGCGAGCGAGCGCGAGACCTCGTAGGCGAAGTCGACGTGCCCGGGCGTGTCGATGAGGTTCAGCTCGTACTCGCGGCCGTCGCTCGCGCGGTAGCGCATGCGGACGGTCTGGGCCTTGATGGTGATCCCGCGCTCCCGCTCGAGCTCCATGTTGTCCAGGAACTGCGCCTGGGCGTGGCGCTCCGAGACGGTGCCCGTGCGCTCGAGCAGGCGATCGGCGAGCGTGGACTTCCCGTGATCGATGTGCGCGATGATCGAGAAGTTCCGGATGTGCGCGTTCGTCTCGGCCATGCAGGGAGTGGCCTTTTAACACGCGTGCCGCGGCACGGCCACGGCGCCCCCGCGCGCGGAGCGCGGCGAGACGCCCTCGCACCCGCGGTGCGGGATTCCCCGCGCGCCGAGCGGCGTGTCAGACCCCGCCGCTAGCTTGCCCGCCCGTTCCGACGGGGCGCGGATCCGGAGCCCCGTGGTCGTGGGACGCCGAGAAACCCAAGATGCGGTGTGCACATACACGTGATGCACCATATGTTGTGGTGATGTAGTTGACACCGGGTCCCGCGCTGTTACAGTTCGCGGGGCTGTTCCCGAGGGGGGCTCGGGGGCGGAAGGAGGCCGGGCGGCGTGGTGGGCGTACGACGGGGGCACGACAGCTCATCCCGATAGCGATCCCCGGCAACTGACGCGGGCCGGCCGGGGAAAGATCGAGGGGTCGCGCACCCTTGGGGCGCGAACCCGGGACAGGTGTTGCCCGACGGCCGAGGGGCCGCCCCGGGCGGAGGACGTCAGAGATGATGGAGCGTGGCGAGGTCACGGGGCAGAAGGCGAAGGCGGCGAGGACCCGGAAGCAGCCCGCGAGACGCGGTCTCGTCGTCGAACGGTACTTCACGACGAGCGGCGTCGACCCGGCGGACGAGCTGGCCTGGGAGACCCGCACCGCCCAGATCACCGGCGAGGGCGGCGCCGTCATCTTCGAGCAGAGGGACGTCGAGGTCCCGAAGAGCTGGTCCCTGCTCGCGACCAACGTGGTCGCGTCCAAGTACTTCCGCGGCGCGCTCGGCACGCCCGCGCGGGAGCGCTCGGTCCGTCAGCTCGTCACGCGCGTCGTGCGGACCGTCGCCGGCTGGGGGCTCAAGGACGGGTACTTCCAGGGCGAGGAGGACGCGCGGGCGTTCGAGGCGGAGATCTCACACCTCCTCTACCGGCAGAAGATGAGCTTCAACTCGCCGGTCTGGTTCAACGTCGGCGTCGAGGCCCATCCGCAGTGCTCGGCGTGCTTCATCAACTCGGTCGGCGACTCGATGGACTCGATCCTGAGGCTCGCCCACACCGAGGGCATGCTCTTCAAGTACGGCTCGGGCGCGGGCTCGAACCTCTCGAAGATCCGCTCCTCGAAGGAGCGGCTCTCCGGCGGCGGCGAGGCGTCCGGCCCGGTCTCGTTCATGCGCGGCTTCGACGCGTTCGCCGGCGTCATCAAGTCGGGCGGCAAGACGCGCCGCGCGGCGAAGATGGTGATCCTCGACGCCGACCACCCCGACGTCGCCGAGTTCGTCGCCTGCAAGGCGGACGAGGAGAAGAAGGCCTGGGCCCTCATCGAGGCGGGCTACGACGGCGGCTTCAACGTGAAGGGCGGCGCGTACGACTCGGTCTTCTTCCAGAACGCGAACCACTCGATCCGGGTCACCGACGGCTTCATGCGCGCGGTGCTCGAGGACCGCGCGTGGGAGCTCCGCGCCCGCATCGACGGCAAGGTGCTCGAGACGATCCGCGCCCGCGATCTCATGAAGCAGATCACCGAGGCGGCCTGGCTCTGCGGCGACCCGGGCGTGCAGTTCGACACGACCATCAACGCCTGGCACACGAGCCCGAACACCGACCGGATCAACGCGTCGAACCCGTGCTCCGAGTTCATGTACCTCGACGACACGGCCTGCAACCTCGCCTCCCTGAACCTCATGCACTTCCGGACCTTCGACGGCGGGTTCGACGCCGAGGCGTTCAAGCGCGCGGTCGACCTCACCATCCTCGCCCAGGAGATCCTGGTCTCGAACGCGAAGTACCCCACGGAGGCCATCGAGAAGAACAGCCACGCCTACCGGCCGCTCGGGCTCGGCTACGCAAACCTCGGCGCCCTCCTCATGGCGAGCGGGCTGCCCTACGACTCGGACGGGGGTCGCGCCGCGGCGGCCGCCGTCACCGCCCTCATGACCGGCGAGGCGTACGCGATGAGCGCGCGCATCGCGGAGCGGATGCGTCCGTTCGCCGGCTTCGAGCGGAACCGCGAGCCGTTCCTCGCCGTCATGCGCAAGCACGCCGAGCACGTGGAGCGGATCGACGGGTCGCTCGCGGACGGGGCCGTCCTCGCCGCCGCGCGCGACGCGTGGGCGGACGCGCTCCGCACCGGGGCGGCGAGCGGGTTCCGCAACGCGCAGGTCACCGTGCTCGCCCCGACCGGCACCATCGGGTTCATGATGGACTGCGACACCACCGGGATCGAGCCGGACATCGCGCTCGTGAAGTACAAGAAGCTCGTCGGCGGCGGGGTGCTCAAGATCGTGAACAACACGGTGCCGCTCGCGCTGCAGCGGCTCGGGTACTCGCAGGAGACCGTCTCCTCGGTGCTCCAGTTCATCGACGAGGCGGAGACGATCGAGGGCGCGCCGGGGCTCGACCCCTCGCACCTGCCGGTCTTCGACTGCGCGTTCAAGCCGCACAACGGGATGCGGTCGATCTCGTACATGGGGCACATCCGGATGATGGGCGCGGTCCAGCCCTTCCTCTCCGGCGCGATCTCGAAGACGGTGAACATGCCGACCGCCGCGACCCCGGAGGACATCGAGACCGCCTACGTCGAGGCGTGGAAGCTCGGCCTCAAGGCGATCGCGGTCTACCGCGACGGCTGCAAGCGCAGCCAGCCGCTCAACACCAAGGGGAAGGCCGAGGAGAAGGCGGAGGCGAAGCAGGTGGAGCGCCTCGCGCGCCGCCGGCTGCCCGACGAGCGCCGCTCGATCACGCACAAGTTCTCGATCGGCGGGCACGAGGGCTACATGACCGTGGGTATGTACGACGACGGCACCCCGGGAGAGCTCTTCGTCACGATGGCGAAGGAGGGCTCCGTCGTCTCGGGCCTGATGGACAACTTCGCGACGATGATCTCGATGTCGCTCCAGTACGGCGTGCCGCTGAAGGTCCTCTGCGACAAGTTCAGCCACACGCGCTTCGAGCCGTCGGGGTTCACCGGGAACCCGGAGATCCCGATCGCGAAGTCGATCACCGACTACATCTTCCGCTGGCTCTCCCTGAAGTTCCTGCCGCCCGGGGACGGCGCCGCCGCCCAGCCCTACCTGCCGGGCACCGAGCCCGCCCCGCCCGGCCGCGCGTCCGAGAAGACGGTCGAGGCGAAGCCCCTGCCCGCGCGCGCGAACGGCGCCGACGGGCGGAACGGCACCCCCGGCCGCGAGACGGACGCGCCGCCGTGCCCGACCTGCGGCAGCATCACCGTGCGCAGCGGCGCCTGCTACAAGTGCACGAACTGCGGCTCGACGACGGGCTGCAGCTAGGCGGGGCCGCACGATCGCCGGGCCCGGCACCTCTCGCGAAGCGACAGGTGCCGGCCCGCGCCCTGCGGCCGGGCGCGCCGGGGACGGTCCCCCGCACCGAGCAGGACCGTCGCGAGCTCGTGCCGGCCTCGCCGGCCGGCGAGGCCCCGCTCCCGGCCGGAACCCTGCTACGCTCCACTCGAAGCCCAGCCCTGGAGCCCACATGCCCAGCCGCGTCTCGAAGGTGCTCGCCGCGTCGATCGCCGCCGTCCTCCTCGCCGTCCCGGCGCTCGCCGCCGCGCCGGACAAGCCGCGGCACGACGACATCCGCAAGCTGCTCGTGCTCACCGGCGCCGGCCAGCTGGGCGTCCAGACCGCGCAGCAGATGATGGTCTCGCTCCGCCCCCTCATCCCGAAGGCGCCCGAGTCCTTCTGGCGGGAGTTCGCGGCGCGCCTCGACCCCGACGAGCTCGTCGAGATGGTGGTCCCCATCTACGCGAAGCACCTCAGCGCGCAGGACGTGAAGGATCTCATCGCCTTCTACCAGAGCCCCGCGGGCAAGCACCTCACCGCCGCGCAGCCCCTCATCCTCCAGGAGTCGATGGCGGCGGGCCAGGCGTGGGGACAGAAGATCGCGCAGGACCTCGTGCGGACCGCGAAGGCGCAGGGGTTCGAGGTGAAGAACCTGTAGCGCGGCGCCGCGCAGAGCGGCGCAGCGCTCGGGACGCCGGGTGTCCCGACTCGGTGCGCCGCGAAGCGGCGCGCACGGAACACGTGCCGCCCGCAGTACGGTACCGGCGAAGCGGCCGGGGCACGCCCTTTTCGCGGCGGCGCGGAGCGCCCCCTCGGTACACGCCACATCCACGGACCGCCGTAGCAACGGGCGTGACGCCGCCGAGAGATCGCCCGGCCAGATCGGGGGCGGCGGCGCGCACGGCGTTGCCGGCGGCCCCGAGCATGCGCCGCCGCCACCACCGCGGGGCACGTCCGGGGGCGTGGAGCGACGCCGAGACAAAGGGCGTGCCCCGGCGCCGGCGGAGCCGGTCGCCCACGAGCACGAAACCGTCGACATCGAGAAACGGGGCCGCGGTCGAACGATCGCTCACCTGAACTCGCGCGCCCGGTTCCCCACGGCGGGCGCGAGCGCGAGCGGGGCGACCGAGTTCACCCGGACGTTCACGACCTGTCCGCTCCGCTCGACCTGGCCGCGCGCGAGGAGGAAGGGCGCCCCGCGCACGACCGGCCGGCACCGCTCGTAGACGTCCGGCATCACGACCAGGTTCGCGATCCCGGTCTCGTCCTCGAGCGACACGAACACGATCCCCTTCGACGTCTCCGGCCGCTGCCGCACGATCACGAGCCCGGCCACCTCGACCGGCGCCCGGTCCGGCAGGCGCGTGAGCTCGCGGGCGGTCCGGACGCGGCGGCTCGCGAGCCCCGGGCGCATGACGGCCATCGGGTGGCCGCGCGTCGAGAAGCCCGCCGTCGCGAAGTCGGCGGAGACCTCCTCGGCGGCCCCGGCCGGCTCGAGGTCCGGCTCGGGCTCCGGCGGCGCCACCCCCGCGAAGAGGTCCCCCTCCTCCGCGCCGACGCCGAGGCTCCTCCACACCGCGCTCCGGCGGTCCGGCGCGAGCCCGGCGAGGGCGCCCGCCTCGGCGAGCCGGACGAGCCAGGCCCTCGAGAGCCCAGCGCGGCGGACGAGGTCGCCGAGGGAGGCGAAGGGTCCGCCGGCGCGCGCGGCGAGGATCGCCTCGCCGACGTCACGAGGCAGGCCGCGGATCTGGTGGAGCCCGACCCGGACGGCGGGCGCCTCGCCGGCCGCGGCGGGCGCTCCCGGCGCGGCGCCCTCGAGCGTGCTCTCCCAGGCGCTCGCGAGCACGTCGACGCCCCGCACCTCGACGCCGTGCCGCCGCGCGTCCTCGAGGAGCGTGTGCGGCGCGTAGAACCCCATCGGCTGGCTGTTCAGGAGCGCGCAGGCGAACGCGGCCGGGTGGTAGCGCTTCAGCCACGCGGAGGCGTAGACCAGCAGCGCGAAGGACGCGGAGTGCGACTCCGGGAAGCCGTACCCGGCGAACCCGAGGAGCTGGTTGAAGATGATCTCGGCGTCCGCCGCCGCGATCCCGCGCGCCGCCATCCCGGCGAGGAGCCGCGCCTTCATCGCCTGGATCCGCTCGTGCGAGCGGCGGTGGGTCATCACCCGCCGGAGCTCGTCCGCCTCGCCCGGCGCGAACCCCGCCGCGACCACGGCGAGTCGCATGATCTGCTCCTGGAAGAGCGGGACGCCGAGCGTCTTCGCGAGGACCGGCTCGAGCGGCGGGTACGGGTAGCGGACCTGCTCCTTGCCGTCGCGCCGGCGCAGGTACGGGTGGATCATCCCGCCCTGGATCGGCCCCGGCCGCACGATCCCGACGGCGATGACGAGGTCGTAGAAGCTCCTCGGCTTGAGGCGCGGCGCGAGCGACATCTGCGCGCGCGACTCGACCTGGAACACGCCGATGGAGTCCGCGCGCGTGAGCATCTCGTACACGGCGGGGTCCTCCGCCGGGATCGCCGCCAGGGAGTCGGGGTGGGGCCGGTCGGCGGGCGGCGCCGGCGAGATCGGCGCCGGCCGGTGGCGCGCGAGGAGCGCGAGCGTCCGCGAGAGCGCCGTGAGCATCCCGAGCCCGAGCAGGTCCACCTTGAGGAGGTCCAGCTCCGCGAGGTCGTCCTTGTCCCACTGGACGATGGTGCGCCCCGGCATCGCCGCGGGCTCGATGGGGACCGTCTCGCAGAGCGGGCGCCGCGTGATGACGAACCCGCCGACGTGGATCGAGAGGTGCCGGGGGAAGCCGACGAGCTCGCGGGCGAGCTCGAGCGTGAGGCGGACGCGCTCCGAGTCCTCCACGTCGAGCCCAGCGCTGCGCACGAGATCCGGGCCGACGGTGGCGACGTCGTCGTAGGTGCCGATCTGCTTCGCGAGCCGGTCCACCTGGGCGAGCCCGAGCCCGAGCGCCTTTCCCACGTCGCGGAGCGCGGACTTCGCGCGGTACGTGATGACCTCGCACACCATCCCCGCCCGGTCGCGTCCGTACTTCTCGTAGACGTACTGGATGACCTCCTCGCGCCGCTCGTGCTCGAAGTCCACGTCGATGTCGGGCGGCTCGCCGCGCTCGGCGGAGATGAAGCGCTCGAACAGGAGCCCCATCCGCACCGGGTCGATCGCGGTGACGCCGAGCACGAAGCAGATGGCCGAGTTCGCCGCGCTCCCGCGCCCCTGGCAGAGGATGCCGCGCGAGCGCGCGAACCGGACGACGTCCCAGACGGTGAGGAAGTAGCTCGCGTACCCGAGCTGCTCGACGAGGTCGAGCTCCCGCGCGAGCTGCCGCGCGACGTCCTCGGGCGGCTCGCCACCGTATCGCCAGCGCGCGCCCTCGCGGACGAGCTGGCGGAGGAGCCGCATCCCGGTGAGTCCGCGCGAGTCTTCCCCCTCTCCCCCTGCGGGCGAGAGGGGAAACGTTCCCGTCGGGGTCGAGGTCGGGGTCGAGCGGGATCTCACGGGAACGATCGTCGATCTGAGTCGCTGGTTCGGCGTCGCCGCGACCTCCCGCGCCGCCTGCCCCGGGCTCGAGAGCGCCACCGCGGCGCCGCCCGCGACGTCCGCGCCGTCCACCGCCACCGGCGGCAGCGGGTGCTCGCCGCGGATCTCCTCCATCCGGAACCGGCACTCGTCCGCGATCGCCGCCGCCGCCTCGAGCCCCTCGGGGAAGTCGCTCCACAGCCGCGCCATCTCCTCCGGCCCCTTGAGCGTCCGCTCCGCGTTCGGGAACAGCCGCCGCCCGGCGCGGTCCACGGTCGTGCCGAGCCGCACGCACGCGAGGACGTCCTGGAGCCGCTGCCGGGCGCGGACGTGCGTGTGCACGTCGTTGGTCACCGCGACCGCGATCCCGAGACGGCGCCCGACCGCGCGCGCCGCGAGGTTCCGCGCCTCCTCCCCGGCGATCCGGTGGCGCGCCACGGCGAGCGCGAGCCGTCGGCCGAAGACGTCCTTGAGCCGCGCCGCCGCGTCGCCGTCGGCGCCCGGGTAGAGCGCGAAGAGGCCGCGCGACCGCTCCCGCACGTCGGCGAGCGCGACCTTCACGTCCTCCTTCTCCCGGCGCTCGGGCGCGCCGGTCCACGCGCCATCGGAGCCGGGGCAGTGCGCGCGCGTGGCGAGCCGGCACAGGCTCGCGTACCCCTCCCGGTCGCGCGCGAGCAGCACGAGCCGCGCCGGGCGCCCCATCTCGAGGCCGGAGACGGCCAGCTCGGCGCCGACGATCAGCGGGAACCCGCGCCTCCTCGCCTCCGCGTGGGCGCGGACGATCCCGTAGAGCCCTCCCGCGTCGGCGAGCGCGAGCGCGGAGAGCCCGAGCTCCGCCGCGCGCGCGACGAGCTCCTCCGGCTGGCTCGCCCCCTCGAGGAACGAGAAGCACGACTTGCAGCGGAGCTCGGCGTAGCGCGGGGGCATCAGTCGAAGAACCCGTGGAGGTAGAGGCGGCCGTCGCCGCCGTCGCGGAACACCCAGCAGTCGCCGAGCCCTTCGAGCCGGACGCGGTAGTAGTCCCGGTCGAACCCGCCCGCCCACCACTCGCCCCGCAGCCGCTCCGGCCCGTCCATCGCGACGACGGCGCGCGCGCGGCCGTCGAGGCGCAGCGCCGTCACGCGGCCGCCCTCCCCCTCGGCGACGATCCGCACCGGCGCGGCGAGGAGCCGCGTGGGCCGGGGGAGCGGCTCGGCGGTGCCGTTCACGGCGCCGGCGGGCCCGCCGCGGGCGGACCCGGCCGGCCGGAACGGGACCGCACGGTACGCGCCTTCCGGCCGGTGGCGCTCGACGGCCTCCGCCGCGAACAGCGCGCCGTCGCCGAGCCGCACCGCGAGCCGCGAGAGCACGCCCTCGAGCGCCGCGAGCGCCTCCGGCCGGTCGCCGATCGCGAGCTGCTCGGGCGCGACCGGCGCGACCTCGATGGCGGCGAGCCGGAGCCCGGTCACCGCGCCCGGCAGCCGCATCGAGAAGAGGTGCTCCTTGAGCGGCAGGAGCCACCGCGCCACGGCCGCGCTCGGCGACGCGAGCGGGGCGAGGATCCGCTCCTCGCCCCGCGGATCGAGCCGCAGCACGATCCGGAGCCGCGTCGCGCCGAGCCCGCGGCCGGCGAGCCGCGCCGCGACGCGGTCCGCGAGCCGCTTCAACGCGAACAGGAGCGGCTCCGCCGACGCCGCGGGCGCCTCGAGCTCGAGCGCCTCCTCCGGCAGCGCCTCGGGCACGTACGGCACCAGGGGCGACGCGTCCTCGCCGCGCGCGAGCCGCGCGGCCGCGACGCCCGCCGGGCCGAAGCGGTGCGCGAGGACGCCCGCGGGGAGCCGCGCCAGGGCGGCGGCGTCGCGGACGCCGAGGCCCGCGAGCCGCTCCACGACGGGCGGCGGCAGGCCGAGCGCGCCGAGGGAGAGCGGCCCGAGCGCGCGCGCCGTGGCGCCCGGCGCGACCGCCACCACGTCCTCCGACGCGTGAGCGGCGAGGGCGCGCGCCGGCGCTCGCCCGGTGGCGACCGCCGCGCGCGCCGTCCAGCCGATCTCCGCGGCCACGGCGATCGCGCGCCTCGCGAGGACGCGCTCGCCGTCCTCGGCCGGGGCGCCGCGGGGCGCGAGCAGGTGCGCCGCCGCGGCGTCGAGCAGGAGCGCGTCGGGCGCCGAGACCTCGACCGCCGGCGCCAGCGCGAGGAGCGCCTCCGCGAGGGCGCGCAGCGCCGCGAGATCCGCCGCCGCGTCGAGCGGCACGGTCGCGAGCCGGCCGCAGGCGGCGAGCGCCTCCGCCACGGTCGCGCCCCGACGGACGCCGGCGGCCCGCGCGGCGCGATCGCAGCACGCGATGCGCCCCTCGGCGACCACCGCGAGCGGCCGGGCGTCCGCGCCGGACGCCGGCGGCTCGAGGCCCCGCCTCACCCGCTGCAGCGGGAGGTCCGGCAGGTGGAGCGCCACGATCCTCCCTCGCCTTCGCTCCGGAGGGCGGGCGCCGGGCTGGCGATCATGCGACACGCGTCTCCCCGCCGCCCCGCCGCGGGGGGCCCGCTACGGCGCGGGCCCGCGCGACGATGCGCCTCCCCTCGTCCACGATGTCGAGCCGCACCGCCGCCGTGAGCCGCAGCCCCGTCCCGCCGTCGTGCTCGCACGGCGCGCGGCGGGGCGCGAGCCACAGCCCGACGGCACCGCCCCGCTCCGCCGCCGCCTGGAGCCTGCGCGCGACGGCGTCCGCGCCGGGGAGCCGCGCCGGCACGGGCACGTCGACGACCACCGCCCCGAACGCCCCCGACGCGAGCAGCGCCTCCGCCGCCCAGAGCCCCGGCCGCGCCGCGTCCGCGCTCGACGCGGCGCCGTCCGGCCGAGGGACGGGCGGGCGGACGACGAGGAGCCTCGCGAGGTCGACGCCGCGCGCCGCTGCCGCGGGCGGGTACAGCTCCCCCCGTCCGTCGACGTACGCGGCGAGCTCCTCGGGCCCGAGCGAGGCGACGAGCGCCAGGGCGACGGCCGTCTTCCCGCTCGCGGGACCGCCCGACAGCTCGGAGATCGCGCCGCGCGCGAACCCGCCGCCGGGCAGCGCCGCGTCCACCCCCACGAGGCCGCACGGGACGCGCCCCTCGCGTCGCGCCGGGCTCCGCTCGATGCGCCGGATCTCCTCGCGCAGGCGCGCGATCACGAGGTGTCGGTCCGTCTCGGCAGGCATGCGGCTCGGCTCCGGCTCCGCTGCGGAACATATCTGCACGTCCGTTCAGGTAGCAAGCCTGTCTGACAGGGCCACTCCGCCGGGGGCGAGCCCGCCCCGCCGTACCTCCGGCGCCCCGCTCCGGGCCGTGCGGCCGCGGGATCCCGCACCCTGCGAGCGGCGCCGCGCGCGTCCGCGCCGTCTGACGCGTCCCCGAGGCGTCACTAGCGTATGGAAGCCAACACGACGTGCCATGGCAGGGTGCCTGGTCCGTCTCCGAACGGAGCAGCAGCAGGGGGGTAAATCGCATGAAGATCGGATTGGGTTTGGTGGCCGGCCTCGGGACGGCCGGGCTGCTCTTCGCCGGTGTCCCGGCGACGGCGCAGTCGGGGTCCAGCGGTTCGACGACGGGATCCGGGTCGAGTGGCTCGGCGACCGACCCGTCGCACGGCTCGAGCGGCTCGGCGACGGATCCGTCGAAGGGGTCGAGCACCGCGGGCCAGTCCGGGTCCTCGACGGGCTCCGGCTCGACGACGGGCTCCGGCTCGATGGGCGGCTCGACGAGCGGGTCCATGGGGTCCGACACGGGCACCTCGGGCTCGATGGCGTCGTCGTCCGGCCAGCACGAGGTGACCGGTAAGGTCCAGAAGTTCGACAAGAAGAAGAACGAGCTCTCGCTGACGCTGAAGCTCAGCCCGAGCACGCAGGTGACGAAGAACGGCCGCACGGCGTCGCTCTCCGACATCAAGGAAGGCGATCAGGTGCGCGCGAGCTTCTCCGGTACGGGTGAGTCCGCCGAGGTGACGCAGATCGAGGTCATGCCCAAGGGCTCCAGCCGCTCCGGCTCCTCCGGGAGCAGCGGCTCGTCCTCGGACACCAGCGGCTCCTCCTCCGGCTCCAGCGGCTCGATGGGGAGCGGCTCGTCGTCCGGCAGCGCCGGCACGGGCTCCTCGAGCGACACGAGCGGCTCGAGCTCGGGCAGCAGCACCGGCTCGAGCGGCAGCTCGACCGAGCAGCAGCCGAAGGGCAAGGGCTACTAGGCCCGGCTCGCCGACGGGGGGCGGGGACCGTGTGGTCTCCGCCCTCCGCGTCTCACCGGGACCCGATGGCGCGCCGAGGCGCGCGGACGCGTACCTGTGGAGCGATCACACGGGGGCGGCGGCGTTCTTCTCCTGCGCCGCGAGGTCGGCGCGCACCTTCTCCATGTCGAGCGCGCGGACCTGCCGGATGAGGTCCTCGAGCGCCGCCTCGGGCAGCGCGCCCGGCTGCGAGAAGAGCAGGACCTTGTCCCGCAGGATCATGAGCGTGGGGATGGAGCGGATGTCGAAGGTGCCCGCGAGGTCCGGCTGCGCCTCGGTGTCGATCTTCCCGAAGGTGATGTCGGGGTGCTTCTGCGCGACCTTCTCGTAGGTCGGGCCGAACACCCGGCAGGGGCCGCACCACGGCGCCCACCAGTCGATGAGCACGATCCCGTCGCGCTCGACGACCTCCTTGAAGTTGGTCCCCGTGATCTCGACGGTGCCGTTCGCCATCTCGAATACCCTTCCGGCGCGGCCGTCCATCGGCCCTCGTGCGCCCTGACGCAAGTTACGACCCAGCCGGCGCGAAATGGATTCGCGGCCGGCGACGGTCCGTGGCGGGCGCCCCTCCCCTCAGCGCGCGGGCGGGTACTTGTGGAGCTTCCGCTGGAGCGAGCGCCGGTGGATGCCGAGGCGGCGCGCCGCCTCCGAGATGTTCCCGCCGCAGTCGGTGAGGACGCGCTGGATGTGCTCCCACTCGGCGCGGGCGAGCGACGGCGTCTCGATGCCCTTCTCCTTCGCCGTGTTGGTCCCGTTCAGCGCGGCGAGGATCTCGTCGGCGTCCGCCGGCTTCGGCAGGTAGCCCACCGCGCCCTCCCGGACCGCCTCGACCGCGGTGGAGATGCTGCCGTACCCGGTCAGCATGAGCACCCGCGTGGAGGGATCCTGCCGCTTGAGCTCGCGGAGCACCTCGATCCCCGAGCCGCCCGGCATGCGGAGGTCGAGCACCGCCATCTCGGGCGACTCGCGCGCGACCTCGCGCAGCGCCTCGTCCGAGTTGCCGGCCGTCCGCACCTCGTAGCCGCGTGCGCGGATCGCGGTCGCGAGCCGCTCGCGCAGGACCTCGTCGTCGTCGACGAGCAGGATGCTGGGCAACGAATCGCGGTTCACCTCGACGTTCGTCATGACGCGCTCCTCTCGGCGGCCCCCGCCGCCGGCAGTTCCAACCACGCCTCCGTTCCACCCCCCGCCCGTGGCGCGATGTGGAACGCTCCGTCCATCTGCTCAGCGAGCGCGCGGGTGAGGAAGAGGCCGAGCCCCATCCCCTCCCCCGGCCCCTTCGTCGTGAAGAACGGCTCGCCCACGCGGGCGAGCACGTCGGGCGGCATCCCGCCGCCGCGGTCGAGGACGGTGGCCCGGATGCGGCCGCCGCCCGCGGAGACCCGCAGCGTCACGCGGCCGGCGACCGGCGACGCCTGCAGGCCGTTCTTCAGGAGCCCGCGGAGCGCGTCCGCGAGCGCCCGCGGCGGGCCCACGAGCTCCGCCTCGGCGTCCGCCGTCTCCACGTCCACGCGGTCGCGACCCGAGAGCCCCTCGAGAGACGCCTCGATCCAGCTGCGGACCATCACGGGCGCGAGCGGCTCGCCGACGTTCTCGCCGGCGTGCGCGGCCATGCGGTCGAGGATGTCGCGGCAGCGCGCCACCTGGTCGCGGACGAGCTGCAGGTCCGAGCGGACCTCGGGCGAGGCGCCGGCGCTCGAGAGCGAGCGCTGCAGCTCCTTCGCGACGATCGCGATGGTGGAGAGCGGCGTCGACAGCTCGTGCGCGGCGCCGGCCGCCAGCGTCGCGAGGGACGCGAGCTTCTCGCGCCGATCGGCCTGGGCCCGCGCCTGCCGGAGCTCGCGCTCGCGCGCGGCCAGCGCGCGGGACACCCGCTGCACGAAGAAGACGATGAAGACCGCCGCGAGCGCGAACGCCACCCACATCCCGCGCAGGTGCGCGCTCATCATGTGGTCCTGCCCCATCGACCACCGCACGTGGTGGGCCTGGCCCGCGAACGCTTCGTGGACGAACAGCGAGCCGAAGGCGAGGAGGCTCGAGGCGGTGAGACCCCACGACCAGCGCTGCGGGAGGAGGACCGCCGCGAGCGCGACGTTCACGAGGTAGAGCGTCGAGAACGGGTTCGAGGCGCCGCCCGTGAGGTCGAGCAGGACGGTGAGGACGACGATGTCGAGGAACATCACCGCCGCGATGCTCGCGTCGGACACCTGGACGTGCTTCGCCCACGCGCTCAGGGCGAAGATGCCGAGCACCTCGAGGCCGAGCAGCCCGGCCAGCGTCCAGAGGGGCAGGCCGATGGTGGTCCAGGCCTCGGCTGCCACCACGACCAGCACCTGGCCGAGGATCGCCCACCAGTGAAGCTGGATCAGCCAGTGGAAGTTGAGCCGGCCACGCTCCGCGTGGGCATCGAGCTGCCCTGCGACGCCCCCGATGTGCGCGTGGCCTCCCGTCGCGCGCTCGAATTTCCCGCCGGCCGGGATCTGGCTGGTCGCGACGTCCATCTCCGCGAAGGCTGGGCGAAAAGTACCACACCCGAAGGCGTGCGGCGCGTCCGCGGCGCCGTGCCGCAGGGGCGCGGTCGCTTGACGCATCGTCGCCTCCTGCCTAGGGTCGAGCCCCGCGTGCGAGGCCGCAGGCAAACGATCGCATCCGTGCTCGCGCAGGCGCTCGCGCCTCGGGAGGGCGCGGAGGGCGCAGCGCTCGCCGCGGCCTTCGCCGAGGCCTGCGGCCCGCGGCTCGCGCGCGAGGTGTCGCTCCGTGGACCGCTGAAGGACGGGCGCCTCCTCGTCCTCGCCCGCAGCGCCGCCTGGGCGGCGCAGGTCGAGGCGCTCGCTCCCCAGCTCTGCGAGCGGGTGAACGCGCGGCTCCGGCGCGCCGTGGCGAGCGGCCTCGAGGTGCGCGTCGCGGCGGAGCGCTGATGCGCCCCGTCGCGCTGCTCGCGTCCGCGCTCGTCGCGACGGCGTGCGCCGGCCGCGGCGCTCCCGGCGCCCCCACGGTGCCCTCTCCGGCGGCGCCCGCGGCCGCCGGCGCGGCTCGGCCGCCGG
>DASSSJ010000138.1:0-10785 GCA_035708485.1 Anaeromyxobacter sp. | reverse complement strand
CCCGACCCCCTCCCCGACCCCGACCTCGACCTCGACCGCGACCCCGACCTCGACCCCCCACCTCGCTCGCAGCCCGCCTCGCCCTACTCGTCCTCGCCCGCCGCCGGCACCGCGCCCGCGATCGCCGGCTTCTCCTCGGGCGAAAGCGGCGCGACCGGCGGCTGCGCGACGTTCCGGCCGCCGCGCAGCCGCGCGAGCTCCATCTCGAGCGCCTTCTCCCGCTTCGCGCGCTCCTGCACGGCCGCCTGGAGCCGCTGGATCTCCTGGGCGCGGAGCTGATCGCGCCGCGCGAGCTCGTCCCGGAAACGCGCCTGCGCCTCCTCGACCGCGCGCGCGCCGCGCGCCTCCGCCTCCCGGCGCTCCGCCGCGAGCTGGTCGACGCGCCGCGCCGCCTCCGCGGCGCGGGCCTCGGCGGCTGCGGCCCGGGCGCCGAGGTCCTTCTCGAGGCGGGCGCGCGCCTGGCCCGTCTGCGCGAGCGAGGCCTCGAGCTCCTGGGCGCGCGCGCGGGCGGCGTGGGCCGCCGAGGCGTCCCGCTGCGCCTGCTCGGCGCGGGCGGCCGCCTCCGCGGCCCGCGACTCCGCGCGCGCGACGCGGGCCTGCAGCTCGGTCTCCTGGCGCTGACGGTCGCGCTGCGCGCCCGTGACGGCCTGCTCGGCCTCGCGCGCGCGCGCCTCGGCGCGCTCGGCCCGCTGCGCCGCCTCGGCGAGCCGTCCCTCCGCCTCGTCGAGGCGGCGCCGCAGCTCGGCGGCGGCGTCCTCGGTCGCCTCGCGCGTGGAGCTCAGCGACGCGACGCGCTCCTCCAGCTCGACGAGGCGGCGCCGCGCCTCGTCCATGCGGGCGGTCGCGGCCTCGGCGGCCATCTCCTGGCGGCGCTCCACCGCGCGCAGCGCCTCGGCGCGCGCCAGGAGCTCGCGCTGGAGCGCCTCCTCGCGCTCGCGCGTCTCGGCGGCCGCCTTCCGGAGCGCCGCGAGCGCCGCCTCCTCCGCCTCGGCCTTGCGGGACAGCTCGGCGAGGAGCTCCTCCTCGCGCCGCGCGTGCTCGGCGGCGGCCGCCGCGGCCTGCGTCCTCGCGCGCGCCTCCGCGTCGGCCCGCGCCTCGATCTCCCGGGTGAGCTCCGCCTCGACCCGGGCGCGCTCTGCCTCGGCCTGGGCGCGGGCCGCGGACGCCGCGCGCGCCTCCTCCCGCAGGGCGGCGCGCTCGGCGTCCCGCGCCTCCAGCTCCTTCGCGAGCGCCTCGCGCTGCGCGCGCGCGTCGTCGCGCTCCTGCGTCGCCTCGCCGAGCAGCTTCGCGAGATCCTCCGCCCGCGCGCCGGCGCGGTCGGCCGCGGCGCCGAGCTCCGACTCTCGCACCATGGCGGCGTGGCGGGCGCCGGAGAGCTCCCCCTGGAGGCGCTCCACCTCGCGCCGCGCGGCCTCGACGAGGCCGTCCTTCTCGCGGGCGGCCCCCTCGAGCTCGCCGACGCGCCGCTCCGACTCGCGCGACAGCGCCTCGAGCGTGGCCGCGCGCTCGCGCAGCTCCGCCTCGAGCGCCGCGACCCGGCGCCCCGCCTCGTCCGAGGCGGCCCGCGCCTCCGCGGCCGCCGCCTCCGCGCGCTGCGCCGCCTCGCTCCGCGCCGCGACCTCGACCGTCAGCTCGCCCTCGCGGCGCTGCGCGACGCGGCGAGCCTCGGCGAGCGCCGCCGTGGCCCGGGCCGCCTCGGCGCCCCGCGCCTCCGCAGCCGCGACCGCCTCGGTGAGCTCCGTCTCGAGCGCCGCCACCCGGGCGCGCTCCGCCGCGAGCGCCGCCTCGACCTCCGCCTCCCGCGCGCCGACGCGGGCCTCCGCCTCCTCCGCCCGCGCGACGAGTCGCGCGACCTCGGCGCGCGCGCCCTCCACCGTGTCCGCGAGCGAGCGCGCGCGCTCCTCCCCCTCGGCCGCGCGCGCGAGCGCAAAATCGCGCTCGCCCGCGAGGCGCGCCCCCTCGGCGCGGGACGCCTCGAGCGCGCGGCGCGCCTCCTCGCCCTCCGCGTCGCGCGCGGCGGCCGCGGCGTCGCGCTCCGCGAGGGCGGCCCGCAGCGCGTCGCGCTCGCGGCCGATCGCCTCGGCGATCCCGCGCTGCCGCTCCGCCTCGGCGCGGAGCGCGTCGCCCTCGGACGCGTACGCCGCGTCGGCGGAGCGGACCGCCTCGCGCGCCTCGCGGAGCGCGCCCTCGAGCGCCGCGGCCTGGCCGCGCACGTCGGCGAGCGCCGCCTCGACCTCGGCGCGCCGGCGGTCGGCCTGCTCCGCGCGCGCCCGCTCCGCGCGCGCCTCCTCGCGGGCCTCGCGCTCGCGGGCGGCGTGGCCGGCGACGGCGGCGGCGATCGCCTCGTCGATCTCGCCGCGCACCTCGTCCTCGCGCGCCGCCATCTCGCGCGCGAGCCCCTCGATCTCGCCCTCGAGCGACCCGATCTGCTGCAGGTGGTCCTGGATCTCCCGCGAGAGATCGTCCTCCCGGGCGCGCGCCGCGTCGCGGAACTGGCGGTACTCCTCGTCCAGCAGCCGCAGCCGCTGCTCGCGGTCGCGGATCGCGCCCTCCCGCTCGTCGATCCGCGCCTGGAACTCCTCGGCGGCCTCGCGCGCGGTGCGGGCGGCGGCGTCCCGCCCCCGCTCCGCCTCGGCGAGCGCCGCGTCGAGCTCCGCGATCCGCGCCTCGAGCGCCGTCCGCGTCCGCTCGGCGGCGGCGCGCGCCTCGTCGCGCTCCGCCTCGGCGGCCCGCAGCCGCGCCGCGCCGTCCCGCCCCTCGGCCTCGCGCTCCTCCCGCAGGGCGTCGCGCTCGGCCACGAGCGCCCGCTGGCGCGCGGCGGCCTCCTCCTGCCGGGCGCGCGCCTCGCGGTCGGCGGCGGCCGCGCCCTCCCGCGCCTCGGCGAGCGCCCGCTCGGCGCCGGCCAGGTCGTCGGAGCGCCGCGCGAGCGCCTCCGCGAGCTCGCGCTCCCGCTCCTCGAACCGCGCCGCGTCGGAGCGCAGTCGCCGGTCCTGGCGCGCGATCTCCTCCTGCGCCTCCGACAGCGCGATCTTGCGGTGGGCGAGCTCGTCCTCGCGCCGGCGGAGCTCGCGCTCGAGCTCGTGGATGCGGCGCTCGTTCGCGGCGATGACCTCGATGAGCTCCTTCTCCTGCCCGAACTTCTCGAGGAGCAGCCCGTCGATCGACGCCCCGAGCTCGCGCTCCTTGCGGACGAAGGCGTCGCGCGCGTCGCCGAGCCGCCGGAGCAGGTCCTCGACCTGCACCTTCAGCCCCTGGAGCTCGACGTCCTTGTCGTGCATCCGCTCCTCGAACGACGAGAGCTCCCGCTCGCGGACCTCCCAGATCTCGGCGAGCCGCGCGAGCTGCGCCTCGCGCCAGCGGAGATCGTCCCGGAGCAGCTGCGCGCGTCCCTCCGGCGACTGGAGGAGGTCGCGGCGGGGCGGCGGCCGCCGGTTGTAGGACTCGGAGAGAAGCTCGTCCCGCCGCTCCGCGATCGACTGGAACACGCGGTCCGCGAAGAGCCGATCGTCGTCGGTGAGCGTCGCACGCCGCGGCCGCTGCGGCATGGGCGGGGGCGCCTGGGCCCCGGGCTCCGCGCCGGCCACGCCCGGCGGCGCGGCCGCGGGCCGCTCCGCGGCGCCCTCCCCGCCGTCGCTCGCCGCGGCGGGCACCGGCGCGACCCCGCCCGTCCCCGGCGCGTCGTCCACCGCCTCGATCACCGCGTCGTCGGCGCTCTCGACCGCGTCCGCCGCGGACACGAGCCGCTCCGCGAGGACGCGCAGCGCGTCGGTGTCGAGGGGCATCGCCAGGTAGCCGTCCGCGGCCCACGGGGCGCGGGCGTGCTCGGCGAGCGCCTCCGGGGGGGTGTCCGAGGAGTACAGGAGCACCGGGAGCCGCGCGGTGACCGCGTCGTGGCGCAGACGGGCGCACAGCGAGAACCCGGACAGATCGGGCAGCTCGGCGCGCACCACGCAGAGGTCGGGGCGGCGGGTCGCGATCTCGAGCTCCGCCTCGGCCGCGCTCGCGGCGAGACGGGTCGCGCAGCCGTCCTCGCGGAAGATCGCCGCCAGCGACAGCGCGAACGCGTTGTCCGGCTCGACGATGAGGACGCGCTTCGGTTCCATCCGTGTCGTGCTGGGGTGCGCCCGGCGGGGCGTCGAGTCTATCCCCGGCGGCCTCGCCAATCTAGGAGCCCATGCCGCGGCGCCGGAAGGACCGGCCGGGCCGCGCGAGGCCGCCGGGGGCGCGACCGGCCCGGCGCGCCGCGGGGAGCGGGCCGGCAGCGGCACGGCGCAGGGAGCGGGCCGGCACTCCTCGCTTCGCGGGCAGTACCTTGCCCGGAGACCGGAGCGGCGTGGCCTTCGGGCCGCGGCCCGCTCTGCCGGAAGGGGCGACGCGCGGGGGCCGTTGCGGGCGAGCAGGGCGCTACAGATCGTGCGTGCGCCGCCGGCACCACCCGGTCGGGATCACATGCACGCACTTGCGCTCCTACTCGCCGCCACCGTCGCAGCCCCGAGCGGCACGGACGCGCCGCCGCGCGCACCGGAGAACCTGCTCGCCGGCCCCGCACGGTGCGTGCTGCGCTACCTGGACGCCGTCCGGCGCGCGGGCCCGCGCGCCCCCTCCGTCGCGAGGGGGCGGCTGCCGGACGTCCGCGCGCGCGACTACGAGGGCGCGATGGCGCTCGTCGCGCCGCGCACGCTCCAGGAGATCGCGCGGAGGACGGCGGCCGGCGAGGACCACCCGCTCGCCGCCTGGCGCGAGGCGTCCCGGGCGCGCGTCCTCGAGTCGTTCCAGCTCGTCTCCGTGCGGCGGGCGCCGCGTGGCGCGGCGGTCGTGACGGTGGTGGAGCGGCTCTGGGAGCCGCCCGCCGCGGAGCTCGGACGCCAGGTCTCCGAGTACCTCGTCGGACGCGTCGGCGGGACCTGGCGGATCGTGGACCGGCGCGAGGGCGCCGCCTTCGACGACGCCGCCGTCGACTCGGGGTACGCTGGATTCTTCGACGCGCCGCCGGGCACCCGGTAGATTGCGGGACCATGGGGGGACCCCGCCGAACCCTCGTCGTGGGCGACGTCCATGGCTGTCTCGCCGAGCTCGACGACCTGCTCCGGGCCGCGGAGCACGTGGCGGGCCGCGACCGGCTCGTGTTCCTCGGCGACATCCTAGACCGCGGGCCCGATCCCGTCGGCGTCCTGCGGCGCGTGCGCGAGCTCGGCGCCGAGTGCGTCCTCGGCAACCACGAGGAGAAGCACGTTCGCTACGCGGCCCACGAGGCGCGGCACAGGGACGACCCCAGGTACCGCATCCCCATGAAGCGCTTCGACGCGAAGCGCGCGGCCGAGCACGCGCGCCTCACGCACGACGATCTCATCTGGCTCTCGCGCCTGCCGCGGGTGCTCGCGCTCGGCCGGGGGTGGGTGGCGGTGCACGCCGGATTCGTGCCCGGCGTGCCGATCCCGGCCCAGCCGCCGGACTGGACGATCCGCCTCCGCTACGTGGACGCGGACGGGAATCCGGTGCCGCGCGCGCGGGGCGACGCGCGCGAGCCGGGCGTCCGCCCCTGGGCGGCGGCGTGGACGGGGCCGGAGTCGGTCGTGTACGGCCACTTCCCCCAGCGGCTGGACGTCCCCAAGCGCGACGAGGCGCCGGGAGGCGCCGTGTGCCTCGGCATCGACACGGGGTGCGTCTACGGCGGGCGCCTCACCGCGCTCGTCCTGCCCGGCGACGAGATCGTGCAGGTCCCGTCCCAGGTGCGAGCGAGGACCCCGGCGGTGGCGGAGGACTGAGCCGCGAACGCGACCCCTACCCGCCGACGCGACCCCGACCTCGAGCCCGACCCCGACCCCGACCCCGACCTCGACCTCGACCCCGACCTCGACCTCGACCCCGACCTCGACCTCGACCGCGGACCGGGCCGCGCGCTCAGGCCAGGTTCGCCGCTGCGAGCACCTCGCCGCGGCGCTCCTTCGTGCGCGCGACGTCGGCCTCGTACTTGAGGACGAGGTTCAGCGTCTCGTCCAGCAGCGCGGCGTCGAGCCGGTCGGCGTTCAGCACCGCGAGCGCGCGGACCCAGTCGAGCGTCTCCGAGATCGACGGCGGCTTGCGCAGGTCCAGCGACCGGAGCTTCGACACCGCCGCGACCACGGAGCGCGCGAGCGCCTCCGCGGCCTCCGGCACCCGCGCCCGGACGATCGCGAGCTCGCGCTCGCGCGTCGGGAACTCGAGCTGCAGGTGCAGGCACCGGCGCTTCAGCGCGTCCGACAGCTCGCGCGACGCGTTCGACGTGAGCACCACCCGCGGGACGTGCCGCGCGCGGAGCGTGCCGATCTCGGGCACGGTCACCGCCCAGTCGGCCAGCACCTCGAGCAGGAACGCCTCGAGCTCCGGGTCCGCCTTGTCGATCTCGTCGACGAGGAGCAGCGCGGGCGTCTCGCTCGAGATGGCCCGCAGGATCGGGCGCGGGAGCAGGAAGCGCTCGGAGAAGAAGACGTTGCCCTCCGCGGCGATCGCGTCCGCCGCCTCGGCGAGCCCCTTCGCCCCGCGCACGGCCTCGCCGATCCGCCCCGCGAGCAGCTGCGTGTACAGGAGCTGCTTGGCGTACTCCCACTCGTAGAGGGCCTTCGCCTCGTCGAGCCCCTCGTAGCACTGCAGGCGGACGAGCGTGCGGCCGGACGCCTGCGCGTACGCGCGCCCCAGCTCCGTCTTGCCGACCCCGGCGGGACCCTCGACCAGGATCGGCTTCTCGAGCCGGTCGGCGAGGAAGACGGTCGTCGCGATCTCGCGCGTCGGCAGGTAGCCAGTCGCGGCCAGCGCCTGAGACGCCGCGTCGGGTGACGTGAACACGGGACAAGCGTAACCGCACCGAGGGTCCGAGCACACCCTGACTCTCCGTGGACCGCCGCTTTTACAGGATCGTCCCGCGCCGGGGGCGTGTAACTCCTCGAATTTTCGCGCGGGGGAGCGGCGCGGGCGGCGGCACGGCGCTTGTAACGCGAAGGGTCCGAGTCCCGCCGGAGGCCGATCACGGACCCTGCCATGCAGACGATCCCGTCCAACGCTCGCTGCAGGGCCCACCTCCCGTCGTACGTCCAAGTCGCCGCCAGATCGGAAGCGCGACTCCTCCCCCCGCCGGAAGCCTGCGTGGCGACCGGCGGAGCGTCGTAGTCCCGGCGCGCGAGCGCCAAGAGAGCTGGAGAGGCCGCGAGCGATCGCGGCCTTTCGCTTCTCGCGCCCTACAGCTCGATGTGAACGCGCAGCGGAGCGCCCTGCACGTCCAGGACCTCGGCGAACGCACCGCGCGGACCGCGCACGAAGCGGAGCGTGGCGCGCGCGGCGCCGACGCGCAGGCGCTCGAGCACGATCTCGTCGAGCCAGGGCGGCAGGTGCGGCGCCGTGACGCGGAGCGTCCCGGACGCCGCGTCGGGCGAGAGCCCCAGCACGGCGCGCAGCAGCAGGAACCACGCGGCGGAGGACCACGCCTGCGGCGAGCAGGCCACCGGGTAGTGCACGGGGAACTCGCCGTCGTCGCGCGAGAGCCCGCAGAAGAGCTCCGGGAGCCGCAGCCCGCGGAAGTGCTGCGCGGCGTGCCACAGCCCCGTGAAGACCTGGCCCGCCTCGCGGGTCGCGCCCGCGCACGCGAGCCCCATCGCGCAGAGCGCGTTGTCGTGGGGCCACACGGTGCCGTCGTGGTACGAGAGCGGGTTGTACGCGGGCTGGTCCGCCGCGAGCGTCCGGATCCCCCAGCCGCTCCACATCGCCGGGCCGAGGAGCGAGCGCGCCACGGCGCGCGCCCGCTCCGGCGGCGGCACGCGCGAGAACAGCAGGTGGCCGGGGTTGGAGGTGACCGCGTCGACGCGGCGGCCCTCGCGGTCGAGCGCGAGCGCGTAGGTCTGCTTCTCCTCCATCCAGAACCGCGCCTCGACGGCCTCGGCGTGCGCGCGCGCCGCGCCGCGGAGCCGGTCGGCCTCCTCCGAGCGGCCGCGGCGTGCGAGGAGGTCGGCCATCCGCCGGCGCGCGTCGATCGCGTACCCCTGCACCTCGACCAGGGCGATCGGCGGCTCGGCGGGGCGCCCGTCGGCGAACGGGACCCCGTCGTGGCTGTCCTTCCAGCCCTGGTTGCGCAGCCCGCGCGGTGTCCGGCGCTCGTAGGCGACGAGGCCGTCGCTCCGCGAGGTCTGCCGGTCCATCCAGGCGAGCGCGGCCCCGGCGGCGGGGAGGAGCGCGTCCACGGTCTCGCGGTCGGCGGTCCAGCGCTCGTACTCGTCGAGGAGCACGAGGAAGAGCGGCGTCGCGTCCGCGGAGCCGTAGTACGGCGAGTGCGGGACCTCGCCAGCGGCGGCCATCTCGCCGAACCGGATCTCGTGCGGGATCTTCCCGGGCTCCTCGTCCCGGGTCGGGTCCTCCCTGGTGCCCTGCAGTCGCGCGAGGAACCGGAGCGCGTCGCGCGCGATCTCGGGCGCGGCGAGGAGCGCCTCGAACCCGGTGATGAGGGCGTCGCGGCCGAAGGGGCACGTGTACCAGGGGATCCCGGCCGACACGACCGGCTCGCCGAAGTGGTAGACGGTGAGCGCCTTCAGGTCGGCGACCGCCTGGGCGAGGCCCGCGCCGAACACCTCGTTCGCGGCGCGGAACCCGGTCGCGTGCGCCGCCCACGCGGCGTAGGCGTCGTGCGTCTCGCGGGCGTGGGCGTCGAACGGGCGCGGCCCGCGCTTCGGGAGCGGCCGCTCCTCGTCCGCGCCGCGCGCGGGCCGGGCGGAGCGCTCGATGCCGGCGGCGACGACGAAGGTCACCTCGACGCGCTCGGCGGGATCGAGGTGGAAGTCGACGCGCGCGCCGCGGCCGCCCATCCGCGCCAGCCGCGCCGCGCCGCCGCCGTCGCCCGGGAGGCCTTCCACCCGGACCTCGGTCGCGTAGCGGCGGCCGTCGCGGCCATCGTACCGCAGCACCGCGCGCCCGTCCTCCACCGCCGGGACGAGATAGGTGCCGCGCGCGGCGCGCCGGGCGCCGCGCACCTCGAACACGTCCGCGAAGTCGGCGGCCCAGGCGACCTCCACCCAGAGGTCGATCGGCCGCTCGAGGAAGTTCGTGAGGGCGAGCCGGTCGAGGAGCACGCCGTCGATGAGCATGTCGCGCCGGAGGTGCACGAAGTTCACCGGCTCGCGGCCCAGCAGATCGCCCACGTGGAGGCTCGTCACCGTGAAGTCGATCTGCGCGACGTAGTCCGCGGTGACCTGAGACGAGAGCACGAGCGGCGGGCCGCCCTTCACGGCGAGGCGCCAGGCCGAGAGGTGGCGCGTGTCCGTGAGGAACAGGCCGAGGTCCCGCGCGCCCGCGGGGGCGACGTCGCCGAGCGCGTTCGCGACGAGGAAGAGGTTCCCCCGCTTCAGGACGAGCTTGTCGACCCCGGTCGCCTCGGGCTGCAGCGACGGATCGGAGTAGCCGAGGAGGTCCTCGGGCCGGGGCGTCGTCAGCGCGCGAGCGTCGTCCACGGGTCCCCCGTCGCCGCGCGGCCCGGCGCGAAGGGGCCGTCGCGGAACGCGTCCACGGCCCTGCCGTACACCTCGAGGTACCCGCGGGCCATCCGCTCCGCGGAGAACCGCGCCCGGGCGCGCGCCTGGATGGCGCGCCGGTCGAGGGTCCCGACGCGGCGGAGCGCCGCCGCCATCTCCTCCGCCCCCGCGACGAGGTACCCGTCCTCGCCGTCCCGCACGATCTCGGGCGCCGCGCCCATCCGGGCGGCGATCACGGGGCACCCGGCGAGCAGCGCCTCGATCATGACCAGCCCGAACGGCTCCTCCCAGCGCAGCGGGACGAGGAGCGCGCGGCTCCGGGCGAAGAGGGTCCGCTTCGCGGCGAGGTCCGCGGCCGGCAGCCAGGTCACGCCGCGCGACCGCAGCGCCGGCTCGAGCACCTGCTCCCGCCACCCCGCCGGCGCCGCGTCGTCCGCGTGCAGGCGGCCGGCGACGACGACGGGCAGCCCGGCGCGGCGCGCCGCCTCGATCGCGACGTCCGGCGCCTTCACCCACGAGAGCCGGCCGAGGAAGAACGCGCCGCCGCCGCCCTTCCCGCAGGAGGGGTACATCCCCCGCTCGAGCCCGTGGTGCACGACCGCCGCCACGGCGGGCCGGCAGAGCGCCGCCTGCCGGGCGGAGATCGCGACGTGCAGCGGCCCCGGGACCGCGGCGTAGAACCGCTCGAGCGCGGGCTCGCGGTCGTGGTGGACCGTGTAGACGACCGGCGCGGCGAGGTCCTCGCCGAACGCGAGGAACGACGGCAGGTGGGCGTGCACGACGTCGAACGCGCCGGCGGCGATCTCCGCCGCAGCGAACCGGGCGTGCAGCAGGCCGGCGTAAGGGTCGGGCGGCCAGATCGCGCGGCGGAAGCACGCGCGGAGGCGCCGGACGCGCGAGTCGCCCGTCGCGAACACCGTCACCTCGTGACCGAGCCGCTCGAGCGCCCGCGCGAGGGCGTGGACGACGAGCTCGGTGCCGCCATAAGCGGCCGGCGGCACCGCCACGAACGGCGTCGACACCAGGGCGATCCGCACGACGAAAGCCTAGGGGCGGCCGCGCCGCCGGACCACCGCCCCCGAGCCTCGCCAGCGCGACGGCGCGGATCCGCCCGGGGTGCGTGCAGGTGGACGTTCGCACCCCCGCCGCGACGCCCGGCGCCCCGGCGACTGGGCCTTTGTTCGGCCGGCGAGGTCCGGGTTAGACTCGCCCGCCATGGAAGGCCAGGGTCCGCTCAGCGAGGAGATGTTCCATTCGTTCCTGCAGCTCGCGGTGAAGCGGCAGGCGAGCGACGTCC